>JBMNQB010000001.1:0-285177 GCA_050943915.1 Lawsonibacter sp.
TGCTCAAAAGGAGGGCTCTTTCCATGAAATATGTCAGAAAGATCACCCCGGCGCCCCTGTCGGACGCGGAGGGTTTGGAAAGCTGGCTGGAGGATCTGGCCCTGCAAGGGCTCTATCTGAAAACCTTTCGTCCCCTGTTCTGCACCTTCGTCCCCGGCCCGGCGAAAAAGACCCGCTACCGCCTGGAGCCATGTCGCCTCCGCCCGGAGGACGACCCGCCCCGCTCCATGCTGGAGCTGTACCGGGATTTCGGCTGGGACTATGCAGGCACGGCGAACAATGCCATGCTGATCTTTTCCACCCAGGACCCGGAGGCCCCGGAGCTCCACACCGACCCGGCGCTCCAGAGCCAGCAGTGGAACAAGCTGTACCGCTCGGCCCGCCGGGGCTTCGTCCGGGATGTGTTCCTCCTTGTGCTGGCGGCTGTTCTGACCGCCCTCCTGCTGGAGGATACGCCCATCCTCCATCTGCTGACCACCTCCGCCGTCCCCCTGATCCTCTATGGGCTCTATCAGCTGTGCTCCCTGCCCGCCGCCTGGGCCGAGGTGCAGGACCTGTCCAGGCTGGTGCGCCGCCTGGAGGCGGGCGAGCCCATGGACCACCGCGCCCCCTATCCCCGGCGGCGGCTCGTCCCCCTGCTGTCCTTCGCGCTGTGTGTGCTTCTGATCGTCCTGCTGATCCTTCCCCGGTATGTTCTTCCCTTTCTGGGAGGCGGCAGGAGGCCCATCGGCGAAGTGTCGGACTTCTCTCCCCTCTCTCTGGCGCAGGTGGAGGGGCAGGGCTATCGCCCTTATGAAATGGAGGATCCCGACCAATCGGACTACTTCCATTACAGCCGAAGGAACCACTATCTGCTGTGCTGGAACCAGTGGGAGGTATTTCAGGCCGGACAGGCGGACCTGGCCGGAAAGCTGAACTGGATGCAGATCGACTGGTACGACATCCCCGCCCCCCTGTCCTTCCTGTCAGCCCCCTTGGCTGAGGAACTGCTTTCCAAGTCCATGAAACTGGATGAGGACATCTGGTGGACCGATCAGGAGGGCGGGACCTGGCAGGTATCAAAACACGCTGATCCCCGTGTGAAGTTCTTATCCACAGCCCGAAAGGAGCGGACCCTGTTCCAGACCGCAGCTGCCGCCACGGACGGTCATGTTGTCCTGGTCCGCTACACCGGACACGGGGACCTGTCCGCACATCTGGAGGACATCATCCAAATGGCGGAGGGCGGTGCATCCTGAATGGCCGTTTTCTTCCGCGATATGACTGATTGGGAGTGAGTTTTATGTCAGTGATCCGAAAAATCATCCCCGTCTCTCTGTACGACATCCCCGGGCTGGAGCGCTGGCTGGAGGAGCAGGCAAGCCAGGGCCTCTTTCCCACCAGCCTGGGCTCCTGGGCCGTTTTCGAGGACCGGGGCCTCCCCGGCACCCGCTTCCGTCTAGATCCTTTTTCCAACCGGGCTGGCGAGGGGCTGGAGCCTACCCCGGAAAAGCTGGAGCTGTACCGGGCGGCCGGATGGGAATACGCCTTCCGAGTGGGCCGGGCCTATTTCCTGTTCTACACCACAGACCCACAGGCACCTGAGCTGTTTTCCGACTATCAGAGCCAGGGGCTGTCCCTGGACCGGCTGGTCCGCGGCCTGCGCTCCTACCGCAGACGGAAGATTGTGCTGTGGAGCCTGCTTGGTGTCCTGTTCCTGGCCGCCCTGTTCCTGGGCCATTCATACGATGTACAGCCGGACCATTTCGTCCGCCTGCCCCTGATCCTGCTCCAGCTCTTTAATCCGGTTCTGCTGTTCTTTCTGGCCGGTCTATGCTTCTACTCCCTCCCCATCGACCGCCGGGACCGCAAGACCCTGTTCGCCACCTACAACGCTCTGAAGGAGGGGCTTCCGCCGCCACCGTCGCCGGGTCCCAGCAGGCGGATCGTCCGGGAAAATATCGCCGCGCTGGTGCTGAGCCCTATTTTAGTGGCGATTGTTCTGTACAATCAGTTTGGTGACAGCCGGCTGACCCTCCGACCGGTGGCGGAGTTCTCCTCCCCATACATCTCCCTGTACGATCTGGAACAGGTCCCCCTGGGCCCCTATGAGACCATATACCGGAACAACTCCGGGCTGAACAGCGAAAATGTGGCCCGCCGGTCCTTCTCCCTGCTGGCCCCAGTGTGGTATGAGGTCAGCCAGGATCTGGACTCCCTCCAGCCGGGGCGAAAGCCCAATTATTATTCCCCCGATCCCCACGGGGGCGAGTACACCTACTCCCCCCATTTGGACATGACCTATTTCCACACCCTCCCAATTTTAGCCCGGCCGGTGGCGCGGGCCCAGCTGGACAGCTACCGCCTGGTGAATCTGTACTGGGACTATGAGGAGGTGGACTGGCCGGGCGCAGACTTTGTTATCCTGGCCACCGTAGAGGATGACCCCTGGCAGATGGCGGCGGTGGGCCGGGGCGGCCGGGTGGCGGTATACCAGTACGCCGGGGTGGAGAAGCTGGCCGACCACCTGGACCTGCTGGCCGACCTGGTATCCGGATCCATATAGACAGCAAAAAGCCCGGCATCCGCCGGGCTTTTTCCGTTTCCTGAGGCAGCCTGCCCCAAGCTTGGGCAAGCTGCCTGTATTTACTTATGCTGTTCCCAGTCCGGGATCTGCTTGGCCTGCTCATACAGGCGGACATAGCTGTCGTGGCGGCTTTTGGGGATCTCCCCCGCCTTCACCGCCGCCAGCACGGCACAGCCCTTCTCCTTGACATGGGCGCAGTCCTGGAACTGGCACCGGTCCCGGTAGGGGGCAAACTCCCGAAAGCGCCCGGCCAGTTCCTCCTTCCGGCACAGCTCCATCCGCTCTGTATCAAAGGAGGAGAACCCCGGCGTATCGGCCACCATGGCCCCGCAGGACAGGCGGATCAACTCCACATGGCGGGTGGTGTGCCGTCCACGGCCCAGCTTCTCGCTCACATCTCCCGTCTCCAGCGAGACACCGGGCTCCAGAGCGTTCAAAATGCTGGATTTTCCAACGCCGGAGTTGCCTGTAAAGGCAGATACCTTTCCAGAAATCAGTTCCCGGAGCCGGTCCAGTCCCTCCCCCGTCTCGGCGCTCACCTGAACGGTCAGGAAGCCGGCCTGCTCATAGATGGCGGCCAGCTCACCGCCGGAGGCCAGGTCGCACTTGTTGATGCACACAATGCTCTCACAGTGGTTCCCCTCCGCAATGGCGATGACCCGGTCGATGAGGAAGGGATCGGTCACCGGAATCGCCTGGGAGGCCACGATCACCAGCTGGTCGATGTTGGCCACCGCCGGACGCTGAAACTGGTTTTTTCGGGGCAGGATGACGTCAATGGCCCCCTGTCCGTTGTCCAGGGGAGTAAACTCCACCCGGTCCCCCACCAGGGGCGTGATCTTGGCATGGCGGAGCTTCCCCCTCCCCCGGCAGGCGGTAAGGGAGGTCCCATCGTCCACATAGTAAAAGCCGCTGAGGGCCTTTCGGATCATTCCCTCCATCATTCGGCCTCAAAGTCCACGGTCTTGGTGCTGTACGCACTCCCGTTCACCAGGAGGGTAAACTCCTCCGTCCCGGAGCCGCTCAGGGTGACCTCCACCGCCACTTCCAGGTTGGTATCCTTCTCCTCCGGGCCCCATACCGTATTTCCGCTGCTGTCGATCACCTGGACGCTGACGATCTCACCCGAATCGGGCAGATTAAAGGTGATCGTCTTGGAATTCTGCTGGCTGCCACCGGCGGGACCGGTGCTGATGATGATGTTGACCTTGGTCCCCGGGGCCACCTCGGCCTTGGGCTCCACAGACTGGAACCAGACCTGTCCGGCCGGCATATCACTGCTGGAATGATCCACGGTGCCCCGCTCCAGGCCCAGGCCCACGATGGCCTTCTCCGCCTGCTCCTGGGTCATCCCCCGCAGGTCGATCATGGGGACGGTCTCCTCCTCCTTGCCCAGGCTGATGGTAAGGTAGATCTTGGTCCCCTCGGTGAGGGGCTGATCCTTCGTGGGGATGGTGGAGATCACAGAGTCCTTGGGGATGTGGTCGTCATAGTCGGTACGGGAGGTGAAGTCGATGTCAAACTCTCCCAATCCGTTCAGCTGGGACAGGGCGGTCTGGAGCGGCACGTTGGTCAGATCGGGCATCAGCACCTCATCCGCCGGTCCGGAGCTGACCGTGACCCGGATGGTCCCGCTGCTGCTCACCAGACTGTTTCCGCCGGGATCCTGGTCCAGGATGGTGCCGGCGGGCTTTTCGCTCTCCGCCTCTCCGGCCTGCTCCAGGGTAAACTCCCCCAGCAGCTCCTTGTCATTTCTGGCCTGGTCAAACATCAGCCCCACCACAGAGGGGACCCGGATGGAATTCTGGTTCGACCCCAGGGTATCAGAAAAGAGGGAGGAGAACAGAATGAACATCAGCGCCCCTACAAACACCAAAATGGCGGCCACCGCGCCGATGATGGGCCAGTTGGGCCGGCGGCGGGGCTCCTCCCCGTCCTCCTCATCCTCCTCCCAGCGGCGGCCGGAGGAGGTCCCGCGGGCACGCCCGGCACTGCTGTGGTCCAGCTCCCGCCGCCCGCCGCTTCGGACAGCGTTCACCTGGGCGGTGTTGAGGATCTGGGTGCGCTCCTCATCGTCCAAAAAGTCTCCCGGCAGATCTCCGGGGCCGTAGTCCAAGCTGATATTGGGGTTTTTCCGGAACTCCTCC
Organism: Lawsonibacter sp.; assembly: GCA_050943915.1. Lineage (GTDB taxonomy): Bacteria > Bacillota > Clostridia > Oscillospirales > Oscillospiraceae > Lawsonibacter. Next base: position 4,714 of record JBMNQB010000001.1, read on the forward strand.
AGGTCGGCCAGCATGGCGTCGGCGGAGGGGTAGCGGTTGTCCGGATTGGGGGCCATGGCCCGCATGGTGATGGCCTCCAGCGCCTCCGGGATGGAGGGGTCGATCTCCCGGGGGGAGAGCGGGATGGAGTTGATATGCTGGATGGCCACCGAGACCGGGGTGTCCCCCTCAAAGGGCAGGCGTCCGGTGATCATCTCATACAGGACCACACCGGCGGAATACAGGTCGGAGCGGGCGTCAATGTGACTGCCCCGGGCCTGCTCCGGCGAGATGTAGTGTACCGAGCCCAGCGCCTCCTGGGTCAGGGTGCTGTGCCCACCGGAGGCCACCCGGGCAATGCCGAAGTCAGCCACCTTCACGCTGCCGTCCCGGAGGACCATGATGTTGTGGGGCTTGATGTCCCGGTGGATGATCCCGCGGCTGTGGGCGTGGCCCAACGCCTTGACGATCTGGGTGATAAAGTGGAGGGCCTCCCGCCAGTTCAGCTTGTTTCCCTTTTTCTGCATATACTGCTTCAGGGTGATCCCGTCGATCAGCTCCATCACGATGTACTCAAAGTCGGAGGAGCGGCTCACGTCGTACACCGCCACGATATTGGGGTGGGACAGCATGGCCACTGCCTGGGACTCGTCGTGGAAGCGGCGGCGCAGCTCCGCATCCTGGACCAGGTCGTCCCGCAGGATCTTCACCGCCACCAGGCGGTTGAGCCGATGGCAGCGGGCCTTGTACACCCGGGCCATCCCACCCACGCCGATCAGCTCCAGGATCTCGTATCGGTTGTCGAGTAATTTACCAATGTACTGATCCATGGTAAATTTTCTCCTTTCCATACAGGTTGGCTCGGACCGGCCGGTCCGGCGCGGTGCGGAGGCTCAGCACTGGATCAGGACGGCCGTCACGTTGTCCGGCGCGCCCCGGTGCAGGGCGATCTCCAGCAGGCGGCGGCAGCAGGTACACGCCTCGCCTCCGTGGACCACCTCATAGAGCAGCTCCTGCTCCGACACCACGTTGCTCAGCCCATCGCTGCACAGCAGCAGATAGTCCCCCGCTGCCAGCGGCTGGCGGAATACATCGGCCCGCAGCTCCGGCTCGGCCCCCAGGGCCCGGGTGATCAGGTTTTTATGGGGATGAGTGCGGGCCTGCTCCCGGGTGAGTTCCCCCCGCTGGACTAGGTCCTCCACCAGGGAGTGGTCCCGGGTCACCCGGACGATGCCGCCCTCCTCAGACAGGTGGTAAGCCCTGCTGTCCCCCTCATTGAGGATCAGGGCCTCCTCCCCGTCGGCCAGGGCGGCCACCAGCGTGGTGCCCATTCCGGCGCAGCTCTCCTCCCCGGCGGCCCGCTGAAAGATCTGGCGGTTGGCCGAGGCGGCGGCGGCCTTCAGCCGGTCCAGGGTCCGCGCGCCCTCCGCCAGAAACTCATCCATAATAATATCCACCGCCATCGTACTGGCGACGTTGCCCGCCCGGGCGCCGCCCATCCCGTCGCAGACCAGGGCCAGCACCCGCCCGTCAGGCAGCACCTGATGGGCAAAGGCGTCCTGATTCTGCTCCCGGATCACGCCCCGGTCGGTGATTCCCCAAACATTCATGGCCGTTCGTCCTCTTTCCCGCCGGTCCTCCGGCTGTCTCCCCCAGTCCGTTCCCGGCGGGGCTCTGTCTCCTGCATCGCCTTCCGCCGCAGCTGGCCGCAGGAGGCGTCGATGTCGCTCCCCAGCCGGCGCCGGACGGTCACGGTGACCCCGTGGCGCTCCAGGCGCTTCTGGAAGGCCGCCACCCGGCGGCTGGGCTTCAGGGGGCTCTCCTCCACGTCGTTGAGGGGGATCAGGTTCACATGGCCCGGCATCCCCTTCAACAGGCCGGCCAGCAGATCCGCCTGCCGGTCCGAGTCGTTCACCCCGTCGATCATGGCGTATTCATAGGAGATCCGCCGCCCGGTGGTCTGAAAATACCGGCGGCAGGTGTCCATCAGCTTCTCCACCCCCACCGAGCGGTTGACCGGCATGATCCTGGACCGCGTCTCGTCATCCGGGGCGTGGAGGGAAACAGACAGTGTTAATTGTAACCCATACTGGGCCAGCTTGTCAATTTGTTCCGTCAGGCCGCAGGTGGACAGAGAGATGTGCCGCATCCCGATGTTCAGCCCCTCCGGGTGGTTCACCAGGGTGAGGAATTTCATCACCGTCTCAAAATTGTCCAGCGGCTCTCCGATCCCCATGAGCACGATGTTGGAGATGGGGGCCCCGCTGTCCAGCTGGGTGAACAGCACCTGGTCGATCATCTCCGCCGGCGTCAGGTTCCGCACTTTTCCCGCCAGGGTGGAGGCGCAGAAGGCGCAGCCCATGCGGCAGCCCACCTGGCAGGAGATGCACACGGTGTTCCCGTGCTGATAGCGCATAAGCACCGACTCCACACAGTTTCCGTCGGACAGCTCCCACAGGTATTTGATGGTGCCGTCCAGCCGGGACACCTGCTTTCTGGCCACCTGGGGCGGCGTCAGAAAGGCCAGGGAGGCCAGCTTCTCCCGCAGCGCCTTGGACAGGTCGGTCATCTCGTCAAAGGAGGAGACGCCCCGGTACAGCCAGTGGAAGATCTGCTTGGCCCGGAAGGCGGGCTCCCCCTGCTCCTTCAGCCAGACGGTCAGCTCCTCCAGGGTCATGGATTTGATGTCGGTCACCGGTCATCCCTCCTTCCGCAGTCTGCACAGGTAAAATCCGTCCGTCCCGTGGACCTGGGGCCACAGGGTGAGCTGTCCCTCCGGGACCTCCCCCGCCGGCCCGGGGAGGGTGAAGCCCTCCCGGACAAACTCCGGATGCTCCGCCAAAAAGCGGTCGGTGACCCCCTGGTTCTCCCTGCGCAGGATGGTACAGGTGGAGTAGAGCAGCACTCCGCCTGGCTTCACATAGCCGCAGGCATTATCCAGAATGGCGCCCTGGACCGCCGGCAGGGAGGCCAGCGGCTCCGGGTCCTTATATCGGATGTCCGGCTTTTTCCGGATCACCCCCAGCCCGGAGCAGGGCGCGTCCACCAGCACCAGGTCGAATCCCCCCTCCCACTCTGTCCGGCGTACCTTGCCGTCGGCGGTGAGGGCCTGGACACAGGACAGGCCCAGCCGCTCCGCCCCACGGTGGATCAGGGTCTTTTTGTGGGGATGGAGGTCGCAGGACACCACCTCGCCCCGGTCCTCCATCTGAATGGCGGCGGCAAAGGACTTGCCTCCGGGGGCGGCGCACACATCCAGCACCCGCATCCCCGCCGCCGCGCCGGAGGCCAGCACCGCCAGACGGGAGGCCGGATCCTGGATGTAGAACAGGCCCTTCTGAAAGGCCTCCAGCTCCTCCACGCTGCCGCTGCGGGAGAGGATCAGGCAGTTCTCCAGCCAGGGGTGGGGCTTTACCTCAACGCCCTGGGCCTCCAGGGAGGAGGCCACCTCCTCCGCCCCCGCCCGGACGGTGTTCACCATGGCGGTCATGGGGGGCTGGCTGTTGTTGGCCCGGAGGAACGCCGCCGCCCCCTCTGAGCCCAGTTCGTCCAGCAGCTCCTCTACCAGCCACGCCGGGTGGCTGTACAGCGTGCCGTAGTAGGCTGCCGGATCCTCCTGGGGGATGGTAGGCAGCTGGTCCAGACTGCGCTCCAGGCTCCGCAGGATGGCGTTCACCATCCCCGGGGCACGGGGATTTTTACAGTGGGCCCGGGTGAGGGCCACCGAGCGGTCCACCGCCGCGCTGTGGGGGATCCGGGTGAGGAACAGCATCTGATAGGCCCCCAGCCGCAGGGCCTGGACCACCTTGCCCTCCATCCGCTTCAAGGGGATATTGGAAAATTTTCCAAGATAAAAGTCCAGAAGCAGCTTGTTCTGGAGCACCCCGAAGCACAGCTGGGTCGCCAGCGCCGCCTCCCGGCCGCCCAGCCCGGCCGCCGCCAGCTGCTTTTTCAGCGCGCCGTCCGACCAGCCCCCCTGCCGCTCGCAGGTATTCAGGGTCAGCAGCGCCGCCTCCCGTGCATCCATCCTGTTCTCCTCCTCTTAACAACTCACACGTCTCTTCTCCGCCGGAGCAGCTTCCGCCCCCGCAGAGCCCCAATTCCTAACTCCCAATTCCTAACTCCTAATTCCTAACTCCTAATTCCTAACTCCTAATTCCTAACTCCTAATTCCCCAACGGGTGCCCCCGAAGATAATCGGCGGCAGACATCCGCCGGGATCCAGGCGCCTGAAGCTCTGTAATGCGAAGTACCTTGCCATCTCCGCACAGCACATCGATGCCTTCCTTTCCGCCGCCCAGCACTGTGCCCGCGGTCCCGGAGCGCTTCTCCGCCAGCACCTGGGAGCGGTACAGCTTCACTGCCTCTCCGCCCAGCACATCGGTGGACGCTCTGGGCCAGGCCATCAGGCCACGGATCTGGTCGTGGATCTCCTGGGCGCTCCGGCTCCAGTCCACCGGGGACAGCTCCTTGGACAGCATGGGGGCAAAGGATACCCCTTTCGGATCCTGTGGGGTCCGTGCGGCGGTCCCTGCTTCGATCTGGGCCACCGCCTCCACCAGAAGCGGGCCGCCCAGCTCCGCCAGCCTGGCATAGAGCATCTCCGCGTCCTCCTCCGGGTGGATGGGAGTGGCCGCTTGGAGGATGATATCCCCCGCGTCCAGTTCCGCCGCCATGTGCATGATGGTCACGCCGGTCTCCTTCTCCCCGTTGAGGATGGCCCAGTTGATGGGGGCAGCCCCCCGGTACTTGGGCAGCAGAGAGGAGTGGACGTTGATACACCCCTTGGGAGGCAGAGCCAGGATGTCATCCGGCAAGATCCGGCCATAGGCGGCCACCACGATCAGCTCAGGGGCCAGCTCCTTCAAAATGGCCAGCGCCGTCCCGTCCCGCAGCTTCTCCGGCTGGTAGACCGGGATGTCTCGCCCCGCAGCCTGATAGCTCAGGGCGCACTCCTTCACCGGAGTAGGCTTGAGCTTGTTCTGGTGCCGGCCCACCGGCTTGTCCGGCTGGCTGAACACACCGCACACCTCATGTCCGGCCTCGATCAGCGCCTTGAGGGAGGGCACGGCAAACTGGGGCGTGCCCATAAAAACGATCCTCATTTCTTGTTTTCCTCCATCAGCTCGTCCAGCTCGTCGCTGTCATACAGCCGGTCGGTCAGTTCAGTATACAGGTGGCCGTCCAGGTGGGCCAGCTCGTGACAGAAGCACCGGGCCGTCAGGCCGGTCCCCTCCACCTCGAAGGCATTCCCGTTCCGGTCGAAGGCCCTCACCTTCACCCACTCCGGGCGCTTGACATAGCCCCACAGGCCGGGGACGGACAGACAGCCCTCCAGGCCGTTCTGCTCCCCCTCCTGGGCAAGGATCTCCGGGTTGACCAGCTCCATGGGCTCAAAGTTCTCGTCCATCACGATCACCGCCCGGCGCAGGATCCCCACCTGTGGGGCCGCCAGCCCCACCCCGTTGGCCTGGGCCAGCGTCTCCTTCAAATCGTCCAGCAGGTCCCACAGCTTCTGATCAAACTGGGTCACAGGATGGCACACCTTGCTCAGGGCAGGCTCCCCATCCTTCAAAATCTCACGAATCGACATTATGTTATCCTCCTTCGTCCTGGTCCTTGTTTTATTCTTGCCTTCCCTCTCAATAGGGGTTCAGATCCGCATACAGGGACACGCCCCGGTTCTCCCGGTCCTGGTGGGCCGCACGGAGCAGGGCGGCCAGCAGCTGCCTCAGGGCCCGGCTGTTTTGGGCCGTCAGGGTCAGCCGGTAGCGGTAGCGGTCGTTGATCTTGGCCACCGCCGCCGGGGCGGGCCCCAGCAGCTGCCACTCCTGATCCAGCTGTCCCAGCGTCCCCTCCAGTGCCTGACGGAACCGGACGCTTGCCCGCAGCACCGCCCCCTCATTCAGTCCGGAGGCCGTGATGAGGAACACATCCCGGAAGGGCGGCTCCCGGCGCAGCCGCCGCAGCTGGATCTCTGTGCGGTAAAAGCTGTCATAGTCCTGCCGGGCGGAGAAGCGGAGCACATCGTGCTCCGGCGTAAAGGTCTGGATCAGGGCCCGGCCGGTCTTTTCTCCCCGGCCCGCCCGGCCCACCACCTGGGTCAGCAGGGAGAATGTGCGCTCCCCCGCCCGGAAATCGTCCACAAACAGGGCCTGGTCGGCCAGCACCACCCCGACCAGGGTCACATTTTCAAAGTCCAATCCTTTTGCCACCATCTGGGTCCCCACCAGGAAGGGGGCCTTCCCCCGGCGGAATTCCTCCAGAATGGCCTCGTGAGAACGGGCGGCGGTGACGGTGTCCGTATCCATCCGCAGCACCGGCGTCCCGGGAAAGAGCTCCTCCAGCTCCTCCTGGACCTTCTGGGTGCCCACCCCGATGAAATTCAGCTTCCCTCCGCAGTCCGGACAGGCGGGCGGCAGGGGCTGGGAGTAGCCGCAGTAGTGGCACATCAGCCGGCCGTTGGCCGAGTGGTAGGTCAGCTTGACCGAGCAGCGGGGGCATTCCGGCACTGCGCCGCACTCCCCGCAGGACACCATGCGGCTGGCCCCCCGGCGGTTGAGGAACAGGATGGCCTGCTCCCCCCGGACCAGGGTGTCCTCCAGGGCCTGCTGAAGGGGGCGGCTGATGGCCCGTCCGTTTCCCGCCCGCAGCTCCTCCTTCATGTCCACCACCTGCACCTGGGGCAGGGCTCTGCGGTTGAAGCGCTCCTTCAGGGTGAACAGCCCGCACCGCCCGGTCTGGGCGCTGTACATGGTCTCCACCGATGGGGTGGCCGAGCCCATCACCAGCAGGGCCCCGCTCTGGACGCAGCGGTACTTGGCCACGTCCCGGGCGTGGTAACGGGGGTTGTTCTCTGACTTATAGCTGGCCTCCTGCTCCTCGTCCAGGATCACCAGCCCCAGCTGCTCCAGCGGGGCGAACACCGCCGACCGGGTCCCAATGACCACCCGGGCCTCCCCTCTGCGGATGCGCTTCCACTCATCGTAGCGCTCCCCCGCCCGGAGTGAGCTGTGGAGCACGCCGATCTGCCCGCCGAAGTGGGCGGCAAAGATCCGCAGCAGCTGGGGGGTGAGGGCGATCTCCGGCACCAGCACCAGGGCGGTCCGGCCCCGGGCCAGGGTCTCCTGGATCAGGCGGAGGTACACCTGTGTCTTGCCGCTGCCGGTGACGCCGTACAGCAGAGCGGCTCCCGCCCCGGCGCGGCTCATGGCCTCCAGTCCCTGGAAGGCCCGTTCCTGCTCCTCGTTGAGGCGGATGGGCCCCGCCGGCTCTACCTCGTCCAGGGGGACCCGGCGGAATACCTCCTGACGCTCCAGGGTGAGCACTCCGCTTTTCTCCAGGGAACGCAGGGTCTGCATCGAGGCTCCGGTGAAGTAGCACAGCTCCTTGGCAGAGGCGGAGCCCAGCTGGCACAGCAGCTCGGTGACAGAAAAACGAAGCGGCGCCGTCCTGCGCCGGGGAGCGACCAAAGCCATGGCCTCCTCCGCCGGCATGGCCAGCACCGCCAATTTTTCCACCTTATCCCCCACGCCCCGTTGGGCGCTGGTCACACGCTCCGCCGCCCCCCGCTCCAGCAGGCGCCGGATGGCAGGCTCCGGGTCTTTGGGGCCGAAGGCGGCACGGATCTGCTCCATATCCCCCCGGCCGCCCAGGGCCAGCAGCAGCTCAGCCAGCTGCCGGGCGGGGGCAGAGCCCTCTGCCGCCTCATAGACCGCCGCGCGGTCCGCCCCCTTTTTCAGGACGATCCAGTCCCGAAGGGAGAAATACAGCCCCGCGGGGAGCATGGCCTTCACCGCGTCATAGACGGTGCAGAAATACCGTTCCCGCATCCAGAGGGCCAGCCGGATGGCCGGCCCGTCCAGCACCGGCTCCGGGTCCAGGGCAGCGGTGATGGACTTGAGCCCCTCTGCCCCGTCCGGCCCCTCCCGGAGGGCCAGCACCAGGCCGTCTGAGCCCCGGTTGCCCGATCCAAAGGGGACCAGCACCCGCATCCCGGGCCGGAGCCTGGGTTCCAGTTCCCCGGGGACCAGATAGTCGTATGGCTTGTCAATGGCGTAGACTGCCCGGGCCACCGCTACCTTGGCCACCATGCTCCGTCACCCCTCTCCGCGGCTCAGGACCTCACGCCTGGATCTGCTGGATCTGCTCGTCCAGCTTGCCCTCCGCCACCTCACGGATGGCGATGCTCACCGGCTTATCATCCAGGGGCTCCCCAGCCATCTCCGCCTCGGCGGAGATCTCCCGGGCCCGGTGGGCCACCATATTCACCATCTGATAGCGGCTGGGGATCTTCTTCAGCAGATCTCTCATGGCAGGATATAACATCATAACGGCAAAACTCCTTTTCTTATCAGTTCAGTTTCTTCCGGACTCAGGCAAACTGGGCCAGCATCCGGCTGCGGCTGCTCACGCGGCACTCCGCCGCGGTCAGGATGGCCTCGATCTCGTGGACCGCGTTGGCCACCTTGTCATTGATGACCAGATAGTCATACTTGGGGATCTCCCGGAACTCCTGGCGGGCCTTGGCCAGACGGCCGGCGATCACATCCTCGCTGTCGGTGTTCCGCCGGTGGAGCCGGCGGGAGAGCTCCTCAAAGGAGGGCGGGATGATGAAAATGAACAGGGCGTCCGGACACCGGGCGCGCACCTTGGCCGCCCCCTGGACCTCAATGTCCAGCAGCACGTCGATCCCCGCATCCAGCTTCTCCTGGATCAGCTTCATGGAGGTTCCGTAGTAGTTGTCCACATACTCGGCGTACTCCAGCAGCTCATCGTCGGCGATCATCCGCTCGAACTCCTCCCGGGAGACAAAGTTGTAGTTCACCCCGTCCTGCTCCCCCACCCGGGGCTGCCGGGTGGTGTAGGAGACGGAGAAGTAGATGTTGCTCCGCTGGGAAAACAGCTCGGCGATCACTGTGCTCTTTCCCACTCCGGACGGGCCGGAGAGTACAATGAGCTGTCCTCTCTCTTTTTTCTGATTCATTCCAGTTCCTCCTCTCCGTCGTCGTCCTCCCGCTCACCGGCCAGACGGTTGGCCACCGTCTCCGTCTGAAGAGCGGAGAGTACCAGGTGGTCGTTGTCCATGATGAGCACCGCCCGGGTCCGCCGGCCATAGGTGGCGTCAATGAGCACGCCCCGGTCCCTGGCCTCCTGGACCATGCGTTTGATGGGGGCGGAGTCCGGACTGACGATGGCGATGAGCCGCCCCGCCGAAACCATATTTCCAAACCCGATGTTGATCAGCTTCACGCGGGCGCCCCCTTACTCCATATTTTGGATCTGTTCCCGGATCTTCTCGATCTCGGCCTTGATGTCCACCACATGGCGGGCAATGTCGATGTCGCTGCACTTGGAGCCGATGGTGTTGGCCTCCCGGTTGAACTCCTGGATCAGGAAGTCCAGCTTCCGTCCCACAGCGCCCCCCTTCTCCAGCATGGTCCGCAGCTGTCCGATGTGGCTGCGGAGCCGGACAGTCTCCTCGTCCACCGCCACCTTGTCGGCAAAGATAGCCGCCTCCGTGAGGATCCGGGCGGGGTCCAGCTGGGTGTTGGCCAGCACCTCGTTCATCCGCGCCTCCAGCTTGGCCCGGTACTCGGATACGGTCTGGGGAGAGCGCTCCTCCACCCGGCCCACCAGCTCCTCAATGGTGCGGGCCCGGGAGAGGATGTCCTCCTCCAGGCGCTGCCCCTCCCGGCTGCGCATCTGGTCAAAGTCAGCCAGGGCCAGGTCCAGCACCCGGCAGATGTCCTGAGCCTTCTCCTCCACGTCCTCCTCTGCCTTCTCCGCCATCAGGACCTCCGGAAAGCGGGAGAGCGTCTCCGGCGTGATGCGGTAGGCAGTCGGCCCGCACAGCTGCGCCAGCTCCTCCAGGGCATTGGCATACTGCTGGGCCAGAGGCCGGTTCACCGACACCCGCACCTCCTCCGCCCCGGTGCTGTCCAGGGTGACGAACACATCCACCTTTCCCCGGGAAATGGTGTTCTGCACCCGGCTCTTGATTGACTCCTCCGCAAAGAGGTACAGCCGGGGGATGCGGATGTTGCAGTCCAGATAGCGGTTATTCACCGAGCGCAGCTCCACGGTGATGGTGCATCCGTTCACCGTCTCCTCCGCCCGGCCATAGCCGGTCATGCTCTTGACCATAGTGGGTCACTTCCTTTTTTCCAGCGTTGTATTTCGTAGGCCGCCTGTTTTTTGTAAGGTATTTCCACTTGACAGCCCCTGTATTTCCTTGCTTACCGCAGCTTCAGCCGGGCTGTCATCATTCCGATCAGCCGGGAGAGGCCCCAGTCATAGAGGAGGAACACCAGGTTCCCCGCTCCGTAGAGCAGCCACACCTTCCCGGCCAGCCACTCCGGCAGGGCCGGCAGGAAGATCCCCTGGAACACCACCCACAGCAGGGTGAGGGCCGCATTGAAGCAGGCCAGCTTCCCCACCCACTCCAGTGGGCGGCTGGCACACTGCTCCAAGCGGCTCTTGACCACCGGGTACAGCCCCATAAAGCACAGATACATCAGGGCCACGCCCTTATCCGGCAGGATCAGCAGCCCCAGCACAGAGGCCGCCGCCCAGCAGAGGAGCCCCGCGCCCCGTCCGGCCAGCAGGACCGCACCAATAGGGAACAGCCCCGCTGCCGCCGTCACCCCCAGCCGTCCGGTGGGGGTGATGCAGGCCAGCCACAGCACCGCCAGACTCCCGGCCGCCAGGACGCCCCCCAGGGCCGTCCGGCCGGCCTTTGAGGAAAACCGCCCGGCCATGTCAGTTACAGCCTCCGCACAGGCAGTTCATGCACAGCATGGTGGTACAGCAGTCCATGCCGTCCACCATCGCCCCGCCGCCGTAGGGGTGGTAGGCCTGCCCCCCCTGCTGCATCATCGCCAGGGCCTGGCGGTACTCCAGGTTGCCCGGCTCCAGCTGCACCGCCAGGTTATAGTTCTGCATGGCCTCGTCCAGCCAGCCCCGGCGATAGGCCACGCTGCCCATCAGGAAGTACCACTCACCGCTCTTCTGGGGCACCTCCTGAAGCAGCCGCTCCGCCGCGTTCAGATCCCCCATATTGATGAGGTTCCGCACCCGGGCAAAGGTGGGGTTTCCCCCGCCGTACTGCCGCTGCTGCTGTTGCTGATAGCCCCCCTGGTAGTAGCCGGAGGACTGCTGCTGATAGCCGCCGCCCCCGCTGCGCTGCTTTTGGATGGCCTCGTAGGCCTCGTTGACTTCCTTCATTTTCTCCTCAGCCAGGTCGGCCAGGGGATTGTTCACATAGTTGTCTGGATGGTACTTGCGGGCCAGCTCCCGATACGCCTTTTTGATCTCCTGATCGCTGGCATTCTGGCTGACGCCCAACACGCTGTACGGATCTCTCATGTGCTGCTTCTCCATATCTTTTGTTTTTGGATCTGTTTCCAGCTCCCATCGAACACGGCGCGCTGTACCAGCGGGAGCCCCAGGTACAGGATATTTTCGATCAGCGGCCAGCGGCAGCCGAAGTCGGCCAGCTGGGCCGCGGAGTACATCAGGTTCCGGGAGTGGTCCAGGGTGCGCGCCATGGCGTCCCGGTCCCCCTCCGGTCCGAACCGTGCGGCCACGGGGTTATACCGTCCCGCCGCCCGGTCCTCCTCCAGGTCATCCTGGGCGTCCAGCAGATAGATCCACCGGCCCAGGTGATAGAGCAGCTGCTCCATGGCCCGGTCCCGGCTCTCCTCCCCGCTGGAGGGAGCCGCCGCCCGAAGCAGTCCGGCAAAGGTATCCGCCGTCCGGTCCAGCGAGGGGCACCCCTCTGCCTCCAGCCTATCCAGCTGCCTGAGCTGTTCCTCCACCTTCCGGTCAAAGTCCGGCCGGCGGGATGCCGCGCGGCGGTAGGAAGGCCGGAGCAGCAGAGCCAGCAGGCGGGCCGTCCAGCCCTTCCAGCCCCGGTCATCCCGGGCCCGGTCCCGCAGCTGCCACCATGTGAGCACCACGCTCTCGTCCGCCGCCGTATCCAGGGCGGGCGTGGGCTGATACATGGTCTTTTTCCGCAGGGGGTTGGCGTGGCACCGGCCCCGGCAGGGAGAAAACGCCTCCTCCGGCGGGGCCAGCAGCAGGGCCAGAAAGGTAAAGTCGTAATTCAGAAACATGGGGGCCAGCCAGCCGTACCGCCGCCGCATGGTGGCGCACAGCCCGCAGTAGACCGCCCGGTACAGGTCAAAGTCCCTGCATTTCAGCTCATCCCGCAGGGGGCGCACATACCCGAACATGGTCCTCCGGTCAGAGGGTCACCCGTCTGGCGACCACAAACTCCGGGGTCGCCCGCCGGGTGATCCACCGGTTGACCAGCACCGCCGGAAGGAATCCCACCAGCAGTCCCACAGCGGCCGTTCCCACTGAGGCCCCTTCGCCCAGCCCCAGTGCCTGTCCCACCAGATAGCCCAGGGCCAGGAACACACAGGGCAGGGCAAATACCACCAGGGACAGGCCGATGGAGTGTCCGGTGGCAGACTCCACCTCCACCCGCTCACCGGGCTGGACCCCGATGGGGTCGCTGGCCGTGGCCAGCAGCTCCCCCTGGGGCTGCTGAACGCAGCCGGCGCAGTTGCCGCCGCAGCTCTCCTTCAGTCCGCACTCCGTCTGCCGAAGCAGAGAGATCTGGACCACATCCTCTTTCAAACGCTTTTTTACCAGTGCATATTGGTTCAAGGGTCTCGCCTCCGAAGGTTTTTCTTTTCGTCAGTTCCCGCGGTCAGCGCTTCCTGACGTTTACATTGATGGTATAGGTGCCCACCGGCCCCACCTCGTCGCTGGCGTTGAGGTACACCGTCGCCGCCACCGGATAGGTCCCGGTGGCCGTCACGTCCGACAGGTCTGCCACAATGCGGATCTGGCTGGCATCCAGGGACTCCAGCACGCTCTCGCTGCCCCGGATGACCACCACCCGCTCCTGGGTCACCACATCCACCTGATAGTTGTCCGGCTGATTCACCGTTTCGATATTGGTCACGGTAAAGGTCTTGGTGGACAGGCCCTCTACCACCACCGTCACCTGAGCCTCCGTCACACCGTCGGCATTCTCCAGGGTGGGGGATAGAACGATGGGCTTGGAGACGGTGGCGGTGTCCACCACCTGGGACAGGTCGATGCTGCCCAGGGAGATCTCCGTCAGGCCCTCCAGTTCCTCCTCAGAGCCCACCACCGTGATGGTGCTGGGCGAGATGTCGCACTTGGCCTGCTCTCCCGTGGCTCCGCCCCCGGGCAGCAGGTTGACTGTCAGCTTCACCTTCTTGACCACGCCCACCGTCATGGTCACATAGGCGGAGTCCTCGCTGAGCTTCACACTGCTGTCTGTGATGACCTCTCCGTCCTCGTCCAGCAGCTTCAGGGGCAGCGTTCCGGCAAAGGACTGGTCCAGATCGTCGGCCTCCAGAATGGCGGCCACCCGCTTCACGCGGCCCACCTGCTCCGCAGAGCCCCGGAGCTCCACCGTCTCCGGATCAGCCACCGGCGTACCTGCCTGATAGCCGTCGGCTACGCTGCCCTCCAGACGGACCTCCACATTCATGGTCTCTGTCACCAGGGTGTCCACTGTTACGGTCACCGGGTTGGACTGCTCCGGAAAGAAGGCCCCGGTGGTATCCACGTTGTTGGGCAGGATCAGGCGGCAGTTCAGCTCATGCTCCCCCATCTCCGTGATGGAGGACACGTCCACTGACGCGGTGATATTGCTCCGGTTCAGATTGTTCAGTACGCTCACCGGGCCGGTGACCTCCACGGTCAGGCTGTTCTGAGACAGGCCGGATACCGTCAGCCCCCGTTCCTCCAGCACACGCTCGTTGGCGACCTGGATGGGCACATTATAGATAGGCCGGCTCATGGTGGGGTCCTCCGTGTCCCGGATATACAGCCAGAACACCACCGCCAGCAGCACGGAGATGAGGACATAGACCCAGCGGCTCTCCCGCAGACGTTCCATCATCGGTCCTCACCCTCCTTCCTCCGGGGCAGCAGGCCGGACAGCAGGCCGGACAGGGGGCTCCCACGTTCCACATCCTCCTGCTCCGACAGCAGCTCGTTGCGCAGCAGGCGCTCCAGGGTCTCCGGAGCCAGATGCCGTTTGAGCATCCCGCCGGTGGCGGCGGAGATGGACCCCGTCTCCTCAGAGACGATGACCACCACCGCATCAGAGTGCTCGCTCATCCCGATGCCCGCCCGGTGGCGCATCCCCAGGTCCCGGCTCAGGTTCACATTGCCTGACAGAGGCAGCATACAGCCCGCCCCCACGATCCGGCCCTCCCGCACGATCACCGCGCCGTCATGGAGGGGAGCCTTGTTCCAAAACAGGTTTTTCAGCAGCTCGCTGGTCACCGAGCAGTCCAGCGGCGTCCCCGTCTTGATCACGTCGTCCAGCAGATTTCCCCGCTCAAACACCATCAGGGCGCCCACCTTGTCCCGGGACAGGTCGGTATAGGCCTCCACCGTCTGGCGGATGGCGCTCTCCAGGTCGTGGGGCGAGGCGGGCCTCTGGCTGCTGAACACACTGGTCAGCTTCCCGCTGCCCATCCGCTCCAGCGCCCGGCGGATCTCCGGCTGGAACAGGATGACCAGCACCAGGATGCCCCATTCCACCACCTGCTTCAGCAGCCAGCTGGTGGCGGTCAGCTGGATGGCCGAGGCCAGGCCCATGGTCAGGATCAGCACCATGATCCCCTTCAGCACCCGTCCGGAGCTGGTCTTTCGCATGAACCAGAAGATATGATAGATCAAAAACGCCAGAATGGCGATGTCGATGAGATCTGAGACCCGGATGGTGGCCATAAAGGGGATCTCTTCCTGGAAAAAATTCAAAACTGTCTCCAACACCTGGATCCCTTCCTTCCTGTCTCACTGGACTGAAGGCTCCGCCGCCCACAGTCCGCCTTATTTTAAATATTATACGATATTCCGCCCCTGATGGCAACATGATTTCCCGGACGAACTGTGAAAATTTCATAAACATTCCGTCAGTTCTTCTGGCAAGAATGATAGCGCCGGTCTGTTTCTTCTGCCGCCTGGACAGAAAAACAGCCAGCCGGTCCCCTCTGGGCGCGTCCGGCTGGCCTGACAGTCCTCCGCTTCACACGGCCTATTCTCTCAGCAGTTCCTCGGTGATGACCAGCGCGCGGCTGATCTCCTCCGGGACGGTAAAGGCGGACACACTGGCCCGCAGGGTCCCGGATTCCAGCGTTCCCGCCGTCCGGTGGGCCAGTGGGGCGCAGTGGAGCCCCGCCCGCAGGGCGACCCCCCGCCGGCCCAGCGCCTCCCCCAGCTCCTCGCAGTCCCGGCCCCGCACCCGGAAGGACAGCACGCCCGACTGGGCGCCGGACCCCCGTGGGGCCAGATAGACCTCCGTCCCCGGCAGGCGGGACAGCCCCTCCCCCAGGCGGCGGATCAGCCCCTCCTCCCGGGCGGCCAGACCTGCCTGCTCCCTCCGGCGGAGGAAGCGCAGGCCCTCCAGCAGGCCGGCGATCCCGGCGATGTTGTGGGTCCCGGCCTCCAGCCGGTCAGGCAGGAAGTCCGGCATCTCCTGGCGCAGGGATACGCTCCCCGTCCCCCCCTCCAGAAGGGGCTCCGCCGTCCCGCCGCACAGCAGCAGGCCGGTGCCCTGGGGGCCGTAAAGCCCCTTGTGCCCCGGCATGGCAATAAAGGCGGCCCCCAGCTCCCGCAGGGAGATGGGCAGGCAGCCGGCGGACTGGGAGGCGTCCACGATCAGAGGGATCCCCCGGCTCCGGCACAGGGCGGCAATGTCCTCGATGGGCAGGATAAAGCCGAACACATTGGAAACATGGGTGCATACCGCCGCCCGCACCTCCGGGGTCAGCGCCCGGCGGAAGGCTTCCAGAGCGGCCGCCCGGTCAAACAGGGGGCTGTCCGCCACCCGCACCGCCACCCCCGGGATGGCCCGGAGGGGCCGGGTGACCGCGTTGTGCTCATAGCCGGAGACCACCACGGTATCCCCCGGCCGGACCAGGGATTTGATGGCCAGATTCAGCCCGTGGGTGGCATTGAAGGTAAAGACCACCTGCTCCGGCTCCGGGACGTCAAAGAGGGCGGCAGCCTCCTCCCGGCAGGCAAAGGCTGTGTCCGCCGCCGCCATGGCGGGCCGGTGTCCGCCCCGGCCGGGGCTGGCCAGATGACAGATGGCCCAGGCGCTGGCCCGGGCCACCTCCGGCGGCTTTTGCAGGGTAGTGGCGGCGCTGTCCAGATAGATCACAGCTCCACCTCCCGATAGCTCCCGTCCCCGGCGGTGATAAAGATCCGCTTTGGCTCCAGTCCCACCCGGTGGAGCACCCGCAGGGCGTCAGCCAGGCGGCGCTGGGACAGTTTCACAGAGTGGCTGCACCCCTCCCCCGCAATGCTCTTGGGGGAGCGCAGGATATGAGCCGTGATCCCCGCCCGCTCCAGCGCCGCGGCGGTGCGCTGGGCATAGGTCAGAGAACGGCACACGATCAGATAATAGAGCATGGCATAGTTCCTTTCTCAAGGGGGGCTCAGCAGCATTTTCCCCCTGAGTCAGTGTATGTCGCCCTGCTCCGGCCGGTCACACCCGCTCCAGCAGGCACACCGCATGGGCGGCGATCCCCTCCTCCGCCCCGGTGAAGCCCAGCTTCTCCTCGGTGGTGGCTTTCACGTTCACCTGTCCTGGCTCCACCTTCATCCGGGCCGCCAGGTTTTCCCGCATCTGCTCCAGATACGGGGCCAGCTTGGGCCGCTGTGCCAGGATAGTGGCGTCCACGTTGCCCGCCTGCCAGCCATGAGCCTCCAGCAGCTCCACCACATGGTCCAGCAGCTTCAGGCTGTCCGCCCCGGCGTAGGCCGGGTCGGTGTCCGGGAAGTGCCGCCCGATGTCCCCCAGCCCGGCCGCCCCCAGCAGAGCGTCCATCACCGCGTGGGTGAGCACATCCGCGTCGGAGTGTCCCAGCAGGCCCAGGGTATGGGGCACCTCTACCCCTCCCAGGATCAGCTTTCGGCCCTCCACCAGCCGGTGTACGTCATAGCCGTGTCCAATGCGCATCACAGTTCTCCCCTCTCTCTGGCGTCCAGAATGGCCTCCCCCACCACCAGGTCAAAGGGGGTGGTCAGCTTGAGATTCTCCCGGCTCCCCCGGGTAAGGGAGACCTTCATGCCCAGCCGTTCCACTGCGGCGCAGTCATCGGTGAGCACCGCGCCCTCCTCCGCCGCCTGGTGGATGGCCGCCCGGATCAGATCCGCCTGAAACACCTGGGGGGTCTGGACGGCAAACAGGGTGGAGCGGTCCAGCGTCTCCTGAGCCACGCCACCCTCCGCCCGCTTGACCGTGTCGGTCACCGGGATGGCCGGGGCCGCCGCACCTGTGGCTGCTCCCCGGTCCAGCACCTCCTTCAGCACCTCCGGGGGCAGCAGGGGCCTGGCCCCGTCGTGGATGGCGATGAGCTCCGCGTCCTGCCGCACCTCCGCCAGTCCGGCCTGGACGGAGTAGATCCGCTCCCTGCCGCCCACGACCACCTTGGAGACCTTCTCCAGGGCGAACTCCCGGCACAGGCGGCTGACCTCCACCAGTAGGTCCTCCCGGGTGACCACCACCACCTCGGTGATGTCCGGACACGCCTCAAAGACCCGCAGCGTATGTACCAGGACCGGGAGATCCCCCAGCGTGGTCAGGATCTTGTCGATCCCCTCCATGCGGGAGGCTGTCCCCGCAGCCACCACCACCGCTGACCAGATATGCGTCCTTTGCTTTCGGTTCCGGCTCAGCCGGGACAGAAATCCCGTCATAGTTTCCCCTCCTGCAACGAAGAGGGGCCCGTCCGCCAACACCGCTTCAAACACGGCTTCCGGACCCGGCGGCCGCCGGGTCCGGAGGACATTGGCTGTCAGGCTCCTCTGTCTTTTTCTTCCTATGGTATTACGCCAGGGCGCGGTTGATGCGCTCCTCCACAGCCTCATAGCTGCTGCTTTGGCACATGACGATCTCTGAGATCAGGATCTGCTTGGCAGAGTGGAGCATCTTCCGCTCTCCGGTGGACAGGCCCCGGTCCACATCCCGAAGCATCAGCCCCTTGACCACGCAGGCCACCTGGAACAGGTCTCCGCTCTTCAGCCGCTCCATATTTTCCCGGTAGCGGCGGTTCCAGTTCTGGGTCATCTCCACCTGGAGGGAACCGATCTCCTCCAAGACCCGGTCCGCCTGTTCCCGGTCCACGATGGGACGCACCCCGATCTCCTCGCTGTTCTCGGTGGGGATCATCACCACCATAGCCCGAACCGGCAGCTTCAGGACATAATAATCCCGCATCACGCCGTTGACCTTCTTCTGAACGATACTCTCTACAATTCCTGCTCCGTGCATGGGATGGACGACCTTATCCCCGATCTGAAACAACGGTGACACCTCCACTTCCACCATTTCCCGCATCATCCTGAGATCAGTCTGTACATATACCTACCTGCGCCCGGACAGCCCCCAGGTGCTCGTTCCCTGCTGCGGCCTTCCGTTCCAGCGGGCTTCGCTGCATCAATTATCTACATTATAACCAATTTTTTTGCTCTTGACAAGTTCTATCGCACTTTTTTCCTATGTTTTTCTAATTTTTCTCCTTCTCACACGCGCTTTTATAAGATTTTTACCCTACATTCCCGGAACGCGGCGAAGCAGGCCCCGAACCGCAAAAAAAGAAGCGCCGCATGATGCGGCGCTTCTTTTGTAAAAACAGATCGTGAGGAACTTACTCCTCGTCCTCCTCGGCGGGAGCCTCCTCCAGCAGAGCGCGGATGGACAGGGAGACCTTCTTGTTCTCCATATCCACGTCGGTGATCTTCACATCCACCTTGTCGCCCTCGGCCAGCACATCGCCGGGCTTCTCAATGCGGTGGTCGGCGATCTGGGAGATGTGGATCAGGCCGTCCACACCGGGAACGACCTCAGCGAAGGCACCGAAGGTCATCAGCTTGACCACGCGGACATTGGCCACGTCGCCCACCTCATAGGTGCTGGTAAACACGGTCCAGGGATCCTGGCTGCGGTCCTTCATGCCCAGGGAGATCTTCTTCTTCTCCTTGTCGGCAGAGATGACATACACCTCCACGGTGTCGCCCACCTTCACCACCTCAGAGGGGTGCTTGATGCGGCTCCAGGACAGCTCGGAGATGTGGACCATGCCGTCCACGCCGCCGATGTCCACGAAAGCACCGTAAGAAGTCAGGGACTTCACGGTACCGGTATAGTGCTTGCCATCCTCGATCTCGGCCCAGACCTTCTCCGCAGCGGCGGCGCGCTCGGCGCGCATCACGCGGCTGATGGAGCCCACCACGCGGCGGCGGGCACGGTTGACCTCGGTGACCACCAGGCGCACCTTCTGCTTGAGCAGGGTGCTCATGGGAGTCTCGCGGGGCAGACCGGTCTGAGAGGCAGGAACGAACACCCGGATGCCCTTCACGGACACCACGACGCCGCCCTTGTTGTCCTCGGTGACCACACCGTCCAGAACGGTCTCGTTCTCCCGGGCAGCCTCGATCTCCTCCCAGCCCTTGACCACATCAAGGCGCTTCTTGGACAGGGTGACCACACCCTCCTGATCGTTGACACGGACGACGAAGGTCTCGATCTCATCGCCCACCTTGACCAGATCCTCCACCTTGGCGGTGGGGTCGTCGGTCAGCTCGGATACGGGAATGTAGCCGGCGTGCTTGGTACCCAGGTCCACCTGGATCTCAGTCGGCGTAATTGCTACGACTGTGCCAGTAACCTTATCCCCCGTATTCAAAGTTTTGATCGAATGCTCCAGCATATCAGCGAAGGATTCCTCGATCTCCATGATTTCATCGCTCATTTTGTCACAAACCTCCTTTATTATCCACGCGGGAGTCGAAGCACCCGCCGTGATGCCGACAACTTCTGCCTGGGCCAGCCGGCTCAGATCCAAATCTGATGCCCGCTCGATGAGCTGGACGTCGGAGCAGACCTCCCGGCAGATCTCCGCCAACCGTTTGGTATTGGAGCTCTTACCGTCGCCGATGACCACCATTGTGTCGCACTGCGCGGCCAACTGATGGGCTTCCTCCTGGCGTTTTGATGTCGCTCCGCATATTGTATCAAAAAATTCCGGGTTTGTACACTCTTTTTTTGCTTTTTTCACGCAGTCAATCCAGATTTTTTGTGTGGAGGTAGTTTGAGAGACAAAAGTAAGGGGCTGAGACCGCCGCTCCGGCTGCTCCTCCAGCCACTTTTCCAGGTCCTCCACGCCTGAGAGGACCACCGGATGGCCGCACCATCCGGCGATCGCCGCCACCTCCGGGTGGTCGGGCGCACCGATGATCACCGGCTGCCTCCCCTGCTCCTCCGCCCGGGCCACGATGTGGTGGATCCGCTTCACATTGGGGCAGGTGGCGTCCAGGATCTCCGCCCCCCGCGCCTCCAACCGGCGGTAGGTCTCCCGGCTCTCGCCGTGGGAGCGGATGATGACCCCGCAGCCCGGGGGGACGTCCTCCACCCGGTCCACCGCCGCCAGCCCCTGGCGGGCCAGACTGCCCACTACGTCCCGGTTGTGGATGATAGAGCCCAGCATCACGCAGGGACGGCCGGAGGCCGCCGCTTCCCCGGCCAGCTCCACTGCCCGGCGCACACCGTAACAGAAGCCGGCCGACTTGGCCAGACGCAGCTTCACTCCAATCCCTCCCCAAGGCGGTAGATCTCCGCCATCAAGTGCTCTGTGATCTGCTCCAGCTCCTCCGCCGTGGCCTTCCGCCCGGCGATCTCCGGATAGATGGGCTTGCCAATGACCACCGGACTGGGCCGGAACCAGTATTTCTTTCGGGAGACATAGACCGGGACCAGCGGGGTCCCCGTCCGGGTGGCAAACAGCGCCGCGCCGCTCTTGCCCTCCACAGACTCGCCCTCATGGACCCGGGTCCCCTCGGGGAATACCAGCAGCTTCTGGTCCTCCTTCAGCCACTTGAGGGCCTCCTTCACCGCGTGTACGTCCGCGTGGCCACGGTCCACATAGATCACGCCGGCCTTTCCCAGCAGCCAGCCCAGGACCGGCACCCGGGACAGCTCGATCTTGGCCATGGGCCGGACCATCCAGCGCAGCGTACAGGCAAAGCACACCAGGATGGGGTCGCACAGGGCGGAGTGGTTGGCGCACAGCACAGCGCCCCCCTCCGGGATATTCTCCCGCCCCCTGGCTCCAACCGGATGGGCAAGGCTGAAAAACGGCCATACGATGCGGTACAGGGCGTGATATACGAATTTCATTTTCACCGGGGCAGCCTCGCTCTCACGATGGCCAGCATGGCCTCCAGACTGCCCGCCCGGTCCAGCTGGGTCGTGTCCAGCAGCACGGCGTCCTCCGCCTGACGGAGGGGGGCGACGGCCCGGGTCCGGTCCTGCTCATCCCGGCGGAGGATGTCGGACAACACGGTATCAAACTCCGCCTCCTGCCCCCGCTGACGCAGTTCCAGCAGGCGGCGCTCCGCCCGCGCCTCCGGCGCGGCGGTGAGGAAGATCTTCACACCCGCCCGGGGCAGCACCACCGTCCCGATGTCCCGGCCGTCCATGACCACGTCCCGCTCCATGGCCTGCCGCTGCTGGAAGTCCAGCAGAAAGTCCCGCACCGCGGGCAGGGCCGCTGTCCTGGAGGCCAGCGCTGAGACCGCGTTCTCCCGGATGGCCTCGGTCACATCCCGGCCGTCCAGATACATCCGCTGCACGCCGTCCTCCCCGTAGTCCATCCGGATGTCCAGCCCCTCCAGCAGAGGCTCCACCTGCGCCGGGTCGGAGGGGTCCGCCCCCGCCTCCCGGACCCGCAGAGCCACTGTGCGGTAGATGGCCCCCGTATCCACATACAAATACCCCAGCTTCTGGGCCAGGGCCCGGGCCAGGGTGCTCTTCCCGGCTCCGGCCGGGCCGTCAATGGCTATACTTCTCTCCTGCATCTTACCATACGCTCCGTTGTCTTGTTGTTCCTCCTTTTTCTTGCAAGAAAAAGGAGCAAAAAGAACTTCTGTCCCGGCTTCCTCCGCCCGCCTGGACTCCCGCCTCATGCCCCGCCTCTGTGAGGCAGGGGCGCAAAGCGGCCTTACAGCCCGGCCAGGAAGTCAGCCGCCCCCGCTCCAGCCGCCCGGCCGGTGGCCCAGGCGATCTGGAGGTTGAAGCCGCCGGTGTAGGCGTCCACATCGATCAGCTCTCCGGCAAAAAAGAGACCTGGCAGTTTTTTGGACTGCATGGTCCTGGGGTCGATCTCCCCCACCTTGATCCCGCCGGAGGTGACGATGGCCTCGGCAATGGGCCGGGGCCCCCTGATGTGGATGGTCAGGCCCTTCAGGGTCTCCAACAGACGCCGACGCTCCCCCCGGGTCACGTCGTGGGCCTTCCGGTCCAGAGGGATGTCCGCCAGCCGGAGGGCCACAGGCACCATCAGCCGGGGCACCAGACTGCCCATCACGTTCTGCATATCCTTATTGGCGTTGTCCCCCAGCTCCCGGAGCAGCCGGGCATCCAGCTTCTCCTCGTCCAGGGCAGGCTTCAGATCGATGACCGCCCGATAGCTGTTTTTTTCAAAATCCCGCAGGTGGGCGCTGGCGCTGAGGATCAGGGGCCCGGACAGCCCGAAGTGGGTAAACAGCAGCTCCCCCTGCTCCTGGAACAGGACCTTTCCCTTCCGGTCCTTCATCCGAAGCGTTACATTTTTCAGGGCCAGGCCCTGCATCTCTCCGCAGAACCCCTCCTCCGCCTCCAGCGGCACCAGAGATGGTCTGGGCGAAACCACGCTGTGGCCTGCGGACCGGGCCAGCTCATAGCCGTCCCCCGTCGATCCGGTGGCGGGATAGGACGCCCCGCCGGTGGCCAGCACCACCCCGCGGCAGCAGATTTTCTTCCGCTCCTCCCCGTCCTGCCTCAGTTCCACGGCGCACACAGCCCCGTCCTGTACGTCCAGCGCAGAGACCCGGCCCTGGATGACGGGCACCGACAAGCGGCGCAGTTCAAAAAACAGAGCGTCAATGATGTCGGCGGACCGGTCAGAGACGGGAAACACCCGGCTGCCCCGTTCCACCTTCAGCGCTACGCCCAATCCCGTGAAAAAGCGCTCCACCTCCGCCGGCGGCATCTGGTTCATGGCACTGTAAAGGAATTTTCCATTTCGGGGCGTCGCCGCCAGCACTTCCTCCGGCGTACAGTGGTTGGTGACGTTGCACCGGCCCTTCCCTGTGATGTACAGCTTTCGGCCCAGCTTGGGATTGCGCTCCACCAGGCAGACGTCCGCACCCAGGCGGGCGGCGGTGATGGCCGCCATCATGCCTGCGGCTCCGCCACCCACCACAACAAGCTCATGGCTGATCTGATTCACTCCTGCACCTTCTCATAGACCCCGTACTCCTCCCAGATCTTCTCCAGCGTCTGGAAGGTCTTGGACAGGTCCTCGTTCTTCTTTCGGCTCACCTCGACCAGCAGAGCATTCACCAGACTCAATGGCGCCACCAGGGAGTCCACAAAGGAGGCCATATCGCTGCGGGCCTTCAGGGTATACTGGGAGATCTGAGCCAGGGGGGACGCCTCGCTGTCCGTGATGGCGATGGTGGTGGCCCCCCGGTCCCGTGCAAAGCTCACCGCCTGGACTGCGCGGCTGGAGTAGCGGGGAAAGCTGACGCCGATGATGACGTCCTCCTCTCCCACCCGCAGCAGGCTCTCAAACACTTCGCTGGGCGTATTTGCGGTGATCATCACCACATTGTCAAAGATCAGATTGAAGTAGAAGCCCAGGAATGTGGCGATGGCCGCCGCAGAGCGCACCCCGATCACATAGATCCGGCGGGCTGCCACAATGGCGTCGGTGGCTTTCTCAAAGCTGTCCCGGTCGATCTCCTCCAGGGTCTGGCGGATCTTGTCGATGTCCGACTGGAGCACCATGTCCAGCACATCCTGGTCGCCGATCCGGTCGTTGGCCACCTCGATGCGCTGCACCGAGGTCAGGCGGTTCCGGATCATTTTTTGCAGGGACTTCTGCATACTGGGGTATCCGTCATAGCCCAGCTCCGCCGCGAAGCGCACCACAGTGGACTCGCTGACGCTGACCCGCTTGCCCAGCTTGCTGGCCGTCATAAAGGCCGCCTTGTCATAGGACTCCAGAATGTAGTTGGCGATCCGCTTCTGCCCCTTGGAGAAGCTGTCCATATTCTCCTGGATCACAGCCAGAATATCACGATTCATTCCGTCTCATCCTCCCGCAGGCCCCCGGACGCGCAAAACGCCCGGGCGCGCGGCTCCGCCGCCGTCCGGACTGCTCCGCCCCTCCGGGAGATCAGTTTCCTTGTTCTCCATCATAACGGCTCCGGGGGAAAAATGCAAGTTAATTTTGCAGGATTTCATTTTTCTCTTGCAAAATTCACCTTATCCAATCCCGGCGGGATCGATCCCAGCCTCCTCCCGCAGCAGGCGCAGCTCCTCCCCGGTCAGGGGCCGCCACTGTCCCGGCCTCAGCGCCCGGTCCAGCCAGACCCGCCCCTCCCGCACCCGCTTGAGGCGGCGGACCTCCAGGCCCGCCTGGGCGCACATCCGGCGCACCTGCCGGTTCTTCCCCTGGTGGATGACCACGGAGAGCTGGGTCACGCCCTCGCTCCTGCGCCCCGCCCGCACCTGGGCCGGGGCGATGGGCTCCCCGTCCAGCTCCATAGGGGCGGTCAGGATGGGCAACGCCCGGTCCACATCGCCGGCCACCCACACCAGGTACTCCTTCTCCACCTCGCCGCTGGGATGGAGGAGCCCATGGGTCAGCTCCCCGTCATCGGTAAACAGCAGAAGCCCCTCTGAGTCCAGATCCAGCCGCCCCACCGGCCACACCCTCCGGCCGCAGCCGGACACCAGAGAGGCCGCCGTCCGCCGTCCTTTCTCGTCAGACAGAGTGGTCACATACCCTCTGGGCTTGTTCAGCATAAGATATGTACGCTCCGTCCGGGGCCGGAGGGGAACGCCGTCCACCTCCACCCGGTCCCGCTCCAGATCCGCCCGGTCTCCCAGGGCGGCCCGGCTTCCGTTTACCGTCACCCGCCCCTGTGAGATCCACGCCTCCGCCGTCCGGCGGGAGGCCAGCCCACAGGATGAGATCAATTTTTGCAGCCGCTCTTCCATATCAGGCCGCCTCCTTCTCGTTCAACGCTCTTCCAGCCAGCTTAGCAGCCGCCGGAGCAGGCCCCTTCGGGGCTCCGCCAGATCCCTGGGGACTGACGCTCCACACACCAGCGGGACCTCCCCGGCTGCCTCGTCCCCCACCGCTCCGCGGAGGGTGCCGATCCGCACTCCCTCCTGCACCGGAGCGGTGAGCTGCTCCAGGGGCAGGTCCGGCCGAAGCTCCAGCCGCTCCCCCTCCCGCAGGGGCCAGCGCAGGTCTGCTCCCGCCCGGACCGGACAGAAGGGGACCAGGCTGCCCCCCACCGGCAGGGAGCAGACCTCCTCCCCCGCCCGGACCGCCGTCTCCATCTTCCAGTTGGAGAAGCCCCAGTCGAACAGGGCGGCATGGTCCCGCCAGTCGTCCGGGTCGTCCAGCGTGACAGCGATCAGGGTCATGCCCTCCCGCTCTGCCGCCGACACCAGGGTGCGCCCCGCCTTCTCTGTATACCCCGTTTTCAGACCCACACAGCCCTCGTACCGCCACAGCAGCTTGTTGTGGTTGACGAAGCTCCGCCCCTCCAGGACAATGGAACGGGTGGCGGCAATGGCCGCCAGAGTCTCATTCTTCAGACAGGCCCGGGCCAGCAGGGCCAGGTCCCGGGCGGTGGAGCAGTGCCCCTCCTCGTTCAGGCCGCTGGGGTTGGCAAACCGGCTGTTCGTCATACCCAGCCGGGCCGCCCGCCGGTTCATCTGCGCCACAAAATCTTCCACGGTCCCGCCGCAGTGCCGGGCCACCGCCAGGGCGGCGTCGTTGCCCGACTGGAGCAGCAGTCCGTACAGCAGAGTCTCCAGATGCAGCTCCTCCCCGGGCCGCAGGTAGAGGGAGGAGCCCTCCGTCCTGGTGTCCTCCTCCCGGACGGTCACCTTCTCCCCCAGAGGATGGCCCGACTCCAGCGCCACCAGGGCGGTCATCAGCTTGGTAACGCTGGCGATCAGCCGGGGATGGTCGGCGTCCTGTTCATAGAGGACCCGCCCGCTCTCCGCCTCCATCAGGATGGCGGAGCCTGCGGAGGTGCCCACCCCGTGGGCCGTGGGCAGGATATTCAGGCACAGCAGAAGGGCCGCCGCGGCGGCCAGAAGGCGTTTCAATCCCCATCACCTCGTTGTTTGGATGGTTCCAGTATGCCCCGCCTCCCACCGGGTTATCCCGGCGCTTCTGCCGCACCGCGGTCTTATTCCACCACGTCCGGGTCAGGCTGTCCCTTTTTCTCCTGCTGCTTCTCCCAAAATTCCGTCACCTTGTCCACCACCTCGGGGACCGCCTCGATGACCCGGTCCACCGTGGTGGCCGGAGGAGG
The DNA here is from genome assembly GCA_050943915.1 of Lawsonibacter sp. GTDB lineage: Bacteria > Bacillota > Clostridia > Oscillospirales > Oscillospiraceae > Lawsonibacter. Next base: position 31,141 of record JBMNQB010000001.1, read on the forward strand.
CGCTACCGGCAGCAGCTTGACGCTCTCCCCCCGGATGATGAGGAAGGCCACCGGCTCCAGCTTGGCGCTGGCCCCGCTGCCGCCGCCGAAGCTGTTGTCTGCCTCCGGCTTCTGGTTTTTCGTGGTGAAGTCGCTGCCGCCGCTGGCGATGCCGAAGGACAGCCGGGACACCGGGATCAGGGTCACGTCCCCCGTCTGGATGGGGGTGCCGATGATGGTATTGGCGTCCACCATGGTGCGGATCTTCTCCATAGCTGTTCCCATCAGGTCGGTAAGAGGATGCTGCTTTTCCATTGTTCATGCCGCCTTTCTTCGCGTTTTGCTTCATGCTGTAAGTCCGGCCCCGGGGAAGCCTCACGTTCTCCCCCACTGCCGCACTCCCGTCTCATTTTACTCCGCCGCTCCGGATCCCACAGCGGCGCTCTGCCGCTGTCCGGTCCGCTGCTTCTCCTCCCGGCGCACGGCCATCAGGACGCCCAGGGCCCTTAGGCCGAAGCCCAGGCCCAGGACCGCCAGCTGTCCCACCGTCAGGGACAGGGATACCCGCCCGTACAGAGCGGGCTCCGTCCGGTCAAAGTCCACCTCCACCCGGGCCCGGCCATCCTTCACATGAAAGGCCCGGGTCACCGGCTGCCAGATCCCCCCCAGCAGGGCATTGGCCTGACCGTACCGCAGGGCGGCGTCCGCCGGGTCTGGGGCCCCGGCCACCAGGCGCAGGCGAAGCTCGTCGATCTGGAGTTTTCTGCGAAACTGCCCCGCCGCCTCCAGCAGCAGGGGGAACAGCCGGCGTCCCAGCTCCAGCAGTCCCCGTCTGGACAAAAAGGGCGGGCGGGGCTGCTTCTCGCCGGCGGGCCCGTCCCGCCGCACCTTCTTCGGCCGGTCCGTCTTTTTTTCCGCCGGTCTGGGGAATACGCGGAGCTCCGCCGGCCCGATCCGAAGCCAGGCCCCCGCCGTCTCCGGGGTGTATTCCCCCCGGAGCCCCACACGGAGCCCTCCCAGCAGGAACAGCGCCGCCAGGATGGCGGCCAGCACCGCCCACATCATGGCTCACGCTCCCCGGGGAGCTCCGGCCCCTCCGGTCCACTCTCCTCCGCCTTCAGCTGGGCCACCCGGGCCTCCAGTGCCAGGGTCATCTGGTCCCCCTCCCGGCTGGCAGCAGGCAGCTCCGGAAGTTCCTCCAGACTGCTCAGTCCGAAGGAGCGCAGAAAATTCCGGGTGGTGCGGTAGAGGATGGGCCGGCCGGGCACCGCCAGGCGGCCGCTCTCCTCGATCAGCTCCCGCTCCAGCAGCAGCCCCACCGTATAGGCGCTGTCCACTCCCCGGACCTGGTCCACATAGGCGCGGGTCACCGGCTGGTAATAGGCGATGATGGCCAGCACCTCCAGGGCGGGCTGGGACAGCCGGGCGGGCTTTCGTCCCTCCAGCGTCCTGCGGATGCACTCCGCCTGCTCCGGCGCGGAGCAAAGCTGATAGCTGGCGTCCAGCCGCAGCAGCCGGATGCCCCGCCGCTCATAACGGTACCGGTCCATCAGCCGCTGGGCTACGGCGTCCAGGGTGGGCCGGTCCGTCTCCAGCCCCAGACACAGCCGCTCCACTCCCACCGGTTCCCCGGCGGCAAACAGCACGCCCTCCAGGGCCGCCTCCAGCTCCTTCAGTTCCAAAACGCTCCCCCTCTCTGCTTCAGTCCGCTGTCCGTTCTGCGGCTTCAGACTCCGTCTCCTCCCCCGGCCCGGTACAGGTCACGGTGCAGTCCTCCGCCGTCCCCGCCAGGCGCAGCCGGCGGTCCTTGCACAGCTCCAGCACCGCCAGGAAGGTAGCCACTACCTCCGAGCGGCTCCGGCTGCCCCGGAACAGAGCCCGAAACCGGGCCACTCCCAGATGGAGCAGACGCTGGACCAGCTCCGCCGCCTTTTCCGCCACAGGATAGGGCTCCCGCCCCACAATGCCCTGGAAAGCGGACACCGGCGGGGGCAGCTTGTGGTCCGTACGGCTCAGCACCGCCTGCATCGCCCGGCACAGGTCCTCCTTCGGGTGGACATAGTGGTAGATCCGGTCCGGGCGCACCGCCTCCGGTGCTTTGGTCAGGCAGTCCCGGCCCACGCTGTACCGCCGGTCCAGCTGAGGGATCACCTCCCGGATCTTCAAATAGTTTTCATTCCTCTGATGGGCCTCCAGGGTGGCGATGAGCTGCTCCATCTCGCTCAGAGCCTCCTCGTCGTGGATGGACAGCAGCATCCTGGTCTTGATGTAGACCAGATGGGAGGCCATGGTGACAAACTCGCTGGCCACCTCCAGATCCAGCTCCTTCCGCTGGGACATCCCCTGGAGGTACTGGTCCAGGATCAGAGAGATCTGGATGTCCTTGATCTCCATTTTGTTTTTATTCAGCAGATGGAGGATCAGGTCCAGAGGGCCCACAAAGTCCTCCAGGTCCTCGGTTTTTACCTTGACCACCCGCTCCAGGTGATAGATGGGGCCGTCCACGGGCGCACCTCCCTCCGGTATCGCCGAAATATGATCAGAAAAAGTAGTACTCCACCAGGGCGAAGGGGAACCGGGCCGCCCGGCACAGCACCCGCAGCACCAGCTCCATGGCCGCTGTCAGCGGCCCTCCGAAGGCGCCGGACCAGGCCAGCAGCACCACCGCCAGCATCAGATACCGCTCATACCGGAGGACCAGGTGATACCACCGCTCCGGCAGCAGGACGTCCAGCACCTTGGAGCCGTCCAGCGGCGGCAGGGGGATCAGGTTGAACAGCCCCAGACCCACGCTCAGCACCGCCATCTGGCACAAAAAAAGCAGCAGATAGGCTCCGGCGCGGCTCCCGCCCCAGAAGCGCAGCACCAGCGAGCCCGCCCCAAGGGCCGCCAGAGCCAGCAGAAAGTTGGAGCCCGGCCCGGCCAGCGCAGTGAGGGCCATGTCCCGCCGGGGACGGCGGAAATTCCGCAGATCCACCGGAACAGGCTTCGCCCAGCCCACTCCCGCCGCCAGCAGCAGGAACAGTCCGATCCAGTCGATGTGGGACAGAGGATTCAGGGTCAGCCGACCGTTGAGTTTGGCTGTTGGATCCCCCAGCCGGTAGGCGGCCAGGCCGTGGGCCAGCTCGTGGACCGTCAGGCAGATGAGGCAGGCCGCGCCGCTCATTAGAAAGAGCAGCATACTCATCCAGTCCATGTGTTCGATCAATCCGGTCAGCGCGCCCATCGCCGCTCCCCCCCATTGGAACCAAAATCACTTTATTATAACAATTTCGAGCGGGATTGACAAGGCGGAGTTGCGCCCGGCGCGTAAACGGCCCCTTCCCCGGCTCCGGGACCGGGCCCGTCCCCTTCTCCATTCTGCCCCGCCTCAACCGCGCTGAAACGGAAGACAGGTCTGATCGGCGTGAAAAACCCGGCTGCGCATGATGCGCAGTCGGGTTTTCTGTCAGGATGACGCTTCCACACTGGATAAAATGGCCCGCAGGAGCTCGTCCCGGCCAGTCCCCTTTTCCGCAGAAAAGGGGATGACCTGATCCTCCGCCTCCAGCTCCAGGGTCTCCCGGATGCGCTGGAGGTTCCCCTCGACCTCGTTTTTTTTCAGCTTATCCAGCTTGTTGGCCACCACCAGAAAGGGGCAGCCCGCCCCCCGGTACCACTGGGCCATGGTACAGTCGTCCGCCGTGGGCTTGTGTCTGGCGTCCACGATCATCACGCCCAGAGTCATCAGCTCCGGATCGGCAAAATAGCCCTCCATCAGCCGGCCCCAGCGGTCCCTCTCCCCCTTGGACACCCGGGCGTAGCCGTAGCCGGGCAGGTCCACCAGGTAAAAGGCGTTGTCGATTTTAAAATAGTTGATCTGGGTGGTCTTGCCTGGAGCCGCCCCCACCCGGGCAAAATTTTTCCGGTTCAGCAGGCGGTTGATCACCGACGATTTCCCCACATTGGAGCGGCCCGCAAAGGCCACCTGGGGCAGCGCGTCCCGCCGGAAGTCCTTTGGGGAGGCGGCGGAGAGGATAAACTCCGCCTTCTGCACATTGATGGACATACGCTCCCCTCCTCACTGGCGCAGCCGGGCCGTGCCCCGGGACTTCTCTCCGGGCAGCTTCCGGTCCATCGCCCGCTCGGCCTCCGCACCGCCGCTCAGGCAGCACAGTGCCTCGGCCAGCACCTGCTCCGCCTGGTCCACCAGCACGAAGCGCAGGGCCTTCCGGACCGTCTGGTCGATCTCATCCAGATCCCTGCCGTTTTCCGCCGGAATGATCACCGTCTTGATCCCGTTGCGCAGGGCGGCCATGGTCTTTTCCCGCAGGCCGCCGATGGGCAGCACCCTGCCGCGGAGGGTCACCTCCCCGGTCATGGCGATCCCACGCTTCACCGGCGCTCCGGTGAGGGCGGACACCATGGCGGTGGTGATGGCGATGCCGGCGGAGGGCCCATCCTTGGGTACGGCCCCCTCCGGGAAGTGGACATGGATGTCCTTTGACTGATAGAAGTCCCCCTGGATGCCCAGCCGGTCCGCCTGGCTGCGGATGAAGCTGAGGGCCGCGTGGGCGCTCTCCTTCATCACATCCCCCAAATTGCCGGTCAGCTCCACTTTTCCGGTGCCGGGGACCACGTTGACCTCCACCTCCAGCAGTTCGCCGCCCACAGAGGTCCAGGCCAGGCCGTTCACCACGCCCACACGCTCCTCCAGCGCCTGGCGCTCCGGGTAGTACCGGGGCGCACCCAGATAGTCCTTCAGCTCTTTTTCTGTGATGCGGATCTGCTTTACACCCTCTGACACCAGGTTCATAGCCGCCTTCCGGCAGATCCCGGCCAGCTTGCGTTCCAGAACGCGGACGCCCGACTCCCGGGTGTAGGAAGCGATCATCTCCCGGATGGCCCCGTCGGACACCTTCAGCTGGGCTTTCTCCAGGCCGTGGCGCTTCATCTCCTTAGGCAGGAGGTAGCGCTTGGCGATCTGGAGCTTCTCCTCGTCGGTGTAGCTGGGCAGCTCAATGACCTCCATCCGGTCCAGCAGGGGCCGCGGAATGGTGTCGGTGGTATTGGCCGTGGTAATGAACATCACGTCGGACAGATCGAAGGGCAGCTCCAAAAAGTTGTCCCGGAAGGTGCTGTTCTGCTCCGCATCCAGCACCTCCAGAAGGGCGGACGCCGGATCACCCCGGTGGTCGTGGCCCAGCTTGTCGATTTCATCCAGCAGCAGCAGGGGATTGCAGCTTCCCGCCTGATTGATGGCGGAGATGATGCGTCCGGGCATGGCGCCCACATAGGTCTTGCGGTGGCCCCGGATCTCCGCCTCATCACTGACGCCGCCCAGGGAGAGCCGGGCCAGCTTCCGGTTCAGCGCCCGGGCCACCGACATGGCCACCGACGTCTTACCCACGCCGGGCGGGCCCACCAGGCAGATCACCTGTCCCTTCAGGTCGGGGGCCAGCTGCTTCACCGCCAGGAACTCCAAAATGCGCTCCTTCACCTTTTCCAGGCCGAAGTGGTCCTTGTCCAGAGTCCGGCGGGCCGCCTCCACGCTCACCCGTTCCCGGGTCTTTTTCCCCCAGGGGAGCTCCAGGCAGACGTCCAGATAGCTGCGCAGAACGGTGGCTTCCGAGGAGCCGAAGGGCTGCTTGGCCAGACGGCCCGCCTCTTTCTCCAGCTTCTCCCGCACCTCGTCGGGCAGCTTGGCCTCAGCGATCTTCCGGCGGTAGTCCCCGATCTCCGAGTCTCCGCCCTCACCCTCGCCCAGCTCGTTCTGGATGGCTTTCATCTGCTCCCGCAGATAGTAGTCCCGCTGGTTGTCCGCCATCTGCTCCCGGGCCCGGTTCTGGATCTCCATGTCCAGCCCCAGGATCTCCACCTCCCGGCCCAGCAGGCGGTGCAGGCGCTCCAGGCGGCGCACCGGGCGCAGTTCCTCCAAAATAGACTGCTTATCGCTGTTGCGCATGGCGATGTTCTGGGCAATAAAGTCGGCAATATAGCCAGGGTCCTCACTGGCCAGCACATTGATGAGCAGATCGGGGGCCGTCTTGGGCGCCAGTTCGGTGTACTGCTGGAACAGCTCATAGGTAGACCGGATCAGAGCCTCCGTCTTGGCGGAGTTCCGCTCATTCTGCTCGCTGGGAATGGGCTGTACCTCGGCCTCCAGATAGGGGCCGGTACGGGTCAACCGCTCCAGGCTGCCGCGGCCCACACCCTCCACCATCACCCGCACGTTGTCGCCGGGGGTGCGCAGGATCTGCCGCACATTGGAGATGGTCCCCACGGTATACAGGTCCTTCTCCTCCGGACGCTCCTCAGAGATGTCCTTCTGCCCCACCAGAAACACCGGGCTGCCAGAGGACATGGCCTCCTCCAGAGCCTTGATGGAGATCTCCCGGGCCACATCAAAGTGGATCAGCACATTGGGGAACACGGTCAGCCCCCGCAGGGCGATCACAGGCATCACAGAGGCCGCCTCCATCGTCCACTCTTTTTTCATGGTACTCACTTCCTCTCAGGGGATTTCTTACCGCCGCCTCCCCTCCGCGCCGGGCGCAGAAGATGGGAGGGGCGGGCCGCTGATAAAACAACAGCCCCGGGCCCGCCGCTTGGGGGGGGCGCGGGGCTGGATCGATGCTCACTGCTCCGGACAGACGGATCTGCTCAGCCCGCGTTGGTGCCGGGCAGGCCGCCGCGCTCGGCCCGCAGGTCTGCCTGACCCAGAGCCGGACGCCGGCTGTGCTCCGGGTCCCGGAGGATCTCCGGCGAGGCCCCGCCCCGGATGCAGGCCTCGGTGATGGTCACCTTGACCACCTCGGGGTCAGAGGGCACGTCATACATGATCCGGGTCATGACCTCCTCCAGGATGGCCCGCAGACCGCGGGCGCCGATGCCCCGCTCCACTGCCCGGCCGGCCACAGCCTCCAGAGCCTCAGGGGTGAACTCCAGGTCCACATCGTCGTACTCCATCAGCTTCCGGTACTGCTTCACCAGGGAGTTCTTGGGCTCGGTAAGGATCTGCACCATCTGCTCCCGTCCAAGGGACTGGAGGGTGGTGATCACCGGCAGACGGCCCACCAGCTCGGGGATAATGCCGAATTTCAGCAGATCCTGGGGCTGGATCTCCTTGAGCAGCTGGCCCACGTCCCGCTCCTTCTTGCTCTGGATCTCCGCGCCGAAGCCCATGGAACGCTTATCCAGGCGGCTCTCGATGATCTTGTCGATGCCCTCGAAGGCGCCGCCGCAGATGAACAGGATGTTCTTGGTGTCGATCTGGATGAACTCCTGATGGGGGTGCTTCCGACCGCCCTGGGGGGGTACATTGGCCACAGTGCCCTCCAGGATCTTCAGCAGAGCCTGCTGCACGCCCTCGCCGGACACGTCCCGGGTGATGGAGGTGTTCTCGCTCTTCCGGGCGATCTTATCCATCTCGTCGATATAAATGATGCCCCGCTCAGCCAGCTCCACATCGTAGTCGGCGGCCTGGACCAGGCGCAGCAGGATATTCTCCACGTCGTCGCCCACATAGCCCGCCTCAGTCAGCGTGGTGGCGTCGGCGATGGCGAAGGGGACCTTCAGGACCCGGGCCAGGGTCTGGGCAAAGAGGGTCTTGCCGCAGCCGGTGGGGCCCATGAGGAGGATATTGCTCTTCTGGAGCTCCACATCGTCCCCGCCGCCAAAGTAGATCCGCTTATAGTGGTTGTACACCGCCACTGACAGGGCCACCTTGGCCTGCTCCTGTCCGATGATATACTGGTCCAGCACCTTGTGGATCTCTCTGGGGGTGGGGATGGCGTCGGGCACTTCGGCGGCGGCAGTCTGGGCCGTGTCGTGCTCATCCTCCAGGATGCTCATGCACAGCTGGACGCACTCGTTGCAGATATAGGCGCCCGGTCCGGCGATGAGCCGGCGGACCTGATCCTGGTGCTTGCCGCAGAAGGAACAGCGCACTGCGCGCTGCTTGTCGTCATTTTTTGCCATGAATTTCTACCTCATCCTCGTAACAATACAAACAGAGTGGGGACGCAGGCCCCCACTCCACGGTGCAGATCACCGCTTCTCGATGACCTTGTCGATCAGTCCGTACCGAAGCGCCTCTTCCGCAGTCATAAAGTTGTCCCGCTCGCAGTCAGCGGTGACCTCCTCCACGCTCCGGCCGGTGTTGGCCGCCAGGATGCGGTTCATCCGCTGCTTCACCACCTCCAGGCGCTTCAGATGCAGCGCCATATCGGTGATCTGGCCCTGGGTGCCGGCAGAGGGCTGATGGATCATGATCTCCGCGTTGGGCAGAGCCAGACGCTTGCCCTTTGTCCCCGCGGACAGCAGGAAGGCGCCCATGCTGGCCGCCAGCCCGATACAGATGGTGGACACATCACACTTGACATACTGCATGGTGTCATAGATGGCCATGCCCGCGGTCACAGAGCCGCCGGGGCTGTTGATGTAGAACTGGATCTCCTTGTCCGGATCCTGGCTCTCCAGATACAGCAGCTGGGCCACCACCAGAGAGGCGGTGGTGTCGTTGACCTCTTCAGACAGGAAGATGATGCGGTCGTTGAGCAGACGGGAAAAAATGTCATAGGACCGCTCGCCGCGGGTGGTCTGCTCCACTACATAGGGAACTAAGCTCATACGATATACTCCTTTTCAGACGGTGATACCAAAGTATGCCCGCCGGGCCGGAAAATGATTCCACTTTTCTGCCTGGATCAGGCAGGGGGCACAGACGGATACGCCCGGGGCGGCTCAAGGCCGCCCCGGGACCGGATCAGATCACTCCGCCTTGGGCTCCTCGGCGGACTCCTCCGCCTTCTTCTTGCGGGTGCGCTTGGGCTTCTCGGCGGACTCGCTCTCCTCAGCGGCCTCCTCGGTCTTCTTCTTGCGGGTCGCCTTCTTGGGCTTCTCGGCGGACTCCTCTTCCTTCTTGGGGGCCTCGCCCACCTTGGCCTCGGCCACTACCAGCTCAGAGGCCTTCTGCAGCCGCAGGTCGTGCTTCAGGGCATCCAGAGAGACGGCAGCCTTCACCTGCTCGGCGGTGAGCTTGTACTGCTCGGCCAGCTTGTTCACCTCGGCCTCGCACTCCTCATCGGAGATCTCCAGCTTCTCGGCGGCGGCCACGGCCTCCAGAGCCAGCTCGGTCTTGACCTGGTTCAGGGCGGCGGGCTTGGAGGAGGCGCGCATCATCTCAGGGGTCATGCCCATCATCTTCAGATAGTCGTCCATGGACATCCCCTGGCTGGACATCCGCATGGCGTACTCATCCATGATCTTGTCCAGCTGGGTCTCCACCATGCCGTCGGGAATGTCGGCCTCCAGGTTGTCCACCAGCTGCTCCAGAATGGCCTGCTCGAAGTCGTTCTGGGCCTCGGCGGTGCGGCGCTGGGTCAGCTTCTCGCCCAGGTCCTTCTTGAAGTCGGCCAGGGTCTCGAACTCGGACACGTCCTTGGCGAACTCATCGTCCACCGTGGGGATCTGGGACTCCTTGACCTCCTTGACCTTGACCTTGAACACCACGGCCTTGCCGGCCAGGTCGGCCACATAGTCCTCGGGGAAGGTGATGTCCAGATCCTTCTCGTCGCCGGCCTTCAGGCCGATGAGCTGATCCTCAAAGCCGGGGACAAAGGAGCCGGAGCCGATCTCCAGGCTGTAATTCTCACCCTTGCCGCCCTCGAAGGGCTTGCCGTCCTCGAAGCCCTCAAAGTCAATGACAGCGGTATCGCCCAGCTTGACCTCACGGTCCACGGAGATCAGGCGGGTGGCGCGGCGGACATAGGGCTGCAGCTCATTCTCCACATCCTCGTCGGTGATGCTGACCTCGGCCTTGGGGGCGGTGAGGCCCTTGTACTCCTTCACCTTGGCCTCGGGGCGGACGGAGACCAGGGCGGTAAAGATCAGGCCCTGCTCCTTGTTGACCTCCACGATGTCCATGACGGGGTGGCCCATATCCTCCAGGCCCTGCTCCTTCACAGCGGCCTCATAGGCGCCGGGGTAGACATCGTTGATGGCATCTTCATAAAACACGCCGGAGCCGTACATCCCCTCGATGATCTTGCGGGGGGCCTTGCCCTTCCGGAAGCCGGGGACGGCGATGCGGGAACGGCTCTTCAGATAGGCCTTCTGGACCGCGGCCTCAAACTCGTCGGCTTCCACGTGGATCGTCAGCTCGACTGTGCTGTTTTCTTTCTTTTCGACGTTGGTGACCTTCATGTAACTTTTCCTCCTGTGGGCGCGGGGCCGGGTCCGGAGCACCGCTCCGGGGCGTCCTCTGCCGCGCCGTATACTTTCGCCACGATATTTTACCAGATATATGTCTGTTTGACCAGAGCAATTTTCGGAATTTTTCGTGAATTTTTTGCTAATCCAGAATTTTTTTTGGTCGGAAGCTCAAATAGTCCGCAGAAACCAGGTCATAGTCCACTCCGCCCTGACGTCCGGAGATGGCCAGACGGTGGCTTCCGCCGTGGAGATGACCGTAAAAACACCGGCTGACCTGATAGCGCTCCAGCAGGTCGATGATCTCCTGGCAGCGGTAGCCCTGATAGAGAGGCGGATAGTGGAGAAAGCAGTATTTCTCCCGCTCTCCCGCTGCCTTCAGAGACGCCTCCAGGCGGATCAGTTCCCGGTTGAAGATTTTTGCTCCGTGCCCCTCCCGGTCCTCCTCATAGAACCAGCCCCGGGTCCCGCACAGGGCCAGGCTGCCGTACAGGCGGCAGTTGTTATGGAGGATCTCAAGCGTAGAGAAGCCGTTTTCCGCAAAAAAGCGCTCCATTTTGGCGGCAGTGGTCCACCAGTAGTCGTGGTTCCCCTTCAGCAGGACCTTCCGCCCGGGCAGCGCGTTCAGGAAGGCAAAGTCCTCCCGTGCCTGCTCCAGACTCATGCCCCAGGACAGGTCGCCGCACAGGACCACCGTATCCTCCGGACCGATCTCCGCAAAGCCCGCCCGGAGCTTGTCCACATAGCCGCTCCAGCCGCCGCCGAACACATCCATGGGCTTGTCCGCGCCCAAAGAGAGATGGGTGTCCCCAATGGCGTACAGAGCCATAGCGCCTCCTTACTCCAGCATCCCCAGCACGGCGTCCACCATGTGCTCCTTCTCCACCGTCTGGCGGAAGCGGGGCTCCTTGCTCCGCAGCGCGGCCAGAGGGGCGGGGACCGGCTCGCCGGTGACCTGGCTGAGCTGGTCCAGCACGTCCAGGCCCTGTGCCTGGTCGGACACTCCCAGGGCGTCCAGCACATCGGTGCAGAACTTGAAGGGGCTGGCGGTGGAGGCCACGATGGCCGCCGTCTCGTCCCCCGTCTCCGCCCGGTACTGGCTCAGCGCGGAGAAGCCCACGGCGGTGTGGGGGTCGATGAGGTAGCCGAACTTCTCATGAATGGCGGCGATCACCCGCTTGGTCTCCTCGTCGCCGCAGCAGTAGCCCTTGAACAGCTTCTGGATCTTCTCCCGCACCCGGTCGCTCACCTGATAGCGGCCGGTGGCGTTCAGCTGCTCCATATAGCCCCGCACCTCGCTGTCCTCCTGCGTGATGGCCAGCAGCAGACGCTCCAGATTGCTGGAGATCAGGATGTCCATGGAGGGGGAGATGGTGTTGAAGAAGGTGCGGTTGCGGTCATAGGTCCCGGTGGCCAGGAAGTCGGTGAGCACATTGTTGCTGTTGGAGGCACAGATCAGCTTCTGAATGGGCACCCCCATGTCCCGGGCGTAGTAGGCCGCCAGGATGTTGCCGAAGTTGCCCGTGGGCACACACACGTTCACCGGGTCGCCCAGTTCCAGCCTGCCGTCCCGCAGCAGATCGCAGTAGGCGGAGATATAGTAGACGATCTGAGGCAGCACCCGGCCCCAGTTGATGGAGTTGGCCGAGGACAGGAAGTACCCCCGCCGGGCCAGCTGCTCCCGCAGCTTCTCATCCGAGAAAAGGCGCTTCACGCCGGTCTGGGCGTCGTCAAAGTTGCCCACCACAGAGCAGACCCCCACATTGGCCCCCTCCTGGGTGACCATCTGGAGCTCCTGGATGGCGGAGACGCCGTCCTTGGGATAGAACACCAGGATCTTGGTGTGGTCCACATCCCGGAACCCCTCCAGGGCGCCCTTTCCGGTGTCGCCGGAGGTGGCCACCAGGATGCACACCGTCTTTTCCTCCTCCTGCTTGCGCAGGGAGGCGGTGAGCAGATGGGGCAGCATCTGAAGGGCCATGTCCTTGAACGCGCAGGTGGGGCCGTGCCACAGCTCCAGACAGTAGGTGTTGCCGTCCAGGGCCCGCACCGGGGCCACCGCCGGCGTGTCAAACTTCTCCGGGCCGTAGGCCGCGTTGGCGAAGTCTGTCAGCTCCTTCACGGAAAATTCATCCAGAAACAGCTTCATCACATAGACTGCCCGCTGCTGATAGGACATATCCTTCAGCTCCTCCAGGGCGCGGCGGGGCAGCTTGGGCAGATATACCGGGGTCAGCAGGCCGCCGTCCTCCGCCAGGCCCTTGGCGATGGCCTGGGAGGCGGAGAACTGCTGCTCCCTGTCCCTTGTACTGATGTATTGCATCTCGATCTCTTCCAATCTTTAGTTTCCCCTGTTGACGGGTTGGTATGGTCCGGCGCAAGCCCGGACCCTCTGATGGACTATTATGCCATCTTTTGATTTTGAGGTCAACCCCGACGCCGCAAATCCACACAGATCTTTCACTCTGTCCCTTAAAAGGCGTTCTCGATCTGTCGGATCCCGGGCCTTTTTGTCGCCATCCCCTGGGGGGCCAGGATCTCCACCACGTCGAAGCGGGGCTGGAGCGGCGTGGGATGCTGCTGGAGGTAGAGCTCCGCCGTGGTCCGCAGCCGCGCCTGCTTGCGGCGGTCCACCTGCTCTGCCCCGGCTCCGAAGCGCTCGTTCCCCCGCAGCTTCACCTCGACAAAGCAGAGAAACTCCCCCTGCTCCGCCACCAGATCCAGTTCTCCGAAGCGGCACCGCCAGCCGGCAGCGATGATCCGATAGCCCTTCCGCCGCAGAAATTCCGCCGCAAGCGCCTCCCTCCAGCGGCCCCGGAGGCGGCTGTCCTCCCCGCTCACAGGTTTTTCAGGAAGGACCGGCGGTGGATGGTGCTAGGCCCGTACTGCCGCAGCAGCTCATAGTGGAGCCTGGTGCCATAGCCCTTGTGCCGATCAAACTGGTACTGGGGGTACTCCTCCGCCGCCCGGACCATCCAGTGGTCCCGGCTCACCTTGGCCAGGATGGAGGCTGCCGCGATAGATGCCGACAGGCTGTCTCCCTTTACAATGGTTCTGTGCTCAGTGATGATGGCGGCGCTGCGTCCCCGGTCCCGGTTTCCGTCAATGAGGGCGAAATCCGCCGGAGGGCTCAGGCGGTCAATGGCCAGCTGCATGGCCTTCATCCGGGCGCTGAGGATGTCGGTGCGGTCGATCTCCTCCGCATCCACCCAGGCCACCGCCCAGGCGAGGGCCTTTTCCTGGATCAGGGGAAACAGCACCTCCCGCTTTTTCTCCGTCAGCTTCTTGGAGTCGTTCAGACCCGGCAGCTCAGTCCCCGGGGCAAGGATCACCGCCGCCGCATACACCGGGCCGGCCAGGGGCCCCGCCCCCGCCTCGTCACAGCCGCAGACCGCGGTGTGACCAGCAGCCAGGGCTTCTCGCTCGTATTGCCAAAGCTCGTCCATCGCTTTCCCGCCCTCCTGTCTCATTTTTCCTCAAACTTCTTCTGGCAGCTCCAGGGTAAAGCGTCCCAGCTTGCCGCCCCGGTACTCATCCAACAGCACCCGGGCCATCCGCTCGGTGTCAAACTCTCCCCCGGAGATCCGCATTCCCCGCTTCTGAGCACAGGCTTCCAGCAGGCGGTAGCCGTAAGCCACCTCGTTCTCCTCCCCCTCCCGGGGCGGGACCTCCTTCAGGCGGTAACTCTCCACCAGTACATCGGGATACTGCGTCCCCAGAAAGGCCATCAGGTGGCACCCCAGGGTCTCCACATCCATGATGTCGTCCTTCACTGCGCCGGTGAAAGCCAGGCGCATCCCGGTCTCCACGTCCTCAAATTTGGGCCACAGGATCCCCGGCGTGTCCAGCAGCTCCAGCCCCCGGTCTACCGTCACCCACTGCTTTCCCCGGGTGACGCCGGGGCGGTCGCTGGCCTTGGCTGACTTCTTCCGGGCCACCTTGTTGATAAAGGTGGACTTGCCCACATTGGGCACACCGACCACCATGGCCCGCACCGGACGGCCCACCAGGCCCTTCTCCTGCCAGCGGGCGATCTGGTCCTTCAGCACCTCCTGCACCACGCGGGAGAACTGATTCACCCCGGAGCCTGTTTTCGCATCGGTCTCCAGCACAGACCAGCCCTTCTTCCGGAACCACACCCCCCAGGCCCGGTTTCCGGCCGGGTCGGCCTGGTCCGCCCGGTTGAGCACCACCAGCCGGGGCTTGCCCGCCGTGATGGCGTCGATGTCCGGGTTCCGGCTGGACACCGGGATCCGGGCGTCGATGATCTCCACCACAATATCTACATTTTTCAGATCCGCCTCGATCTGCCGCCGGGTCTTGGTCATGTGTCCCGGATACCACTGGATATTCATGGGTTCTCCTCCATTCCTCTCCCCCGCTCCGCGGGGACCGTACGAAAAAAGGAGCGGCAAAACCGCTCCTTTCTCGTGTTGGATTACAGGGCCTCCTTGACCTTGGCCGCCTTGCCCACGCGGTCGCGCAGGTAGTACAGCTTGGCGCGGCGGACCTTACCGTGACGCACCACTTCGACCTTCTCGATGGAGGGAGCGTGGAGGGGGAACACCTTCTCCACACCGATGCCGTAGGAGATACGGCGGACGGTGAAGGTCTCCTCGATGCCGCCGTGCTTCTTGGCGATGACGGTGCCCTCGAAGATCTGGATACGCTCGCGGTTGCCTTCCTTGACCTTCAGGTGGACCCGGACGGTGTCACCCACGGTGACCACGGGGGGCTCGGCCTTCAGGTGCTTCTGAGTAAAAGACTGCATCAAATCCATAACATTTTCCTCCTGTTGTAGAGGCGTTCTTGCGCGCCATCGTGCCGCGCACCCCTGTGCGCGGCGGCCGCAGAGGACCGCCCGTTATTTCAGACTAAGGGATTTTATCACACCTCGGACAAAAATGCAAGTGTTTTTCGCTCAATTTCTCCCATACACCGCACCTATCCCCCGAAAGCCACACAGGCCGCCTCACACCCAGCCATAGACCTCCCGATGTACCTGGGACATCCGGACCTCCAGCTCCGGGAAGCTCCGGGTCAGATACTCTGCGATCTGAGGACAAACCACCTGCTCGGTGGCGTAGTGTCCCGCGTCCATCAGGGAGATCCCCAGGGCCTTGGCCTCCAGGAACTGGTCATATTTCACGTCGGCAGTGACAAAGGTGTCGCACCCCAGAGCGGCGGCGTCCCCCAGCATGGAGCCGCAGGAGCCGCCTCCCACCGCCACCCGGGATACCGGGCGGCCTCCGTCAGTCAAGCGCACCCCTGCCGCGCCCAGAGCGTCCTTCACCAGCTGGGCATACTCGGTCCCGGAGCACCCCGCCTGGGGACAGCGTCCCACCCGGCCCACGCCGTAGGGCCGGCCGTTCCGGTCCACTCCGTCCTGGTGGAGCTGCTCCAGCTCAGTCAGTCCCAGGGCCCGGGCCAGGCACTCGTTGACGCCGTCCTGGGCCGCGTCCAGATTGGTGTGGGCGCAGATCGCCGCCACGCCTCCCTCGATCAGCCGCAGCAGGATCCGCCCGGTGGGGGTCCCGTCAGTGATCTGGCGGGCCGGGTGGAAGATCACCGGGTGGTGGGCGACGATCAGCTGGGCGCCCCAGCGCACCGCCTCCTCCGCCACCTCCTCTGTGATGTCCAGCGCCACTAAAATTTTTTCAACCTCCCGGCTGCCCCGGCCCACCAGGAACCCTGCGTTGTCAAAGTCCATCTGTGTCTCAAAGGGGGCCCACCGGTCCATTGCTTCAAAGATCTCTGTCACTGCTGCCATGCTTCCCACTCCTTCCGCATCTCCAACAGCTCCTGCCGGAGGGCCGCCAACTCCCGCCGCCGGTCCTCCGCCCGTCCGTCTCTCGCCCTGGAAAGTCCGTCCAGCGCCCGGTCCAGCTTCTCCAGCAGTCCACAGAGGTAGTCCCCCCGCAGGGGATCCCGGCTCTGCCGGCCGGCCCACAGCTGGGCGGGCGTCATGGGGGGCTCCTCCCCCGCCTCGGCCCGCATCACCACATAGAGGGTATCCCCCTCCCGGGCCAGCCGCTCCTCCAGGATGCGGAAGCCGCCCTCCCCCAGCCGCTGCCGCAGCTCCGGCAGGGAGCTCATGGGCTGGAGCACCAGCGGGATCTTTCGGGTCCGTACCCAGGGGGCCGTCTCCAGGATCTGGGCGATGGTCTCTCCCCCCATCCCGGCGATCACCACCGCGTCCGTCTCCTCCGGCCGGATCCCGGAGAGCCCGTCGCACAGGCGGAAGGCCATACGGTCTCCACAGCCGTACTCCGCCGCCGTCTCCCGCGCCCGGCTCAGGGGTCCCTCCCGCAGGTCCGCCGCGATGGCGGAGGGGATCTTTCCCTCCATCAGCAGACAGGCGGGCAGATAGGCGTGGTCTGTACCCACATCCGCCAGCCGGGCCCCCTCCGGGACCAGGTCCGCCGCCAGCCGCAGGCGGGGACTCAGTTCGATCCGTCTTGTCATCATCCTGTTTCCTCCCGGGGCCTCCGCCCCACGGAACAACAGGCCGGGGCGGAGAGATCCGTCCCGGCCTGTTCGATTCCGCTCTGCCGCGTTTTACTCGCCGTCGGCGATCATCTGATTGACAGCGGCCAGCAGCTCGTCCACTTCAACGCCATGGACCATGCAGGCCTGCTCCACCGTCTCGCCCCGGGACGCGGGGCAGCCCAGGCAGTGCATCCCGATGTTCATAAACAGGGGGGCAGTCTCGGGGGCAATGTTCAGAATATCACCAATGATGGTGTCCTTGGTAATGGTCATAGCAGGATTCCTCCAATTAGTCATTAGGATGAGGATAGTATACCCTAACCGCCGCTATTTTGCAACCAATTTTTCGTTCTTTTCTTGCCAGCGGCGGCGCACTGTCCGCCGTCCCAGAAGGAACAGGGCAGAACCCAGCATAACCCCAGTTACCAGGAAGATCAGTCCCTGTCCCAACAGGACAAATACTTTGTCATAGACGATCTCCCCCTGAGCGTTCAAGCATCCCGATGGGATCATATTCCCATAGATCTGACCGGGATCCGTTTCAAGTCCAAAATTCATGGACAGCAGCGGATTCAGAACGCTCAGCTTCCGGTACAGGCGCAGCGCGGCATCCAGCTTATATCCGAAACCCAATACCCCAAGCAGCGCTGCCGGGATCCCCGCCCAATACCAGCGCTGGGTCAGCAGGCCCTTCACCCCGCTCCATGCAGGCATCTCACCGCCGCTCTGACCGTACCGGCATCGGATCGTGCGCCGTCCCAGAAAGAATAGCACGGCCCCGCCTGCCACAGCGAACAGCGGAAGGATCATCCCCGGCAGAGCCAGAAGAAGGACCGTCTGGATGGAGAGCGCCCCTTCTGCCATGCGGCTCGCAATCGAAAGGCCCAGAATTGCACGAATCAGGACCGCAGTTCCCCACAGGCAGACAGGTACGCCCAGCCAATGCCAGTGGATGGCCAGCCACCCGGGGCGGTCTTTCTCTGCACCCTGATACTCCTCCCGCCTCGCCTCTCGGTCCTGACCGCCCAACAGTTCGTCTGCCGTCGTCCCCAAAGCCCCGGCCAGAGCTGCCAATTTATTGGTATCCGGTATAGCCTCGCTGCGCTCCCACTTGCTCACCGCCTGACGAGACACTCCGACCAGCCCGGCCAGCTGCTCCTGTGACAAACCGCATCCAGTTCTCAGGGATTGGATACGTTCTCCCATCGTCATATTGAACTCACCCCTCTTTTGAATGAATTGTAGCAGAGTTCACTTCTCCAGTCTACCATCCAGAGGTGGAATCTGCGCAACCGCTGGTTGCGCACACAGTATTTTACCTAAATATGTCCCTCACCAAGCTCCGTATCTCTTCATTCCAATCCATAGCATGATCCACTTCAGGCACCTCACGATCCATTTCATTTTTAATGTCTTACTACTTTTTGATAGTAAAATCAACACAATCAAACAATAGCAGTCAAAATATCAGTGAGGTGAATCTTCATGTATTTCCCACGGCTTTCGGACCTGAGGCAGGATGCGGACATGACACAGAAGGAGATCGGAGCCCTTCTGGGCATCGACCAGCGGGTATACAGCAGCTATGAGACCGGAAAACGTGAGATCCCGGTCCGGCATCTGATCCTTCTGGCGGATTTTTACCGCACCTCCATCGACTATATCGTCGGACGGAGCAAAGACCGCGATTTGAAGTGATCTCTTTCTCACGAAAGGCAGCAAAAAAGGACGCCCGATGGGGCGTCCTTTTTCATAGACTGGTTACGCTCAGCCCTGCTGCTCGCGCATCTTGGCGAAGCACTCGCTGCAGTAGACAGGACGGTCAGACTTGGGCTCGAAGGGGACGCGAGCCTCGCCGCCGCAGGCAGCGCAGGTAGCGGTGAAGTACTCACGGGGGCCGCGGGCCGCGTTCTTGCGGGCGTCACGGCAGGCCTTGCAGCGCTGAGGCTCATTCTGGAAGCCGCGCTCCGCGTAGAACTCCTGCTCACCAGCAGTAAAGGTGAACTCGTTGCCGCACTCTTTGCATACCAGGATCTTGTCTTCGTACATAATGGTTTTCCCTCTCTTTGACTCGTTGCCCATAGTCATGGCTTGGGCGGTGTAATATTGCGATCAGCTCTCGCTGGATCCGCTGGAAGAAAATTGCCGGGCCACCTTCCGGCGAACACGCTGGATCGCGTTGTCCACCGATTTTTGAGGCCGTCCCACCCGCTGAGCGATCTCCCCGCAGGACAGTCCGCTCAAATAGGGCGGCAGGATCTTTGCTTCGAACTCAGATAACTGGCCCTTCAGAGCGGCAAGCCGCTCTCTCAGTTCCTCCCTGCCAATAATGACATCTTCTGGGCTCTCTTCGCTGGAAAACAGATACGCATTGGTTCCGTCAAAAAGAGGGGGTTCGAATGAAACGCTGTGATTTAAAGGGAAATGTTTGTTGCCCTGGGCCGCCCGGATGGCGCTGTACAGCCGCCTGCGGATGCAGACCTCTGCATAAGTGCGAAAGGATGCGTCCCTTCCGCGTTCAAAGCTGCGAACGGCGCTGAGCAGACCCATCATGCCCTCCTGAAAGAGATCCTCGCTGTCCCCTCCCGCCAGAAACAGCGGGCGGGCACAGGCACGCACCATGCGGCCATAGCGCTGGACCAGAGCTTCCTCCGCGGCGGCGCTTCCCGCCCCGGCCAGAAGGCATATTTCCTCATCCGTCATGGACTGGAAATCCGGGCTTCCTGAACCTGTATTTTCGTTCTTATACATCATAAACAAATTGACTGGTTTTGTCAAGGGCTATCCGGAAAAAATTTGTTCATTTCTCCATATCTCTGTAAATTTTTTCTAATTTGTCACTCCGCCAGGCCGGGGATCAGGGCGGCCAAGCGGTCCGCGGCGGCCTGGGCGGCCTCCTCTGTCTTGGCCTCCACCATCACGCGCATCAGGGCCTCTGTACCGGAGGGGCGCACCAGCACCCGGCCGCTGCCCGCCAGCTGCTCCTCCTCCCCGCGCACCGCGGCCCAGAGGGCGTCGCTGGACATGACGGCCTTTTTCACATCGTTGCTGGCCACAGGCACATTGATCAGCACCTGAGGATAGCGGGCGCAGCTGCTGAACACCTCAGACGCCTTCTTTCCGCTCTCCTTCAGAAGGGCCAGCACCTGGAGAGCCGTGAGCTGTCCGTCTCCGGTGGTGGCATAGTCCAGGAAGATCATGTGGCCCGACTGCTCGCCGCCCAGAGCATAGCCCTTTTCCTGCATCCGTTCCAGCACGTTCCGGTCGCCCACGGAGGTGCACTCCAGCTTCAGGCCGTGCTCCCCGGCAAAGACGTGCAGCCCCAGGTTGGACATCACCGTGGCCACCACCGTATCCCCGGGCAGCTGTCCCTTCTCCTTCCGATCCAGGCCGCAGGCGGCCATGATCTGGTCCCCGTCGATCAGGTTCCCCAGTTCATCCACCGCCAGACAGCGGTCGGCGTCTCCGTCGAAGGCGATGCCGATGTCATAGCCGCCCGCCTTGACCATGGCGGCCAGGCTGTCGATGTGGGTGGAGCCGCACTTGTCGTTGATGTTCACCCCGTCGGGGTCGGCATTGATCACGTCGGTGCGTAGCTTGGGGAAGCGGTCGAACAGGCGGGCGGCGGTGGTGTAGGAGGCGCCGTTGGCGCAGTCCACCAGGATGCGCAGCCCGGCCAGGTCGCTGGTGATGGTGCCCTCCAGATGGTCGATGTAGTCCAGGGCGGCCTTCTCCGCCACATAGCTCACCTTGCCGATCTCCGCTCCCGTCTTGCGGGGCACGTTGTTGTGGGCAAAGAGGACGATGTCCTCGATCTTCTCCTCCAGCTCGTCAGACAGCTTGAAGCCCTGGCCGTTGAAAATTTTGATGCCGTTGTGCTCAAAGGGGTTGTGGCTGGCAGAGATGACGATGCCGGCGTCCGCCTTCTCATCCACCGTCACCCAGGCCACCCCCGGGGTGGGCAGGGTGCCCAGATCCAGCACATCGGCCCCGGCGGTGCACAGTCCCGCGATCAAGGAGCCCTTCAGCAGGTCGCCGGAGATCCGGGTGTCCTTGCCGATGGTGACCAGGGGCTTCTCCCCCGCCTTTTTGCCGCTAGCCAGCACCTCAGCCGCAGCCAGTCCCACCTTATAGGCCAGATCCGCGTCCAGGCCGGCGTTGACCACGCCGCGGATGCCGTCCGTTCCAAACAGTTTTCCCATAATTGCAACACCTCATTTTTTCTCTGTTCTTTTTCTTGAAAGAAAAAGAACCAAAAAGAACCTTGACGCAAAACTTTGTTTTGCTCTGTATCCTCAAAACCTCACAGGGCCGAACGTCTCACAGCGTCAGCTGGTCTAGGCCGCTCCCGCACTCCCCTCCGGGGACAGGCAGCCCCAGATGCTGATACGCCTTCGGCGTGACACAGCGCCCCCTGGGGGTCCGGGTGAGAAAGCCCAGCTGCATCAGATAAGGCTCGTATACGTCCTCCAGGGTGACGGACTCCTCGTTGATGGTGGCCGCCAGGGTCTCCAGCCCCACCGGACCGCCCCGGTAGTTTTCGATGATGCTTCGGAGCATCCGGTGGTCGATGGAGTCCAGTCCCAGGGGATCGATCTCCAGGGCGGTGAGAGCCTCATCCGCCACCCTTTTGGTGATCACGCCCCCGGCCCGCACCTGGGCGAAGTCCCGCACCCGCCGGAGCATCCGGTTGGCGATGCGGGGCGTGCCCCGGCTGCGCCGGGCGATCTCCATGGCGCCGTCCGCCTCGATGGGCACCTCCAGGATCCCGGCAGACCGGGTGACAATGAGCGCCAGCTCCTCCGGCGTGTACAGCTCCAGCCGGAGTGTGACGCCGAACCGGTCCCGCAGGGGGGCGGACAGCTGGCCCGCCCGGGTGGTGGCCCCGATCAGCGTGAATTTGGGCAGGTCCAGCCGGATGGAGTTGGCCGAAGGCCCCTTGCCGATGATGATGTCAATGGCATAGTCCTCCATGGCCGGGTACAGAACCTCCTCCACCGAGCGGTTGAGGCGGTGGATCTCATCCACGAACAGGATGTCGTTCTCGTTGAGGTTGGTCAGCAGGGCCGCCAGATCCCCCGCCTTCTCAATGGCGGGGCCGGAGGTGATGCGCACATTGACCCCCATCTCGTTGGCGATGATGCCGGACAGGGTGGTCTTGCCCAGACCCGGAGGGCCGTGGAGCAGAACGTGGTCCAGAGGCTCGTTCCGCATCTTGGCAGCCTGGATGAACACCTCCAGATTGCCCTTGGCCTTCTCCTGGCCGATGTACTCCCGGAGCGTCTTGGGCCGCAGGGAGTATTCTCCCTCGTCCTCCCGGGTGAGGGAGGTGGTCACAAGGGGCTCCAGCTCCTCGCTGTCAAAATCCGAATTGGAAAAGTCGATTGCCATGGGTTCACATCCTAATCGCACAGTACTGTCGTATGGTTTCAATTATTTTGCCCTGTCAGCTGATCAGCCAGCTTCTCCAAGACATTCAAAAATTCTTCTTCCCCCCAGGGAATGATTTTCCCGACTCCGCCGCTTCCCGCCGCGGTGATTCCGGAGAGATAGAGCTGGTTTCCGTGCCCCGCCAACATCACGGTCAGACTGAGACGGTTATCCCCCAGTATGGTATAGCGCTCGTAGACACGCACAGCGCACCGAACATCGCCCCAGCAGTATTCGCTGCCGTTCTCATAGCTGGCGGAAAGGCTGCTGTCCAGAATTCCGTTATGTAAATAACAGAGCACCTCATCAAAATCGTAATAGCCCGGAATTTCCCGCTCCAATTTTGCCATGGCTGCCGCTCCTTTCACTCCATCTGGAACGAAGTTCCCCAGTTCCGCAAAAGCAAGTTACAGCACGGAAGGATGCCGCTCCGCCAACTCCCGGAGGGTATCCAGGAAAAATTCCTCCCCCCAGGTGTTGATTTTAAAGATCATCCCCTGGCTGCCGCCGGCGGTAATGGCGGACAGGAACAGATCCTCCCCATCTCCCACCAGGGTGAGGGTCATGGACAGGCGGTTGCCTCCCGACCAGCTGTACCGCTCATACACCCGGACGCAGCAGCGCACCCCGGAGCACTGGACAAAGCTCTCATCCTCATAACTGGCAGAAGAACTCTTTTGGAGGATCCCGTCGTGAAAATAGCGCAGGGTCTCATCAAAATCGCCACGGAGACGGGTCTCGTACTTGGCCATCGCGCTCCTCCTTACTGCTTCATCATCTTCTTCAGCGCCGCCTTGATGATCTGCTCCAGGGTCAGGCTGTCCAGGTCGATCCCCTTGAGGGCCACGTTGATCTCTCCCTGGGAATAACCCAGCACCGCCAGGGCGGCAGACGCCTCAGACAGCTTGTTTTCCGGGATGACGGTCACGCCGCTGCCGCCATAAGCCTCCCCTTTGGTGGAGATGGTCTGACCCTTGGCCAGCTTATCCTTCAGCTCCAGGATCACCCGCTGGGCAATTTTCTTCCCGATGCCTTGGGCACAGGTGAGGGCCTTCTCATCCCCGGTGATGATGGACAGGGCCAGATTGGCCGGGGTGCTGGCCGACAGGATGGACAGGGCCGCCTTGGGGCCCACGCCGGAGACTGAGATCAGCTGCTGGAACAGATTCAGCTCCTCCTGGGTGGCAAAGCCGTACAGCTCCATGGCGTCCTCCCGGACATTCAAATGGGTAAAGAGCTTTCCCTTGTCGCCTTTCTTCAAAGCTGAGAGGGTATAGCTGGTGGTCCGGCAGGCGTAGCCCACCCCGCCGCAGTCGATGACAGCCAGGTAGGGTTCTATGTGGGCCACCGTGCCGCTGAGATAATAAAACATTTCGCTTTTCCCCCTGTGTTGAGTTTAGAATTCAGGCGCGTCCAATTCCCCAGTCCTAATTCCTAATTCCTAACTCCTAATTCCTAATTCACCTAGTATCGTATCGGTTCGGATCAAAGACCCGCTCCGTATTCAGCAGGGATGTCGCCGAACGCCCGTGACAGATGGCGATGGCTAAGGCGTCAGCGGCGTCGTCCGGCCGGGGGATCTGCTTCATGTTCAGCAGGCGCTGGGTCATCAGCATGACCTGCCGCTTGTCCGCCCCTCCGTAGCCCGCCACCGCCTGCTTCACCTGCATGGGAGTATACTCGAAAATGGGCACTCCAAGACGCTCCGCCGCCAGCAGGATAACGCCACGGCCATGGGCCACCGCGATGCCGGTGGTGATATTTTTGGAGAAAAAGAGTTCCTCCACCGCCATCTCGTCCGGCTGGAAGGTGTGGATCAGCTCCTCCATGTCCCGGTCGATCTGAAGCAGCCGGCTGGACAGGGGGATCCCCGGCGGCGTGGTGATCACGCCGTACCGCAGCAGGGTGTTTTTCCCCCGCTCCGCCCGGATCACGCCAAACCCGATGGTAGCCACTCCGGGATCGATGCCTAGTATGATCATGCCGCCCTCCTTGTATTATCGGCTTATTGTACCACACTTCCCGGCAAATGGGAAGGTCGGAAATGGGCCGCTCAGCGGCAGAATACAAAAAGGGACCGCCCGGGGGCCTACTGCATAGCATGGTCCGGGGGTGGTCCGTCTGTCTGTCTTTCATCGCTGGGCCGGGAGCGACGCCGCGGCTGCGGCCGCGGCCGGAACGGCAGCCTCCCTGGCCCGTGGGCTGACCCAGGAGGAGCTGAGCCGTTTGGCCGCCTTTTTCACCGTTCTGGGGGATCTGCTGGCCCTGTACGCCCTGGACGCGCCGGAGGGGCGGCAAAATGTGCCTTCTACCGACCCATGAAAGAGCGGATCTCCTCCATCCGCTCCATCCCCTGCTGGTATCCGTCCGCCCACAGCAGGCGCAGCTTTTCCACATCCCGCTCAATGCGGCTCACGCCCCGCAGGTCCTCCGGGGCCAGCACCAGCACCTTTCCCTCCTTCTCCAGGCGGAATAGCTCCTCCCGGGCCCGGTTGTCCCGCTCCGCCCGCTCTCTCATGGTCTGGCAGAAGTTGGGATACTCCCGGTACCGCCGCTCGATCACCGGCAGCAGCTTCTCCTGCTTCCGCACAAAGCCCCGGGGCTTGGTCAGGATCACAATGGCCCGGTCGCAGCCCATCTCAAAGGCCCGGGGATAGGGTACGGTCTCTGCCGCTCCGCCGTCCAGATAGGGCTTTCCCCCCAGCCGGTAGACCGGGAACATCAGGGGCATGGCGCAGGTGGCCTGAAGCAGCAGGAAGCTGTCGTCCCGGCGTGGGACCTCCAGATACTCGGCCTTGCCTGTCTCCAGATTGGTCACCCCCGCCTCCACCTTCCCGGGAAAGGCGGCAAAGGTATCGTAGTCAAAGGGAACCAGCTCATTGGGGATGGTCTCATAGGAAAATTCCAGTCCAAAATAGCTGCGGTTATGCCGGTCCAGCAGATTTCCAAGTCCCATATAGCGCCTGTCGTTGGCAAAGCGGGTCAGGATCTCCAGATTGCGCCGGGGCTGGCGGGATACATAGCTCACCCCATAGGCGATCCCGGCGGACACGCCCACGACATAGTCCGTCATCAGATCCTTCTCCAGCATCGCGTCCAGCACCCCGGTGGAAAAAATGGTGCGCAGCGCGCCGCCCTCCAGTACCATGCCGACCTTCATTCCGCAGACCTCCTAATATGACTGTCCGCCCCGGCCTCTCCCAGACGGAGGGGCCGCAGCATTTCTGCGGGTATTATACCCCCTCCCGCCCTCTTTTGCAAAGGTCAATGTTGACAAAGCCGCGGAGCAGGCGGTATCATCCTTTTGATGATACCAGTCATATCGACTCAATAAGGAGGCACTGCTATGTCAAAGATCGCCCACAGTGTGGAGGAGCTCATTGGCCACACCCCCCTGCTGGCTCTGGAGCGGTACGGGGCCCGACGCGGCTTCTCCGCCCAGGTGCTGGCCAAGCTGGAATATCTGAATCCCGCCGGCTCCGCCAAGGACCGGGTGGGACTGTCCATGGTCCAGGACGCAGAGGCCCGGGGGCTGCTGAAGCCCGGCGCCGTGATCATTGAGCCCACCTCTGGCAACACCGGCATCGGCCTGGCCTGTGTGGCCGCCGTCCGGGGCTACCGCCTGATCCTCACCATGCCGGACACCATGAGCGCGGAGCGCCGGGCCATGCTGGCCGCCTACGGGGCCGAGCTGGTCCTCACCCCCGGCGCACTGGGGATGCAGGGCGCGGTGGAGAAGGCGGAGGAGCTTGCCCGCTCCATCCCCGGCAGCTTCATCCCCGGGCAGTTCGACAACCCCGCCAACCCGGACGCCCACTACCGCACCACCGGCCCGGAGATCTGGGCGGACACCCAGGGCAAGGTCGATGTGCTGGTGGCCTGTGTGGGCACCGGCGGTACCCTCTCCGGAACCGCCCGCTATCTGAAGGAGCAGAACCCCGCCATCCATGTGGCGGCAGTGGAGCCCGACGCCTCCCCCCTGCTCTCCGGCGGCCAGGCCGGCCCCCACCAGATCCAGGGGATCGGCGCCAACTTCATCCCTGACACCCTGGACCGAAGCATCTACGACCAGGTCATCCGGGTCCGGGACGAGGACGCATTTGCCGCCGGACGGGAGCTGGTCCGCACCGAGGGCGTCCTGGTGGGAGTCTCCTCCGGCGCGGCCCTGTGGGCCGCCGCCCAGCTGGCCCTCCAGCCGGAATATGCGGGCAAGACCATCGTGGTCATCCTCCCCGACTCTGGCGACCGCTATCTCTCCTCCCCCATGTTCGCGGAGTGATCCCCGGCGCGATCTTCTGCGCTGCGGCAGCGCCGCCTTTCCGACAGACCATGCAGCCCCCGGAGCGATGCTCCGGGGGCTGCATATTTCTCTCTGTATTGGGTGTTATACCTGCTGGATAAAGCGGAGGAAGGCCGCCTTTCCCTCCGGACTGCGTCCGTATACGCCCGCGTGCTCCAGCACCTGGGCAAAGACCAGGCCGGTCTCCTTCTGGACGATCTCCAGTGCGTTCTCCCGGGTGAAGGCATACTTGCCCCGGAAGCCCTCCGCCCAGTCAGCGTGCTTCTCCGTGCGCTCGTCAGCCCGCAGGTCTGCCCCGGACACCAGAGCGTCAGCCACGGCGGCCAGCTCGTCCTTCAGCCGGGCAGGCAGCACCGCAAGGCCCATGACCTCGATCAGTCCGATGTTCTCCTTCTTGATGTGGTGGAGCTCGGCGTGGGGGTGGTACAGGCCCAGCGGGTGCTCCTCAGTGGTCAGGTTGTTGCGCAGCACCAGATCCAGCTCGAACGCCCCGTCCCGCATCCGGGCGATGGGGGTGATGGTGTTGTGGGGGACGCCGTCGGTCTCGGCCAGGATCACCGCCGCCTCGTCGGTATAGCCCCGCCAGGAGGCCAGGATCCGGTCGGCCAGTTCCACCAGCCGCTCCGCCTGGGCAGAGCGGATCCGGATCACCGACATGGGCCACTTGACAATGCCGGCCTGGACATCCTCAAAGCCGGGGAAGGTCACCGGGGTCTCCACGGGGGCCTTCTCCATGGCGAAGGTATAGCAGCCGCCCTGGAAGTGGTCGTGGGCCAGAATGGAGCCGCCTACGATGGGCAGGTCGGCGTTGGAGCCCACGAAGTAGTGGGGGAACTGCCCCACAAAGTCCAGCAGCTTGCCAAAACAGGCCCGGTCGATCTTCATGGGGGTGTGGACGCTGTTCAAACAGATGCAGTGCTCATTGTAGTAGACATAGGGGGAGTACTGCATGAACCAGGGGGAGCCATTGATGGTGATGGGGACGATGCGGTGGTTCTGCCGTGCGGGGTGGTTCACCCGGCCGGCGTACCCCTCGTTCTCGGCACACAGGGCGCAGCGGGGATAGTTGGAGGCCGGCAGGTTCCGGGCGGCGGCAATGGCCTTGGGGTCCTTCTCCGGCTTGGACAGGTTGATGGTGATGTCCAGATCCCCGTACTCGGTGGAGACCTTCCACTGCATATCCCGGGCGATGCGGTCCCGGCGGATATAGTTGGTGTCCTGGCTGAATTTGTAGTACCAGTCCGTCGCCCGCTTGGGGTCCTCCCGGTACAGGGACTGGAAGGTCTCAATGACCTGGGCGGGCCGCGGAGTGAGGCGGCCCATCAGCTCGGTGTCGAACAGATCCCGGTACACCACGGAGTTTTCCGCCAGCACCCCCCGGGCGTGGGCGTCGTCCAGCAGCTCCTCCAGGATGGGAGCCAGCTCCAGCTCCCCCCACTCCTTTCCGGGGTCGGTATAGCTGTCCAGCTTGAGGGCGTCCAGAATGGTGTTGACCGCCCAGACGGTCTCATTTTCCTGGATCAGCCCGGTGCGCAGGGCGTAGGTGACCAGCTTGGAAACGGCTTCATCGATCATTGTCGCCACACCCGCCCCTCAGTCCGCAAAGCCGTGGGGATGGCCCTTGTGCCACGCCCAGGCGGAGGAGACGATGGTCTCCAGGTCGGCATACTGGGGCTTCCAGCCCAAAACGTCCTTGGCCTTATCCGAGGAGGCCACCAGCTGCGCGGGGTCGCCCGCCCGCCGGGGGGAGATCTCCGCGGGGATGGGATGGCCGGTGACCTTCCGGGCCACGTCGATGACCTCCTTGACGGTGAAGCCCACTCCGTTGCCCAGGTTGAACACGTTGTTGTCCCCGCCCTTCAGCAGATAATCCAGAGCCAGGATATGGGCCTGGGCCAGATCGCTCACATGGATATAGTCCCGGACGCAGGTGCCGTCCTTGGTGGCGTAGTCGTCGCCGAAAATAGAGATCTTCTCCCGCTGGCCGTTGGGCACCTGGAGGATCAGGGGGATCAGATGGGTCTCAGGGGCGTGCGCCTCGCCAATGGCTCCGGAGGGATGAGCGCCGCAGGCGTTGAAGTACCGCAGAGCCACATACCGCAGGCCATGGGCCCGGCTGGTCCAGGACATCATCTTCTCCATGGCCAGCTTGGTCTCGCCGTAGCAGTTGGTGGGGACGGTCTTGTCCGTCTCCAGGATGGGGACCCGCTCCGGCTCGCCATAGGTGGCGGCAGTGGAGGAGAACACGATCTTGTCCACCCCGTGGGCCACCATGGACTCCAGCAGACAGATGGTGCCGCCCAGGTTGTTGTCATAGTACTTCAGAGGATCGCTCATGGACTCGCCCACCTGGGAGGAGGCGGCAAAATGGATGACGCCCTCGATCTTCTCCTGCTCAAACAGCTGGTCCAGTGCCTTCCGGTCCCGGATGTCCAGCTCATAGAAGCGCGCCTTGGGGTGCACGGCGGCCCGGAAGCCGGTGAGCAGGTTGTCCGCCACCACCACGTCCCGGCCGGCATCGATGAGCTCGTACACGGTATGGGAACCGATATAGCCGGCTCCACCCAACACTAAAATCGCCATATCTTCATTCCGTCCTTTCTATTCCGCTGTTCCGCCTGACGTCACTTCAAAACCACACAGCCGCCCTGGGGCCGGATGTGCAGGATGTGGCACATCCCCGGGCCCAGCAGCTCCTCCATCCCCTGCCGGAAGGTCTCCAGCTTCTCATTGGGGACAAAAGCCTGGATGGTACCGGCAAAGCCGCCGCCGTGGACCCGGATGGCGCCGGAGCCGCCCAGCAGCTCCCGCCCCACGGCCAGGGCCACCGGGATGGCCTGCTGCTGAGGGGCCGCCGCCGACCAGGTATTTTGCAGGTTCAGGGCGGAGGACAGCCCCGACTGGTCCACCAGAGCCAGGAAGGCGTCAAAGTCGCCCTGCTCCAGGGCCTGGGCCTCCTGTTCCGCCCGGCGGTCCTCCTCAAAGAAGTGCATGGCCCGGAGCACTGCCCGGTCACCGCACTCCTGCCGCAGCTGGGGCAGGGCGGCCCGGAAGGCCCCCTCGTCCACGTCCCGCAGGAACTTCTCACCAAAGTGGGCGGCCACAGCCCCCATCTCCCGGGTGATGTCCGCGTAGTCGTCGGTGAGGTCCGCGTGGCAGGAGCCGGTGTCCACGATGCACAGGGCATGGCCCGACCGGGTGAAGTCGTACTCCACCTTCTTCACCACAGGGGAAGCCGGGTCGGCAAAATCGATGGCCACCGCGCCGCCCACCGAGGAGCCCATCTGGTCCATCAGCCCGCAGGGCTTGCCGAAGTAGACATTCTCCGCGTACTGGCCCACCTTGGCCCGCTCCACAGGATCCAGGGTCCCGCCGCCGAAGAAGCAGTCCACAATGGTGGCCACCAGGATCTCATAGGCGGCGGAGGAGGACAGGCCGGAGCCGGACAGCACCGTGGAGGTCACATAGGCGTCAAAGCCCGCCGGACGGCAGCCCAGCTCCGCCAGCCGGGCCGCCACTCCCCGCACCAGTGCGGGGGAGCTGTTCTTCTCCTCCTCCCGGACCTCCAGATCCCGCAGGTCCACCTCCAGGGCGGGATAGCCCTCCGACTGGATCCGGACCAGGTCCGTCCCGTTGGGGGCGGCGCAGGCCAGCATATCCAGATCCACACTGCCACACAGCACACGGCCGTGCTGGTGGTCGGTGTGGTTGCCGCCGATCTCCGTCCGGCCCGGCCCGCTGAACAGCGCGGCCTCAGGCCGGGCTCCAAACTCCGCCTCAAAGGCCTGGACCACCCGGACTGCCCGCTCCCGTCCCTTTTCCAGGGAGGCGTCGCTTCCATCCAGGGCGTACAGCCCCCGAAGCGCCTCGTCCCCCCCGCCTTCCTGCAGCTTTCGCAGCAGCTCTCCCGTGGAACTCATAGACGTCACCTCTTTCTCATTTCTACTACACAGTATATTTATTTTTACTAAAAATTCAATCCATCTTCCGCAGATTCTGAAAGTTCGGCGGCTTTGACAGAAAACGCCCTGCGTTTCTGGTCATTCCGCCGGGACAGGCCCGGTGCTGCTCCGCACAGTCAGAGAGGAGGGCACCACCACCTTCAGCGGCACGGTGCGCTCCGGCTCCCGCCCCGGGAGGGCCACCCGCTCCCGCAGCAGCCGCAGGGCGGTGCGCGCCATCTCCTCCACATGGGCGGACACCGACGTCAGCGGCGGCTCCACCAGGGCGGAGCGGGGCGTGTCATTGAAGGAGACCACTGACAGATCCTTCGGCGCGTCCAGTCCGGCCAGCCTCAGGGCCCGGATGGCCCCGATGGCCGTCTCCTCGTTGGCCGCCAGCAGAGCCGTGGGGCGAGTCCCTCCATTGGACAGACGCTCTCCCACCGCTCTAGCCGCCGCTTCTGTCTCCATGGGGCAGTCCAGCAGCCAGCCCCGGCAGTCCAGTCCCCGGGCCGCCATCTGCTGGGCAAAGAGCTGGCGGCGCACCTCGGGCGCCCTGCGTCCCAGGTCATCCAGCTTCCACTCCGGCCCGATAAAGCCCACCGACCGGTGCCCCAGCTCCACCAAATGCTCCAGTGCCATGGAGATCCCCAGGGAAAAGTTCAGCACCACCGAATCAAACCGGCTCTCCCGGGGAGAGGAGTTCAAAAAGACGATCTGGGCGCAGAGCGCCTCCATCGCCTCGATCTGGCCCGGCCGGAACTTCCCGATGGCAATAATACCGTCCAGCGGCTCCCCCTCCGGGGACAGGAAGCCCTCTCCCCGGCTCTCCAGGGGCACCGCGGTGTACTTCCGGTCCAGGCACCCCTGGCGGACAAAGCCGCTGAGATAGAGGTAGAAGGGGTCCTCCAGCTGCTGTGCCGGCGTGAGCATCTCTGCGATCCCCACCCGGAGCACCCCTTTCGGCGCCCGGCCCCTGCGGCTCCGGGTGGCGGTATAGTTCAGCCGCCCCGCCTCCTCCAGCACCTTTCTTCTGGCCTCCATGCTCACCGACAGCGCCGGATCGCCTGACAAGATCCTGGAGATGGTGGCGGCGGAATAGCCCGTCCGCTCCGCCAGCTCCCGCAGCGTAGCCATGGTGATCCCTCCCTTTATTTTTACTAAAAATAAAATAGCACAGAACCGGGGCCGGCGCAAGCCCCCGGAGGGCTATTCCTCCTGAAAGCTCCGGAAGTTCTCCCGGTTGACCTCCCGGTAGGGGAGCCAGACATAGTGCTCCGCCGTCAGATCGACGATTTGGTCCGGTTCCTCCCCGGCATACAGAGACAGGGCCAGGTCCATCAGGACCTGGGGCATCTCCTTGGCATTCTGCACCGTCCCGCTGAGCGTCCCCGCCTCCATAGCCTCCAGGGCAGGTGCAGTGGCGTCCACGCCCACGATCACAGGCATCTCCTCCGGAGACACCCCCGCCTCCAGCAGTACATCGATGGCTCCCAGAGCCATATCGTCGTTGTTGGCAAAGACCGCCTCGATCCGGTCCCCAAATTCCTGATGCCACTGGGACATCTTGGCCGCCGCCTGGCCGCGGTTCCAGTTGGCGGTGTCACTGGCCAGCTTCTCTACCAAAAGCCCGGCGTTGGTCAGGGTCTTGATGGAATACTCCGTGCGCAGCAGGGCGTCCTGGTGGCTGGGCTCTCCCTCCAGCATCACATACTGGAGCACGCCGTCCCCGTTCCGGTCCACCCGTTCCCGGTCCGCCTGCCACTGCTCCCACACGATCCGCCCCTGAAACATCCCGGACTGCTCCCCTCTGGGCCCCACATAGTAGGCGTTCTCCCACCGCTGGAGGTCCTCCTCCACCGGCTGGCGGTTGAAAAAGATCACCGGCACGCCGGCCTCCTCCGCCTTGTCCACGATCACCGCCGCCGCGGTGCGGTCCACCATGTTGACGCACAGCACATCGCAGCCCCAGTCCAGAAAGCGGTCCACCTGTTCCATTTGGAGGGTCTGGTTGCTCTGGCCGTCAGCGATGCTCAGGTTGATCTTCAGGAAGCTCTCTCCCTCCTTCTCCCGGGCCAGGCGCTCCATCTCTTGGACCACGTTGGAAATAAAGGTGTCATCCTGCTGATAGATGGCCACTCCCACCCGAACGGTCTCCGCCTTCTCCGTGCCCCGGCTCTCACAGCCGGTAAACAGAAGGGCGCAGGCCAGCAGCGCCGGGAGCACAGCGGCCCGCCGGTCAGGACGTGACCGGGAACAGCAGCTTTTGATACTCTGATTCATAGATCTCATCGCCTCCCACCACCGAAAAGGGCAGTGTCTCTGTCAGCGGCTCGGTCTTGTCCCGGGCCGCCCCCGCCGCCTGCTGGACCGCCAGATAGCCCGCGGCATATTCGCTCCAGGCCGCCACAGCGGAGACGGTCCCCCGCTCAAGCCAGGCGGCGATCCGACTGGTCACGCCCACGCCATAGAGGGCAGCGCCGCTCCCGGCCCGCTCCTTGGCCTGGGCCGCGGCCTCCGTGGCTCCGCTCTCCAGGGCGACCACCTGAGCCAGACTGCCCTCCTCATCCAGGCGGATCAGCTCCTCTTCCCCGGTCTCCGACCAGCGGAGCACCGTGGCCCCGCCGCGGATCAGGGCGGCCTCCGCCGCCTCCACCCGGGCCCGCACCCCGGTATTCTCCGGGAGGCAGTCCAAAAGCAGGACAGTCCCGCCCCGGTACTCCTCCAGGGCCCGACGGGCCAGCGCCCGTCCCAGCTCTCCGTTGTCTGGCGTGATCAGGGCCATCGCGCCGGACAGCTCCGATTCCAGGGTCACTGTGGGGGTATCCCCCGCCAGCGCCTCCCACTCCGCGTCCAGATCCGCCGGATCCACCGGGACCAGCACCAGCGCATCGGTCCCCCGCTCCACTTCCCGGCGGAGCAGCTCCTTCTGCTCCTCCCGGTCATTGTCCACTGCGGGCGTCAGAAAACGCAGCTCTGCCCCCAGGTCGCCCGCCGCCTGCTCCATACCCAGGCGGGCGTTGGTCCAAAGGCTGTTGTCCGCGCTGCGGATCAGCACAGAGACCTCCACCGGCTCCCGGCCATGTCCCCGTCTATCCAGATCCGGAGCCACCAGGGACAGCAGCACCGCTGCTCCCAGCGCCACCAGGATCGCCAGCTGGATGATCCCGTTTCTCCGATCTTTCACGAGTCCGCCTCCTTCCGATAGGGCCGGGACGTCTCCTCGTCCAGGGCCGGTAGGTGGATCCGTACCAGCGTCCCCTCATCCGGCTCACTCTGGATGGTCAGTCCGTACTGCCTCCCGAAGGTAAGCTGAATCCTCTGGTGGACGTTGCGCACTCCGATGCCGGAGCCCTTGGTGTTGATGGCCGGCCGGTGCTCCTCCAGCAGCTGCTCGGCCACCTCGGGACGCATCCCAAGACCGTTGTCCTCCACATCAATGAACAGATCCTCCCCGCAGCGGTAGGCCCGGACCGAGATGACCCCCTCGTCCTCCGCCGCAGACATCCCGTGATAGATGGCGTTCTCCAGAATGGGCTGAACGATCAGCTTCAGGGTATACAGCCCCTCCGTGCCGGGCTCTGCCGTGATCTCGGTGGTGAAGCGGTTCTTATACCGGATCTGCTGGATGTTCATATAGTGGCGGGCGTGCTCCAGCTCATCTGCCAGGGTGATGATGCTGCTTCCCCGGCTGAGGGAGATGCGGAACAGCCGCGCCAGAGAGGTCACCATCTGGATGGCCTCGTCATACCGCCCGGCCTCCGTCATCCAGATCACCGAGTCCAGGGTATTGTACAAAAAGTGAGGGTTGATCTGGGACTGAAGCACCTCCAGCTCCGAGCGCCGCTTCTGCGCCTCCTGCTGGACGATGTCCTCCATCAGGTGGTGCATAGTGGACACCATGGACCGGATGGAGCGGCTCAGATGCTGCACCTCATAGCAGCCCCGCTCCTCGATCTCCACATTGTCCCGGCCGGCCTCCAGTTCCTTGATGGACCGCTCCAGCCGGCGGATGGGGTCCGAGATGTGGGCGGAGATCCTGAAGTTCAGGAAGGCCATCAGGAAGATGGAAAACAGCAGCAGCGACAGCCCAAACAGCACCATCTGGTGGGAATCCGCCTCCAGGTCCTCCATGGGCACCACGCCCACCAGCTTCCAGCCTGTGTAGCCCACTGTCTTGACAGTCACCTGCCGCTCCCGGCCCTGAAAGCTCTCCCGGCGGCTCCCATCGGAATAGTCCGCCGCCGCCCGGTTGTTCTCCTCCAGCAGTCCGGCATAGATCAGCTGCTGCCGCGGGTGATAGATCAGTTCCCCGGAGCCGTCAATGAGATAGAGATAGCCGCCGTTGGACAGCTGCACATCCCGGCAGATCTGCTCGATGCCGCCGAAGCTCATATCCACCAGCAGCACCCCCGTCTCGGTGACGCCGCCCCGGGTGAGCTGCACCTGGCTGCTCAGGGACACCACCCACCGGTAGCGGGCGTCCTGCTCCTGAAACAGGTTTTGGACATGGGGGGTGGAGAAGTGAAAATTCTCCATCTTTTTGATGGCCGCCTGGAACCAGGCGCTGTCCCGGAGCTCCGCGTCCGGCTTCAGCTCAGACAGGGGCGCGGCGGAGACCAGCCGGCCCTTCTCGTCAAACACGGCGATGGACACGATGGACTCCCGGTTCTCCTCGTACAGAAGGCCCATCCCCGCATCCAGGGAGCCCTCCTCCAGGTCGGTGTTCTTGATGATCCGGTAGTACAGGGTGTCAGACACCCGCATCATCCGCCGCAGATAGCCGTCCAGATTCATGTTCACCTGGGCCAGGACCCGCTGGCTGTTGTCCTCCATCAGCTCGTATGTGGTGGTGGAGAAGCGCAGGAACAGGCTCATGCCCATAAAGACCATGCCCACAATGGCCACCGCGGTAAAGGAGAGGGAGATCACCATCTGGATCCCCATGGCCCGATAGCGGCCCACCGCACGTCCTGTCATCTTACGCAGCAGCTTTCCCACACGCGCCCTCCTTTCTCAGGCCGCGCCTACCGCTCGCCCCCCGCCCGGTATTTGGAGGGAGAGATGCCGAAGCGCCGCTTGAACACATAGCTGAAATAGTTTGGATCGGTATACCCGGTCTTTTCCGCGATCAAATAGGTCTTGTCGTCGCTCTCCAGCAGCAGCTGGGCAGCCCGCTCCATCCGCACATTGGTCACATAGGCGGTGAAGCTCATCCCCTCCTCCCGCTTGAACAGGGTGGAGAAATAGGCCGGGGACAGGTGGAGATGGGTGCATACGCTCTCCACGCTCAGCTCGCTGTCAGCGTAGTGCTGGCCGATGTAGTGCTTGGCCCGCTCCACCGTCCGCCAAGCGGAGTCGCTGCGCTGGCGGCCCAGCAGCTCCCGCAGATTGAGGCAGCGGTCTACGCACCAGTGCTCCAGCTCGTCCAGGGAACGGAACTGGGAGATTGGGACCACCCCGGTAAAGCCGGGGCCAAAGACCGCCTCCAGCTCCACATCGCCCGCCCGGGCCAGCCGGATCAGCGCCGTGGTCAGCTCCAGCAGGAACAGGCTGCATTGGGCCAGGTCCATCCGGTGCTTCCGCAGACGCTCCATCAGGCTGCACACCAGCTCCTCCACCTGCTCCGCCGTCCCCAGCTTGACTGCGGTGGCCAGTTCCCGCTGGTCATCCTCATCCAGGGACAGCTCTGCGGAGGTCCCCGGCTCGATGTCGCCGATATAGAGCACCCGGCCGCCCCCCATGAGCACGCGGTAGTCCAAGGCGGAGCGCGCCCCCTCTGTGGACTGGCGCAGCTCTCCCAGGGTGGCGCAGGACAGCCCCACGCCCACCGTCAGCTCCAGCCCCAGATAATTCAGCGCCAGGGCCCGCAGGCGCTCCAGCTCCTCCAGCAGGGTATAGGTCTGATCGGTCTGGGCCAGAAGGGCCACACTGTCGTTGTACAGCACGGTCCGCACCACACAGTCCAGGCTGGCATACTTGGTCAAAAAGCTCTGCACAGAGAGAAGCAGCAGCTCGTCCCGCTGCTCCGCTTCCTCCAGGCTGTCCACATCGAACAGGGCCACCGTCCAGGGGCCCTCCGGCATCTGGATCTCATACCGGGCCGCCCGGTCCCCGATCTGTTCCGCCCGGACCTGGCCGTCCAGCAGCCGGGTATAAAACAGCTCCCGCAGGACCGGGAGGCTCTCCTCATACCGGCGGCGCAGGCTCTCCATATCCCGCCGCTCCGCCTGCTGCTGGTCCAGCTGGTCCTTCAGCCGGAGGAGCACCCCGCTCATCTCCTGGGCATTGATGGGCTTCATAATATATTCCGACACGCCCATTCCCACCGCTTGGCGGGCATATTCAAAGTCGTCAAAGCCAGAAAAGACCACCGTCTTGGCGGCAGGCAGGACCCGCTTCAGACGCCGGCACAGCTCCAGTCCGTCCATGAAGGGCATCTTGATGTCGGTGAGCACCACATCCGGGCGGACCAGCTCGGCCAGCTCCAGGGCCTCCTCGCCGTTGTCCGCCTCCCCTGCCAGTGCAAAGCCCAGGCTGTCCCAGTCGATCTTCCGGCTGATCCCGGCCCGGATCTCCTCCTCGTCGTCCACCAGCAGCACCCGATAACGCTCCACTCCGTCCATTCCCTCCCCCGGCCTCTGTCCAGAGCCCGCGGGCCGCTCCGGCGTCGGAGAGGCGGCTTCCCGGACCGGCGGCGCACTCTTTTTTTCACGGCTGCTTTCCCCGCCATTATACCATATCCCGCTCCATCTTTCCAGCATACTGCCTGTTTCTCCTTTCTGGCACAAAGGGCGCGCCGCTTGTGACGGCGCGCCCTATCAAAAGCCCGGTGCGATTATTTCTTGACCAGATACTTGCGCATATCCAAGGCGCAGGCGAACAGGATGATGCCGCCCTTGACCAGATAGATCAGGTCCTGGTTGACGCTGGCCATATTCAGGCCCACGAAGATCAGGCGGAGCAGCAGCACGCCGATCACGATACCGCGGATCTTGCCGATACCGCCCACGAAGGACACGCCGCCGATGACGCAGGCGGCGATGCCGTCCAGCTCGTAGTTCAGGCCGGTGTTGGCGGTGTTGGAGCCCACGCGGGCGCCCTCCACAAAGCCGGTCCAGCCATACATGGCGCCGGCCAGGGCAAAGACCAGCACGGTGGTCATCAGCACGTTGACGCCGGACACCCGGGCAGCCTCCTCATTGGAGCCCAGAGCGAACATATTCTTGCCGAAGGTGGTCTTGTTCCAGATGAACCACATGACGACCGCCAGCAGGATAGCAAACCAAACATAGTTGGGGATGGGGGTGCTGGTGCCGTTTCCGGTGGGCACGCTGACGATGGAGCCCTTGATGAAGTCGCTGTAACTCTTGTCCAGACCGGAGATGGCCATGCCGCCGTTGTTGCCCATCTTGACGTACAGCAGCAGGCAGGAGTACAGGATCAGCTGGGTGCCCAGAGTAACGATGAAGGGATGCAGCTTGAACTTGGCCACGAAGAAGCCGTTGAACACGCCCACCACAGCGCCGATGCCCATGGCGATCAGAATGACCACGGGGATGGGCAGGGTGCCGATCTCAGGCCACATCTTGTTGGAGGTGGTGACTGCCTGGAGCAGAGACGCGGAGATACAGGCGGTCAGACCCACGCAGCGGCCGGCCGACAGGTCAGTTCCGGTCAGCACGATACAGCCGGCAATGCCCAGGGCCAGAGGCAGATAGGCCGCTGTCTGGGACAGAATGTTGATCAGAGAACTGGGTCTGAGGAAGTTGGGATTGATGATCTGAATGACGATCACCGCGAAAATCATCAGGATGTACAGCGCATTATTCAGCAGCAGATCGAACGCCTTTTTGGAGTCGAAGCTTTTGGCCTTTGCGGCCAACTCTTTGGATTCATTGCTCATGGTTCTTTTCCTCCTCTTTTACACATACTTGGCCGCCAGGGTGAGGATCTCCTCCTGGCTGGTATTCTTGGCGTCCACCTCGCCGGCCACCTGGCCGCCGGACATGACGATGATCCGGTCACACACGCCCAGCAGCTCAGGCATCTCGGAGGAGACCATGATGACTCCCTTGCCCTCGTTGGCCAGGTCGATGATCAGCTGGTAGATCTCATACTTCGCGCCCACGTCGATGCCGCGGGTCGGCTCGTCCAGCAGCAGGACCTCCGGCTTGGTGAGCAGCCAGCGGCCGATGATGACCTTCTGCTGGTTGCCGCCGGACAGGGAGCGGATCTGGGTCTTTTGCGTGGGGGTCTTGATATGCATGGCCTGAATGGCCCACTCGGTCTTTTCCTTCATCTGCTTGTCGCTCAGGCAGATGCCGCCCATCAGATAGTCTTTCAGGCTGGAGATCACCGTATTCTCCCGGATGTCCCGGATGCCGAAGATCCCGGTGGCCCGGCGCTCCTCGGTGAGCAGGGCGAAGCCGTTCTTGATGGACTCCTTGGGAGTGCGGTTCTGGATCTCCCTGCCGTGGAGGGTGATGGTGCCGCCCTCCCGGGTCATGGCGCCGAACAGGTTTTC
This sequence comes from Lawsonibacter sp., assembly GCA_050943915.1. Lineage (GTDB taxonomy): Bacteria > Bacillota > Clostridia > Oscillospirales > Oscillospiraceae > Lawsonibacter. Next base: position 69,998 of record JBMNQB010000001.1, read on the forward strand.
CAGCACCTCGGTGCGCCCGGAGCCGTCCAGGCCGGCGATGCCCAGCACCTCGCCCTTGCGCAGCTGGAAGGTGGCGTCCTTCAGGCGGGTGTACTTGCCGGCGATGTGCTGCACATCCAGGATCACGTCACCGGGCTTGTTGGTCTTGGGCGGGAAGCGGTTGGTCAGCTCCCGGCCCACCATGAGCTTGATGATCTCCTCCATGGTCAGCTCCTTGGCCGGGCGGGTGGCCACCCACTGGCCGTCGCGCATGACGGTGATGTCATCGCTGATGCGGAGGATCTCGTCCATTTTATGGCTGATGTAGATGATGCCGCAGCCCTTTTTCTTCAGCATATCGATGATGCGGAACAGATGCTCCACCTCAGTCTCGGTCAGGGAAGATGTGGGCTCATCAAAGACGATGATCTTGGAGTCATAGCTGACCGCCTTGGCGATCTCCACCATCTGCCGCTGGGAGACGGGCAGGGTGGACATGACCGCCTTGGGGTTGACAGACACCTCCAGGGTGTCGAAGGTCTCCCGGGTGCGCTTGGCCATGATGCGCTCGCTGACCATGATGCCGCCCACCTTGGGGTAGCGTCCCAGCCACAGGTTGTCCTGCACGGTGCGGGTCAGGGCCTGGTTCAGCTCCTGATGGACCATGGCCACACCGTTTTCCAGGGCCTCCTTGGAGCTTTTGAAGTGGATCTCCTTGCCATCCAGGGTGATGGTGCCGGCATCCCGGTTATAGATCCCGAACAGACACTTCATCAGGGTGGACTTGCCGGCGCCGTTCTCTCCCATCAAGGCGTGGACCGTGCCCGCCCGAACGGTGAGGTTGACGTTATCCAGAGCCTTGACGCCGGGGAATTCCTTGCTGATCCCCTTCATTTCCAGCAGAACTGGATGATCCATGAATATTCCTCCTCTCTCCTCTGCGTGGAGCCGCTGCCTCCGCCTCTCCCACGAGATGGGGCAGAGGCAAAGGCTCCACGGATGGGAAGGGGGCTGCCCCGAAGGGCAGCCCCGCGTCCCGCTTTGTCACAGATCGGGGCGATCTGTTGGTACAGCGTTGCTTACTTGGTGTACATGGCGTAGGGGACCTGGATCTTGCTGGGGATGGTCTCGCCCGTCGCTTCGTCCACCGCAAACTTGTAGCTCTCGGTGTTGGCCATCAGGTCAGCGCCGTCCTTGACGTTCTTCACCAGGGTGGCGATGGTGGCGGCCATGGCCTCGCCGTCCTGCTTGACAGTGCCGGTCATGATGCCAGCGTCGATCTTCTGCACGGCGGAGTCCATGGCGTCCACGCCGTAGACGGGGATGGTCTTGTCGCCGCCCTCCAGGTTCCAGCCGGCGGTCTGCAGGGCGGAGATAGCGCCCTCGGCCATGCCGTCGTTGTTGGCCAGGACCAGCTCGACCATGTTGTTGTTGCCCTCATTGTACTGACCCAGGATGGTGTTCATGTAGTCAACAGCGGCCTGAGAGGACCAGGCGCCGGTCTGATCGACCAGGTACTTGGAGGTATTGTTGGCGTCATAGAACTCCAGGGCGGGCTTGCCGGCCTCGGCCAGGACAGCGTTGGCGTCCTCCACGCCGTACTTGGTACGCATCTCGGCCTCGGGGTTGCCCTCCTGGCCCTTGAACATGACATAGGAGATCTTGCCGTCGCCGTTCAGGTCCACAGCGTCGAAGTTCTCCACCAGGTACTCACCGGCGGCCTTGCCCTGCATATGGCCGGCCTCGGCGGGGTCAGTGCCCACGAAGGCGCTCTCCTCATAGCTCTCCAGCACGGAGACGTCGAAGTCACGGTTGAAGAACACCACGGGGATGCCGGCAGCCTTGGCGGCGTCAGCGATGTTCTGGGCGGCGTCGGGAGAGGCGTTCTCCACCACGTTCACCACCAGCAGGTTGTAGCCGTCGGAGATGGCGGTGTTGACCTGGTTCAGCTGCTCGCCCTGGTTGGTCTGGGCGTCGAAGTTCTGGTACTGAACGCCCAGCTCATCCAGCTGCTTGTCCATCGCGGTGCGGACGGTGGTGATGTAGGCGTCGGCGAAGTTGTAGTAGAACACGCCGACCTTCAGATCGGAAGTCTGAGAGGCAGAGGCAGAGGTGCCGGAACCCTCGGGCTTGGAAGCGCTGCCGGAGCCGGAGCCGCCGCAGCTGGCCAGAAGGCCGACCGTCATGGTGGCCGCGAGAATCAGAGCAAGTTTCTTCTTCATTTTCATTCCTCCTGTTGTGGTACGGATCTGTATGGAACATTTCCTTCCTAAGCGGAGCCTTCCGCTTTTCGTCCCTTATTGTATCCCCGGCTTCTGGAAAAAACGATAGAAATTTTTTGGCTCTTCTAGGAAAAAACTTGGATGTGTTTCGCCCCCTCCCTGGTTTTTTGTAGAAAAAAACAAGAATCCCCCCAATGGCGTCGGATCCGGACTCCGGATGGCCCCTCCCGCCGCCTGTGTATCTTATGACAACAGCCGCGCCAGGCGGCGCGGCTGCTGAGACTGCTGAAAAAGCAGCCCAGCCGCTTTTTCGAGATGGATCATACAAAACGTTTCCCCTGTCCATGGACCAGGAGAACAGCTCGACCGGCCTTCCGGCGGTTTGCGCGTTTGCGCCGTACAAGCGTTTTCGCCCCAGGCGAAAACCTTGGCGCAGTGCGGATTCACTTCGCCCGAGCATTTTGATTTCCCAAGGTATCCAAAAAAACAACCACACCTTTCGGTGTGGTTGTTTTTTTGGAGCGAGTGACGAGGCTCGAACTCGCTACCTCCACCTTGGCAAGGTGGCGCTCTACCAGATGAGCTACACTCGCAACAGCAGGGTTTATAATAGCAGATTTTCTCCCCACTGTCAACACCTTTTTTTATTTTCTTCCGCTTTCCGTCTGCCCGCTCCTGCTATCCCATGTGCGGGTCCGGGTCAGGCAGGATCGCCGCACCGAGGGACCAGGTCGCTCCGCCAGGAGTACCCCGCCCCGGTCAGCTCCTCGTCCGTCCAAAATCGGAGGTCTCCCTCCTGAGTCAGGTCCACATGGCGCCAGCCGCTGACCGTCTCCACCACATTCCACTGATGGGAGCTGCCATTCAGCTGCCCGTCCACCACCGCGCAGTCCAGCTCTGCCTGGGTACACAGCAGTGCAAGGGACAGAGCCAGTCCCTGGCTGTCCGCACCGCTCCCCAGCAGCGCGTCATAGGCGGTGGAGCCCCCCTCCGGGTCGTATGTTCCGGCCAGTCCGGCCAGCTGCGCCAGCCGCCTGCCCTCCTCCAGCCCGATGCTCTGTCCCGCCAGACGCTCCGCCTCCCGACGGAGGGAATTGCGCTGGCTCTCCAGAGTCTCACGAGGCTTTGGATAGGTCAGCAGGATCTCCACGATCCTGCGCTGTCCGCTCTCCGGATACATGGCGATCTCCGCCTCCGGCATCCCCAGGGCGGAGGCGGGGTCGGAGAGGTAGGCCTCCCGCACCAGCTGCCGGAGATAGGACTCGTCCTCCTCAAAATAGCTGATGCGCAGCACCACCTCCGGGGAGAAGGCGGCCAGGGCCTCCCTCAGCTCACTGCGGATGGCTGAGGCCCCTGTGGCGTCTGTGATGGCGGCCACCTGCTCCCGGCTGCGGCGGTAGGTGATGTGTACATCCGCCTCATAGCTGCCCACGATGGGGGCCACGTTATATTTGATGTACTCCACCGCATACGCACCCAGAGGATCCTCCTGGACCACCTCCAGACAGGCCTCGTCCAGCAGGGCCCGCACGTCCGGCTCCTCCCCGTCAAACCGGATGGAGCCGCTCTCCGCCCCACGGTTGATGAAGTAGATCAAGCCGTTGACCACATCCTGATAGCTCTCCGCTCGCAGGATGTTGGCGTCCCCGTCAGACACCAGGGTGGCGCTGTGCGGCGTGACGGAGCCGTACTCCCGGGTCAGCATAGAGGAGCAGCCGGTCAGCAGCAGAGCCGCCGCCAGTGCCGCACTGAGCAGTTTTCCTCTCATCGATCCCCTCTCCTTCCGGAGTTTTCCTTACATCCCCAGTTCCTCGCCGATGAGGACCACCTCCATGGTCTCCACCGGCGTGGGCCGGCCCCAGATCACCGACAGGCCCCGGCAGATCCGCTCCGGGCTCTTGCAGTCATAGCAGCGGTCGCCCCTCACCGCGCAGGGGGTCTTTCTTCCCAGGCGCTGGGCGTTCTTCGGCGCGGCCACGTTCCGTGCCCGCCACAGGGCCCGGTCGTAGTCAGGCTCGATCTTATTGATCCCAACCACGAAGTACACCCTCTTGTGGCCGTACACCGAGGAGGCGATCCGGTTGCAGTTCCCGTCGATGTTGACCAGCTCTCCGGTCTCTGCCACACCGTTGGCAGAGGTCACATAGACCTCTGTTTGGGCCGCCTCCTCCAGGCTGCCCCCCTCCCAGTGCCAGACCACCTGATTATGGGCGGACAGTCTGGGATAGAGGCCCATGGCCTTAACGGTCATAGAGCCGCCGACGCCCACCGTAGTCCCGTCGATCTGCCGGTCCAGGTAATCCGCCGCCTCCTGCGCGGTGGCAAAATAGCTGCTCTGGATGCCGCGGTCCTCCAAATTTTTTCTCAGCTTTTCAATATCTGCCATGTCCTGCTCCTCTCCGGGCCAGGGGCCCTGTGTTTTCTGTCTCAGATCTCGTTTTTCTGATAGGTCTTAAAGCCGTTTCCGGTCACTTCATGGGCATTGCAGACGATGATAAACGCGTTGGGGTCCACATCGAAGATCAGTTCCTTCAGGGATACGATCTCCTTCTGCTTGAAGGCGCACATCAGCACCCGCTTCTTGTCCCCGGAGTATGCGCCCTCGCCCTTCAGGATGGTGACACCCCGGTCCATCCGCTGCACGATGGCCTCAGAGATCTCCCGGTCAAAGTTGCTGATGATATAGGCCACCTTGGCCGTGTCCAGCCCGTACAGCACCGCGTCTGTCACATAGGCGGAGACCACCTGGGCAATGATGCCGTACAGGGCGGTGGTGATGTTGCCGAAGGCCACGGCCACCAGAAGGATCACCGCCATATCCACCGCCAGCAGCAGCTTGCCCATGGAGGCCCAGGGCAGCTTCAGCTTGACCAGGCGGGCGATCAGGTCGGTGCCGCCGGTGGTGGCCCCCTGGGCAAAAATGATGCCCAGGGCCAGGCCGATCATAGCCCCGCCGCAGACCGCCGCCAGCATCTGATCCATTGGCTCATAGTGGATCAGGGCCAGCACATCCACCGCGGCGGAGGACAGGACCATGGAGTACAGGGAGCTCACCAGCAGATGTCCGCCGATGTACTTCCAGCCCAGGATAAACAGCGGGATGTTCAGCACAAACACAAAGGCGCCGATGGGAATAACAGGGAGATAGGCGTTGACCACCTGACCCACGCCGGTGATCCCGCCAAAGCCGATGAGGTTGGGGGTGTAGAACCAGTCAAAGCCGATGGCATATAAAATGGATCCCACCGTGATCCAAAAATAAGAGACCGCAGTCTTTTTTAACATTGCTTGTTTCATAGGCATCATCCTTTCCTCCCCTGCGGCCAAGCCGCAGGAACTCCATTCCGGCTCATCACAGAGACACCATCCTCCGGATGAGCGTTCCAGGCCCGGACCAGCTGTTATTCCAGAAGGGACAGCTGCTTCTCCCCCCGGTCCTCCTCCCGCAGGATGGCCCCGGCCACCGGCAGGCTGCGGGCCCGGTAGCGGGCAGTGTTGACAATGGCGGTCTCCGCCAGGGGCAGGACCTGGGTGACCGTCCGCTTGGGCTTGAGGGCCATGACGTTCACCCCCTGGGTGGTGCGGGTGGTCTTGGGGGCCAGGACCGCGGTGTGGAACACCATGCACCGCCCATCGCTGGAGTACAGGGCCAGTTCCAGCTCCTCCCGCAGCAGGAAGGCCGTCACCAGGGGCGACTTGTCGGAATAGGCCCCGGTCAGCTTCTTCCGCCTGGTCTGGGTCTGATAGGCGGACAGCTCCACCCGGGCCGCCTTGCCGTTCTCAAAGCAGAACAGCAGCTGGCCGGAGTAGTCCCCCGGGATGCAGGCCCACAGGACCCGCTCCTCTCCCTCCATCCCCAGCTTGGTGGGGAGATAGTCGCCCAGCACGCTGGCCTTGCTGTCGTCAAACTCGCTCAGCCGGGTCTTATAGCACTGCTGGCGGTCGGTGAACACCAGCAGTTCGTCCCGGTTGCTCCCCTCCCAGTACAGGAAGGGGCCGTCCCCCTCCTTATATTTCTGGTCGCTGGCCATCCGCAGGGACTGGGGCGTGATCTTCTTCAAATAGCCCTCCCGGGACAGGAACAGGTGCACAGGATAGTCGGGGGTGTCGTCCTCCTCCCCCTGGGCGTTCTCCGTCTCGTACTCATAGAGGATGTCGGTGCGGCGGGGCACGGCGTACTTCTTCTTGACCTCGGTCAGCTCGCCAATGATGATCTTCCGGATGCGCTTCGGGTCGTTGACCGTGGCCTGGAGGTCCTCGATCTCCGCCTCCAGGGAGTCCACCTCCTGGGTGCGCTTCAGAATGTACTCCTTGTTGATGTTGCGCAGGCGGATGTCGGCTACATACTCCGCCTGGACCTGGTCGATCCCGAAGCCGATCATCAGGTTGGGGACCACCTCCGCGTCCTCCTCCGTCTCCCGGATGATCTGGATGGCACGGTCGATGTCCAGCAGGATGCGCCGCAGGCCCCGGAGCAGATGCAGCTTGTCCTGCTTCTTCTTCATGTTGAAGTACACCCGGCGGCGGACCGAGTCCGCCCGCCACGCGGTCCACTCCTCCAAAATTTCCCGCACCCCCATCACCCGGGGCATCCCGGCGATGAGGATGTTGAAGTTGCAGGACTGGGAATCCATCAGCGGAGTCATGCGGAACAGCTTGGTCATCAGCTTGTCCGGGTCGGTCCCCCGCTTCAGGTCGATGGCCAGCTTCAGGCCGGTCAGGTCGGTCTCATCCCGCATATCGGCGATCTCTTTGACCTTGCCCGCCTTGACCAGCTCTGAGACCTTGTCCATAATGGCCTCCGAGGTGGTGGAGTAGGGGATCTCATAGACCTCGATCAGGTTCTCGCTCTTGAGATAGCGCCACTTGGCCCGTACCTTGAAGGAACCCCGCCCGGTGCGGTAGATCTCACCCAGGGCCGCCGCGTCGTACAGCAGCTCGCCGCCGGTGGGAAGGTCCGGAGCCTTCAGGGTGGAGAGGATGTCGCAGTCCGGGTTCTTCAGATAGGCGATGGTGGTGTCGCACACCTCCCCCAGGTTGAAGCCGCACACATTGCTGGCCATGCCCACGGCGATGCCCTGGTTGGCGGACACCAGCACATTGGGGAAGGTGGTGGGCAGCAGGGAGGGCTCCTTCAGCTTGCCGTCGTAGTTGTCCACAAAGTCCACCGTGTCCTGGTCGATGTCCCGGAACAGCTCGGCGCAGATGGGGTCCAGCCGCACCTCGGTGTACCGGCTGGCCGCCCAGGCCATGTCCCGGGAGTACACCTTGCCGAAGTTGCCCTTGGAGTCCACAAAGGGGTGGAGCAGGGCCCCGTAGCCCCGGGACAGGCGGACCATGGTGTCATAGATGGCCTGGTCGCCGTGGGGGTTGAGCTTCATGGTGGCTCCCACCACGTTGGCCGACTTGGTCCGCGCCTTGGTCAGCAGCCCCATATCGTACATGGTGTACAGCAGCTTCCGGTGGCTGGGCTTGAAGCCGTCGATCTCCGGGATGGCCCGGGAGACGATGACCGACATGGCGTAGGGCATATAGTTGACTTCCAGCGTCTCAGTAATGGGCTGCTCCAGCACCTCGGCGTGGAGGCCCATCACGTTGGGATGATCCGTTTTTTTCGCCCCCTCCGCGGGGGTTTTCTTCTTTGCCATTTTTGTCCGTCCTTATTGTATGCCCCATTTCAGGGGATTTTCTTGGAGATCTTTGCGGATCCATGCTGCGGCTGCAACAGCCGCACCGGGCCCTGCGGCCCAAAAGCTGTCTTGCGTGTCTTACGAAATATCCGCCAGCTCCAGATACTTATATCCATTATCCGCGATGTGGCTCTTGCGGCCCTGGAGGTCGTCTCCCAGCAGCAGGTCGAAGAAATAGGCGGTGCGCTCCACATCCTCGGGCATGACCTTGATGAGGCGGCGGGTGGCCGGGTTCATGGTGGTCAGCCACATCATATCCGGCTCGTTCTCACCCAGGCCCTTGGAGCGCTGAATGTCGTACTTCTTCCCATCGAGCCCGGCCACAATGTCCGTCTTTTCCTTGTCGGAGTAAGCAAACCAGGTCTTTTCCTTACAGGTGATCTCGTACAGTGGGGATTCGGCGATATACACATACCCCTTCTGGATCAGGGTGGGGGTCAGTCGGTAGAGCATGGTAAGGATCAGGGTGCGGATCTGGAACCCGTCCACGTCGGCGTCCGTACAGATGACCACCTTGTTCCAGCGCAGATTCTCCAGATCAAAGGCGGCCAGGTCCTTCACGTGCTTATCCTTCACCTCCACGCCGCAGCCCAGCACCTTCAGCAGGTCGGTGATGATCTCGCTTTTGAAGATCTTGGCATAGTCGGCCTTGAGGCAGTTGAGGATCTTGCCCCGCACCGGCATGATTCCCTGGTACTCCGCGTCCCGGCTGAGCTTGACCGCGCCCATGGCGGAGTCGCCCTCCACGATATACAGCTCCCGGCGGGATACATCCTTGGTGCGGCAGTCCACGAACTTCTGCACCCGGTTGGAGATGTCCATAGAGCCGGACAGCTTCTTTTTTATGTTCAGCCGGGTGCGCTCCGCCGTCTCCCGGGAGCGCTTGTTGATCAGGACCTGCTCGGCGATCCTTTGGGCGTCCTGGGGATTCTCGATGAAATAGACCTCCAGCTGGGCACGGAGGAAGTCGGTCATAGCCTCCTGGACAAACTTGTTGTTGATGGCCTTTTTGGTCTGGTTCTCATAGCTGGTCTGGGTGGAGAAGTTGTTGGACACCAGCACCAGGGCGTCCTGAATGTCGTTGAAGCTGATCTTCGCCTCATTTTTCTGATATTTGTTCTGCTGCTTCAGATAGGCGTCCAGGGCGGAGACAAAGGCCGACTTCATGGCCTTCTCCGGAGAACCTCCATGCTCCAGCCAGGAGGAGTTGTGGTAGTGCTCCACCACCGAAACCCGGTTGGAAAAACAGAAGGAGACGGACAGCTTCACCTTATACTCCGGCTTATCCGCCCGGTCCCGGCCCTTCCGCTCCGTCTGCCAGAACACCGGCTGGGTGAGGGGCTCCTCCCCCGCCAGCTCGGTCACATAGTCCAGGATCCCGTTGTCATACCGGAAGTCCGTGGTGGAAAATTTTCCGGCGGAAGTCTCCTCCCGAAAGCGGAAGGTCACCCCCGCGTTCACCACCGCCTGCCGCTTCATCACGTCGGTGTAGTAATCCACGGGGATGTCGATGTCGGTAAACACCTCCAAATCGGGCTTCCAGCGGAAGACGGAGCCCGTCTTTTTCCCCCGGTCCGTGGGTTCCTTGTGCAGGCCGCCCACATTTTCTCCCTTTTCAAAGTGGAGGGTGTATTTGAAGCCGTCCCGCCAGACGGACGCGTCAAAATATTCGCTGGCATACTGGGTGGCACAGGAGCCAAGGCCGTTCAGGCCCAGGGAGTACTCATAGTTGTCCCCATCTCCGCCGTACTTTCCGCCGGCGTACAGCTCGCAGAACACCAGCTCCCAGTTATATTTCTGCTCTTTCTCATTCCAGTCCACCGGACAGCCCCGTCCCTGGTCCTCCACCTGGATGGACCGGTCCAGGAACCGGGTGACGGTGATCAGACTGCCGTGACCCTCCCGGGCCTCATCGATGGCGTTGGACATGATCTCAAAGACCGCGTGCTCACAGCCCTCCAGGCCGTCTGATCCGAAGATCACCCCCGGGCGCTTCCGCACCCGGTCCGCCCCCTTCAGGGCGGAAATGGACTCATTGCCGTAACTTGCTTTCTTCTGCGCCATAGCTTCCTCTTCCTCACTGCTTCCTTGAAAAATCCATACGATAACAGAATAATGATACCTCATTTTCCGGGGAAAAGTCAAGGAACCCCAGCCTGCTCCCAAACCACAGGGTATAAAATCTATGATTCCACCCAAAACTGTACCACAAAGGAGGGCAAAAAATGGGTTGTTTTCAGGTGTTTGAGGACCATGAGGGGATCGAGGCGGACATTCTCCGCCGGCTCGCCGGTCTGGGCGGCAGGCCAGAGGCCCGCTCTGCCAGTCAGCGGCCCGCCCTGCTGGTGGTCTCCCCCCGCGCCGCCCTCCGCGGCCCCATCGCAGCCGCCTGCCGCACCGCCCTGCTGCCCGGTGATCTGCCCCTGCCGGAGATGGCGCTTCAGGCCGCCAGCGCCGTCAGCTATGGCGCAGGCCCCCGCAACACCCTCACCATCTCCAGCCGGACCGGAGACCGGCTTTGGATGGCCCTCCAGCGGGAGCTGGTCACCGTCCAGGGACAGGTGGTGGAGCGGCAGGAGTTTCCCTGGCGGCTCTCTCCCGGCTTCCCACCCCAGGCGGCTCTGGCGGTGGCCGGGGCCCTTCTGCTGCTGGGGATCCCCCCGGAGCAGCTCGCCGCCCCCTCCCAGTAAAATCCTGTCCCTCCGCTTGACAAACCTACCAGTCTGATCTATAATAGAAACACCCCTCCCCCGGGGGGTGTTATTGCTGTGGATCTCATTACGAGGGCGGCAGAGCCGCCCCTCCGGAAATTCTCCGCTCTGCTCCGAATTTACACCGCATTTGCAGCGGGGGGCGCACAGCGCCCCACATGAGCGGAGCAGGCTAAAATCACGAGGTGATATGATGAAACAGAAGTTTAATGTCACAGGCATGACCTGCTCTGCCTGCTCCGCTCCCATCCAAATCAATTGATTTGGATGGGGCCCCTTTCCTTTTAAATCCTCAGGGCGGCAGAGCCGCCCCTCCGGAAATTCTCCGCTCTGCTCCGAATTTACGCCGCATTTGCGGCGGGGGGCGCACAGCGCCCCACATGAGCGGAGCAGGCTAAAATCACGAGGTGATATGATGAAACAGAAGTTTAATGTCACAGGCATGACCTGCTCTGCCTGCTCCGCTCATGTGGAAAAGGCGGTCAGCAGGCTGGATGGCGTGCAGAAGGCTGAGGTCAGCCTGATGACCAACTCCATGACCGTCCAGTACGACGAGGACGTCCTCTCCCCCGGCGGCATCATCGACGCCGTCGTCCACGCGGGCTATGGGGCCTCCCTGCCTGAGACAGCCGCCGTCAAGACCGCCGCTGCCCGGCCCGAGGCCCGTCTGGAGGAAGAGCTCTCCGCCATGAAGCACCGGCTGATCTGGTCCTTCGTCTTTCTGGTCCCCCTGTTCTACATCTCCATGGGCCACATGATGGGCGCTCCCCTGCCTGAGTTCCTCCTGGGCATGGAAAACGCGGTGGCCTTTGGCCTGACCCAGCTGCTGCTCACCCTGCCAATTATGTATCTCAACGACAAATACTATAAAGTCGGCTTTCAGACCCTGCTCCACCGGGCGCCCAACATGGACTCCCTCATCGCTGTGGGCTCCGCCGCCGCCGTGGTATACGGCGTGTTCGCCATCTATCAGATGGGCTACGGGCTGGGACACGGAGATCTGGAGTTGGCAGCGCAGTACCACATGGACCTGTATTTTGAGTCCGCCGGCATGATCCTCACCCTCATCACCCTGGGCAAGTTCCTGGAGACCCGCTCCAAGGGCAAGACCAGCCAGGCCATCACCCGTCTGATGGATCTGGCCCCCAAGACCGCCGCCGTCCTGCGGGATGGGCAGGAGGTGGAGATCCCCGTGGAGGAGGTCCGGGTGGGCGACCGCATCGTGGTCCGCCCCGGCCAATCCATCCCGGTGGACGGCGTGATCGTGGAGGGCAGCTCCGCCGTGGATGAGTCCGCCCTCACCGGTGAGTCCATCCCGGTGGACAAAGGCCCCGGGGACACGGTGGCCGCCGCCGCCATCAACCGCTCCGGCTCCTTCACCTTTGAGGCCAGCCGGGTGGGCGAGGACACCACCCTGGCCCAGATGATCCGCCTGGTGGAGGAGGCCTCCTCCTCCAAGGCCCCCATCTCCAAGCTGGCCGACAAGGTGGCCGGCGTCTTTGTCCCGGTGGTCATGGCCATCGCCGCCGTGACCGCCCTGGTCTGGTTCGTGGCCAGCGGCTATGACGTCACCCGGGCCCTCACCGCCGGGGTGGCAGTTTTGGTCATCTCCTGTCCCTGCGCCCTGGGCCTGGCCACCCCCGTAGCCATCATGGTGGGGACAGGCAAGGGGGCGGAGAACGGCATCCTGATCAAATCCGCCGAGGCTCTGGAGACTCTGCACACCGTCAACACCGTGGTACTGGACAAGACCGGCACCCTCACCCAGGGCAGGCCGGTGGTCACCGACATCCTCCCCGGCCAGGACATGGACGAGGAGGGGCTGCTCATCCTGGCCGCCTGTCTGGAGGGGCCCTCGGAGCACCCTCTGGCCGCCGCCATTGTGGAAGAAAGCAGAAAGCGGGACCTCCCCATCACCGCCGTTGGCGGATTCACCGCCGTTCACGGCCGCGGCGTCCGGGCCGTGCTGAGCGGCCGGACCTTCCTGGGCGGAAACCGGGCCATGATGGAGGAAGCCGGCGTAGATCCGGGCCCCTTCCCTGCCCGGGCGGAGGCGCTGGCCGAGCAGGGCAAGACGCCCCTGTACTTTGCCGACGAGCACCGGGTGCTGGGCCTCATCGCTGTGGCCGACACACCCAAGCCCACCAGCGCCGACGCGGTGGCCGCCTTCCGCCAGCTTGGCCTGGAGGTGGTCATGCTCACCGGTGACAACCAGCGCACCGCCGACGCCATCGGCCGTCAGCTGGGGGTCACTCAGGTGATGGCCGAGGTCCTCCCTCAGGACAAGGAGCGCATGGTCCGTCAACTCCAGGAGGAGGGCCGGAAGGTCGCCATGGTGGGGGACGGCATCAACGACGCCCCCGCCCTGGCCCGGGCCGACGTGGGCCTTGCCATCGGGGCGGGCACCGATGTGGCCATCGAGAGTGCGGATATCGTCCTGATGAAGTCCGACCTGCTGGACGCCGCCGCCGCGGTGGAGCTCAGCCGGGCCTCCATCCGGAACATCAAGGAGAACCTGTTCTGGGCCTTCTTCTACAACTCCATCGGCATCCCCCTGGCCGCCGGCGTATTCTACCCCCTGCTGGGCTGGCAGCTCAACCCCATGTTTGCCGCCGCCGCCATGAGCCTGAGCTCGGTATGCGTGGTATCCAATGCCTTGCGCCTGCGCTTTTTCAAAAGCAAATTCAAATCTGTTGCCCCGCCGGAGCAGTCTCCCTGCCAGGGGAGCTGTCCCGTTGACATCACCACGGAACTGCCAGAAGAACACAAGGAGGAAAAAACTATGACCAAGACCCTGAATATTGAAGGCATGATGTGCGCCCACTGCGTGGCCCATGTGGAGAAGGCCCTGTCCGCCCTGGGAGGCGTGACCGCCGCCAAGGCTGACCTGGAGGGCAAATGCGCCACCGTCACCCTGGCCGCCCCGGTCTCCGATCAGGAGCTGAAGGATGCGGTCACCGAGGCCGGATACGAGGTGGTGTCCATCCAGTGAAGGCAGACCACACCCAGGTGACCCGGCTTTTAAAGACCGCCCGGGGACAGATCGACGGCATTTTGAAGATGGTGGAGGAGGACCGCTACTGCCTGGATGTGTCCAGCCAGATCATGGCCGCCCAGTCCATCCTGAAAAAAGCAAACCGCATGGTGCTCAAGGCCCACATGGACTGCTGCGTCCGGGAGGCTGTCGCCTCCGGCGCGCCGGACGAGAAGCTGGAGGAGCTGGCCGCCCTGCTGGATAAGCTGGCTGACTGAGCCCCAGCCACGATCAACCGCAAAGGACCGCCGCGGCATTTGCCGCGGCGGTCCTTTTATCGTTATCCCTGATAGAGGGCAGCTGCCGCGCCGCCGTCAAACAGGCGGTCATACTGCATCCGCTGGTAATCCTCGATCTTCCCGGTATAGGCGTTGGTCTCCAGATGGCTGTATGCCTCCCCCAGGGCGTCGGTGTAGCCCACAAAGGTGAGGGCGGGCAGCGTCTTTTGCAGGTCCCACAGAAACGCCCCGTAGGGATCGGCTTCGATCCCGGCATAGCGCAGCAGGTACTGCCCCAAAAAGTTCAAACTGGTCTCCTCCGGCCCTTCCCACTCCACAGGGTAGTTGGCCCACAGCACAAAGGGCACCCGGAAGCGGCCCATGTACTGCTCCATGGTCATGTCCTCCTGCCGCACCCCATAGGCCCGGTCCAGAAATTCCTGCTCCACCGAGGGCTGGTGGTCCCCGAACATCACCAGGATGGTGGGCTCCGCCTGCTGGGAGAAATAGTCGATCAGCTGCTGAAAGGCCAGGTCCGTCTCATTGGCCAGGGTCAGGTACTGCTCCGCCATGGGATATTTCCCCGGCGCGTCCGTCAGCCGCACCTGGGCGGGGTAGTCCTCCACGGTATAGCTGCCGTGGTTCTGGATGGTCACGTTGAACAGGAACAGGGGCTCCCCCTCCGCCTTGTGCTCAAACTCCCATACGATCTGCTCAAAATCGGAGCGGTCGCTGACGTAGCCGTGCTCCATGCTCTGGGGCACATCCATGTCCTCCCCGCACTTGAACTGGTCGAAGCCCAGCCGGGGATAGGCCCGGTCCCGCTGCCAGGAGGTCCGCTCCCCCGGATGGAAGGCCAGAGTCCGGTACCCCGCCTCCCGCAGGAGCGAGGCCATGGAGGGGGCGTCGTCCAGGATGTACTGCTGATAGGGGATGCTCCCCGAGGGCAGGAAGGCCATGGAATTTCCAGTGAGAAATTCAAATTCGCTGGCGCTGGTCCCCGCCCCAAACACTGAGGTGTAGGCGTGCCCCCACACCCCGTTGTCCAGGGTGCGGAAGGTGTCGGTGACGCTCTCACTGAGGGACAAGTTCCCAAATTCCTCAAAATCAGCCCAGGATTCGTTCATAATGGCCACGATATTGGGGTGTTCCGCCCCCACTGCGGCCGGCTTCTCGGGAACCACCTGGTCCAGGATCTGCCCCAGACGCTGCGGGGTCATGTCCTCTGGCTCCTCCACCTGCATAAACTCCGTGTTCCGCAGAAAGACCGCCAGGGCCCCGCCGGTGCGGTAGGCCCCCGCCTGGTCCCACACATCTGTTTTCACACCGAAGGCCCCCAGCCGCTCCGGCCGGACCACCGGGACCAGACACAGCGCCCCGGCCAGCAGGCAGACCGCCCGGGTCCGCAGACCGCTCCGCCCCGCCCAGGCCCGCCCCCGCAGCAGCCAGATCAGCGCCGCGATCAGGGCAAGCCCCGCCGCCATCTGCCAGGTGGGGCGGTAGGAATAGCTCCCGGACACCGCCGCAGCGGTCCCCAGAGCCGTCAGGTCCCAGGGAAGGACCGGGCTGCCCCGGTACAGGGCCACAAAGTAGTTGGCCGTCCCCCACAGCCCGCACAGGACATGGAGGAGCACACAGCATACCGCCGGCCGGCCGGTGAGGCCGCACAGCAGATAGTAGAGGGCCCCCACGCAGATCACATTGGCCAGAGCCGCCCCCGGAGCCGTCTGCCAGGGCCAGGCTCCATAGAGAAACTGCATCAAATAAAATGCAGTGACGGGGGGCAGCAGATAGAGGATCGCCCTCAGCAGGCGGCAGAGCAGCTCCTCCCGGCGGATCACAGCTTTTTTCACCATCATATCAGCGCTCCTGTTTTTCTTGGATTTTACAAGGTGCTCATTGTACACGATTTTCACCCGCTTGTCAAAGGGAGCCCCGTGATGGGCTGTTTCTCGCAAAATATTGGCGCATTTTGGACGGAAATCCGGTTGGACCGGGAACCTTTTCCTCTCTCCGCCGTCTAAGCTCATACAAGCATATTGAGCAGGAAAGGAGATCGTTCCCATGAAAAAAGCTGTCCCCCTTCTTCTGGTGCTGGTCTGTGTGATGGGTCTGTCCGGCTGCTCCGTTCCCAAAAAGCCCTTCCGGGAGCTGACCGGGGCGGAGATCCGCTCCGCCTCTGTCCGCCTGTCGCCCCCTGACCTGACAGTCCTGATCCAGGACACGGACCATCTGGCGGAGCTTTTGCAGGAGGTGACTCTCTATGAGGCAGATCCCTCCTACACCGAGTACACGGGGCAGGCCGCAGACTTTACCCTGGAGCTGGAGGACGGCACGCAGACCACGGTCACCGCGTTCAGTCCCTTCCTGATCCTGGACGGGGTGGGATACCGGACGGAGCATGACTCCTGTGAAGCCCTGGCGCGGTATGCCAACGGTCTGCTGGCCACCGATGACGCCCCTCTCCTTCTGAAGGAGCCGCCCGCCCTGACAGTGCTCTGCGGCGATACCGCCGCCGGTGCGCTTCTGGGGACCTACTCCTGGCAGTGGCAGACCCCCGGCGGGTCATGGGAGGGCGTCGCATCGGACAGCGCCCACCCGCTGGACTGCCAGGAGTTCCTCCTGCCCCTGGAGACAGAGGAGGAGACCGCCGTCCTGCGCTTCCAGGCGGAGCCCGGCTCCATCGTGGACGTCCGCTGCTGGAGTGACGCCCACTGGTCCGACCCCCACGCGGAGGCGGAGCCCTGCGTGTTCGACGGAAGCACCCTCCAGCTGAAACCAGGCGGATATATCTATGAGGTCACCGCCCAGTGGGACGACAGTCAGGGCTCCGGCGGCACAGCGCACTACTCCTTCTTCATCCGGAGCTCCCAGTCCAGCCTGTGCGGCTATCCCACGGAGGCAGGCCTCTCCGGCGTCTGACCGGAGTCCAGCCGCTCCCCCGCCAAAAAACCGGCCAGCGCCGGACGGAATGACCGTCCGGCGCTGGCCGGTTTTGCTCTGACCGCGTCAAAATTCCAGGCTGCCCTGGGTGATACAGGCGCCGCTGCGGCGGTCAAACAGCATGATGTTGTGACCTGTGATCGCCACCTGCACCTTGGCCCCGATGGTAAACAGGGTGCTGCCAAACACCACGCCGGTAAGCAGGAAATCTCCCACCCGCACCTTGACGGTGGACTCCATACCGGT
This sequence comes from Lawsonibacter sp., assembly GCA_050943915.1. Lineage (GTDB taxonomy): Bacteria > Bacillota > Clostridia > Oscillospirales > Oscillospiraceae > Lawsonibacter. The sequence continues at coordinate 87,041 of JBMNQB010000001.1, forward strand.
GGGCATGGCGCCGTAGATCTCCCCGTCCAGCGCCCCGGAGTCCACGATGTCGATAAACTCCGGACGGATGCCCAGCACCAGGTCCCCATCGGTGAGGACGGGCTCCTCCTGGAGGGAGTCGTCCTCCTCCGCCACCCTGGCGATGTGGTAACGGAAGGTCTCGTCCTTGTTGCCCTTCTCCACATAAGAGCGGTCCGCGGCCCGCCGCTTCTGCTCCTCCAGCCGTTCCTGGGCGCTCCGGTCCCGCTCCTGGAACCACGCCTTCAGGTCCAGAGGCCGATTGGGACGGAAGCGCGCCTTTGCGCCGCCCAGAAGGGTCAGTTCCACACAGCCGTCCTCCCCCTGCTCCCCCCTGGCCTCCACAAAGTTGATGGCGGGGTTGCCCACAAAGTCGGCCACAAACAGGTTCTGCGGCTGGTGATAGACGGTGAGGGGGGCGTCGTACTGCTGGAGCACGCCGTTGTCGATGAGGCAGATCTGGGTGGCCAGGGTCATGGCCTCCATCTGGTCGTGGGTGACGTAGACAAAGGTGGAGCCGGTCTCCACATGGAGGCGCTGGAGCTCATAGCGCATCTCCAGGCGCAGCTTGGCGTCCAGGTTGGACAGGGGCTCATCCATAAACAGCACCGAGGGCTCCGGGGCCAGGGTGCGGGCGATGGCCACACGCTGCTGCTGTCCGCCGGACAGCTCCGCGGGGTAGCGGTCCATGAACATCCCGATCTTGACGATGCGGGACACCCGGCGCACCGTGAGGTCGATCTCCTCCTTGGTCAGCTTGCGCACCTCGGTGACCACCCGGCCGTCCTTCACCAGCTCAAAGCGCTCGTTGAGCTCCCCGCCGCCGGCCCGGGCCGCCTTGCGGGCGCTCTCCGCCTTGTCCCGAAGGGCCGCGGCCTCCCCGGACAGGTCCCTGCCGCCCTCCACATGATAGGACAGCAGCTTTTTGGCCGTGTACTGGGAGATGGTAAAGGCGTCGATCAGCTTGATGCAGGTCTTTTTCTCGTCCAGCTTTCCCTTCTTGTCCCGGCACTCCTCCAGCACCTTCACCACATCCGCCGGGCGGCTCAGGATCTCCGCCAGTCGGGCGGCGTTTTTGGCCTCGAAGTCCACCTTGGGCTGCTCCTCCTTCAGGTTGCTCAGGCCGAAGGAGATGTTCTCGTACACTGTCATATTGGGCCAGAGGGCGTAGTTCTGAAACAGGAAGCCCACCTTCCGCTTGTTGGCGGGCATATTGATCCCCGCCTCGCTGTCGAACACCACGGTGTCTCCAATGGTGATCCTGCCGCTGGTGGGCGTCTCCAGTCCGGCGATCATCCGCAGGGTGGTGGTCTTTCCGCAGCCGGAGGGGCCCAGCAGGGTGACAAAGGCGTTGTCCGCAATGACCATGCTCAGGTCGTCCACGGCATAGAACTTGCCCCAGCGCTTGGTCACGTGCTCTAATTTGATCTCAGGCATAGTATTATCCTCCTATTCCTTTGTCCAGGCTGGCCCCGGTGACCTTGTTGACGATGGTGTTGCACACCAGGATCGTCACGATCAGGATCAGATTGATGCCGCTGGAGAAGGCGTACAGGCCCATCTCGTCGAAGTAGTCCAGGGTGGTGGACAGGATGAAGCCCTGGGTACACAGCAGCATGAACAGGGACAGCTCCCGCAGGCAGGTCATAAAGGGCAGCAGGAAGCCGCTGATGATGGACGACTTCTGGATGGGGATGATGATGCGGGTCATGCGCTTGACCCAGGGGATGTTCAGGATCATGGCGGACTCCTCGATCTCACCGGACAGCTGGAGCATGGAGTTCAGCGAGCTGCGGCTGGCGAAGGGGATGTACTTGATGGTGCCCACGATGATCAGCAGCGCATAGGTGTTGAACAGGTTGATGTACTGGTTGGAAAACAGGATGAAGAAGGCCACGCCCACCGCGATGGAGGGCATCAGATATGGGAGGAAGGCCATGGCGTTGACATAGTTGGCCCACCTACTTCGTCGGTTCTTGGACACGGCGTAGCCGATCATGGTGCCGATGGTGCCTGCCAGCAGGGCACAGCACACCGAGACCAGGATGGTCCCCTTGAAGGCGTTCCAGATCGTCTCATTGTGGAGGATGCCCTTTTGTCCGTACATCCCGTTCTCCGTGATGTTCTCATCGGTCACCCACCACTTGGTGGTCAGGTTGTCCGGGTCGCCGGTGTATAGGAAGGAGTAGTCGCCGGGATTGGGCAGGAAGGTCTCAAAGGCAAAGGAGACGATGGGGAAAATGCTGGTGAAGAAGGTCACCACCACCAGCACCAGAGCGATGAGATAGCGCCCCACCCGGCCCAGCCTGATCTTGGAGATCTGCCCCGACTTGCCGGTGACGGTGGTGTAGTTTTTCCGGCTGCGCAGGGACATCTGGTTGAGCAGCATGATGGCCACGCCGAACACCATCATAATGATGGCCAGCACACTGGCCTCGCCGGTGTACTTGGAGTTCATGGAGACATACTTGGTGGACAGGGTGACCAGATTCAGGTAGTGGGGCACGGGGTAGCTGCCCATCGAGCTCCCGAACACCAGCAGGATGGTGGACAGGATGGCGGGCTTGACCATGGGCAGGGTCACCCGGCACATGATTTTCCACTTGGGGGTGTCCAGGATGGTGGCCGCCTCCTCCAGATTGGCGTCCATGTTCCGGAAAATCCCGCCGATGAGGATATAGGCGAAGGGGGCGTAGTGCAGGCCCAGCACCACCACGCTGGGGAACAGGCCCAGGCACCACCACGCCGGCATCTGGATCCCCAGGGTGGCAGCCAGAAGGCCGTTGGCCGTCCCGGTGACGGCGTTGGAGTTGAACAGGTGCTGCCACACCACGGCCAGGGTCCACTGGGGCATGATGTAGGGAAAAATGAAGATGGCGCTGAGATATTTGCGCCAGGCCATATCCGTCCGGGTCACCAGGAAGGCAAACAGGCCGCCGAACAGGATGGACACCACGCACGTCCCCACCGCCAGCAGCAGGGTGTTCCAAAGCGGCGTCCACAGGTTGGTCACCGCCAGTCTGCTGGTGAACAGGTCGATATAGTTGATCAGGGTATAGCCCTCCGCCCGCCCGGTCAGATAGGCGTCAATGGTGCCCGGGTGGATCTTGAAGGTGTCCTCCACGATGGCCACGATGGGGGCCACGGTGGTGATGGTGAGCACAATGCCCATCAGCAGCAGGATCACATTGTGGGGCTTGGAGAAAAAGGTCTTGATCCTGTTGCGCCGGACCGCGGACCGGCTGGCCCGGAGCGTCGTTGTCTGATCCATAAGGTTCTCCTTTTCTTAAAATGGAACAGCGCCCCTGGAGGCGGTCCCCCGCTTGGCTCCAAGGGCGCTTGTTCCGATTTCACTCAGGGCCGGCAGCGCCCGGGGTACGGTCAGCTGGCCGTGTACTTATCCAGCATCTCGATCCAGCTGCCCACGGTAAAGGCCACCGAGGCGCAGTACTCCGGATCCTCCAGCACCAGCTTGCCGTCCGTGGTCCACCAGTCATAGCCGGCGTCGTTCAGCGCGGCAAACTCCACAGTGGTCCCATCCTCTGCCATGCCGCCGGTCTTGTGGTGGAAGATCTCCTCGTTCTCCGCCGCCACAGCGGGGTTGGAGGAGTAGCCGCCGATGTCCTTGCCCCAGGCGGAGAAGCCGTCGGCGGTGCAGGTCATGTAGGCGATGAAGGCACAGGCGGTCCAGGGCAGGGGGCTGTTGTCGGTGACAAACAGATAGTGGCAGTAGCCAAAGCCGCCGATGCCGGTGTAGCCGTCCTGGTAGGCGGCGATGTTGATGTTGTTCTTGGAGATAGAGGCGGACTCCTCCACGCTGCGCAGCTTGGAGTACACCAGCAGGCCGAACTGGTCGGTGGCGGACTGGTCCACCAGGGTGTTGCAGATGGGGCCGTCGTCGGTCTGGGCGTTGTAGCTGCCCACCCACAGCTTGATCCAGGCCAGGGCGTACTTGCCGTTCTCGCCCAGGCCCAGGCTCTCAGCCTCAGAGGCCATGGCGTCGATGGTGGGCTGGAAGTATGCCTGCTCCTCGGCGGACAGGGCCTCGAAGGCCTCCTTCAGCCACGCGGAGTAGTCGTCCCGGGTGAGCATATACAGGAAGTTCTTGCCCACGATCTCAGAGTCGACGTCCATGAACAGGCCGTGCTCGCCCTCGGCCACAAAGTCCCAGCAGTTGTCATGGGTCTTGCTGCCGGTGTTGTTGTACATAAACACCTTGTTCAAGGTCTGGAGGGGCAGATAGCCCTCATACTCCCCGGCGGTGGTCCCGTTGGCCTCGGCCCATTCCTTGGGGATGAAGGTGTCCAGGATGCCGGTCTGGACCATCTTGGACTCGATCTGATTGCCGTCCTGGATCAGGGTCATGGCAAAGGTGCCGGTGTCCTTCAGGGAGTCGGCGGTGAGCTGGTCGAAGATCTTGTTGTTCTTGGGCTGCTGCCACTCGAACTCCATGTTATAGCTGGGGTCGATGGTCTTCAGGTACTCAATGAACAGGGGCAGGGCGCTCTTGCCGCGGCTGGAGTTGCCCACGCCGTAGAAGGTCTTGCCGTTGGACTCCTCGATGGCCTTCTTGGCCAGCTCCTCCAGAGACATCCCCTGGGCCTCCTGGATGATCTGCTGGGTGGGGGTCAGGCTTTCGCCAGAGGCGCTTCCGGAGCCCTCCGGGGCGGCGCTTCCCGCGGAGGAGCCTCCGCCTCCTCCGCCGCAGGCAGCCAGAGACAGAGACAGGGACGCAGCCAGGAGCAGGGACAATGCGCGTTTCATGTTCATTTCCTCCTTCATCGTTTTCCATAAAATCCTTTGGGATCTCACATATCCCGTTGGTAATTTTATTGTATTCCACCACAGCGCAAAAAAACAGGGGACGATTCTGCGCTTTTTTGTCTCTGACTGCTTTTTTGTGTCGAAATAGATGAAAGCCCTCCCCGTTCTGTGCTATAATAGGGCAAAATCCCAATGAACTGTGGGGAGGCGCGCCTATGAAACTGTTTCCAGCGGCGGGGATCCTGACTGCCGCGGCCTTTCTGCTGTCCGGCTGTTCCGCCGGCGGCTCCCAAAGCGGTCCGTCCCCCTTCGCCCCGGCGGAGGAGGACCGTCTGGTGGTCTACACCTCCCACAAGGAGGAGGTGTGGCAGCCCATTGTCCGGGAATTTGAGACCCGCACCGGGATCTGGGTGGACGTGGTCGCCGGTGGAAGCAGCGAGCTTCTGGAACGTCTGGAGCAGGAAAAGGAGCATCCCCAGGCCGATGTGATGTTTGGGGGCGGGGTGGACAGCCTGGCCGCCTGCCGGGACTGCTTTGAGCCCTACCTCTGCTCCGGACAGGAGGACATCCTCCCTCAGTACCAGTCGGAGGACGGGCTGTGGACTCCCTTCTCCTCCCTACCGGTGGTGCTCATCTACAACACCCGCCTCCTCTCACCGGAGCAGCTCACCGGATGGCAGGATCTGTTCCGCCCGGAGCTGCGGGGCAGGATCGCCTTTGCCGATCCCGGCGTATCCGGTTCCAGCTTCACCGGCCTTGTGACCATGCTCCATGCCCTGGGCGGCGACGGGGAGACCGCCATCCGCCGGTTCGCCGACGCCCTGGACGGTCGGCAGCTGGAGGGCTCCGGCGATGTCCTCACCGCCGTGGCCGGGGGCAGCTGCTGGGCCGGGATCACCCTGGAGGAGACCGCCCTCAAGCGGGTGGACGCCGGGGACAGCATCGCCCTGGTCTATCCCCGGGAGGGCACCAGCCTGGTGCCCGACGGCAGCGCCCTGGTCCGCAGCGCCCCCCACCCGGACAACGCCCGGGCATTTTTGGACTTTACTGCCTGTTACGACGTGCAGTGCCTTCTGGCCGGACAGCACCGCCGCCCAGTCCGCGCCGACGTTCCCGCTGCGGATGGTCTCCCCGTTCTGTCCGATCTGTCTCTTTTTTCCTATGACGCAGAGCAGGCGGGACGGGAGCGGGAGTCCCTTTTGATGACCTGGGCCTTCTATCTGGGCAGCGGGGAGGAGGGTCAGCCGTGAAGCGCTTCTTTGACCGCTCCTTCCGCAACCGCCTCTTTGCCGCTTTTCTGGCCGCCTCCCTCCTGCCCCTGATCCTCTGCGCCGGGATGCTGTTTCAGATCCTGCGGGTGCGCCTGGAGGACTCCGCCCAGAAGGAGGCGGCGGAGCAGCTGAACAGTGTCTCCGGCGTCCTGGACCAGCTCTGCCAGCACTGCGTCCAGACCGCCCTGACCATCCAGCGGGACCCTCTCCTCTCCCAGGCGCTTGCCCAGCCGGCGGATGTGGAGGAGACCGAGGTTTACAACCGCCTCTTGGAGGTGACCAAGCCGGTCCGCAGCGAGGCCTGCTTCGACCTGTATGACCTCCAGGGCAGCTGGCGCTACTCGACCCGGAGCGTCCCACGCTCTGAACCCCTCTCCACCGGCTGGGGGCTCCTGCCGGCTGCCAGCCGGGCGGAGGGGCTGGTGTTCTCCGCCCCGGAGGACCCGGCCTCCTCCAGCGCCCCGCTGCTCCAGGGGGCGGTCCCGCTCCGCACTTCGGAGGGGGAGCCTCTGGGCTATCTTGTGATCAGCCTGTACCAGCCGGACTTAAACCGCCTGTTCCGCAGCACGCTCCGCTCCCGCAACGACCTGCTGCTCCTCAACGCCTACTGGCGGCCGGTCTACTGCACGCAGCCCAGTCTGGCGGTCCCGCTGTCGGACAGCCTGCGCGGCCGCCTTCTGGAGGGGCTTCCTCTGGACAGCGGAACGGAGGAATTTGTCTATACCGCCGCCCCACATCTGTCCTCCGGCCTGTATGCTGTGCTCCGCCAGCCCCAGGCCCTTACCAGGGATACGCTGAATCTGATGTACACGCTCTGTCTGTCTCTGTTCCTGCTGTGCATCCTGGTCTCCGTCCTGATGAGTCTGCTTCTGAGCCGGCAGATGTTTCTGCCCATCCAGCGCATCCACCAGGCCATCGGTGAGGTGGTCCACAACAACCTGGACGTCTATGTCCCCCATGAGCGGGATGACGAGCTGGGCCAGCTGGCCGAACGCTTCAACGCGATGCTCATCGCCCTGAAGAAAAATCAGGCTCAGCTGGTAGAAAACCAGCGCGAGCTCAACGAGGCCCAGATCCGGATGCTCCAGGCCCAGCTGAACCCCCATTTTCTGTGCAACACCCTGGACACCATGAAGTGGATCAGCAAGATCAACTCCGTCCCCCAGGTGGCGGTGATGTCCACCAACCTGGCTGATATTCTGCGGTTCTGCGTCTCACCGGAGGAATTTGTCCCCCTGCGCCGGGAGCTGGAGATCCTCCAGCGGTATGTGGAGATCCAGCGCATCCGCCTCTCCGGCGCCTTCACCTTCTCTGTGGAAGTGCCGCCGGAGCTGCTGGACTGCCCCGTCCCCAAAATGATCCTTCAGCCCATCGTGGAGAACGCCATGCTCCACGGCCTGGAGGGCGTGGAGCATGGTGCGATCTCCGTCCGGGCAGAAGCGCGCCAGGGGGTGCTGTCCATCTCTGTCACCGACAACGGGCGGGGCCTTCCCCCAGAGCTGGTGGGGCCCTATGCCAGCCGGGCCCGGGAGCTGTCCCGGGGCCACCTGGGCCTGTACAATGTAGACACGATCCTGCGCAAGCACTACGGGGACCGCTTCGGCCTGTATCTGCGCAGCCGGCCGGACGGGAGCGGCGCGGTGGTCACCGCCGCCCTGCCCATCCAAAAGGAGGAGGAAGCAATATGCTGAAAGTCCTGGTGGTAGAGGATGAGGAGCTCATCCGCAAGGGGATCATCCTGACAGTGGACTGGGCCTCTCTGGACTGCGTGGTGGTGGGTGAGGCCGCCAACGGCGAGGAGGCCTTGGAGGCGGTGGCGCGCTTTCATCCCTCCCTCATCATCACAGACCTGAAAATGCCCCGCATGGACGGGATCGAGCTGCTGCGCCGCCTCCGGGAGCAGGGCTGCCGGGCCTATGTGATCATCCTGACCGCCTATGACAGCTTCACCTACGCCCAGAGCGCCCTGCGGCTGGGTGCGGTGGATTTTCTCCTGAAACCCTTCCACGACGGGGATCTGGAACAGGCCATCCTCAACCTCAAGCAGAGGATGAACGCCGAGTCCGCCGCCCCCGCCCCATCCTTTCCCGAACCCAAAAAGGAGGACAAGAGCCGTTATGTCCTGGAGGCCATGGACTATATCAGCGCACACTACAACGACCCCGGCATCGGTGTGGCCTCCATCGCCCAGCATCTGGGCATCAGCGAGGGCCATTTGAGCCACATTTTCAAGCGGGAGACCGACTACACCCTGCTCAACTACCTCACCCGCTACCGCATCCATAAGGCTATGGAGCTGCTGCGGGACTGCCGCGCCAAGATCTATGAGGTCGCTGAGCAGGTGGGCTATAAGGACATCACCTATTTTTCCGCTACCTTTAAGCGGGTGGCCGGGGTCTCCCCCTCGGAATATCAGGACACCTGCCGGTAGCGTCAACCCAGCGTTCCCAGCGTGCAGAACCCGATAGCATCATACCCCACAGACAGGAAAAGGGACCCGCCGTTTGGCGGGTCCCTTCACATATTTTTGCAACAGATCAATCCTGCTCCCAGTTGTGGTAGACGTTCTGCACGTCGTCGTTGTCCTCCAGGAACTCCAGAAGCTTCTCCATGTTCTTGATGTCCTCTTCGTCGGTGAGCTTCACATAGTTCTGGGGGACCATCTGGACAGAGGCCTCCAGGAAGGTGTAGCCCTTGGCCTCCAGCCCGGCCACTACATCATTGAAGGCGTCCGGGTCGGTGTAGATCTCAAAAACCTCGTCGTCGGCCTGCATATCGTCGGCTCCGGCCTCCAGCGCGTCCATCATCACAGTGTCCTCGTCCAGGTCCTCAGAGTCCATGACGATCACGCCCTTGCGGTCAAAGGACCAGGACACACAGCCGGTGGCGCCCAGGCCCTTGCCGTACTTGTCCAGGAGATGGCGCACCTCGGGGGCGGTGCGGTTGCGGTTGTCTGTGAGGGCGTCCACGATGACGGCCACGCCGTTGGGGCCGTAGCCCTCGTACACCACATTCTCAAAGTTATCCGTGTTCCCGGCGCCCAGCGCCTTGTCGATGGTGCGCTTGATGTTGTCGTTGGGCATATTGGCCGCCTTGGCCTTGGCGATCACAGCCGCCAGCCGGGAGTTGTTGGCGGGGTCGCCGCTGCCGCCGGTCTTGACCGCCACGATCATCTCGCGGGCGATCTTGGTAAAGATCTGGGAGCGCTTGGCGTCAGCCGCGCCCTTGGTTTTCTGTATGTTGTGCCACTTGGAATGTCCGGACATGAAAATCTTCCCTTCTCTGTATTCAATGCCTGCGCAGTACAGTCAAAAGCGCAGATATTATATCACTTTCCGCCGCCGTTGACAACCCCTCTCAGCGGAAGGGCTTTCCCTCTCCGTCCAGCACCTCCCGGCGGTGGAAGGTGACGAAATCGGGCGCCAGATCGGGATACTCCCGGCAGAAGGCCGCCCGGATCAGCTCTGGATTGAGCCCCGGATTCTGGGCCCGCATCACCGCATCCAGGGTGAGGGTATCGCTCTGGCACTCCAGATTGAACCCCTGGATCAGCGGGATCAGGTCCACCTCCGTATAGCCCGCCTTGGCCTTGTTGGACTTTTTCCGGATGACCAGGCTGTCCCGGCGGAGCAGCTCCTGCATGGCGGGCTCAGACTCCTGGGGGCGGCCCTCGGAGTACTCAAAATTCATAATGTAGTTGAGATAGGTCAGCTCCTTCAGCTTCCGCTGTGCCGGATAGCACTGGTGGATGATGATGCCCTCCGGCATGGCGGCGGTGAGCCGGCGGGGGACCTCCTCCGGATCGGTGCCCTCCAGCAGGCCGAACTCCAGGATCTCACACTGGCTGGAGTAGCCCACCGACAGGGGCAGGGCGATGGAGACAAAGGGGTGGGGGTTGAAGCCCTCGGTATGCTTGATGGGGATGCCCGCCCGGGCAAAGGCCCGCTGGAAGGTGCGCATCAGGTCCAGATGGGAGATATACTTCGCCCGCCCCGTTTTGGAAAACAGCAGCCGGTCAGCCATTGCACACACCTCCTGAAAGCAGTCTGTTGGCCCCGCAGCCGGAGCAGCGGGTGCGGCAGTCCGGGGTGGTCACACTCTGATAGCACAGCTCCCGCTCCCGCCAGAGGAACTCCGGGGTGACCATGGGGTCAATGCGGCTCCAGGGGAACACCTCGTCCCGGGGCCGCTCCCGGTGGGCGTAAAAGTCTCCGTCCAGGCCGCAGGCGGCCAGGGCGTCCATCCAGCGCTGAAAGTCAAAATATTCGCTCCAGGAGTCAAACTTGGCCCCATGCTGCCAGGCCCACTCCAGCACATCGGCCAGCCGCCGGTCACCCCGGGAGAAGATGGCTTCCAGATAGCTGGTCTGGGGGTCGTGCCAGTTATAGGTGATGGACTTGTCCCGTTTCAGGGCGTCCCGCAGCAGGTCCACCCGGCGCTGATACTCCTCCACCGGGATCTGGGCGTCCCACTGGAAGGCAGTATTGGGCTTGGGTACGAACCAGGAGGTGGACACGGTGATCCGTACGCCCCGGGCCTTGTTGGGGGAGCACTCCCGCCAGGCAAAGTACACCTTCCGGGCCAGATCGGCAATGCCCAGCACGTCCTCATCGGTCTCAGTGGGCAGGCCCAGCATGAAGTAGAGCTTCACCCCGTTCCACCCGCCGGTAAAGGCGGTGCGCACCGACTGGAGCAGGTCCTCCTCCCGCAGGTTCTTGTTGATGGCGTCCCGCAGGCGCTGGGTACCCGCCTCCGGGGCAAAGGTCAGGCCGCCCTTTCTCACCCGCTGGAGCCGCTCCATCAGGTTCATGGAGAAAGTGTCCGCCCGCATGGAGGGCAGGGACAGGCCGATGTCCCGGGGGGCACAGTAGTCCAGCAGATCGTCGCACAGCTCCAACAGACAGGGATAGTCCGTAGAGGACAGGGAGGACAGGGTCATCTCCTGATAGCCCGAGTCCTCACAGGCCACCTTGCCGTACTGGGCCAGCAGCTCCGGGCTGCGGGAGCGCACCGGGCGGTAGACATAGCCTGCCTGGCAGAAGCGGCAGCCCCGGATGCAGCCCCGGAACAGCTCCAGCATCACCCGGTCATGGACGATCTCTGTGGAGGGAATGATGGTCTTGACAGGAAAATAGGCCTTGTCCATATTCTCCACCACACGCTTGCGCACCTTCTCCGGAGCGCCGGAGCCCTCCCGGATGCGCATTTCCTCCAGTGTGCCGTCCTCCCGGTACACCGGCTCATAGAACGCCGGGACATAGATCCCCGGGATCTGGGCGGCCTCCTGGAGGAACTCCTCCTTGGACCAGCACTCCTCCCGGGCCTGGCGGTAGAGCTGGATGTACTCCAGGGTGACCTCCTCGCCCTCCCCCACCACGAACAGGTCGATAAAGGGGGCCAAAGGCTCCGGATTATAGGCACAGGTCCCTCCCGCCACGATCAGGGGGGTCAGCTCCGGCCGGTCGGCGGAGCGCAGAGGCAGCCCCGCCAGATCCAGCATATTCAGCACGTTGCTGTACGCCATCTCATAGCCCAGGGAAAAACCAATGATGTCAAAGTCGGAAATGGGGTCGCCGCTCTCCAGACCATAGAGCAGCAACCCCTCCCGGCGCATCTCGTCCTCCATGTCCCCCCAGGGGGCATAGCAGCGCTCGCACCAGAGGCCGTCCACCTCGTTCATCAGGCCGTACAGGATCCGGCAGCCCAGGTTGGACATACCGATCTCATAGGTGTCCGGAAAGCACAGGGCATATCGGGTGTCCACCGTCCGCCGATCCTTTACAATGGCGTTATATTCTCCCCCCGTGTAGCGGGCAGGCTTCTGCACCTTCGGCAGGATATGCTCCAGTGTCCGATTCATGTCGCTCCTCCAGTTCTCTCTGCATAGGTAAATTCTATTTTACCTGTTTCCACCGGATATGACAACCCCTTTTTCCTTCCTTTTCCGGACACAGCGCAGAAAATAACCAGCATGAAGTCAGAAACAATGTGGCAGTACCGCCAAAGCATACCAGCAGAGCCCCCAAAAAGAGCAGTCCGGCGGTGAAAAACCGGTCCAGACACACCCCGAGCCGGTGGGCCCGGGCGGGACTCAACAGACAGGCCAGCACACACCGGAGCACCCGCCCCCCGTCCAGCTGGCCCACAGGCAGCAGGTTGAAGCAGGCCAGGGCCAGGTTCAGTCCGGCAAACAGCCCGCCTCCCGGCAGCGTGCTGAAGGCCAGGGCCAGCGCCAGGTTGACCCCCGGCCCGGCCAGCGCGGCCAGCAGCTCTCCCCCATAGGACAGTCCCCGGTCCACCTCCATCTCCGCTCCCACCGCCGTCAGACGCACCCGCCGCACCCGGGCCCCCAGTGCCCGGATGGCCGCCCAGTGGCCCAGTTCATGGAGTGTGCAGGCCAGCAGCGCCAGAGGGACCACGCCCTGACGGTCCAGGTAGTTGAGCCACGCGGTCAGCAGCAGGAAGCCGCCGGTGACCTCCACCCTTCCAAGCTGCATACTCAAGCGCTCAAAAACTCCACATAGTAGGATGGATCCAGGTGCAGGCCGTTCCATTTCAGCTCCAGATGCAGATGGGGGCCGGTAGCCACCCCGGTGGAGCCGACCTCCGCCACCTTCTCCCCTGCCGCCACCAGCTGCCCTTTGGACACACACAGCTTGCTGCAATGGGCGTAAAAGGATTTGATCCCGTTTCCATGGTCCAGCTGGAGGTACAGGCCGTGGGTGTCATTTTTCCCGATATAGTCCACCGTCCCGTCCGCAAAGGCCCCAATGGCGTCTCCCTCCTGCCCGCCGATGTCCACCCCGTTATGAAACTTGTATTCCCCGTCCACAGGGTGGTCCCGGTATCCGTAGGTGGAGCGCAGATGGCCCAGCAGCGGGGTCACCGTCTGAAGCTCCCCCAGAGAGATCTGGTCCATGGTGTAGTTTTCCGGCAGAGCCGGCCCCGTATAATCCGCCCGCAGGATGACCGTTCCCACCGCCGGGGCCGCCGGTTCCTCCTGGACCTGCTCCGGAACGGCTGACTGCGGTGGTGCAAACCAGTCCTCCGGGACCTGATCCAGTCGAAGATAGTGGGCCGCCTGCTCCGGGATCCCAGCCGGCCGGTTGAGAAAGTCCTGCTCCGTCTGAAAGGCCGCCTCTGCGGCGTAGTCCTCCGCCCCATCGGGCAGACTGCCCTCCGCACCGAACACCTGGATGCAGAATTCCCCCAGTTCCCCCAGAATGGTTCCCTGTCCGGCCAGGGATTCTCCCAGAGCGGAAAAGGCGGCCCGGAAGTCGGTGTCCGCCGTCAGCACTGTCTGGATCCTCTGCTGGAGCTGTGCCATCCTGCTGGAGGGCGACGCCCCCCGTCCCACAAAAACCACCAGAAACAAAGCCAGGCAGATCCCCAGCTGGATCAGACGCACCCGCTCCCGGGAGAGCGGCGCCGGCCGTCTCCCCCGTTCGGCCGGTCTGGGCGGACGCGTCCTTCTCCTTCGGCTGGCCCACTGTGCAGACTGGTTGTACATTCCGACCCCTCCCTCATCTGGTCTCTTTCGGACTCTTCAGGATATTCCCGGGAAGTTTCCAATATTCCTCTTGACAGTTGGAGGGGAAATTACTATAATAGAATAGCTTTCATCATCGGGGTGTGGCGAAGCTTGGTATCGCGCTTGGTTCGGGTCCAAGAGGCCCCGGGTTCGAATCCCGGCACTCCGACCATCGGAGTATCCTTCGGGGTACTCCGATTTTTATTACCAATTTGTAAAATTTCTCATGTCGTCGCACAGAAATGTGCAACTTTCGTTGTTTGGGAACCTGTATGCAAAAGGACTTGTTCCTTACTCCATACAGGAGATTCCATATGACCGAAGAAAACTACAACTACCGAACGAGTCAGACGCTGCTTCGCAACCAGTTTCCCGGCAAAGGAAAGTTAAAAATCCCCATCATTCCTAAGTTCCAAGAAAGGCCCGGAGATTTTGATGATCTTTTGTTGATCGGTTTTGACAAAACCCACCTGGAGGACCAGAATCACCTCGACCGCATGGTACACTTCTTCCTATATGACTATCGCTTTGAGCGGGTCTGGAAGAACCCAGACAACGACATTGAAAAACTGTCCCGGTACCGTGCAGTGCTGTCGCCGGATTTCAGTATGTACCTGGAAATGGCGCCTGTCATGCAGCTTTGCAATGTATTTCGTAATCGTTGGTGCGGCGCTTACTGGGCATCCAAAGGGCTCCGGGTCATTCCCACCGTCAACTGGGGCGATAAATCCACGTTCGATTTCTGCTTTGACGGGATCGAAAAAGGCAGTGTGGTGGCTGTCTCCACCTACATGGCGTCCGAACACGACAACCGCCAGGATCAAAAAGAGTGGTTCATGGCTGGATACAACGAGATGCTGCGGCGCATTGAGCCGGAAAAAATCATTTGCTACAATACACCGTTTCCCGAAATGCAGGGCAACATTATCTATGTGGATTACGAACGCAGTTCCTGGCGGTATATGAACTATGAACGTAGTTTCCATCGTGAAGATTTGGATGCCTTTAAAATTGGCGGCACATACAGTAATAATCGTGATACAATAGAGCCGTACCTCATTGGCAAGGGCGGCGGTAGTGCCTATGGCGGAGAATGGAAACCTTCCAAGCCGGATGATGGACGTTTTATAGGTGAACCTGGCAGCATCAACCGCACAACAGATCGTAGCGAGAATTTAAGAGAAACTATGATCGGTGCAGACGGAAGGGCAGTCAAGGAGCGGCACTATTCAGATCATGGCAGTCCCAAACAACATTCTATTCCTCACGACCATAGGATTTCATGGGAAGGAAACCGACCAAACTGGGGTAAAGCAGAAAACTATTGGGATGGAGATATTCCTGATTTCAAGTCATATTGGAGGTGTGACATGTCCTATCACATTTTAAAATCCCAAAACTCATTGGAAGATAACCGCTTTAAATCGATCAGCGATTTCAAGTGGTGCATGAAATGTGGTGGAGAAGTAGAAATCGAATGGAACGGCATTCATTATGGCATTATCCGATATGGGACAGATGATAAAATCACAATCTATGTTTGGAATCATCCTGAAACGGAATGCTGCTTTGACACCGCTGATGATGCGTTGGAGTATATGGTTGGTTCAGACCGCTTGCGTGATGTGATTACACGTGTTACAGTTTTGGATCGTACAATTTGAGATAAGAACCTCTTGCTTGCTGCGCTAAAACACTGATATGACTGGATTTTTCTAAGTCCTATAATTACACTCCGACTTATTTTATAAGTCAGAGCGCACTCATTTTGTTGCTCCTCCTTTCCAAACCGAACCCCCTGTCGCTGGGCTTCGGTTTGGGGCCCGCCCTACGGGCGGCTGTTTTCATTTCTGATAGAAATATCGATTTTAACCGTCCTTTTCATGGGTGAGTCCTCATAAGACTCACCCATTTTTTAGTCATAAGATATGTATGGATGGATTTGCTATCCCAAATGCGTCAAAGGCTATTGGCTGGTCAATTTTCCACAATGCGGCGAGAAGGATGATATTGCCGAAATCAGCATCAAAGAAGAAGATTTGGAAGTCGTACGAATCCTTGATGCGCACGTGAATGAACAAATCAGGTCACAATTTGAAAAAGAAGCCGATCAGGCAAAATCATTTGTCGAAATGCCGGATGACCTTTCTAATTATCGTATCTAATGGGATAAAAACCTCTTGTTTGCTGCGCTAAAACCATTGATATGACCGGATTTTTCCAAGTCCTATCATTACACTCCGGCCATAGGTCTTTTGAAAAATAGAATTTCGACAAATCAGGTCAAAGAAAAAGTGAGCGGGAACCGTCAAGGCGGCGGTTCCCGCTCACTTTTTTGAAGTCTTCTATACATTGCCAGACAGTCCTCAGAACTCCAGCATCTATCCCGGGCGCGGTCAAATCACCGAGGTATGGCAGTCTCTTTTGAGGTCCGGATGGTCGCCGCATAGGCGCTGTTGCACAGCCCCAGAACGGCAGACAGGATAAACAGGGTCTCGATCCCCAGCGCCTCCCAGATCCAGCCGCCAAACAACGCGATCAGAATGGTGATCATGTGGTTCACAGACATACCGGTGGAGATGGTCGCCCGCATCTCGTCCGGGCTGTCCGACAGGTCCTGAACATAGACATTGGAGGCCATAGAGGCCAGCGAGATCACCGAATCCAGCACATAGTTGACACAGCACACCAAAAACGCCGTCTGCATGGAAAAAATATGGTGGGCAAAGCCGTAAAAGAAGCAGACGATCACCAGCAGCAGGGTATCCGCCACCATAACGACCTTATAGCCCAGCCGGTCAATGATCCTGCCCACCAGAGGCGCCGCCGCAAAGCAGCAGACTGCGGATACAGCAAAGAGAAGGCTGATGGTCGCGGCGCCCGCTTTATAAAAGAGGACCAGAACATAGGGGCCAAAGGTGAAAAATATCTGCTTCCGCGCCCCATAAAACACCTCCAGCATATAGTATTTCCGGTATTTTTTGTGGAAATAAAACCGGCGTTTGGATGGGTCTGTCTCACTGTGTCCCGTCATGCGGAGGGAGAGCAGAAAGCCGCAGCCCATAATGGCAGCGGCAGCCCAATATACTCCGCGGAACAGGCCCAACGAGCTCTGAGCAAAGGAAAAAACAGCCGCTATGATCAGATAACCGGCCAGCGAGCCAATCTGATGGACCGAATTCTGCAAGCCCAGCGCCGTACCGCCCCGTCCTGGCTGGGCGTACTCCAGAGACAGCGTGTTCCGCATCCCCAGCTGGAGGTGCTCTCCCAGGGAATAGACACAGATGGCCGCAGTTGACAGGACCTTGTGGGCCGGGATCATTGCGTGGAGCACCATGCCCGCAAGCATGATCAGCGCGCCGATCTTGTAGATCCGCTCAGCGGACATCATGTAGAGGGCCGCCAGCAGAAACACCAGGGCCAGCCCCGGAAGCTCCCGGAAAAATTCCGAGATCCCGCGCCCCATCTCTGACATCTCAACGATCTCCGCCAGATAATTGTCCAAAACGCCTTTGTACAGGCCATAGGCCAGCCCAAAGATCGCCAGTGATCCCAAAAATGCCTGGTATCTGGATTCCGGCCGGAAGGTCTCCGCCAATCTGTTCACTTTGGATCCTCTCCTCTCTCCAACACGCGTCCCGCCTGAGACTTGCCGCCATGCTGTCCCTCAGGCAGAACAGCCGCACCTTTCCCATACGCCGGGAGGGCAGCTCATTTCGCTCCAGAAGCCTCTGGCGGCCGCAGGGTCTGCGGCCGCCAGAGGCTTTTCTCGTCAGAGCAGCACCGGCGGCGTGCTCTGCATCTTCATTGTTATTTTCCGGGCTTAAAGCCGTCCTTCAGGCTGACCGCGCGGTTGAATACCAGGGCCCCGGGCTTGGAATCCTTGCTGTCCACACAGAAGTAACCCAGGCGCAGGAACTGGTACTGAGCCGGCGCCTGGGCCTGAGCCAGAGAGGCCTCCAGCTTGCAGCCCTCCAGCACCTCCAGAGAGTTGGGATTCAGGCAGTCCAGGAAGTTCTTGTCCCCGGCATCAGGGGCCTCGTCGGCAAACAGGTTGTCGTACAGGCGCACCTGGGCATCCACCGCAGTGGCGGCATCCACCCAGTGGATGGTGGCCCCCTTCACCTTACGGCCGTCGGCAGGATTGCCGCCCCGGGAGTCCGGGTCGTACTCCGCCAGGACCTCCACCACATTACCAGCCTCATCCTTGACGCAGCCGGTGCATTTGATGAGGTAGGCCCCCTTCAGGCGGCACTCAGGGCCGGCGGGATACAGGCGCTTATACTTGGGGATGGGGGTCTCCAGGAAGTCATCCTGCTCGATATACAGGTGCTTGGAGAAGGAGACCGGACGGGTGCCGGCGGCGGGATCGTTGGGGTTGTTCTCCACCTCCACCGTCTCGCTCTCCCCCTCGGGGTAGTTGGTGATGGTCAGCTTGATGGGGCGCAGCACTGCCATGGCCCGCTGGGCGTGCTCGTTCAGGTCCTCCCGAAGGCAGTGCTCCAAAAAGCCGTACTCCACCGTGGAGGGGTTCTTGGCCACGCCGATCCGGTCGCAGAAGTTCCGGATGGAGGCGGGGGTATAGCCCCGGCGGCGCAGGCCGCACAGGGTGGGCATACGGGGATCGTCCCAGCCGGAGACATAGTGCTCCTCCACCAGCTTGCGCAGCTTCCGCTTGGACATCACGGTGTAGTTGATGCCAAGGCGGGCAAACTCGATCTGCCGGGGCTTACTGGGCACATCGGTGTTGTTGATGACCCAGTCATACAGGGGCCGGTGGTCCTCATACTCCAAGGAGCAGAGGGAGTGGGTGATGCCCTCCAGAGCGTCCTGGATGGGGTGGGCAAAGTCGTACATGGGGAAGATGCACCACTTGGTGCCCTGGCGGTGATGCTCGATATACCGGATGCGGTAGAGCACCGGGTCCCGCATATTGAAGTTTCCGCTGGCCAGGTCGATCTTGGCCCGGAGGGTATATCTGCCCTCCGGGAACTCCCCATTCTTCATTCTCTGGAACAGGTCCAGAGACTCCTCAATGGGGCGGTCCCGCCAGGGAGAGCGGGCGGGAGTATTCACATCGCCACGGTACTCCTTAAACTGCTCCGGCGTAAGCTCACACACATAGGCCAGGCCCTTTTTGATGAGGCCCACCGCCAGCTCATAGGTCTTGTCAAAGTAGTCGCTGCCATAGAAGAAGCGGTCGCCCCAGTCGAAGCCCAGCCAGTGGATGTCCTCCTGAATGGCCTCCACAAACTCGGTGTCCTCTTTGGCGGGGTTGGTATCGTCCATCCGCAGGTTGCAGATGCCGCCGAACTTCTCCGCAGAGCCAAAGTCGATGATCAGCGCCTTGCAGTGTCCGATGTGCAGATAGCCATTAGGCTCCGGCGGAAAACGGGTGTGGACCTGCATCCCGGCGCACCGTCCGCCGGGGGCAATGTCCTCCGCAATAAACTCATGGATAAAATTCTGGCTGGGAGCCGGGCCCTCCGCAGCGGGGGCGCCATTGATCCGTTCTTCAGCCATGATGATCCCTCCTCGTCTCCTTTGTAACAATATCATGCCATATTATTTTACACCAGACCAAGGCATAGATGCAAGGTCTTATTCGACTTTTCCCACGTTCCTCGGTCCCATCTGCCTCCCTGGGCAATACTTTTTTCTCCTCCCTTTACGGTTTTTCCGGTTTCTGTTATAATAGAGTCGTTCTAAAAGGGCGCCGTTTTCCCCCACCGGCCAGCACCCCGCGCCAAACCCCACCCAGAAAGAGGGAACCACCCATGCTGTTCAACCCACTCATCCGACTGTACCACTGGTATCTGCGGGTCACGCGCTTTCTCCCACCCCTGCCGCGCAATCTGTTCACCACCCTGCTGTTTCTGTCCGCTGCCTATTTCACCAGTGACGCCCTGATCGGACACACCGGCGCGGAGAACAACTCCGCCCTGGTCTTTGTCCTGTCGGTCATGTTCATCTCCCTGCTGACTGAGGGGTACTTCTATGGACTCATCGCTTCGCTGGTAGGCGCCTTCTGCATCAACTACTTCTTTATGTTCCCCTACCGCGCTTTTTCCCTCAGTTACAGCGGTTATCCGGTGGCTATGATCAGCATGACCCTCATCTCCGGCGTGGTCTGCGCCCTCACCTCCCGGATCAAGCTCCAGGCCATGGAGGCCATGAAGCGGGAGCGGGACACCAAGGCCCTGTATGAACTCAATGCCAAGCTGAATGAGGAAAAGTCCGCCATTCAGCTGGAGGCCGCCCGGGAGACCATTCGGGGCAACATTCTCCGGGCAGTCTCCCACGATTTGCGCACCCCTCTCACTGCCATCTCCGGCGCGGCCTCCGTTCTTCTCTCCAGTGAGGAGATCGCCCAGTCAGAAAAAAACCTCTCCCTGGTCCAGGACATCAAAAGTGACGCCGACGCCCTGATCGCCATGGTAGAGAACCTGCTGTCCATCACCAAGATCCGGGACGG
The DNA here is from genome assembly GCA_050943915.1 of Lawsonibacter sp. Taxonomy (GTDB): domain Bacteria; phylum Bacillota; class Clostridia; order Oscillospirales; family Oscillospiraceae; genus Lawsonibacter. The sequence goes on from JBMNQB010000001.1 coordinate 107,100, forward strand.
CACCATGCCGCTGAACAAGCAGGAGGAGATGCTGGAGGAGGTGGCCGGGGACGCCCTCATCACCATCCGCCGCCGCTTCCCTGATTTTCCCATTGCCCTGAACCTGTCGGAGGACATCCTTTATCTGCCTATGGAGCCCATGCTCATCAAGCAGGTGATCGTCAATCTGCTGGAAAACGCCATCCGCCACTCAGGGGACCAGGAGCATATCCAGCTGCACCTCTTCCGCCAGGAGGACTGGGCGGTGGTGGAGGTGCGCGACCGGGGACGCGGTATCTCCCCGGAGGTCAGCCGCGCTGTACAGAGCGGCCGTCAGCTCACCGACAACCTCTCCGGCGACTCGTCCCGGGGCATGGGGATCGGTCTGTCCGTCTGCCAGAGCATTATCAAGGCCCACAACGGCTTCTTTGCCGCCGGAAACGATCCGGGGGGCGGAGCCGTGTTCCGCTTCGGCCTTCCTATGGAGGAGATCAAAGATGAATGAAAAACGTGTGATCCTGGTCATCGAGGATGAGCATACCATCAGCAACTTTATCTGCCGCGCCCTGAGCGCCAACGACTATAAGCCCATTCCCGCCTTCACTGGCAAAGAGGGCCTGTCCCTCTACTTCTCTCACGGGCCGGACCTGGTCCTGCTGGACCTGGGGCTGCCGGACATGGACGGGATCGAGGTACTGCGGGAGCTCAGCGGCCTGCCCCAGGAGACCCCCGTCATCATCATCTCCGCCCGGGACCGGGAGTCGGAAAAGGTGAAGGCCCTGGACATGGGGGCAGACGACTATATCGTCAAACCCTTCGGTGTCCCAGAGCTGCTGGCCCGGATCCGCACCACCCTGCGGCGGGCCGACCGGCTGAAACTGAGCCGCGGTTCCCAGAAGGACGTCTACCACATCAAGGACCTGACGGTGGACATCGCCAAGCACCAGGTCCTGCTGGATGGTGAGGAGGTCCACTTCACGCAAAATGAGTTCAAGATCCTGGAGCTGCTGTGCATCCACGCCGGAAAAGTCCTGACCTATGACTTTATCCAGGAGCACGTATGGGGCCCCTACGGCAGCAGCAGCAATCAGATCCTCCGGGTCAACATGGCCAATATCCGCCGGAAGTTGAAGGAAAACCCCTCCGAACCCAAGTACGTCCTGACAGAGCTTGGCATCGGCTACCGGATGCTGGAGGACTGACCTTCTCTCACTGAGGGATGCGCCAAATATTTTACCGGTTCAAAAGTTGTGCAGTGCTTCATTTTTGAAGGTGCTGCGCAACTTTTTTATAGTTTTCTTCTGATCTCCCGCTCATCCCCCCTGGCAGGATCCAAATTCGCCCCCCGCCCATCCGATCCATTTTGTAGAAAATCCCCATTGACTTTCTCTGGAAAGCTGGTACAATACGCTTAAATATTTTTAGTTAAAAAAGTTTAACTAAAATATTTGAATGAATTATGTCGAAAAATGAGAGGAGCATTCCCATGTTTGAGAAAGTACGCGATATTATTGTTGACACCCTGAGCTGCGAGCTGGAGGACGTGACCATGGAGGCCACCCTGGCTGAGGATCTGGGCGCCGATTCCCTGGACGCCGTGGAGCTGAACATCGCTCTGGAGGAGCAGCTGGGCCTGTCCATTGCCGATGAGGACCGCCCCAACATGAAGACCGTGGGCGACATCGTCCGCTATCTGGAGGCCAAGCAGGCCTGATTTCAACGCGAGAGGTGACTGTTCCCATGGATCTGGAATCCATTTACGCCCTGATGGAGCGCTTTGAGCGCTCCACGCTCACCGGGCTGGAGCTGGAGCAGAACGGGACCCGGCTCAAGCTGGACCGGACCGTGACCGCCGCCCCGGCGGCGGCCGCGCCCACCCCGGCTGCACCCCCTGTCCCTTCCGCCGCCCCCGCCGGCCAGCCCCCTCAGGAGAGCGGGACTGAGTACATCAAGGCCCCCCTGGTGGGCACCTTCTACACCGCTTCCGGACCGGACTCCGCCCCCTTTGTAAAGGCGGGGGATCAGGTCAGGAAGGGCCAGACGGTGTGCATCCTGGAGGCTATGAAGATGATGAGCGAGATCCCCGCCCCCATGGACTGTGTGATCGAGGAAGTTTTGATGGACAACGGAAGCCTGGCGGGCTTTGACGCCCCCCTGTTCCGGGTCCGGAGGCTTTAAGCGATGTTTCAGCGTGTATTGATCGCCAACCGCGGCGAGATCGCGGTACGGATCCTCCGGGCCTGCCGGGAGCTGGGGGTGGACACGGTGGCGGTGTACTCCGCCGCCGACGCGGACGCCCTCCATGTCCAGCTGGCCACCCAGGCCGTCTGCATCGGTCCGGCCAAGGCCGCCGACAGCTATCTGAACGTGGACGCCCTGCTGACTGTGGCCCGCCAGACCGGGTGCGACGCCCTGCACCCCGGCTATGGCTTTCTCTCTGAAAACGCGGAGTTTGCCCAGCGGTGCGCCGACCTGGGGCTGACCTTTATCGGCCCCTCCGGGGATGTGATCCGGACCATGGGCAACAAGGCGGCCGCCCGCGCCCTGATGCAGGCCCACGGCGTCCCCGTGGTCCCTGGCTCCGACGGGCCGGTGGCCACCGCCCGGGACGCCCAGGCTGTGGCGGAGGCCATCGGCTATCCGGTGCTGGTCAAGGCCAGCGCCGGCGGCGGCGGCCGCGGGATGCGCCGGGTGGACCGGCCTGAGGAGCTAGTTGCCAAATTCGAGGAGGCCAGGGCGGAAGCCCTGGCCTGCTTCGGCGATGGACAACTCTATCTGGAGAAGCTCATCCTGAACCCCAAGCACATCGAATTTCAGATCCTGGCCGACCGCCACGGAGCTGTGATCCACCTGGGGGAGCGGGACTGCTCCATCCAGCGCAAAAACCAGAAGCTGGTGGAGGAGTCCCCCTCTAAGGCCCTCTCCCCCCAGCTGCGGGAGGCCATGGGCGCGGCGGCGGTGGCCGCCGCCCGGGCTGCGGGCTACGAGAACGCGGGCACCATCGAGTTTGTGCTGGACCAGGAGGGAAAGTTCTACTTCATTGAGATGAACACCCGCATCCAGGTGGAGCACCCGGTCACCGAGATGGTCACCGGTCTGGATCTGGTGCGGGAGCAGCTGCGCATTGCCGCCGGTCTGCCCCTCTCCCTGACCCAGGAGGAGGTCTCCCTCACCGGACACGCCATCGAGTGCCGGATCAACGCCGAAGACGCCGCGGCCGGCTTCCGCCCCTGTCCGGGGACCACGGAGTTCCTGCATCTCCCCGGCGGCCCCGGCGTACGGGTGGACTCCCTGCTCTATAACGGCTACGCCGTCTCCCCCTACTATGACTCTCTGGTGGCCAAGATCATCGTCCATGCCCCCACCCGCCTGGAGGCCATCCGCCGGATGCGCCGGGCGCTGGAGGAGCTGGTCATTCAGGGCTATCCCACCACCGCCGACTTCTGCCACCTGATCCTGCACCACCCCAACTTCATCAAGGGGCAGTATGACACCGGCTTTCTGGCCGCCCACCAGGAGGAGCTTCTGAACTGGGAGAAGGAGGAGTAATATGCAGCCACTGTTTCGTTCCCGCCGGGACCGGCTGGACCGGCTGCGCCGGCAGCGGGAGGAGGCCGTCGAGGCCGCCGCCCGCCGCTCCGCGGTCCCGCCCACCGGCAGCCAGACCTGCCCCGGCTGCGGCGCGGAATGCGCCAATCAGGATCTGGTCCGCTCTGAATATGTCTGCCCCCACTGCGGCTATCATCTGCCCATCGGGGCCTACCTGCGGCTGTCCCTGCTGCTGGATCCCTTCACCTTCCGGGAGCTCTGGCCCGGCCTCACCGCCCCCAACGCCCTGGAGTTCCCGGGCTATGAGGACAAACTGGCCGCCCAGCGGGAAAAGACCGCCCTGTGTGACGCGGCGGTGGCTGCTGTGGGCAAGCTGGACGGGATCAGCGCCGTGTTCGCGGTGCTGGACAGCCGCTTTTTCATGGGCAGCATGGGGGTGGCCGTGGGTGAGAAGATCACCCGGGCGGCGGAGTACGCCCAGAAGCACCACCTCCCCCTGATCATCTTCTCCGCCAGCGGCGGAGCCCGGATGCAGGAGGGGATCCTCTCCCTGATGCAGATGGCCAAGACCAGCGCCGCCATCCGCCGCTTCTGCGACGCCGGCGGCCTGTACATCTCGGTCTTTACCCATCCCACCACCGGCGGCGTCACCGCCAGCTTCGCCTCGCTGGGCGACGTCACCCTGGCCGAGCCCGGCGCCCTCATCGGCTTTGCCGGTCCCCGGGTCATCCGGCAGACCATCGGCCAGGAGCTGCCTGACGGCTTTCAGCGGGCGGAATATTTGGAGGAACACGGCTTTGTGGATCAGATCGTCCCCCGCGGACAGATGCGGGAGGCGCTGGCCCAGCTGCTGGCGCTCCACCGAAAGGGGGTCCTGCACCGATGAGCGAATTGACTGCGGCCCAGCGGGTGAAGATCGCCCGCACCCCGGGCCGTCCCGGGACGCTGGATTTTGTCAATGCCCTGTTCACCGACGTATTTGTCTGCAAGGGGGACCGGCTCCACCGAGAGGATCCCAGCATCTTCGGGGCCATTGCCCGCTTCCACGGCCGGCCGGTCACCGTGCTGGGCCACCGGAAGGGCCGCACCTTCGAGGAGAACATGAAGTGCAATTTTGGGATGCCCAGCCCCGAGGGCTACCGCAAGGCCCAGCGCCTCATGCGGCAGGCGGAGAAATTCGGCCGCCCCATCTTCACCTTCATCGACACGCCGGGGGCCTACCCCGGCCTGGAGGCGGAGGCCGAGGGCCAGGCCGAGGCCATCGCCTCCTCCCTGGCCCTGATGAGCTCTCTCACGGTTCCGGTGATCTCCGTGGTCATCGGCGAGGGAGGCAGCGGCGGGGCGCTGGCCCTGGCAGTGGGCAACCGGGTCCTCCTGCTGGAGAACGCGGTGTACTCCGTCCTCTCCCCCGAGGGCTTCGCCTCCATCCTGTGGAAGGACGCCGGCCGGGCCGATGAGGCCGCCGGAGTGATGAAGCTCACCGCCGCCGACCTGCTGCGCCTCGGGGTGGCCGACCAGGTGATCCCCGAGCCGGAGGGCGGCGCCCACAACGATCCCAAAGCGGTGTTCACCGCAGTGGACCGGGCTCTGACCCGGCATCTGGGTCAGCTTCTGCGGGAAAAGGACCTGGCCGCCCACCGCTATCAGAAATTCCGCGCCATGGGCGCGGTCCTGGAGGAGACCGAAACATGAATGGACTGCACATTCTCGGCACCGGCCGGGCCCTGCCGGCTAACATCGTCACCAACGACGACCTGGCCCTCCGGGTGGAGACCAGCGATGAGTGGATCGTCAGCCGCACCGGCATCCGGGAGCGCCGCTTCGCCACCCGCGAGACCCTGACACAGCTGGCCGTGGAGGCCGCCCGCGCCGCCCTGGAGCGGGCGGGCATCTCCCCTCAGGAGCTTGGGCTGTGCCTGACTGCCACAGTATCCCCCGACTGCGCCACCCCCTCCCAGGCCTGCCTGATCCACCAGGCGCTGCACCTGCCGGAGGACTGCCCTGCCTTTGACCTGAGCGCCGGATGCACTGGCTTCCTCTACGCCATGGAGACCTCCGCCGCCCTGCTGCCCCGGATGGCCCGGCCATACGCCCTGCTGGTAGGCGGGGAGCTGCTCAGCCGGATCACCGACATGGATGACCGCTCCACCTGCATCATTTTCGGCGACGGCGTGGGCGCCGCGGTGGTCAAGGCCGCCCCCGACGCCCCCTGGTTTGCCAGACTGGGCGCCCGCGGCTGCCGTGAGGTCCTGTGGGCCCCCGGCCCCGGCCAGTCAGAGCATCCCTATCTCCACATGAACGGCCAGGAGGTCTTTAAGTTCGCGCTGGAGACCGTCCCCAGGCTGGCCCGGGAGCTGCTGGAGCAGGCCGGTCTGGACAAGGATCAGGTGGACTGGTATGTGCCCCATCAGGCCAACCACCGCATCGTGGAATCTGTGGCCAAGCGGCTGAAAGTCCCGCTGGACCGCTTTTATGAAAACATCGAGCGATATGGCAACACGTCTGCCGGCACCATCCCCATCGCGCTGGACGAGATGGCGGAGCGCGGCCTGCTCAAGCCGGGCCAGTGGATCATGTGCCTGGGCTTCGGCGCGGGCCTGACCTGGGGCGGAGCCCTGTTCCAGTGGCAGGCCAGGGAGGAGAGATAAACGATGAGATTGAACGAGCTTCTTGGGATCGAGTTTCCCTTTATTCAGGGCGGTATGGCCAACATCGCCACCGCCGAGTTTGCCGCCGCGGTATCCAACGCCGGGGCCCTGGGCCTGATCGGCGCGGGCGGCATGAGCCCCGAGGTCTTTCAGGACAGCATCCGCCACTGCCGGACGCTGACAGAGAAACCCTTCGGCGTCAACATCATGCTGATGCACCCCCAGGTGGAGCAGCTGGCCGCCATCGCCGCCCAGGAGAAGGTGGCGGTGGTCACCACCGGCGCGGGCGACCCCGCCCGGTTCATTCCCGCCTGGAAGGAGTCCGGCGCCAAGGTATTCCCCGTGGTTCCCGCCGTGGCCCTTGCCAAGGTCGTGGCCCGGGCCGGGGCGGACGCCGTCATCGCCGAGGGCACCGAAAGCGGCGGCCATGTGGGCGAGCTGACCACCATGGCCCTGGTCCCCCAGGTGGCAGACGCGGTGGACATCCCCGTCATCGCCGCCGGAGGCATCGCCGACGGACGGCAGCTTTTGGCCGCCTATGCCCTGGGCGCCATCGGCGCCCAGGTGGGCACCTGCCTGCTGGTGAGCGAGGAGTGCCCCATCCATGAGAACTACAAGACGGCCGTGCTCAAGGCCAAGGACCGGGACACGGTGGTCACCGGCCGCTCCGTGGACGCCCCGGTGCGCATCCTGCGCAACCAGATGTCCCGGGAGTACCTGGCCCGGGAGAAGGCGGGCGCCGACCGGATGGAGCTGGAGCACTATACGCTGGGCAGCCTGCGCCGGGCCGTCTTTGACGGCGACACCAAGACCGGAAGCCTGATGGCCGGCCAGGTGGCCGGGATGCTCCATGAGATCAAACCCCTGCGCCAGATTTTTGAGGAGCTGAACCGCGGCTGCGCCAAGCGGCTGGCAGAACTGGAGCTGTAAGAGATGCAGATTCACGGACATGAGCTGACTGTCCCTATTTTACAGGGGGGCATGGGAGTAGGCGTCTCCATGGGCGGCCTGGCCGGCGCTGTGGCCGCCTGCGGCGGCATGGGCACCATCAGCACCGCCGACGTGGGCTTCCAGGAGCCCGACTTTGACCGGGATCCCCTGACCGCCAACCTGCGCGCCTTAAAAGCCGAGATCCAAAAGGCCCGGGAGCTGGCCCGCGGGGCCGGCATGGTGGCGGTCAACGCCATGGTGGCCACCCGGCAGTTTGCCGACGCGGTGCAAACCGCCGTAGCCGCCGGGGTGGACGCGGTGGTGTCCGGCGCGGGGCTCCCCCTGGAGCTCCCCGCCCTCACCCGGGGCAGCAGGACCGCCATCGCCCCCATCGTCTCCGGCGCGCGGGCGGCCAAGCTGATCTTAAAAACCTGGGACCGGCGGTATCAGACCACCGCCGACTTTGTGGTGGTGGAGGGCTCCCAGGCCGGCGGCCACCTGGGCTTCCATGAGGACGAGCTGCTGGAGGGCCGATGCCCCACTCTGGAGGAGATCCTCCCCGGCGTACTGGCCGAGGTCCGGCCCTACGAGGAGAAGTATGGCCGCCCCATCCCGGTCTTTGCGGCGGGCGGGGTGTTTACCGGCCGGGATATGGCCCGGTACACCCGTCTGGGGGCGGCGGGGGTCCAGCTGGCCACCCGCTTCATCGCCACCTATGAGTGCGATGCCTCCCAGGGCTTTAAGGACGTGCTGCTCCAGGCCCGGGAGGAGGATCTGGCCATCATCCACAGCCCCGTTGGGATGCCAGGCCGTGCGGTGCGCACCCCCCTGATCCAGCGGCTGGAGCAGGGCCTGCGTTTCCCTCCGAAGCACTGCTCCCTGTGTATGGCCGGCTGCCAGCCGGCCCAGGTCCCCTTCTGCATCACCCACGCCCTGATCCAGGCGGTGAAGGGCAACCGGGAGGAGGGCCTGTTCTTCAGCGGCTCCAACGTGGGGAAGCTGGACCGGATGCTCCATGTGCGGGAGCTGATGGACGAATTGATGAAGGATTGGAGGGCTTTTGCATGAAGCTTGCCTTTTTGTATGCCGGCCAGGGCGCCCAGCACGTGGGCATGGGCCGGGACCTGTATGAGACCTATCCCGCCTTCCGTGCGGTGCTGGACAGCGCGCCGGTGGATTTCGACCTGAAGCAGCTGTGCTTTGACGGGCCGGAGGATCGTCTGAACGACACCCGCTACACCCAGCCCTGTATGGTGGCCTTCGCCGCCGGGGTCACCGCCCTGCTGAAGGACGCGGGCATCGTCCCCGACTATACCGCCGGCCTCAGCCTGGGGGAGTACTCCGCCCTGCACTGTGCCGGGGTGCTGGACGCGCCCTCCGCCATCTCCCTGGTGGCCTTCCGGGGCCAGGCCATGGCCGACGCGGTGAAGGACCGCCCCTGCGGCATGGCGGCGGTGCTGAACCTGGACCGGGATACCCTGAAGCAGGTCTGTGAGGAGGCCTCCGGCGCAGGTGTGGTGGAGTGTACCAACTTCAACTGCCCCGGTCAGATCGTCATTTCCGGCGACGCCGCTGCCGTAGACCGGGCCGGTGAGCTGGCCAAGGCCGCAGGAGCCAAGCGGGTGCTGCCTCTCAAGGTCAGCGGCCCCTTCCACACCTCTCTCATGGCCCCCGCCGGCGATGCCCTGCGGGAGAAGTTCCAGAGCGTACCCTTCTGTGAGATGGAGATCCCCGTGCTCTTCAACTGCCTGGGCGATCTGAAGGGTGAGCGGGACACCATTCCCGATCTTCTGGAGCAGCAGGTCCAGTCCAGCGTCTATCTGGAGGACACCATCCGCCGTCTGGCCGAGCTGGGGGTGGATACGGTGGTGGAGATCGGCCCGGGCCGGACCCTGTCCGGCTTTGTCCGCAAGACCGCCAAACAGATCAAATGCTATCCGGTGGAGACGGCGGAGGAGCTGGAGGCCGCCATCGCCGCCCTGAAAGGAGCGTGACCCCATGAGTCTGCAAGGAAGAAACGCGCTGGTCACCGGCGGAAGCCGTGGGATCGGCCGGGCCATCTGCCTGGAGCTGGCCCGCCAGGGGGCCAATGTGGCAGTAAACTACGCCGGCAACGCCCAGGCCGCAGAGGAGACCGCCGCCGCCTGCCGGGAGCTGGGCGTCCAGGCGGTGACCATCCGGGCCGACGTAGCCGACGCCGCCGCCTGTGAGGCCATGGTCAAGGAGGTCATCTCCTCCTTCGGCAGCCTCCACATCCTGGTGAACAACGCCGGCATCACCCGGGACAATCTGGCCCTGAGCATCAGCGAGGCCGACTTCGACGCCGTGCTGGACACCAATCTGAAGGGCGCCTTCTGCTGCTGCAAGGCGGCCTACCGCCCCATGATGCGCCAGCGCTATGGCCGCATCATCAACATGAGCAGCGTGGTGGGCCTCCGCGGCAACGCCGGTCAGGCCAACTACTCCGCCAGCAAGGCCGGCCTCATCGGCCTGACCAAGTCTCTGGCCAAGGAGCTGGCTGCCCGGAAGGTCACCGTCAACGCGGTGGCCCCCGGCTTCATCGACACAGATATGACCGCAGTCCTGCCGGAGGCGGCGAAAGAGGCCCTGCTCAAGACCATCCCCATGGCCCGCCTGGGTCAGCCGGAGGATGTGGCCCGGGCCGTGGCCTTCTTTGCCGCGGACGAGACCGCCTATGTCACCGGCCAGGTGCTGTGTGTCGACGGCGGCATGGCGGTTTAAGCCGCAGAAAGGAAACAGAGCTATGGAAAAAAGACGCGTAGTGATCACCGGCATGGGGGCCGTTACCCCCCTGGGCCACACCGTCCAGGAGACCTGGGACGCGGTCCGGGCCGGCGCGTGCGGCATCGCCCCCATCACCCTGTACGACCACAGCAGCCAGAAGGTATCCCTGGCCGCAGAGGTGAAGGATTTCGACCCCACCCGGGTCCTGGAGAAAAAAGAGGCCCGCCGGATGGACCGCTTCACCCAGTTCGCCGTCACCGCCGCGGTGGAGGCCATGGCCCAGAGCGGCCTGGATCTGGAGCAGGAGGATACCGCCCGCATGGGCGTGTCTGTCTCCAGCGGCATTGGCGGCATCGGCACCATTCAGAGCTGCTGTGAGTCCGGCCAGAGCCGTGGCTTTGACAAGGTCTCCCCCTTCTTCATCCCCATGGCCATCTCCAACCTGGCCGCCGGACATATCGCCATCCGCTTCGGCCTGCACGGGATGTGCATCTCCCCTGTGGCCGCCTGCGCCGGCGGCAGCAACGCGGTGGGCGACGCCTTCCGCCACATCCGGGACGGCTACGCCGAGGTCATGGTGGCCGGCGGCGCAGAGGCCTCCATCACTCCCCTGGCCATCGGCGGCTTCACCTCCATGAGCGCCCTGACCACCGCCTCTGACCCGGCCCGGGCCTCCATCCCCTTTGACGCGGAGCGCAGCGGCTTCGTCATGGGCGAGGGCGCCGCCATCCTGGTGCTGGAGGAGTTGGAGCACGCCCGCGCCCGCGGCGCTCAGATCCTGGGTGAGATCACCGGCTACGGCGCCACCTGTGACGCCTACCACATCACCGCTCCTGACCCCGCGGGGGCCTGGAGCGCCGCCTGCATGGAGCAGGCCCTGGCGGATGCCGGCGTCGCCCCCGAGGCGGTGGACTACATCAACGCCCACGGGACCTCCACCCCCCTGAACGACAGCGGCGAGACCGCCGCCATCCGCAAGGTGTTCGGCGGCCACGCCGACCGGCTGATGGTCAGCTCCACCAAGTCCATGACCGGCCACCTGCTGGGGGCCAGCGGCGCGGTGGAAGCGATGTTCTGCGTCCTGGCACTGAAGGACAGCTTCGTCCCCGCCACCATCCACTATCAGGTCCCCGACCCCGCCTGTGACCTGGACATCGTCCCCAATGAGGGCCGCCAGGCTGACATCCGCTGCGCCCTGTCCGACTCTCTGGGCTTCGGCGGACACAACACCTGTCTGGTCTTTCAGAAGTGGGAGGGCTGAGGCATGGAACTGAACATTCAGCAGATCATGGAGATCCTCCCCCACCGTCCCCCTTTCCTTCTGGTGGACCGGATCACCGATTGTGAGCCCGGTGTAAAGGCAACGGGCATCAAATGTGTCACCATGAATGAGCCCTTCTTCGTGGGCCACTTCCCCGGCAACCCCATTATGCCCGGGGTGCTCATCCTGGAGGCCCTGGCTCAGACCGGAGCGGTGGCCGCCCTCTCTCTGCCGGAGAACCGCGGGAAGCTGGCCATCTTCGGCGGCGTGAAAAACGCCCGCTTCAAACAGCCGGTGCGCCCCGGCGACGTGCTGGAGCTGTCCTGTGAGCTGGTGGAGCAGCACGGGCCGGTGGGCTTCGGTAAGGCGACGGCAAAGGTGGACGGCAAGCTGGCCGCCCGCTGTGAATTGACCTTTGTCATCCAATAAATTTGCTTTTCGCCTGTAAATTTGGTATCCTGATGACAACAGAATGCCACGAAACGATACAGGAGGCAGATTTATGCTGGACCGTGCTTTTGACCGCGTGTATACCAAGTTTAAGCTCCACTTTTACCGCGCCGTATTTTCCCGCTTTCAGAACCGGGAGGCCAGTCTCACCACAGTAGAGAGCTTCTGCATGGAGATCATCAACGCCCTGGGCCACCCCACCATCAATGAGTTCTCCAGCTTCGTCAATATCTCTCCTCCCAATGCGGCCTACAAGATCAACAACCTGATCCAGAAGGGCTATGTGACTAAGAAGCAGTCTCCGGACGACAAGCGGGAGTACCACCTGTACGTCACCCAGAAGTATATTGACTACTACAACGTCAGCTACCGCTATCTCTCCACTGTCATGGACCGCATCAAGCAGCGCTTCCCCGCAGAGGATGTAGCCAAGCTGGAGGAGATGCTGGACATCATTTCCGACGAGCTGATGCCCGAACTGGACCCCGCCCTGTCCGCACGGACTGACCTGTAAGTTCTCCGGCGGCAGACCATACAAATATCCCCTGATGCACAGCATCAGGGGATATTTGTATCCACAAGGGGAGGCGTGTCACCCGCCCGGCGGGGCCTGTCCCCCCTCCGGGGCCAGCATCTGCCGCAGACGCTCCACCGCACGGCGCTCCAGACGGGAGATCTGCACCTGGGACACCCCCAGCACCCGGGCCGCCCGGGTCTGGGTCAGCCCCTTGTAATACCGCAGCAGCAGCACCTCCCGCTCCCGCTGGGGCAGCTCCTCCAGCGCCCCCCGCAGAGCCAGCCGCTCCACCAGCCCGTCCTCCATGCCGCCGCCGGACAGCATCCCCTCCAGGGTCAGGCCTCCCTCCCCGGTCTCTGTCTGGAGGGAGATCACCGGCTCGGTGGCCGTCTCCGCCGCCGCCACCTCCTCCGGGGTGAGACCGGCGGCCTCCGCCAGCTCAGACAGGGCGGGCTCCCGGCCCAGCTCGGCGCACAGGCGGCTACGGAGCCCCCGCACTAAAACGCCCCGCTCCTTCATCCCCCGGCTCACCTTCACCGCCCCGTCGTCCCGTAGGAATCGCCGGATCTCCCCGGCGATCTTGGGCACGGCATAGGTAGAGAACTGGGTGCCAAAGGCGGGGTCATATCCCCGAACCGCCTTCAAAAAGCCCAGGCAGCCCAGCTGGTACAGGTCATCCGGCTCCACGCCCCGGCCGTAGTAGCGGCGCACGATGGACCAGATCAGCCCGTTGTTCTCCTCCAGCACCTGCTCACAGGCCCGCTCATCCCCCAGCCGGGCCGCCTCCAGCAGCTGGGGGGCGGTGGGCGTCCCATTCAACCTGAAATGCGGCGGGCGATCTGCCGCCGCATGGTGACGGTGGTCCCTTTTCCTGGTGTGGAGCGGACCTTCAGTTCATCCATGAAGCTCTCCATAATGGTAAAGCCCATGCCGGCGCGCTCCTCGCTGCCCGTGGTGAAGAGCGGAGTCCTGGCCTGAGCCACATCCGCAATTCCGACTCCCCAGTCCCGCACCACGATCTCCAGCACCTGCCCCTCCTTCCGCCGCAGCTTCATCACGATTTTTCCGATCCGGTCTGGGTAGGCGTGGACAATGGCGTTGGTCACCGCTTCGCTCACCGCCGTCTTGACGTCGTTGATCTCCTCCAGGGTGGGGTCCAGCTGGGCGGCAAAGCAGGCCGCTGCCGCCCGGGCAAACCCCTCGTTGGCTGAGCGGCTGGGGAACTCCAGAGTGCAATAGTTTTCTATTTTCATGATGTACAGCCTCCTGACTTATTCAAATCGGACCAGCTTTTCCAGACCAGCCGCCCGGAACACCCGCCGTGCCTGGTCCGGGGTGTGGACCACGGTCATCCCGCCCCGCAGCTGGGTCATCCTGCGGTAGGTGCGCAGGATGACCGCAATGCCGGAGCTGTCTGTAAAGGTCAGCCCGGACAGGTCCAGGGTCAGCTTTCTTGGGAGGGCGGCGTCGATCTGCCGGTCCAGCTCCTCCATCACTTCCTTTGCGCGGTGGTGATCCAGCTCCCCCGACACCGCCGCGGTCAGGCAGCGGTTTTCCTCCTCGCACGTCACTGCCATGTCTCGTATCTCCTTTCCCGGCGTCCCGGCACAGCAAACCGGGACACCCATGTTCTGGATGTTCCAATTATAGGGGATGTCCAAGGCAGATTCGGCCGCATCCTGTCGTCTCCCGCTTTGATCCCCAGTTTTTCCCTGTACTCCCCCGAAAAGAGGCACAGCCGGCCGAACTTTTTCCGCTTCACATTTACAAATGTCAGGTTTCGTACTATGATAGAGTCAGCCGGCTGCTCCGGCAGCGCCCATCTTCAGAAGGGGAGGTCTCTCCGTGTCCAGACAAGCCCAACTCACCGCCGGTCCCATCACGGCCCAGCTGGTCCGCCTGTGCCTGCCTCTGCTGGCCGCCAACGTGCTCCAGCAGCTGTACAATATCATCAACTCCCTGGTCGTCACCCGCTACATCGGCGGGGACGCCTTCGCGGCCCTGGGAGTGGCCGAGAGCGTGATGAACCTGTTCATCTATGTCATCACCGGGGCCTGTATGGGAGCCTCTGTCCTGGTGGCCCGCTTCTTCGGGGAGCAGAACTTTGCCCGCCTGCGCCAGCAGCTCTTTGTCTCCGGTGTGCTCATCGGCGGGGCCACCGCAGCTGCGGTCCTTCTCACACTGGTCTCTCTGCGCCCTCTGCTTCTGCTAATCCAGACTCCTCCGGAGCTGATGGACGATGCCATGTCCTATCTGCGGATCATCCTGGCGGGGATGCTCTTCACCTTCGCCTATAACTATCTGGCCGCCACCCTTCGGGCCATCGGAGACACCCGGGCCGCCCTCTGTTTCCTGCTGACCTCTCTGGTCTATAACCTGGCTGCCGCCTGGCTGCTGGTCGCCAGGCTGGAAATGGGCATCCGCGGCACCGCCCTGGCCACGGCCAGCGCGCAGCTTCTCTCTGCCCTGCTGTGCCTGGTCTACATCCGGAAAAAGCTGCCCTTCCTGCGCATCCAGCGGGAGGATATGCGGATGAACGGGACCCTGGTGCGTCAGACCACCAGCTATGCCGCAGTGGCCGCCCTTCAGCAGTCCAGCCTCTATCTGGGCAAGCTGATGATCCAGAGCGCTGTCAACGGCCTGGGCACGGCGGCCATCTCTGCCTTTACCGCCACCACCCGGGTGGAAAACTTCAGCCAGGCCTTCGGCATCAGCGGCTGCGAGTCCATCGCCATTTTTGTGGCGCAGAATCAGGGGGCAAAGAAGTACCGCCGCGCCCTGTCCGGCTTCTTCCGTGGATCCGTCATGGTGATAGGCGTCGGCTTTCTGTTCTCCCTGCTGCTGTTCTTCTGCGGCGGTCAGCTGGTCCTCCCCTTCCTGGACGGCGAGGCGGAGAGCTCCGCTTTGGGCGCCTCCTATCTGCGGCTGATGGGCTGCTTCTACTTTCTGTCCTTTATGGGACACTCCTACGTGGGTCACTACCGGGGCATCGGACGAATGAATATCACCTTCTGGGGGACCACCCTTCAGATCGCCGTCCGGGTCGTGCTCACATACGCCCTGGCGGGCGCCATGGGGCTGGATGCTGTGGCTCTGGCCACCGGCCTGGGCTGGGTCGCCATCGTCCTGTTCCACTCCACTGTGTTCCTTCTGGAGCTCAAGGGCATCGGCTTCCGCCTTCCCACCCGGGATGAGGACAGCCAGCCCAGCTGAGCTGCCCCGTCCACGATCCAACCACCTCCCACGAAAGGAGCCCAACATGATCCAGGAAAAACTTCGCCGGAACGCCCTGTTCCTGATCCTCCCCCTGCTCGCCGCCCTCCTCTCCTTCTTTGTCCTGGCGGGCGTCGCGTCCTCCTCGGAATTTCACAAGCACTCCATTGCCGCATTGGAGGAAAAGCAGACCACTGTGCTGGAGCTCTCCGCCGCCTCCGCGGCGGCCTCGGCGGCCATCACCCTCATTCCCGGAGACGCCGCCACCCCCATCGCGGAGCAGCTGGCCGACCTGAGCTCCCACTTTCTTGTGGTGCTCTGCGCCATCTATCTGGAAAAGTATCTGCTGACCATCACCGGCTTTCTCGCCTTCAAAATCCTGATCCCCGTGGCCTGCCTGGCCTATCTCTTGAATGTGCTCTTTGACTGGAGGGGGCTCCGGCTCCTGGCCGGAAAGCTGGCCGCCTTCGGCCTGCTCATCGTTCTGGTGATCCCGGTAAGCCTCCAGCTCTCCAATATGATCGAGGACACCTATCAGGCCTCCATTGACGCCACCATCCAATCCGCCCAGGACGCCGCCCAGGAGATCGAGGACAGCGCGGCGGAGGGCGGAGATGAAAAGGGCTTCTGGGCAGGTCTGCTGGACGGGATCACCCACGCCGCCTCCGGGGCCGCGGACAAGGTGGGGCGGATGGCCAACGACTTTCTGGAGGCCCTGGCCGTTATGCTGGTGACCTCCTGCATCATCCCCATTTTGGTCCTGCTCTCCTTCGCTTGGCTGGCCAAAACCCTGCTGTCCATCCAGATCCAACTCCAACTCCCCGGTCAGGCCGAACGGCAGAGCGGCCGCCGCACCGCGCCCCGCGGCGAGGACCCGAAGCCGCAGTAACGCCTGTTCTTCCGCCCCGATGTATCCAGCAGAAAAGGCCGGCAGGCACAGAATTCTCTGTGCCTGCCGGCCTCATTTCTGATTCGCTTATGAAACGCGGTAACCACCCCGGACCAGCACCTTCACCGTGCTGTTCCCGGCCGCCAGATAGTGGTCGGACATGGTGGCCAGATACAGGTGGTTGCGCACCAGTGCGCCGCCGCTGTACAGCTCGCCTCCTGCGCTCACATCCACCAGGGCCGGATCCACAGCCGCCCCCGCCGTGGCGCTGCCCACTCGGAGCAGCACCTCGCAGCCGATGTCCAGATCCATCCGCTGTCCCGGGTTCAGGGTGACCACCGTGTAAGAGGCCGAAGCGCCTCCGCCCTCCTGGCCTATGACCTGGCTGAACTGATCGGTCAGCTCAGCCTGCTTGACCTTTGCCTTCTCATCCGTCTGGCTGAGCAGCTTGGGCAGGACGGTCTCATTGAGATAGCTCAGGGTGACCAGGGGATCGTCCGCGTCCCCCACGGCCAGAGCCGCCCCCGTTCCAAGGCACAGCCCGGTCAGGCACAGGGCCCCCAGGCGGATCTTCCACGCGCGATTCATCTTCATCTCGATACTCCTTTGGGCCGTGCCCGTTCTCTTTTGTCCGCCGCGGCGGCTATACCATGGTCTCCGGATGGAGGCCGAAGCTCACCGCAATGGCGCCGTCCACTTGCTTCATCATCGTCTCGTCCAGCTTCCCCATGTGCTCCCGCAGGCGGCGCTTATCCAGCGTGCGGATCTGTTCCAGAAGGATCACGGAATCCTTGGGCAGACCGCAGCTGAGTGCGGCCAGGGAGATGTGGGTGGGGAGGCGGGCCTTTCCGGTCTGAGAGGTGATGGCAGCGGCGATGACCGTGGGGCTGTGCCGGTTTCCGGTGTCATTCTGCACGATCAGAACAGGCCGCACGCCCCCCTGCTCACTGCCCACCACGGGGCTGAGGTCGGCATAAAAAATGTCGCCTCGTTTCACACTGTTATCCACGTATCCTCACACTCCGCTGGAAAATAGTACGCGTTACGCGGCCCAACGGGTCTTATGTAACGCTGTACTATGATTTTCCCACGGAGCGGCGGGGATTATACCTCTGGCCGAGGAAAATTCCCCTCCGCGCCTTTTCTGCCCAGGCGGCGCGCCTGCCGCTCCGCCTCATCCTATGCGGGAAGGAGACCCAGGTTGCCCCGGCCGGCGCTCACTTCTCTGCCCCGCCCTCCGGGAGATAGACCCGGGGCACCCGGGGGTTTACATCGCACATCAGCTCATAGGGGATGGTCCCCGCCAGCTGGGCGGCCCGCTCCAGCAGCGGCCCGTCGTACACCACGGCCACATCCCCCGCCTGCACACCGGGGACGTCGGTCACATCCAGCATACACATATCCATGCACACCCGGCCCACAATGGGACACTCCACGCCGCGCACCCGCATGACCATGCGGTTGGACAGGCTTCTGGGATAGCCGTCCCCATAGCCCACCGGCACCACTGCGATCCGGGAGTCCCGCTCCAGCACCGCTGTGCGGCCATAGCTCACCGGCGTCCCCTTGGGCAGGCCGCGCACCGCGGCCACCCGGCTCTTTACCGCCATCACCGGCTCCAGGCCGGGGCCGTCCAGCCCCTTCAGCTCCTCCGCAGGATACCAGCCGTACAGCACCAGGCCGGGCCGCACCATATCCAGATAGGTACAGGGATATTGTAGCACAGCGGCGCTGGAGGCACAATGGCAGATTTTGAAGGCGATCCCCCGCTCCTCCAGCGCCGCCCGGGCGGCCAGAAAGCGGTCAAACTGGGCCATGGTATAGGCCTCGCTCCCATCGGCGTCGGCAAAGTGGGTAAACAGGCCCTCGGCCTCCAGGCCGGGCAGGCGGCACAGCCGGGCGATTGCGTCCGCCGTCTCCTCCTCCCGGCCCGTCTCCCACAGGAAGCCCAGCCGGCTCATGCCGGTGTCCAGCTTCACATGGATCTTCAGGGTCCGGCCGGCCGCCTGGGCGGCGGCGGACAGCCTCCGGCCGGTCTCCAGATCCTCCACCATCTGGGTCACATCCAGCTCCAGCAGCAGGGGGATCAGCTCCTCCGGTGTCTCACCCAGGCAAAGAATGGGCAGTGTGACCCCGCTCTGCCGCAACTCCTCCGCCTCACTGACACAGGCCACAGCCAGCATATCCGCCCCCAGGCGCTCCAGGGCATGGCCGATCACGGCGGCCCCATGTCCATAGGCATTGGCCTTGCAGAGGCCCAGAAAACGGCAGTCCCGGGGCAGCATGGCCCGCAGAGTCCGGTAATTGTGCTCCAGGGCGGACAAATCGATCTCCGCCCATGTTCTCATCCTTGTGGTATCCATAAACTGAAAGCTTCCTCTCTATCCTTTGGTAAAGCCGGTCAACTCGCACTGGATGACCCGGTATCCGTCCACGCTGATCTCCCCCCGCACCAGGGCATGGGTCTCCGGATCAAACCACAGCGCAGTCTCCCGCCCAGTCCCGGGGGGATCCTCCGGGTCGGCGCAGCGCACCCGCAGCAGCTCAGATTCTCCGGTCCGCTCCAGTGTGCAATCCGCCATATACTCCGACCGGGCCGCCGACAGCAGCGCGGGCAGGGCGGACACGGGGGACATCCCCTCTCCATCCAGGGGGCCGGTCTCCAGCGCCAGGCCGCCGTACTCCAGCACTCCGCCCTCCTCGCTGATCCGGGCAGTGATCCCGGCGGCCAGCTCCGGCTCCCGCAGGGTCAGGACGGTCTCCTCCCCATCCACCGCGGCGGACAGGAGAAATTCATAGACCCGCTGGCCGTAGTCGGCGGTGATCTCCACCTCCGCGGCGCAGCGCTCCATGGCCAGGTACTCCCCCCGGACCGCCAGGGCCAGCTCCTCCGCAGGATCTCCCCCCGCTGTCCCGCCGCAGGCGGTGAGCAGCACCAGGGTCATCATTGGTACGCAAAGCAGGCGTTTGCGCACAGTTTTCCCTCCAAAGCGTCTTAAACGGCCGTTTAGCTCCGCTCCTCGCTCTCCTTCAGCACCTGGGGGAGCATCTCGATCAGGTCGGAGGGCAGCATGGCGTACTCCCCATACCGCTCCGCGCACCGGTCCCCCGCCTTTCCGTGGAGCCACACCGCCAGGGCGGCAGTCTCCGGTACAGAAACGCCGGGACCGTTCAGGTGCTTCTGTCCCAGCAGGGCGGCGATCATCCCGGCCAGCACGTCGCCGGAGCCCCCCTTGGCCATCCCCGGATTCCCCGTCCCGCAGATCCAGACCTTCCCCTCTGGGGCGGCGGTCACCGTCCCCCGGCCCTTGAGGACCAGGGTGCAGCGGTGTGCCCTGGCAAAGCCGCGGGCGGCGGACACAGGGTCCCGCACCGGCAGGGATCCCCCCGTCAGCCGGGCAAACTCCCCCCCATGGGGGGTGAGCACCGTGGGAGCGGAGCGGCTGTCCAGAACATCTATATGTCCCGCCAGCGCGTTTATGCCATCGGCATCCAGCACCACCGGGATGGTCAGGTCGCACAGCAGGGAACGCACCAGCCCCTCCGCCCGCGGCTGCCGGCCCAGGCCGGGGCCGATCACCGCCACATCACAGGCAGACGCCTTTTCCAGTATTGCAGTATACTCCTCCGGCAGGGGAAAAGCCATAGCTTCTTCGCATTTTACGGCCGTGATGGAATAAATTTCCCGGGGCACCCCCACATAGACCAGCCCCGCGCCGGTTCGCAGTGCGCTCCGGGCGGCCAGAATGGGAGCGCCGGTATAGCCCTCGCTGCCCCCAAGGATGAATACCCTTCCAAAATCCCCCTTGTGGCCATCGGCAGGACGGCGGGGGAGGACCCAGTGCATATCGTTCGGGTTTAACTCGATCGGCTCCGGACCCCGCCATATCATTTGATGGACCAGGTCCCAGGGGATCCCGATGTCGGCCTCTTGCACCTCCCCGGCGCAGCCCGCCCCGGCCCCCAGGTAGAGCCCCGGCTTGGCGCAGGTAAAGGTCACGGTGGTATGGGCCCGGACGGCCTCTCCCAGGCTCTCCCCTGTGTCCCCGTCCACCCCGGAGGGCAGGTCACAGGATACCACGGGGGCCCGCCGGCCGTTCATCCACCGGACTGCCGCCAAAAACGCTCCCTCCACTGGCCGTTTCAGCCCCACTCCGAACAGGGCGTCCACATAGCAGTCGCAGGTTCCCAGCCAGGCGGTCAGCAGGCGGTCCTCCAGATCCAAGGGCTCCAGAGCGCCGCCGGCCTCCGCCAGCCGCTCCTCCATGGCCCGGGCGTCCGGGGTCATTTTGGCCCGGTCGCCTACCAGAAAGGCGCGGACCCGATAGCCCTCCTCCAGCAGGATGCGGGCGGCGGCGATGCCGTCCCCGCCGTTGTTCCCCGGGCCGCAGAACAGGGCGATGCGCTGGGTGGGATCGGTGTTTTTTGACTCCACCACAGCCCGTATCTCGTCCAACTCCCGCTGCTCCTCCGGCGTGGGTTCCCGGCTGTCCCCCGTCATGATAAAGGCTACCGAAACAGCAGTTCCAATCACACCATCCGGCCGGCTCTGTTCCTTCACCGGCCCCACCAGGTCGGCCGTCGTCTGGGCGACCTCCCGGGCGGCGTTCTCCATCAGCTCCAGAGAGGGGATCCCCCGCTCCTCAATGGCGATCTGGTCCAGCGCTCTCATTTGCTCTGTGGTGGCAAGCATCCTCATTCCTCCCATTCCCTCCAGCCCTTCGGCAGCAGCTTCTCCAGTGGAACCAGCTCCACCTCCCGGGCCGCCTCCGCCTTGGAGGGGTACACCCTGAGCTCCGGGACAGGCTCCCACAGCTCCCGGACCTCCTCCCCCGCCAGCAGGCGGCTGGAAAACCGTTCCATGCTCCCGGACACCCGGAAGGCCGCTCCCTCCGGGGTGACGCAGTACACGCCCTCCCCCAGGTCCTCCGAGCGGCCGTACCACTTCCCCTCCCGGTCCCGGGCCACCAGCTCCAGGCTGGGGACCGCGTAAAACGGGAGCTCCGGGAGCGCCTCATCCTCAAAGAAAAAGAATACCCCGGCCCGCTCCGCCATCTCCGGATACTGGGGAACCTCCGCCCGGATCTTGTCCTGCTCCGTGTGGAGCACCGTCCCGGCGCGCATGATCTGCACCTCAGTGCTGAAAAGTCCCAGCGCGCTCGCTTGGTCCAGCTCCCCCAGGTCAACATAAATGGTCCGCACCGCCCGCACCCCTTTCCAAAGGATTTTTCCGGTATTGTACCACATCCCGGCGAAAAAAGGAAGAGAGACCGCAGCCGGTCTCCCCCCCTTGAACAGTCCAATTCACTTCAAAAATCCGTTGACGATCTGCTCCTCGGCCTCCTTCTCGGTCAGGCCCAGGGTCATCAGCTTGATCAGCTGCTCCCCGGCGATCTTGCCGATGGCAGCCTCGTGGACCAGGCTGGCGTCCACGCAGTTGGCGGTGACCTCCGGGATGGCGGCCACCACGCCCTGATCCATAATAATGGCGTCACACTCGGAGTGGCCGTAGCACCGGGCATTTCCGTTGATCCGGGCCAGGAACACCTGGTGGGACTGGTCCCGGGCCACAGAGCGGGAGATCACGTTGGTGTGGCAGTCCTCCCCGTTCAGGTCCACAGTAAAATCGGACTTGGCCAGCTGCTTGCCGTGGGTCATCACCTTCTCCTTGATGATCAGGGTGGCCCGGGGGCCCAGGGTGGCCTTCGTGGTGCGGACGGTGGAGTCCACACCCTTGATCTGGGTGGTCTCCATCTCCAGATAGCTGTCCTCATCCATCTCCACCACGGTGGTGGGGTTCATAATGTTCTCCCCCATGCCGTCGCCCTCGCCATAGTGGCGCTCCACATAGCGCACCCGGGCGCGCTTGCCCACATGGAAGGAGTGGATCCCGGAGTGCTCCGAATTCTGCACCCCGCAGTTGTGGATGCCGCAGCCGGCCACGATGGTCACGTCGCAGTCGTCGCCGATGATGAAATCGTTGTAGACCGTCTCATTCAGGCCGCTCTCGCTGAGCACCACAGGGATATGGACCGACTCATTTTTGGTGCCGGGTCTGATAATGATGTCGATGCCGTCCTTGTCCTCTTTGCTGACAATATCGATGTTGGCCGTGGTATTCCGGGCGGCCGCCTTTCCGTTGGCCCGGATGTTATAGGCCCCTTCGGGCACATCATGGAGCTCGGCGACCTGCTCCAGCAAATTTTTCTGTATGGCGTCCATGGTTTTGTCTCCTTCTGTAAATTAGGAATGAGGAATTAGGAAGGACCGCCTCCGGCTCTGCCGGAGGAATCGGGAGCCTCCGCCCCCACTCGGCGCGTCAATTTCTAATTTCCAATTCCTGATCGTCTTGTTATCTCACCTTGTCGCTCAACGCGCTGCACACGCTGGGGGACTCGCCCAGCAGCTGAGGCAGGATCTCCTCCCGTCGGCCGTCGCTGCGCACCTGGCCATCGGCCAGGACGATGATGCGGTCGGCAATATTCAGGATCCGCTCCTGATGGGAGATGATGAGGATGGAGCCGTTGATCTTCTCGTGCAGATGCTCAAACACCTGGATCAGATTGGAGAAGGACCACAGGTCGATGCCCGCCTCCGGCTCGTCAAAGACGGACAGCTTGGTCCCGCGGGCCATGATCATGGCGATCTCGATGCGCTTGAGCTCTCCGCCGGACAGGGAGCCGTCCACCTCCCGGTCGATATAGTCCTTGGCGCACAGCCCCACCTCAGACAGGTAGTTGCACGCCTCCGGCACGCCGATATTTTTCCCGCTGGCCAGGGTGATCAGATCCTTTACCGTCAGGCCCTTGAAGCGCACCGGCTGCTGAAAGGCAAAGCTGATGCCCCGGTGGGCCCGCTGGGTGATATCCAGGCCGGTGATGTCCTCCCCATCCAGCAGGATCCGTCCGCTGGTGGGGGTATAGATGCCGGCGATGATCTTGGCCAGAGTGGACTTACCGCCGCCGTTTGGGCCGGTGATGGCCACAAACCGCTCGTCAATGGTCAGATCGATGTCCCGCAGGATGCCCTTGTCCTCTCCATCCTGCTCCACATCATAGCAGATATGCTGTAACTCTAGCATGGGGTTCCCTCCTGTATTCTGTTCGGTTTGATACCGCTTTCGTCTTTCCTGCTCCCTGTTCATCCGTCCCACAAACAGATGGAAGGGTGGTCCATATAAAGGACAGCCTTATTTTATCATAGACGGAAGGTTTTGTCTATCCTTATTACCTATTATTTTAATAGGATTTTATTTTTCTCTGTGCTCCACCCCTCGGAAGGTTTGATCCATCCTGCCACGCTCCATATTTTCACCACATTCCATTCTTTTCCCCTGATGCTTCCATTTCATACTTGCTTTTTTTGCCGCACTGTGCTATAAGTATTGAATATAATCAGTTTCAAATGCGAAGAACGGGAAAATAACGTGCTTACGTTTCTCAGAGAGGGGCGGCCGCCGGCTGAAAGCCGCCCTGAAGCGTGTCGTTTGGTTCGCCCGGGAGCGGCCCCTGAGAGGGGGACGGCTGTTCCGCCGTTATCGGGAAATTCAAGTGCGTGTCTGACACGAATACGGGTGGTACCGCGGAAGGTTAGCCTTTCGTCCCAACAGGTTTGGGGCGGAAGGCTTTTTTGCTGCCCGTCCCCGTCCGATCAATTTACCTCTGAAAGGAAGAACACAGATGAAAGAACAGTTAGCAAAGATCCGTTCGGAGGCGCTGGCCGCCTTTGAGCAGGCCCAGTCCGCCGCCGAACTGGACAGCCTGCGCGTCCAGTATCTGGGCAAGAAGGGCGAGCTCACCGCCGTTCTGAAAATGATGGGTAAGCTGTCCGCCGAGGAGCGCCCCGCCATGGGCCAGCTGGCCAATGAGGTCCGCTCCGCCCTAGAGTCAGCCATCGAGGCCGCCGCTGGCAAGCTGGAGGCCCAGGCCCTGGAGCAGCGCCTGAAGGACGAGGCGCTGGATGTGACCATCCCCGGCCGCGAGGTGAAGCTGGGACACAAGCACCCCATGTACCTGGCCCTGGACGAGCTGAAGGACATCTTCATCGGCATGGGCTTCACCGTGCTGGACGGCCCTGAGGTGGAGCTGGCCGAGTACAACTTCGACAAGCTCAACGCTGAGGAGGGCCACCCCTCCCGGGACTGGTCGGACACCTTTTATTTTGACGCCGACAGCCGGGTGATGCTCCGCAGCCAGACCAGCCCCATGCAGGTCCGGGCCATGGAGACCATGGAGCTGCCCATCCGCATCATCGCCCCCGGCCGGGTGTACCGCAAGGACGAGGTGGACGCCACCCACTCCCCCATGTTCCACCAGGTGGAGGGCATGGTCATCGACAAAAATGTCACCATGGCCGACCTGAAGGGCACCCTGAATACGGTGGTGGAGCAGCTGTACGGCAAGGGCACCAAGACCCGCTTCCGCCCCCACCACTTCCCCTTTACCGAGCCCTCCTGCGAGATGGACGTGCAGTGCCACAAGTGCGGCGGCGTGGGCTGCCCCACCTGTAAGGGCGAGGGCTGGATCGAGATGCTGGGCGCCGGCATGATCCACCCCAAGGTGCTGAAGATGGCCGGAATCGATCCGGAGGTCTACTCCGGCTGGGCCTTCGGCATCGGCCTGGAGCGCACCGCTATGCGCCGCTTCAAGATCGCCGACCTGCGTCTGATCTTCGAGAACGATGTTAGATTTTTAGAGCAATTCTGATCGCTTTAAAAATCAATTAGGAATTAGAAATTAGGAGTTAGGAATGGAAGCGGTCTCTTCCGCAGCTCAATTCCAAATATTCCGGCAAAACCGGACACCACAATTCCTAATTCCTAACTCCTCATTCCTAATTCAAACAAAGGGAGTTTTATCTATGAATCTATCTCGCAAGTGGCTCAGCGAGTTCGTCACCGTTGACGCCAGTGATAAAGAGTTTGCCGAGGCTATGACCCTGTCCGGCTCCAAGGTGGAGCTGACCCACGACCTGGGCGGAGAGATCTCCAACGTGGTGGTGGGACAGGTCCTGTCCATGGAGCGCCACCCCGATTCCGACCATATGTGGGTGTGCCAGATCTGTGTGGGCCAGGAGGCCCCCATCCAGATCGTCACCGGGGCCTGGAACGTCCATGTGGGCGACCTGGTCCCCGTGGCCCTGCACAAGTCCACCCTGCCCGGCGGCAAGAAGATCGAAAAGGGCAAGCTTCGCGGCGTGGAGTCCAACGGGATGCTGTGCGGCCTTGCCGAGCTGGGCCTGGACACCCGGGACTTCCCCTACGCGGTCATCACCCCTGCCGCCCTGCTGAACGACTACCACCCTCTGGACAAAAATAAACCCTCCATCCCCGCGGACATCAAGGCCGGGGACAAGGTGTTCGGCCCTGTGGTGTGCGCCAGAGTGCTGGAGGCCGCCATCCAGCCCGACGGCTGTTTCCACACCTGCCTGGATCTGGGCGGCTCCACCGCCTGCCCCGACACCCTCTGCGCCAACCTCCACGAGGGGGACCTGGTGGCCTATAACACCAAGAGCGACTCCATCTGCACCCTGGAGGACCTCCACGCCCAGCAGGCGGAGTTCCCCCACTGCATCCCCGACGGCATCTTCATCCTCCACGAGGACTGTAAGCCCGGGGACGACCTGAAGCCGGTGGTGGGTCTGGACGACCATGTGGTGGAGTTTGAGATCACCCCCAACCGCCCCGACTGTCTCTCTGTCATCGGTCTGGCCCGGGAGACCGCCGCCACCTATGACGTCCCCCTGCGCCTCCATGAACCAGTGGTCAAAGGCGGGGCCCAGGGCGATCTGATGGAGCTGCTGGATGTGGAGACCCCCGCCGCCGACCTGTGCCCCCGGTATACCGCCCGGATGGTCCGCAACGTGAAGATCGCCCCCTCCCCCAAGTGGATGCGGGAGCGGCTGCGCGCCATGGGTGTGCGTCCCATCAACAACATCGTGGACATCACCAACTACGTTATGCTGGAGTATGGCCAGCCCATGCACGCCTTTGACTACCGCTATGTGAAGGGCGGCAAGATCATCGTCCGCCGGGCCGAAGAGGGCGAGGAGCTCACCACCCTGGACGGCCAGGTCCGGAAGCTCACCGCCAGCCACCTGGTCATCGCCGACGACACCCGGGCCGTGGGCCTGGCGGGCATTATGGGCGGCGAGAACAGCGAGATCGTCGCCGACACCGTGGACGTGGTCTTTGAGTCGGCCAACTTCGACGGCACCTGCATCCGCAAGGGCGCCCTTGCCCTGGGTATGCGCACCGAGGCCAGCGCCAAGTTTGAAAAGGGCCTGGACCCCCTGAACACCCTGCCCGCCGTCAACCGCGCCTGCGAGCTGGTGGAGCTGCTGGGGGCCGGCGAGGTGGTGGACGGCGTCATTGACATCCTGAACTACGTCCCCCAGCCCCACACCATCCGCATGGACCCCGACCGGGTCAACGCCCTGCTGGGCACCGACATCCCTGCCGCAGACCAGTACCGGTATCTGGAGCGGGTGGGCATCGTCACCGGAGATCAAAGCTTCCCCAACAGCCCTGCCGATGTCATCATCCCCTCCTGGCGCGGCGACGTGGAGGGCATCGCCGACCTGGCCGAGGAGGTCGCCCGGTTCTACGGCTATAACAACATCCCCACCACCCTCATGCGGGGACAGACCACCCGGGGCGGCTACTCCCCTGTTCAGGAGGTGGAGCGCACCCTGGGCCAGACCTGCCGCTCCCTGGGCTATGACGAGATCATCACCTACTCCTTTATTTCCCCCACCTACTACGACAAGATCCGCTGGGCCAAGGACGATCCCCGCCGGAACTCCATGAAGATCATGAATCCCCTGGGCGAGGACACCTCCATCATGCGCACCACGGTCCTGCCCTCCATGCTGGAGATCCTGACCCGGAACTATAACTTCCGCAACAAGTCCGCCCGCCTGTATGAGCTGGGCCGCACCTATTTCCAGCGGGAGGACGGCATGGCGGACGAGCCCAAGGTGCTCTCTGTGGGCGGCTATGGCGACGGGATGGACTTCTTCGTCCTGAAAGGCGCGGTCCAGTCCATTCTGGACTCCATCCGCATCTCTGACGCCGGCTATGAGGCGGTCCGTGACAATCCCTCCTACCACCCCGGCCGCTGTGCCCGGATCCTGGTGGACGGCCGCGAGGTGGGCGTATTCGGCCAGATCCATCCCCTGGTGGCCCAGAACTACGGCGTGGACGCGGAGCTCTACTGCGCGGAGCTGTCCTTTGACGCCCTGTGCGCCGCCAAGGGGGCCGATCCCCAGTACGTCCCCCTGCCCAAGTTCCCTGCCGTGACCCGCGACATCGCCGTGGTCTGCGGCGAGGAGGTCACCGTGGGAGCCCTGGAGGCCGCCATCAAAGAGGGGGCCCACGGCCTGCTCAAGGAGGTCAAGCTGTTCGACATCTACCGGGGCAAGGGCGTGGCCGAGGGTAAGAAGTCTGTGGCCTTCAACCTGGTCCTCCGGGCTGACGACCGCTCCCTCACCGCCGAGGAGGCCGACAACGATGTGAAGGCCATCCTGGAGACGCTGGAGGCCAAGTGCGGCGCGGTGCTGCGCTGACCGTTTCCCTGAAAATTGCAAAAGCGCCCGGGGCATCGCCCCGGGCGCTTTTATTACTATGGGTCCGGCCCCGCCTGGATCTGCGCGGGCGTCTCCTGATGCGTCTATCTGCGGTCCTCCAGCAGCTTATTCAGCTCCTGCATGAAGGTATTGATGTCCTTGAACTGGCGGTAGACCGAGGCAAAGCGCACATAGGCCACCTCATCCACCTTTTTCAGCCGCTCCATCACCAGCTCGCCGACCTTGGCAGAACTGACCTCCCGCTCCATCTCATTTTGAAGGACCTGCTCGATCTCTGTGACCAGCTCCTCCAGAGTATTCACCGAGACAGGGCGTTTCTCACAGGCGCGGATCAGGCCGCTCATCACCTTATTCCGGTCGAAGCTCTGGCGGCTCCCATCTTTCTTCACCACCACCAGGGGGAGGCTCTCCATCATTTCGTATGTGGTGAACCGCTTGTGGCAGGACAGGCACTCCCGCCGGCGGCGGATGCTGGCCCCCTCATCCGCGGGCCGGGAATCCACCACCTTGCTCTCCGGATACGCACAGTAAGGACATTTCATCGCACGCTTCCTCCAGTCCAAGGATCTGTTATAGCGGTAGTGTACCACATTTTTTCTCTCTGCGGTACCCCAA
Organism: Lawsonibacter sp.; assembly: GCA_050943915.1. Taxonomy (GTDB): domain Bacteria; phylum Bacillota; class Clostridia; order Oscillospirales; family Oscillospiraceae; genus Lawsonibacter. Next base: position 135,482 of record JBMNQB010000001.1, read on the forward strand.
AATCCAATTTTTTCTCCCTGCCGCCCCGATCTGTGCTATAATGTCTCCATTCAAATCTGAAAGGAAGCTGATCCCATGAATGAGACCCTGACCACCCTGAAAACGCGGCGGAGCATCCGCCGCTACCGCCCGGAGCAGGTCCGTCCAGAGGTACTGGACGCCATTCTGGAGGCGGGGACCTACGCCCCCTCCGGCATGGGAAAGCAGTCCACCGTAATGGTCGTGGTCCAGGATCCGGACACCATCGCCCTGCTCTCCCGCCTGAACGCGGAGATCCAGGGCCGGCCCGGCACCGACCCCTTTTACGGCGCTCCCACAGTCGTAGTCGTGCTGGCTGACGGGGAGAACTACAACTGGATGCGGGACGGCGCGCTGGTCATGGGCAATCTGATGAACGCCGCCTGGTCCCTGGGGGTGGGCTCCTGCTGGGTCAACCGGGCGCTGGAGCTGTTCGACCGCCCGGAGGGCAAGGAACTGCTGGCCCGCTGGGGGCTTCCGTCCACCCTCCGCGGCGTGGGCAACTGTATCCTGGGCTATCCGGAGGGGGAGCGCCCCGCTCCCAAGCCCCGGAAGCCGGACTATATCGTCCGGGTCTGAAAGGCCGCCGGCTCCCGCCTGTTCTGATCTCCCCTCCCGCCGCATATCACTGAACCACCGGGCCCTGTCCTCCGGACAGGGCCCGGCTTTCTTTGGAGGTGATATGCTTGTCCTTTCTTGCCCGTGCGGCTGACGCCCTGTGGGACCCCTGGCTTCTGGGGCTTTTCCTCCTCACCGGGCTGCTGCTGTCCCTGGGCTGCGGCTTTTTCCCCCTGTTCCGGATCCGGCTGTGGCTGTCCGCCACCCTGGGCTCCCTGTTCCGTCCCCGGGACCGCCCGGTCCGGGGGATCTCCTCCCTCCAGGCCCTGAGCACCGCCCTGGCCTCCACCATCGGCACCGGCAGCATCGCCGGGGTGGCTGCGGCCATCTATCTGGGCGGTCCGGGGGCGGTGTTCTGGATGTGGGTCTCCGCACTGCTGGGCATGGCCACCAGCTGTGTGGAAAAGCTGCTGGCCGTCCGCTACCACTGCCATTCCCCGGACGGGGGGTGGCAGGGCGGCCCCATGTACTATCTGCGGGACGGGCTCCACTGCCCCGCCCTGGCCGTCTGGTTCTCCCTGGCCTGTCTCCCCGCCACCCTGGCCGGGGGAGATCTGATCCAGTCCGGCTCCATCGCCTCCGCCCTCCACGCCGCCCTGGGCTGGGACCGGCTGGCTGTGGGCCTCTGCACCGCCCTGCTGGCCGGTCTTGTCCTGACCGGCGGAATGGGCCGGGTCGCCCGGGTGGCCCAGCGGCTGGTCCCGGCCATGGCCCTGATCTATCTGGGCAGCGGGCTGGCCGTCCTGCTGCTGCGCCGGGAGCAGATTCCCCACGCCCTGACCCTGATCTTCTCCAGCGCCCTCTCCCCCTCCGCCGCCCTGGGCGGCGGCGCGGGCTATACCCTGCTCTCCGCCCTGCGCCACGGGGTGGCCCGCGGGGTATTCACCAACGAGGCCGGTCTGGGCACCTCCGCCATGGCCCACGGAGCCGCTCAGGTGGACCATCCCGCCCGCCAGGGGATGTGGGGGATCTTTGAGGTGTTCTGCTCCACCCTGGTGGTGTGCACCGTCACCGCCCTGGTCATCCTGGTCAGTGGAGCCTATGACCAGGAGGCCGCCCTGGCCCAGCTCCGGACTGGCAAGATCCCAGACGCCGCCATGGGCGTCCCCCTCACCGCCCGGGCCTTCTCCTCCGTCCTGGGGCCCATTGGGACCTGGGCGGTGTCCCTCAGCCTGGTCCTCTTCGCCTTCTCCTCCATTCTGGGCTGGAGCTGTTATGGACAGCAGAGCCTCCGTTTTCTCACCGGCGGGGACCGCCTGTTCCCCGCCTATCGGGCGGTATTCCTCCTGTGCACCGTCCTGGGGGCGGTGTCAGACGTCTCCCCCCTGTGGCAGCTGGTGGACCTGTCCAACGCGCTGATGGCCCTGCCCAATCTGGCCGCCCTCCTGCTGCTTGCCCCCAAAGCCCTGGCCTGTCTGGCGGAGTGGGAGCGCACACAGACGCCTCGATAAGACAAAGCGGCCCCCGGACTCCTGAGCGGAGCCCGGGGGCCGCGTGCCTCTCCTCCCGGTCAGTCCCGGCGTCTGCCCAGGAACCGGAGCAGATACAGGAACAGGTTGACGAAATCCAGGTAGAGCTGGAGGGCGGCAAAGATCGATGCCTTTTCCAGCATATCGGGATAGCCGGCGTAGTAGTGGTAAAACGCCCGGATCCGCTGGGTGTCATAGGCGGTATAGCCCAGAAACACCGCGATGCCGATGAGGCAGGATATGCTGTCAAAGATGCTCAGCGCGGGGATGAACAGGCTGATCACGCCAAAAACCACCAGAAAGAGCAGCCCGGAGAACAGGATGGGGCGGACGCCGGAGAGGTCCCGCCCGGTCAGACGGCCATAGACCGCCAGCACCCCGAAGTACAGGGCGGTGGCCAGGAAGGCGAACACCAGGCTGGTCAGGTCGTAGATCAGCAGATAGATGGACATGGTGAAGCCAAACAGGGCGGAATACGCCAGGAATATGGTCCGGGCGGCGGCCACGCTCATCCGCTCGATCCTTCTGACCATCACAAAGGACAGGACCAGGGTGGCGATCAAAACGATCAGATGGACAGCCGGGATCAGAATCAGGGCATAGATCGTGGCGTTGGTGAGCCAGCACAGCACCGCCACCCCGAAGGTCACCATCAGGCCCAGGACCATCCAGAGGAAGGTACGGGCGGTGTATTCCCCCTCACTGATTCCGTGGGCAGAGGAGCCATAGCTTCGGTCAAACTCATAGGGATCAAAACTCATACGGATACGCTCCTTTCTCGCAAGACAGCGCGCTTGCCTTCGCCTTGGTTTGCCCCATTATACTGGAACACCGATGAAAAAGCAACTGTTTTCCCGCCGGCTCATCCTTCTCCCAAGGCCAGGCGGTAAAAATCGGAATTCAGGATCTTCTCTGTACAGCCCAGCTTGTACTGAACGGTCCGCTTCATGGCGTCCACATAGGCCGCCTGCTCCTCCGGCGTCATGGCCTCTCCCTCCGCCGGAGTAAAGGTCTGGGTATAGCGGTCATAAAATCCCCGCTCCGTCAGCCAGCTCCGGGAGCTGAAGATCACCAGCCCCGGCGCATCGGACAGCAGATCCGACCCGGCCAGCATCCGGGAGTCATACTCCAGCCCCAGCAGATTGGAAACAGTGGGAAGGATGTCCACCTGTCCGCAGGGCTTGTCCACCACCACCGGCTCCTCCATCCCGGCCGCCCACAGGACCAGGGCGCTGCGGTAGACGTCGAAGTTGATGCTCCGCTCATCCAGCCGCTCCATGTCCTCCGAGCTGCCGAAGCTCTTTCCGGACAGCTCCTCCAGCGTGTCCACATTGAAATAGGGGATGTGGTCGGCACAGGCCACGATCAGCGTGTTATCCAGCTCGCCCGCCTGCTCCAGGCCGTCCAGCAGGGTCTGGAGCATCCGGTCCGCCTCGATGGCGGTGGCCAGATACGCTTTGGTGGTCTCACTGTACGGAAGGGGCTCTACCAGATCCCGGTACTTCGCCGCCACCCGGTTGAAGTTATAGGGCATATGTCCGCTGATGGTCATGTAGTACACATGGAAGGGGCCGTCCAAAGAGAGGTAGTCCTCCATGCTGGTCTCGGCCACATAGACGTCGGACTGGGGCCAGGCATAGGTGCTCCCGTCCGCCGTCATCTCCAGCTCCAGCCCCGTCTGGTACTGCTTCCAGGTATAGCCCAGATTGGTGTGGGAGGCATACCGCCCGTACATATCCTCATTTCCGTGGTAGCCCAGCACCGTATATCCCAGCGCCTCCAGCTGACGGGCCAGGCTGAAGCGGCAGTCCGTGTGCCGCACCCCGGTCTCCTTCATGGTGATGGGGTTGCCCGCCTTGGGGTACAGGCCCAGCAGGTTCTGACACTCCCCGCCGGAGGTGCTGGTATAGTGCAGGGGGGTATAAAAATTGGGGAACACAAAGCCCTCATGGGTCAGCCGGTACAGGGTGGGGGTGAGCTCCGGGTCGATGGCGTAGCCGGAGAAGCCCTCGATGCTCAGCTGGATGACATTGTACCCCCGAAATCGTCCGGTGTATTCATTCTTCTTCGTCGGCGCCACACTGTCAAAGTAACGGGCCAGCCAGGCCGCGTCCTCGCTCTCCGCCCCCGCCGCCAGGGCCTCCAGATCCACCTCCATCACATTAGGGGACCGGTCCGTCTCCTCCGGCTGGGGCTGCGGCTCCTCTCCCTCCGGGGGCTGAAGCTCCGGGCCTTCCAGGCCGGAGAAGTCCTCCCCCAGATCGTTTCGGGCCGGGACCACAGCGTGCTGCACATCCAGCCGGAGCATGGTCCACAGGCCCAGCTGCTCCACCTGGTCCTCGATGTTCACATCCGAGTGATACAGCAGCCTGGGCGTCAGGTCCCCCCGCCAGGGCAGATACAGGGCCCCCACCCCCAGCAGATGGGCCGCCGCCGCGCCGCACAGCAGCCCCGCAGCCCGGCGGGGCGCCCGCTTCCCATCCGGGAACAGCCGCAGGCGGAGGACCGCCGCCAGGACTGCCGGAAGGAGCATCAGGACCAGAATGGGCAGACACTGCCAGATCCCCCGCCAGGTCGCGCCCCAGTAGTCCATCAGGTCGTTGTCCGCCGCCGTGCCCGCCATACTGAACAGGGGGTAAAAGGACTGCATCACCGTTTTGCAGACCAGCTCCCCGCCATAGACCAGTCCCAGCAGACCGGCCAGTACGCAGGCGGTCCACCGCCGCCCCCTCCCGGGGAGCAGCTCCAGCCCCGCGCCGCACAGCAGCCCCGCAGCCACAGCGAAGGCCCCGGAGATGGGGAGATACCGCAGGTCGTGCCCCGCAGTCAGGCGCAGCACCAACTCCAGCCACAGGAAAATGCCTGGAAAAAACAGCAGCCTCTCCCACGCGCTCCCCTCCGCCGGCGCAGCCGCCGCCCGCCGCCCGGATCTGAACAACCTGTCTAACATCATCCCGTACCCCCCTGCACAGACAGGGCTCCAAAGCCCAGCTGTGCCCTTCTTTTTTATCGGATTATACCATATATTTTGCCCGATTGCGACTCCTCTCCCCAAAACAGGCAAAAATACTGCCGCGCATCCGGCCCTGTACAGGGTCCGGCGCGCGGCAGTATGGCCATTGTTATGTCAAATCAGAGGGATGACCCCGTCCACCTGCCGGGGGATCAGGTTCATCCTTTGAAGGATGGGGAGCAGGGCCTGGAACAGGAAGTACAGCACCGCCGCCTTGGGCAGGATCGTCACCAGATTTTTGGCCAGGCTGGGGAGGAACCAGCCCCAGTAAACTCCGCCCCGCACCATCGTGCTCCAGATCGAGCCCATCGCCGCGTTCACCAGCAGATTGACCAGCAGGTTGGCGGCCACCAGACGGACCACCGTGATCCGCTGGCGGAAAAAGCACAGGGCATAGACCAGCACTCCGGCCATGGTGGACAGGGTATAGCCCGGGAAAAAGTCCCCCGTGGGGTGGAGGATGAAGCCCAGGATGTCCTCCACAAAGCCAAAGACCAGCCCCATCACCGGGCCGCACACCAGGGCGCACAGTGACCGGGAGAGGAAACCCCAGGTGAGCTTGGTGTGGGCGATGGGGATGCCGGGGATCATGGAGAGCGCCCGGGTCACCGCCACCATCAGGGCGGCAAAGACCAGCAGCTTCAGGCTGGACATGGCCGCGCTGGCCTCCCGCCAGTAGGCGGGGGTAAAGGGCGTCCGGTACAGGTTCAGGGGGAGATGGTTGTGTCTCATCAGAAAAAACCTCCTTCTATTCTGCGGCAGCCCGTGTTCGGGTATGCCGCATAGAAGGAGGAACATCAAATTTTCACCCTGCCATGCGGCAGCGGGATGCGGACCACCCACTGCCGCTCCCTCCCCACTGGGAGGACGCTGTTCGTCCGGCGGACAACTCCCCGTCCCGCCGGCACTGAAGGTCCCACACGGGGACCAGCACAGGTGACCCTACTCTGCCAGCCGTCAGTTTACTCCTTTCTCCTTCAAAAAGCAAGACGATCGGCAGATTTTTTGAAAATTTTTCCCCTCTCCTTGCCCAACTCCGGAAGTTGTGGTATCCTTTTGGGCGGTATTCCCGGAAGGAGGCACATCCATGAAACAGCTCCAGCCCTCTGAATCACTCCCTGTCGGCCTTCTGCTGGCCCTGGCCGGCGGTCTGCTGGACGGGTACAGCTACCTCAACCGCGGCCAGGTCTTTGCCACCGCGGAGACAGGCAACATCGTTCTTATGGGGATCAACCTGGCCCAGGGGCAGCTGGATCAGGCCCTTCACTACCTGCTCCCCATCCTGGCCTTCGCCCTGGGGGTCCTGGCGGCGGAGCTGCTCCGGCGCAGATTCGGAGGCGCCCCCCGCCTCCACTGGCGGCTGCCCCTTCTGCTGGCCGAGTGCGGCGCCATCCTGCTGGTCTCCTGCCTGCCCTGCGGAACCCTGGACCCCCTGGCCAACATCATCATCTCCTTCACCAGCGCCCTCCAGGTGGAGTCCTTCCGGAAGTTTCAGGGCTGCGGCTGCGTCACCACTATGTGTACCGGAAATCTGCGCAGCGGGACGGAGCATCTGTTCCACTGGTTCTTCCGCCGGGAGGGGACTTCTCTGGAGAAGGTCCGTGTCTACTATGGATTGATCGGCGCCTTCATCGCCGGGGCGGTGCTCAGCGGCCTGCTCACCCCTCTGTTTACCGGCCGGACCATCCTGGCTGCCCTCGTCCCCCTTCTGTCCGCCTTCCTCATCATGCTCCGCGGGGAAAAGCGTATGTAGCTCCCACTGTTCCCCATCTGGTTCCCATTTGATCCAGAAAGCGCTGGGCAAAACTGCCGCATCCGCAGTTTTGCCCAGCGCCTTTTTCTGTTTCACTTCCATCAGGACCCCAGCTGCCGCAGGATACCTCTCGGAGCGGTGTCAGCCCCTCTCCCCTACGATCTTTTGATAGTTGACCCGGTCGGTGTCCCCCTCCGTGCTGATGCACAGGACCCGGGAGCTCTCATTCAGCCCCAGAGACCACCGCAGGTCCTCCAGCTTCTCCTCATGCAGGATGGCGGACAGGACGCCCACGCCCACCGCCCCGGACTCGCCGGACACCACCGCCGGGTCTCCCGGCTCCGGCCGGCCCAGCAGGCGCATCCCCATGGCGGAGTACTCGTCCGAACAGGACAGGAAGGCCGCTGCGCCGGGGCGGATGATCTCCCAGCTGATGGTGCACGGCTCGCCGCAGCAGAGCCCGGCCATCATGCTGTTCATCTCCCCGGTGACCGGGTGGAGTTTCCCGTCCGCCGCCCGGGCGCTCCGGTACAGGCAGTCCGCCCGGTCTGGCTCCACGATGCAGGTGATGGGACAATCCCTCCCCATGCGCGCGGCAAAGCTGCCCAGCATGGCCCCCGCGAAGCTGCCCACTCCAGCCTGGAGGAACAGGTGGGTGGGCATCTGTCCGCCCAAGTCCTCCAGCTGCTGGAACAGCTCCCAGGCGATGGTGGTGTAGCCCTGCATGATCCAGGCAGGGATCTCCTCATAGCCCGGCCAGGCGGTATCCTGCACCAGGATCCAGCCGTGCTCCTTCCCCATCCGGTCAGCCAGCCGCACCGCGTCGTCATAGTTCAGATCGGTGATCTCCGCCTGAGCCCCCTGGGCCCGGATGTTGTCCAGCCGCTCCTGGGCGCTGCCTTTGGGCATATAGACCACTGATTTATGGCCCAGCTGCCGGGCCGCCCAGGCCACGCCCCGCCCGTGGTTGCCGTCCGTGGCGGTGACAAAGGTGAGCTCTCCCAGCTTCTCCCGGACCTCCGGCGCCATCAGGGCCTCAAAGGTGAGCTTCTCCTCCGGCCAGCCCAGCCGCTGCCCCAGGCAGCGGGCCATGGCATAGCTGCCGCCCAGGGCCTTGAAGGCGTTCAGGCCGAACCGCCTGGACTCGTCCTTCACCAGCACCTGAGCCACGCCCAGCCTTTGGGCCAGATGGTCCAGAGAGACCAGGGGCGTAGGCGCATAGCCCGGGATCGTCTGATGAAAGCGGCTGGCCCGCTCCAGCGCCCCGGCGTCCGTGAGGGAGAGCGCACTGTTCGGGATCTCCCCCTTTGGGTTGATGTAATAGTTTAGTTCCATGTTCATTCCTTCCCGTCCAGGACCGCCACCGCCCGAATGGGGGAGCCGTCCGCATCCTGATACCGCAGGGGCAGGGCAAACAGCGTGAACAGCCCATCCCCGATCCGGTCCAGATTGGCCAGATTCTCCATGACCACGATCTCATGGTCCTGAAACAGCTGCCGGTGAATATTCAGATGGGCGTCAGCAATGGGATCCACCCCGATGGTGTCCAAGCCCACGCCCTTTTTCCCGCTCTGGAGCAGGTAGTCCACGATCCCCTGATCGATACAGGGGTAGTCCCCAAAATAGCGCTCTGTCCCCCAGTATCTGCCCCATCCGGTGTGAAACAGCAGAAATTCCGCCTGGTCTGCCAGGGGGCGCACCCGCTCCACTGCGGAGAAGGGGACGCGCTCTCCCTCCCTCAGCTCCGGACAGTGGATCACCAGCGCCCGTCCGATGAACTGTTCCACCGGAAACTGGTCCAGCGTGGTCCGTCCCGCAAACAGATGGGCCGGCGGATCCATGTGGGTCCCGGTGTGGGAGTACATGGTCAGCAGAGTCTCTTGAAAGCCATCCCGCTCATAGGTGTTGGCAGGCTGGAGCCTGGGAGGCTCTGTGCCGGGGTAGACCGGCATTTCCCGGGAAATCAGGTGTGTCAGGTCCATGCATCTCATGGTATCTCCTCCATTTCTTTGCCCGACGCCTCGATTATATCATATCTTCCGCCTGGACACCACCCACTTCACACAAAAATGCTGTGCCGGAGCACAGCATTTTTGTCATCGCATCCATTATTTTACCACTACGTTTTCCCCGCCCAGACGCTCCTTCAGGTCCTCCACCAGGGCGGGATGGATCTGGCACCGGGTGCCCACACGCTTTTTGCAGTCCTCGAAATAGAGCACCGCCTGGCTCTCCCCTGGGAAGAAGGACAGGGCCAGCTTCACCTTCCGCAGCCGCGGGTCCTCCCGGCAGGGCAGGCGGAGGTACAGCCGCTGTCCGGCTGGCTGAGCCTTCCCATCCAGGTCCCCCAGGGGGCGGATGGCGTCCACCATGAGCTGGGGCTCCTTCTCATCCCGCACAGAGATCTTTCCATTGACCAGGATGGCGCTGTTTTCCCGGATGTATCCCCCGCTCTCATTGAGCACCCGGGAGAAGCACAGCAGCTCTATGGAGGCGGTGTCGTCCTCCAGATCCACATAGGCCATGAGGGTGTTGTTCCGGGTGGTGCGGGTCTTGTAGGTAGAGATCACCCCGGCCACGGCGACCTGCTCCCCGTCCCGATAGCGGGCAGGGCCGTCCTCCCGGCTGAAATCGCTCAGAATGGAGCCGATGGTCACCGCTCCCACCGCCCGGGCCGCCTCCCGATAGGCGTCCATGGGGTGGCCGGACAGGTACAGGCCGGTGACCTCCTTCTCCATCGTCATCCGCTCCTGGGGGCTGTACTCCGGAATGTCCGGCAGATGGAGGGCGGGCAGGGCGGCCTGCTCCTCGCCTCCCCCCATCCCGAACAGGTCCAGCTGGCCCTCCAGGTTCCGCTTCCGGCTGGCGGCAAGGCCGTCCAGAACCTGTCCAAAGACCTCCATCAGCTGGGAGCGCCGACAGCCCATCCGGTCGAAGGAACCGGACTTGATCAGGCTCTCCAGCACCCGCCGGTTCAGGTCCCGGTCGAACATCCGGTCGCAGAAGTCCATAAAATCTGTAAAGGGTCCGCCCTTGCTCCGCTCCTCCAGCAGGCCGTTGATCACGTTTCGGCCCACTCCTTTCAGGGCTACCAGGCCGAACCGGATCCCCCCCTCCGAGACGGTAAAATCCGCTTGGGACTCATTCACGTCCGGCGGCAGCAGCTCGATGCCGCACTCCCGGCACTCGGCGATGTACTCCGCCACCTTCTCGCTGGAGTCCAGCACGGAGGTGAGCAGAGCGGCCATATACTCCCTGGGGTGGTGGTATTTGAACCAGGCCGTCTGATAGGCCACCACCGCATAACACACGGCATGGGCCTTGTTGAAGGCGTACTCAGCGAAGGCGTCGATCTCCTCATAGATGGCTTTGGCGGCATCCTCCGGGATGCCGTTGGCGATGCAGCCAGCGATCCCCCGGTCCGGATCCCCATAGATAAAAAACTGCCGCTCCCGCTCGATCTCCTTGCGCTTTTTCTTGCTCATGGCCCGGCGGACCATATCGGCCTGTCCCAGGGAGTAGCCGGCCAGCTGCTGGAAGATCTGAAGCACCTGCTCCTGATAGACAATGCAGCCGTAGGTATTGGAAAGGATGGGCTTGAGGGCCGGGTGCTTATAGGTGATCTTTCCCGGGTTCTGCTTACAGGCGATGAACCGGGGGATGGAGTCCATGGGGCCTGGGCGGTACAGAGCGATGATGGCGGTGATGTCCTCGATGGTCTGAGGCTTCAGACCCACACACACGCCGGTCATGCCGGCGGACTCCATCTGGAACACGCCCGAGGTCTTTCCATCCCCCAGCATGGCCATGACCGCGGGATCATTTTCCTGAATATCAGAAAGGGTAAAGCCGGGCTCCTTTTCACGTACCATGCGCACCGCGTCGTCCAGGATGGTCAGGTTCCGCAGGCCAAGAAAGTCCATTTTCAGCAGGCCCAGTTCCTCCAGGGTGGTCATGATATACTGGGTGACCGGCAGACCGTCATTGGTCGCCAGGGGCACATAGTCCACCACCGGCCGGTTGGTGATGACCACGCCGGCGGCGTGGGTGGAGGTGTTCCGGGGCATCCCCTCGATGGCCCGGGCGGTGTCGATGAGCTTGCGCACCTGGGGGTCCCCGTCATAGGAATCCTTCAGCTGCTTGGACAGCTTCAGGGCGTCCTCCAGAGTGATATGGAGGGCCCCAGGACCGCTGGGGATCTGCTTGGCGATGGCGTCTACCTCGGCGTAGGGCATATTCAGCACCCGCCCCACATCCCGCACCGCGCCGCGGGCCGCCATGGTACCGAAGGTGACGATCTGGGCCACATGGTCGCTGCCGTATTTCCGGTTTACATAGTCAATGACCTCCTGACGCCTGCGGATGCAGAAGTCGATGTCAATATCAGGCATGGAGACACGGTCCGGGTTGAGGAACCGCTCGAAGTACAGGCCATACTTCATGGGATCCAGGTCTGTGATGTTCAAACAGTAGGACACCATGGAGCCCGCCGCCGAGCCGCGTCCCGGTCCCACTGGGATCCCGTTCCCCTTGGCGTATGCGATGAAGTCGGACACAATGAGGAAGTAATCCACAAAGCCCATTTTCCGGATCATGCCCATCTCATATTCCAGCTGCTTCCGGTACTGCTCCGGCTGCCCCGGATACCGCCGGGCAAAGCCCTTCCAGCACAGGTCCCGGAAATAGGCTTCCCCATCGTCATAGCCCTCCGGCAGCTGGAAGTGGGGCAGATGGTATTTGCCGAACTCGAATTCCACATTGCAAAGCTCCGCGATGCGGGCGGTGTTCTCCAGCGCCTCGGGGGCATTGGGGAAGAGCTCCGCCATCTCTTCCTCGCTCTTGACATAGAACTCCTGGGTCTCAAACTTCATCCGCCCGGGATCGTCCAGCGTCTTGCCCATCTGGATGCACATGAGGATGTCCTGCATCTCCGCGTCCTCCCGCCGGAGGTAGTGGGCGTCGTTGGTGGCGATCAGGGGGATGCCCGTCTCCTCATGGAGGCGCAGCAGGCCCCCGTTCACCTGCCGCTGGACCGGGATGCCGTGGTCCTGGAGCTCCAGATAGTAGCCGTCCTCCCCAAACAGCTCCCGCATCTCCAGGGCAGCCTCCTTCGCCTTCTCATAGTCCCCCGCCATCAGCAGCTTGGGGACCTCTCCTCCCAGGCAGGCGGAGCAGGCGATCAGCCCGCCGCAGTGCTCCCGCAGCAGGTCCAGGTCGATCCGGGGCTTGATGTAAAAGCCCTCCAGAAACGCCTGGGAGACCATATAGGACAGATTGCGGTAGCCCTCCTCGTTCCGGCACAGGAGCACCAGATGGGAGAAGGCGGCGTCAAACTCATGGACCTTCTGAAAGCGGGTGCGGCCCCGGGGGGCTACATAGACCTCACAGCCGATGATAGGCTTGATCCCCGCCTCCCGGCAGGCCCTGTAAAAGTCGATCACCCCGTACATGACGCCGTGGTCGGTGATGGCCACCGCATCCTGCCCCAGCTCCTTCACCCGCTCTACCAGTTTCTTGATCCGGCAGGCTCCGTCCAGAAGGGAAAATTCCGTATGCAGATGTAGATGGACAAAGGACATGGTGCAGTTCTCCTTCCCCCCGCAGCGGCAGACGCCGCCTATCGCTGTAAAGGTATATTCCTGTCTGTTGTTTGAGAATCATTTATTTTTCCGTCGTCCGGCCGCCATCTGGCACAGCCGGACCAGAAGATACCCCAGGGCGGCCCCCAGGAAATTCAAAATGGAGTCGTCTACATCGGCGGCCCCGGTGGCAGTGACCCACTGGAGCCACTCCACCCCCACCGCGGCCAGCGCGCACAGGGGCAGGCAGGTCCAGAAATGGCGCATGGTTCGGAACAGCAGGGGCAGCAGCATCCCAAGAGGGATCATAATGACCACGTTGCCCAACAGATTCGTCACACTCACCGGGCTGCCGGTATTGCGGTAAAAGCGCAGATAGCTGCGGATGGTGTGGAAGGGCTCCAGATTGACGCTGCCCCCCCACACTCGGTCCAGCTGGAAGAGTCCTCCGAAGAAGAGGAGCACAGAGAGGATCGCCAGATAATAGAGGAACAGGACCCACAGCGCCCCCCGCAGATACCGGGGTCTCGCCCCCCGGGGCAGCGCCCGGAGCCGCAGGACCACCCCCGTCCCCGCCAGAAGCACGGTGACCGCCGGGGCCGCCACCTGAAGGAGCAGACCCAGACGGTCGCCCAGAAGCAGCCACATCAGATTGACCAGCCCGGCTGCGGAATAGCAAAGGATGTGAAGCATTTTCCCCTTATACCTTCTCCACCTGATTGCCCAGCTCAACCAGCTTCCGCAGCCGGTGGTTCAGGGCGGATTTTGTCACCGGGGGACTGCACTGCTCCGCCAGCTGGGCCAGAGTGTCCTCCGGGTGGGCCGTCCGGAGCCTGGCCGCCTCCTGAAGCTTGTCCGGGAGGGTCTCCAGCCTGCCGGAGCGCTCCAGACGCCGGATGGCCTCCAGCTGTCCCTGAGCGGCCTCCACCACCTTGTCCAGATTGGCAGCGTCGCAGTTCACCCGGCGGTTCACGCTCCCCCGCAGATCCTTCTCCAGCTTGGCCGTCATCACATCCATGGCAGCCACCGGCGCGCCGATGGCGGTGAGAAAGTCCTCGATGTACTCGCTCTGCTTAAAATAGATCACAGAGTTTCCCTTCCGGTCGGCATCCTTGGGGGCAAACTCCTCCTCCCGCAGCAGGGCAAGCATCTCCCTGCTGACGCTGCGGTGGGAGGTGGCCAGCTCCAGGTGGTAGCCCTTCCGGGGATCGGTCACCGAGCCGCCGGACAGAAACGCCCCCCGGAAAAAGGCCGCCCGGCAGCAGGGCTCCTCCAGAGCCGCAAAGTTGATGTGCAGCGCCAGGGCCTCCGGGTCCACCCCATAGGTTTGGTGGATGAGCCGCAGCTTGTCCGGAGCCTGGATGGAAAACACCCGCTTGCCCTCCCCCTCTGGAAGCCGGTCGAAGGACAGGCGGAACGCCTTCCGGAACAGGGCGGGCAGCCGCTGGGCAAACGCCTCGTGCTCCGTGACGATGCGCACCTCGCCGCCGCAGAAGGTGTTGCAGTACAGCAGCACCCCGTATGCCTCCGCCTGGGCGCAGCATTTCCGGCTCAGCCCCGTTCGGCACAGCTCATTTTTTACCTCTCCGCCAAAGGTCATGCCCTCACTCCTCAATGATATAGCGCTCCTTCCCCCGGAAGATCCGCACCGCCCGCTGGCGGTAGATCTCCAGCACCGCTGCCGCCAGCTTGTCCGGGTCATGCCGGGCAAAGTTGCCCCCCTCTGAGGCCACCGGGCGCTCCACCAGCTCCAGACCCATAGCGGCGATCCGCTCCCGGTCCACCGCCAGGGGGGCGGCGTCCTCCGCCCGGTACCGCTCCACCAGTCCCGCCTGGACAGGGGCCGAATTGGCCAGGCACAGGTCCACCAGGCCGGGGGCCCCGTGGTTCATCAGCGCCTCCAGGTGGTCGCCGGCGGTGTAGCCCTCCGTCTCCCCATCCTGGGTCATAATGTTGCATACATAGATCTTCAGGGCGTCCGACTGGGCGATGGCCTCCGGAACCCCCTCCACCAGCAGATTTGGGATCACACTGGTATAGAGGCTCCCCGGGCCCAGCAGGATCAGGTCCGCCTCCCGGATGGCCTCCAGGGCGGAGGGCAGGGCCCGGGGCCGCTCCGGGATCAGAGCCACATGGTGGATCCGGCAGTCCTGCTGCTTTTTGAAGTCATAGATCTTGGACTCCCCCACCACCCGGGTACCGTTCTCAAAGACGGCCTCCAGCTGTACATCGGCGCTGGTCACCGGGATCACCCGGCCGGTGATAGCCAGCACCTGGCTCATCTGGGAGACCGCCTCCTCAAAGGAGCCGGTCACCCCGTTCAGAGCGGCCAGGATCAGGTTGCCGAAGGACTGTCCGGCCAGCGCCCCCTCGGTGAACCGGTAGGTGAGCAGCCGCTGCATGATGGGCTCCACATTGGCCAGAGACTCCATGCAGTGGCGGATGTCCCCCGGCGGAGGCATCCCCATATCCCGGCGGAGCATCCCGGAGCCGCCGCCGTCGTCCGCCACCGTCACCACCGCAGTGAGGTTCCGGGTATAGTTTTTCAGCCCCCGCAGCATGGTGGACAGGCCGGTGCCGCCGCCGATGGCGACGATGCGCGGCCCGCGCTCCCACTGCTGGCTGTTGGGAATGGGTTCCAGCATGGCGTTCTCCTCCTCTCGCCGGTCAGATCCGGCCCAGGTCCCGGTGGACCTCCCCCACGGGATAGCCCTCCTGCCGCACGGCCTCTGCCAGGGCGTGGGCCACCGCCACTGAGCGGTGCCGCCCCCCGGTACAGCCCACCGCGATGGTCAGCGTGGTCTTGCCCTCCTCCACATACCGGGGCAGCAGATAGGTGACAAAGTCGGTCAGGCGGCGGAGAAACTCCCGGCTCTGCGGGGCAGACAGGGCATAGTCCCGCACCCCGTCGTCCAGGCCGGTGCGGGGCCGCAGCTCCGCCACATAGTAGGGGTTGGGCAGAAACCGCACGTCAAAGACCAGGTCGGCCTCCATGGGAATCCCGTGCTTGAAGCCGAAGGAGGCCACCCGCACCTCCATGGACCGCTCCGCAGGCCCCCGGGCAAACAGCTGAAGCAGCTTTGCCCGAAGCCCCCGGGCAGTGAGGCCGGAGGTATCGATGATATGGGCCGCCCGCTCCCGCAGCGGAGACAGCATCCGCCGCTCCAGGGCGATGGCCTCCTCCAGCGAGTCGCACTCCTCCGCCAGAGGGTGGCTGCGCCGGGTCTCCTTGTACCGCTGGATGATGACCTCGTCTGTGGCCTCCATAAACAGGATGCTGTACGCACACTGCATATCCCGCAGCCCGTCCAGAGCCTGGAACAGGCTGTCGAACCTGGTGCCGCCCCGGATGTCGGTGACCAGCACCACCCGGTCATACTCGCCGTTGCCCCCCATCCCCAGCTCGGCGAATTTGGGGATCAGGGGGGCGGGCAGGTTATCCACGCAGAAAAAGCCCATGTCCTCCATAATGGAGGCGGCGCGGCTCTTTCCCGCGCCGGACAGGCCGGATATGATGACAAATTCCATTGGAACCACCTCGTCTGCCGCCCCGCAGCCCGCCGGGCGGCATTTCTCTCTCTATAACGCGGCTCTGTGTGCCGCGGGGCTCACCCCAGAAGCCGCACTTCCCGCTCCAGGGTCACGCCGGTCTCCCGCAGGACCCGCTCCCGCACCTGGTCCACCAGGGCCAGCACATCGGCACAGGTGGCTCCGCCCCGGTTGATGACAAAGCCCGCGTGCTTCTCTGACACCTGGGCCCCGCCCACGGTCAGCCCCTTCAGGCCGCATTGGTCGATGAGGGCGGCGGCAAAGTGGCCCTCCGGGCGCTTGAACATGGAGCCCGCGCTGGGATACTCCAGGGGCTGTTTCTCGCCGCGGCGCCGGGCCAGTTCCTGGATCTTCTCCCGGATCTCCTCCGGGTCCCCCTGGGGCAGAGAGAACTCCGCCTTCAGAATGAGCCAGTCGGGATGCCAGGCAAAGATGCTGCTGCGGTAGCCAAACTCACACCCGGCGGCGGGGATGGTTTGCTCCTCGCCCTCCCCATCCAGATAGGTCACGGCGGTGACTGCCTGGGACAGCTCGCCCCCATAGGCCCCGGCGTTCATCATCACGCCGCCCCCCAGGGTGCCCGGGATCCCGTGGGCAAACTCCAGCCCGGCCAGCCCCCGGCCCAGGGCCGCGTTGGCCAGGCGGGCCAGGGAGATCCCGCTCTCCGCCCACAGGCGGCGGTTCACTTCCCGGGTCTGATCCAGGCCGCACAGCTTCACCACAAAGCCCCGGTACCCCTCGTCCGGCACCAGCAGATTGGAGCCGTTGCCCAGAAAGAAGGGCCGGATGTCCAGCTCCCGGGCCGCCCTCACCGCCGCTTTTGCCTCCCCCACCGTCCGGGGCAGGGCCATCAGAGCGACCGGACCGCCGATCCGAAAGGTGGTGTGCCGGGACATGGGCTCCTCGTGCCGCACCTCCAGCGCGCTGCACCGCTGGGCCAGCAGGGCAGCCAATGCTTCAAATCGATCCATATTTCCTCCTGATCCTCAGGTCAAATTCTAGGTATCATGTTATTATAGCAAATTCCTGAAAAAAATAGAATAGGGGAAACAGAAAATGTCCGCGGGTCCGCCGCAAAAGAGCTTCCGCCCCATTTGCAGGCCGCACTCCCCGGCGCCCCGCTCCTGTCCCCGGATTGGACAGACTGTGCCCAGCAAAGCCGGCCGCCACAGTGGGCGGCCGGCTTTGCCGGGCACACGAAAATCTTTTGTCACACCATGTCGCACAGCAGGGCAGCCCCCACCACGCCGGCGTCGTTGCCCAGGCTGGCCTTCACCAGCTTGGGCGGATTGTCTTTGTCGAAGCAGCCCCGGTGGAACCGCTCCCGCAGGGGATCCAGCAGCAGATCGTCATCCGCCGCACTGATCCCCCCGCCCAGGCAGATCACCTCTGGGAACAGTACATTGGCCAAGTTGACCAGGCCCACGGAAAGGCCATCCAAATAGCGGTCCAGCCCACGGCAGGCCGCGGCGTCCTCCTGGCGGGCCGCCTGAAACACCATTCGGCCATCCGCACGCGCCTTCTCCCCTCCGCACAGCTGCCACAGGGCGCTGTCCGGGCTCTGCTCCATCTCCTCCCGGGCCATGCGGATCAGCGCTGTGGCGGAGCCGTACTGCTCCCAGCAGCCCCGGTTCCCGCAGCCGCAGAGCTGTCCCCCCGGGTGGATCACCATGTGTCCCGCTTCCATGCCTGCGCCGCCGAAGCCGGTGTACAGCTTGCCGCCCCGGACCATGCCGCTGCCGATCCCGGTCCCCAGGGTGACCACCACCGCCGGGTCACAGCCCCGGGCCGAGCCGGCCCAGTACTCCCCGATGGCTGCGCAGTCAGCGTCGTTGCCCAGATAGAGGGGCAGCTCCAGCTCCCGCTGGAACAGCGCCCGGAGCGGGGTGTTCCGGAAGGGCATATTGGGTGTTTTGACCACCACGCCCGCCCGGTTGTCCACCAGCCCGGGCAGGCCCGCTCCCGCTGCCTGAAGCTGCGAGACCGGGCATCCGCCCTCCTCCGCCGCCTGCCGGGCCAGACGGGCCAGGCGGGCGGACAGCTCCTCCGCAGTCCAGCTCCGGTCCACAGGGCAGGCGGCCTTGTGGAGGATCTTCCCCTCCCGGTCTACAAGACCGGCCACCAGATTGGTGCCGCCTACGTCAAGTCCGATATACATCCGCCCCGTCCTCCTCTTCTGACAGCTTTTTGAAGTGCTCGTCCATCCGGCGGGTCAGCTCCAAGGCCGCGTTGTGGCCCATCTTCCGGTTCCGGTTGTTGATGGCGGCGACCTCCACGATGCTGGCCAGGTTCCGGCCCGGCTTCACCGGGATGGTGATGGAGGGGACCGGCACCCCCAGGATCTCCGTCGTCGCGCCCTCCAGGCCCAGCCGGTCATAGACCGCGTGGTCGTCCCAGGGCTCCAGATTGATGACCATGTCGATCTCCTGGGAGATCTTGATGGCGCTCATGCCGAACAGCTGGCGCACATCCACCACGCCGATGCCCCGCAGCTCCATGTAGTGGCGGATCAGCTCCGGGGCGGTGGCCACCAGCGTACCGTGGTTGGTCTGCTTGATCTCCACCGCGTCATCGGCAATGATGCGGTGGCCCCGCTGGATCAGCTCGATGGCCACCTCGCTTTTGCCCACGCCGGACTCCCCCTGGAACAGGACGCCCTCGCCGTAGATCTCCATCATCACGCCGGAGCGGGTGATCTGGGGCGCCAGATAGTTATAGAGGCTGCCGATCAGGGCGCTCATAAAGGCAGAGGTATGGGCCTGGGTACGCAGCACCGTCCGGTCGTGCTTCTCCGCCATCTCCATGCACTCCGGACAGGGCTTCAGTCCCCGGGTAATGATCAGCGCCGGGACCGGATACTCCAGCATCTGGTCAAAGCGCTCCCGACGCAGCTCCGCGTCCATCTGCTCCAGGAATGTAGTTTCCGCCAGCCCGATGACGACCAGGCGGCGGGGGTCGAAATGTTCAAAAAAGCCGGTCAGAGGCAGGCCCGGGCGGTTCACATCCAGAGTTGTCAGGGGAATGGACGCGTAATTGGCCCCGGGGTGCAGGATCTCCAGGCCGAACTCCCGGATGATCTCCCCCAGCTTCACACTTTTGCTGTGATCTGACATTGGCGCTCCTCCATTCATAAAATAGAAGTGACTGGATCGTGTTCAGTATATCCCATCCCCCTCCATTTCGCAAGCGGTGGAGGCTCCAAATTCTTTGTTCCTTCCGCTCCCGCCGGCCCAGAAGCCGCCGGTCAGAAAAAATTTTTGTTATTTTTCAAAAACTCCTTGCTTTTTTCCGAAATATCTGCTATGATGTCAGACGATGCTTCATCGAAAGCGAACTCTCATAGCGAGGAGGTAAGCAACATGGCCAAATGCGAATTCTGCGACAAGGGCGTCACCTTCGGCATCCAGGTCTCCCACTCCCACCGCCGTTCCAACCGTACCTGGAAGCCCAACGTGAAGCGCGTGAAGGCGATCGTGAAGGGTGCTCCCACCCACGTATACGTCTGCACCAGATGCCTCCGTTCCGGTAAGGTCACCCGCGCTGTGTGATCGGTATATGGCAAGATGAAATCCCCTGTGCTGCGGCACAGGGGATTTTCTCGTATCCGCAGTCCGGCGGGCGGCTCAGGGCCGCACCGCCACCTTGAGCACGCCGTCCTCCCTGGCCTCGAACAGCCGGTATGCCTCCATCACGTCCGCCAGCGGATAGGTGTGGGTGATCAGTGGCTCTGTATCCAGCTTTCCATCCGCGATCAGGCCCAGGATCTCCCCACAGCGGCAGGCGTCCACACCGCCGGTCTTAAAGGTCAGATTCTTGCCGTACATCTCAGGCAGGGGCAGGATCTGTCCCTCCTCGTACATGGCGGCCACCACCACGATCCCGCTGGGGCGGGCCGCCTTCCACGCTGCTTGGAAGGTATCCGGGCCACCCGCAGCCTCAATGACCACGTCCGCACCGCGCCCCCCGGTCAGCGCCCGGATCCGCTCCAGGGCCTCCTCCCCCGGCTCCAGGGCCAGGTCCGCCCACCCCCGGGACAGGGCCAGCGCCCGCCGGGCCGGATCGGGCTCCACCGTTATCACGCAGGCCGGCCGGTACAGGCGGGCACACATCATGGTACACAGACCGGTGGGCCCGGCGCCCAGAACCGCCACCGTGTCCCCCTCCCGGATCTCACCAAGCTGGGCCGCCCAGAAGCCGGTGGAAAGGATGTCGCCAGTGAACAGGGCCTGGCGGTCGGTGACGCCATCCGGGATCCGGGTCAAACCGTTGTCCGCGTAGGGCACCCGGACATACTCCGCCTGTCCCCCGTCGATGCGGCAGCCCAGAGCCCAGCCTCCGGCGGGATCGGTGCAGTTATTGACCGCCCCCCGCCGGCAGAAGAAGCACGTCCCGCAGAAGGTCTCCACATTGACGGCCACCCGGTCGCCAGGGACCACCCGGGTCACCTGCGGGCCCACCTGCTCCACAACGCCCACCATCTCATGTCCCACGATGATCCCGGGCTTTGCCCGGGGCACGAAGCCGCCCTTTATATGCAAATCGCTGGAACAGATGGAGGCCAGCGTCACCCGCACCACCGCATCCCTGGGATCCAGGATCTCCGGGACCGGGCGCTCCTCCAGGGCAAAGCGCCCCTTTTCCCGATAGACCACAGCCTGCATCATGTTCTCCATTTCAAACCGCTCCTCTCTTCCCGGTGGGAAGCCGTGCGCCGGCACAGCCCCCTGTTTTGTGCAGTGTACCACAACCTGCCGTCTCTGGCAAGCACACCGCTGTCCGCCGATTCTTCCGCCTGGTTTTGTTGATAAAACAGCCGATTTATGGTACAATGACGGAACAGAAAAGACGTTGATCCAGATCCCGCCGCTTTTGGAGGTCCCCATGTTTGTCAAAAACCCGGAATATTTTCTCACCATCGTCAAGGAGCGCAGCATCTCCAGGGCCGCCGACCGCCTCTACCTCTCCCAGCCCTACCTCAGCCAGTATCTGGCCAAGCTGGAGGCCAACCTAGGGGTGACTCTGCTGGACCGCTCCCACACCCCGCTCCAGCTCACTGCGGCGGGGGAGCTGTTCCATGCCTATCTGGAGCGCCAGGGCTATCTGGACCGGCAGCTGGAGAGCGACCTGCGGGCCCTCCAGACCCAGAAGCGGCAGCAGCTGCGCATCGGGGTATCCACCTGGCGGGGCTCCACCCTTCTGCCGGACATCCTCCCCATCTTCGTGCGCCAGGATCCGGACGTCCAGGTGGTCCTCCATGAGGCTCCGGTCCCCCAGCTTGGAGACCTGGCCGCCAGCAGCGTCACCGACTTCTGCCTCATGCACATCCCCAGCGACCTGACCAACCTGAGCTATGAGCTGGTGATGCACGAGCGCATCCTTCTCATCAGCCACCGGGACCACCCCCTGGCCCAGGGGCTGGACAGCCCCTGTTCCGCCCCCCTCCCCTTCGGTGACCTGCGCCGCCTGGAGCATGAGCGCATCATCATGCTTCCGGAGGACTGGCGTCTGTCCAAGCTGCTGTACAACACCTTCAGCGTCCAGAGCGTGGAGCCGCTGAATATCCTCACCACCACCAACAACACCACCGCCATCAACCTGGTGGCGGAGAACATGGGCTTCACCTTCCTGCCGGAGAGCGGCATCCACCGCACCCCCTATCTGGACCGGCTCTCCTTCTTTACCGTGGGCACCCCGCCCCTCACCAGCCCCCTGGCGGTGGTCTATAAAAAAAACAGCTTCCTCTCCCCCGCCGCCCGCACCTTCATGGACCTGATCAAGGAATATTACCGCCAATTTGACCGGGGTTCCGCCCTCTCCGACTCTTGACGGCGGGAAGAAGCTATGCTACACTAAGAGCGATCAAAAGCTATACGACTGACGGAAGTGGAGCGACCACGTGGAGTATAGCGGGCGGGGCCTCCGCCTTTATGCCGACCGTCTGGGCGCACGGAATCAAACCCGTTGCGCTCTTTTTTTATCAAAAGAGCGCCCGACATCGAAAAGGAGACGTGGTAACAATGAAAACTGACATTGAGATCGCCCAGAGCACCCAAATGCAGCACATCGCGGACATCGCAAAGACCGCCGGTGTGGACGAGGAGTACCTGGAGTTTTACGGAAAGTACAAGGCCAAGATCGACTACCGCCTGCTCCAGGAGAGCAAGGCCCCCAACGGTAAGCTGATCCTGGTCACCGCCATCAACCCCACCCCCGCCGGAGAGGGTAAGACCACCACCACGGTGGGCCTGGCCGACGGGATGCGCCGCCTGGGCAAAAACGCCCTGGTGGCCCTGCGGGAGCCCTCCCTCGGCCCTGTGTTCGGCGTGAAGGGAGGCGCCGCCGGCGGCGGCTACGCCCAGGTCGTCCCCATGGAGGACATCAACCTCCACTTCACCGGCGACTTCCATGCCATCGGCGCGGCCAACAACCTGCTGGCCGCCATGCTGGACAACCACATCCAGCAGGGCAACGCCCTGGGCATCGATGTCAAGCGCATCACCTGGAAGCGGTGCGTAGACATGAACGACCGCCAGCTCCGCAATGTGATCGACGGCTTGGGCGGCCGGATGCAGGGCGTCCCCCGTGAGGACGGCTTTGACATCACCGTGGCCAGCGAGGTCATGGCGGTGCTGTGCCTGGCCTCCTCCATCACCGACCTGAAGGAGCGACTGAGCCGCATCATCGTGGGCTACACCTATGACGAAAAGCCGGTCACCGCCGGCGATCTGAAGGCCGCCGGGGCCATGGCCGCCCTGCTGAAGGACGCCCTGAAACCCAACCTGGTCCAGACTCTGGAGGGCACCCCTGCCTTCATCCACGGCGGCCCCTTTGCCAATATCGCCCACGGCTGCAACTCTGTGATGGCCACCCGGATGGCTTTGAAGCTGGGGGACTACGCCGTCACCGAGGCCGGCTTCGGCGCCGACCTGGGCGCTGAGAAGTTCCTGGACATCAAATGCCGCATGGCCGGCCTCACTCCCGACGCGGTGGTGCTGGTGGCCACGGTCCGGGCTCTGAAGCACCACGGGGGTGCAGCCAAGGCGGAGCTGAACCAGGAGGACCTCGCCGCTCTGGAGCGCGGCCTGCCCAACCTCCTGCGCCATGTGGAGAACATCACCCAGGTGTACGGCCTGCCCTGCGTGGTGGCCATCAACCGCTTCCCCACCGATACTGAGGCCGAGCTGAAGCTGGTGGAGGACAAATGCCGCGCCCTGGGGGTCAATGTGGCCCTGTCCGAGGTGTGGGCCAAGGGCGGCGAGGGCGGCATCGCCCTGGCCGAGGAGGTCATCCGTCTGTGTGAGGCGGAGAACCACTTCCGCTTCGCCTATGAGCTGGAGCAGCCCATTGAGGACAAGCTGGCCGCCATCGTGAAAAAGGTCTATCACGGCGACGGCGTGGTCCTCACGCCCGCCGCCAAAAAGCAGGTCAGGCAGCTCACTGAGCTGGGCTATGGCGATCTGCCCATCTGCATGGCCAAGACCCAGTACTCCTTCTCTGATGATCAGAGCCTTCTGGGCGCCCCCGACGGCTTTACCGTCACAGTCCGGAATGTAAAGGTGTCCGCCGGCGCCGGCTTCCTGGTGGCCCTCACCGGGGACATCATGACCATGCCCGGTCTGCCCAAGGTCCCCGCCGCCGAAAAGATCGATGTAGACGAAAACGGCAAGATCACCGGACTGTTCTGACCCTTCCTGATCAATCCCCCGCCCGCACCGGAGAGCCTCTGGTGCGGGCGCTTTCTCTTTTCTCCCGGCGGTGGAAGGCTGATGATCCGGTACAGCAGCCCCAGCTGGGGGCGGCTTTTTCAGCTGTTCGCCTCCGCACGCAGCACTCGCTGGACGATGATCCGCCTCCTCCTTGCATTTTTTTGGAATCTCTGATACAATGAACTTACTTAAAATACCGCCTGAAAAGGAGGCGCGTACCATGACTATCCGGCAGTGGGACCGCCGGGAGGAACTGCGGGGGGAACTCCTCGACCTCATCGTAGAGATGATGGCCCTGGGCCGCACCGCCGAGGGGCAGAACACACCGGAGTTCCGGCGGTTGGACCAAGAGCTGACGGAAAAAAACGCCGAGCTGGAGGCGCTCAACGCCCTGTGCAGCGATCCCAACGAGCTCCGGGAGCTGAAATACCGCCGCTCAGTCCGGGAAAGCCATGATTTTCTCCGGGTCATACAAATTTTCCTTATCGTCGCACTGTTCGCCTGCCTGTTTTTTTTATCAGAGGGACTGCGCGGAAGCAGCGAACTGTTGGGCATTGCTGTCTTCGGACTCCTCTACTCCTGTGTCTGCATCGCATGGGTCACCTACATCCTCTGCCGGTACAAGCCGGAATAGTTCCATCCGCCTCCCTTCCGGCAGGACAGCCGCTTTTCATTCTGAGACAAAAACAGGGACCATCCGCTGACGGATGGTCCCTGTTTCCTCATTTCACCTCGGCAAGGATGTCCAGGTTCTTCATAAAATACTCCACGCCGGAGTAGATGGTGGTCAGCACGATGACCGCCACGCAGATGTGGTTGATCCACACCGCGATGGGCAGGAACATCAGCACGATGCACACCATGGTAGAAGCCGTCTTGACCTTGCCGGACCAGCCGGCGGCGATCACGCGCCCCTTGTCCGCCGCCACCATTCTCAGGCCGGACACGCTGAACTCCCGGATGATGACCACCAGCAGAGCCCAGCCGGGCATCTGCCCGATCTCGACGAACCACAGCATAGCGGCCACCACCAGGCACTTGTCCGCCAGGGGGTCCATAAATTTCCCAAAGTCGGTGACCTGGTTGTAGTGGCGGGCGATGTAGCCGTCCAGGGTGTCGGTCAGGCTGGCGGCGATAAAGATGGCCAGCGCCCAGTAGTTGGCTCCGGGCACCTGTAAGTACAGCACCAGCAGGAATACCGGGATCAGAAAGACCCGGAGAATGGTCAGCTTATTGGCAGTGTTCATGGAAAATGGTCAGCTCCTCTTTTTCGACAAAAATCTATTCCTCGATCTCACCGGTCAGCTCTCCGTCAGAAACGCCGGTGATCCGGACGTTGACGAAGCTGCCCGCTGGGACGGCTCCGGCGGCGGTGAACAGGACGCGGCCGTCGATCTCCACCGAGTCGGCGTAGGTCCGTCCGGCAAAGCAGCCCGCCTGGGCGTCAAAGCCCTCGCACAGCACCTCCATCACGGTCCCCAGCCGTGCCTCGTTATACTCGTCCATGATCCGGGACTGAAGATCCACCACCAGCTCTACCCGGCGTGCGGCAGTCTCCGGATCCACCTGGTCCTCCATGGCGGCAGCCAGGGTCCCCTCCTCCGGGGAGAACTGGAACACGCCCACCCGCTGGAGCTTCTGCTCCCTGAGGAACTGGCACAGCTCCTCAAATTCCGCCTCGCCCTCTCCGGGCAGTCCGCAGATCAGCGAGGTGCGGACCACCAGATCCGGGATGGCCCGCCGCAGCCGGTCAAAGAGATCCTCCAGCTCCGCCCGGGTGTTCCTCCGGCGCATAGCCTTCAGGATCCCGTCGTTACAGTGCTGGATGGGGATGTCCAGATAGTGGACGATCTTCTTCTCCCGGGCAATGGTGTCGATGAGTTCGTCGGTGATGACCTCGGGATACAGGTAGTGCAGGCGGATCCAGTGGAAGTCCAGCTTGCACAGTTCCTTCAGCAGGCCGGCCAGGGAGGTTGGCTCCTCCAGATCCATGCCGTACCGGGTGATGTCCTGGGCGATGACGATGAGCTCCTTCACGCCGCTATCCGCCAGCTGCCTGGCCTCGGCCAGCAGGGCCTCCATGGAACGGCTGCGGTAGCGGCCCCGGAGCTTGGGAATGATGCAGAAGGCGCAGCCGTTGCTGCACCCCTCGGCGATCTTCAGATAGGCGGTGTAGGGCGGGGTGGTCACCAGGCGCTCCCCGTCCTCAAAGGTGCGGTGGATATTGCCGAAGTGCTCCGCCTTCTCCCCTGCCATCAGCTCCTCCACCGCCGCTGCCACGTCGGTATAGCTGCCGGTGCCCAGCATCCCGTCCACCTCGGGCAGCTCGGTGCGGATGTCGTCGGGGTACCGCTGGGAGAGACAGCCAGTTACCAGCAGCTTTTTCAGCCGCCCGGCCTTTTTCAGCTCCGCCAGCTCCAAAATGTTTTCGATGGCTTCGCTCTTGGCGGACTCAATGAAGCCGCAGGTGTTCAGCACCGCCACGTCGGCCCCGTCCGGGTCGCCGGTAACAGTGTGCCCCGCCCGGCGGCACAGGGCCATCATCTGCTCGGTGTTCACCAAATTCTTGGCACAGCCGAGGGAAACAAATGCGATTTTATATGGCATCATCATCGCTCCAATATATTGGTTTGACCGGAGGGTCCGGCCTTCTTACTTTCCCCGCCAGGCAGGGTCATCGGTGATCTCCAGCAGATCGTCTGTGGAAACCTGAAAAAATGTGCCAATAGGGCCGGCTTCCTCCAGCAGAGTTTCTATCGAACCTCTGCGGGGCCCTGCGAGGTCTGGAACCGGAAGCCTTCCGCACTGCGCTCAGTTGGGCGGCCAGCTGGCTCTCACCCTGCCGGGAGAAAACAGTCACTCCTCCCACTCCGCGCCATAGCGGCGCAGGCCCTCGCTGATGTCGCTCCAGGCGTAGCCCCGCCGGGCCAAGGCGTCCGAGGCCCGCTTCCACGCCCGCCTGTCCTCCGGCGGCGTGTCCCCCAGCTTTTTGGCCAGGAAGGCGTCGATGGCCTCTGCCGGATCCTCCGCCCGTTCCAGGGCCTCGTCCCACAGCTCCCGGGGCACCCCCCGGCGGTACAGCTCATCCCGCAGCTTCCGCAGGCCGTACCCTTTGGCGGAGTAGTGGCGCACCACCTGCTCCGCATAGGCGGCGTCGTTCAGAAAGCCCAGCTCCTCCAGCCGGTCACAGATGGCGGCTGCCTCCTCCGGACCGGCCTCCCAGCTCTCCAGCTTCCGCTCCAGCTCCCGGCGGGACATGGGGCGGCCGGCCAGCAGGTTCAGGGCCTTCTCCTTCAGCCCGCCGGTGCGGACAGCGGCCTGGAGGCGCTCCGCCTCCTCCTCCGTCAGCTCCCGGCCGGCGCAGAGGGCGAACTGGACCACCTCGCCCTCCCCCACCCGGAGGAGGGAGCCGTCCTCCAGCACCGCCAGCCAGCGGCCCCGGACCCGCTTGGAGGGCTTCAGCTCCTGAATGACCATTTACGCCTCGCCGTCCTCAAAGTCGTCGGCGGACACGTCCACCGCCCGGCCGGCGGCGCGGGCCGCCGCCTGCCCCTGCTTGGACAGCAGCTTGAAGGCGTTCTGCCGGATCTTGGCCTCCAGCTCGTCCGCCATGTCCGGATTGTCCCGCAAAAACTGCTTGGCTGCGTCCCGGCCCTGGCCCAGGCGCAGCTCGCCCATGGCGAACCAGGAGCCGCTCTTCTGCACCAGGTCCAGCTTGACGCCCAGGTCGATGAGCTCGCCCACCTTGGAGATGCCCTCGCCGTACATGATGTCGAACTCCGCCTCCCGGAAGGGGGGCGCCACCTTATTCTTGACGATCTTGGCCCGGGTCCGGTTACCGATGATCTCAGAGCCGCTCTTCAGCGCCTCCACCCGCCGCACGTCGATGCGGACCGAGGAGTAGAATTTCAGCGCCCGGCCGCCGGTGGTGACCTCAGGATTGCCATAGACCACGCCCACCTTCTCACGCAGCTGGTTGATGAAGATCACGATGCAGTTGGTCTTTGCGATGGAGCCGGCCAGCTTCCGCAGAGCCTGACTCATCAGGCGGGCCAGCAGACCCACATGGGAGTCGCCCATGTCCCCCTCGATCTCCGCCCGGGGGGTCAGCGCGGCCACAGAGTCTACCACAACCACGTCGATGGCTCCGGAGCGGACCAGGGCCTCACAGATCTCCAGGCCCTGCTCGCCGGTGTCCGGCTGGGAGATCAGCATGGAGTCGATGTCCACCCCCAGCGCCCGGGCATAGGTGGGGTCCAGGGCGTGCTCGGCGTCGATGAAGGCCACCTCGCCCCCCCGCTTCTGGGCCTCGGCCACCACGTGGAGGGCCAGTGTGGTCTTACCGGAGGACTCCGGTCCATAGACCTCAATGATCCGGCCCTTGGGCAGGCCGCCGATCCCCAGCGCCAGGTCCAGGGACAGGGAGCCGGTAGGGATAGACTCCACCATTACCCCCAGGTTCTCCCCCAGCCGCATGATGGAGCCCTTTCCGTAGTTGCGCTCGATCTGCGCCATGGCGGTCTCCAGTGCCTTCTTCTTATCTGCGGCGGGAGCCGCGCTCTCCACCGCCGGTTTCTTTGTTGCCATCTGATCCCATCCTTTCCCACCGGTCCAGAGCCCTCTGGTCCGGCTGTCTGCTTCACAGCTTAACAGGTCACAAGTCCCATAAACCGGATATTCTTCCGTCCGGCCTCCGGCCCGGTCTGCAAGCCCTTTGTCTTTCCCGTCTATCCGTTGATGGTCCCCTCCACCACACGCCAGATCCCCTGGGTGTCCGCAGTGGTCTGGATCTGCTCAAAGCCGTTCTGGGCCAGGATCTCCTCTACCTCGGGGGCCTGTCCGATGCCCACCTCAAAGAGGAGGGTCCCCCCCAGCCGCAGGGCATTTTTCCACTTGGACGCGATGAAACGGTAGAAATCCAGGCCGTCTGCGCCGCCGTCCAGGGCGATGAGCGGCTCATAGTCCCGCACGGAGGGATCCAGGCCCGGAATGTCTCCAGTGGGGATATAGGGGGGATTGGAGACGATCACATCAAAATCCCACAGCGCGGAGGAAGGGGGCTCCATCGCGTCCACCGACAGACAGGTCACCCGTGCGTTGAGCTCGTTGCGTCGGACGTTCTGCTTGCACACCCGCAGGGCGCCCTCGGCCAGCTCCCCCAGCACCACCCGGCACCCGGGGGCGTTGGCCGCGATGGCCAGACCCACACAGCCGCTTCCGGCACACAGGTCCAGCACACGGGCTCCCTCCCCGGCGGCCCGCGCCTTGAGGATGCCCCGCTCCGCCAGCACCTCTGTGTCGATCCGGGGGATCAGCACCTCGCTGGACACGTCCAGAGGCAGGCCGTAAAACTCCCACTCCCCCACGATATAGGCCACCGGCTCGCCTCCCAGGCGGCGCTGCACCAGGGCCTCCACCCGCTTCTCCAGTTCACCGGAGGCGTAGAGATGCATATCCCGGTAAAACTGCTCCCGGCTCTTATCCGCCGCATAGCAGATCAGCTCCCGGGCCTCCAGCTGGGCCCCCTCGATGCCCGCCTTTTTCAGCCGGGCCCGGGTATCCAGATATAGATTGTTATATGTGGTGGCCATAGGCTCCCCCTCTTGCCGGAATCAGGAATTGCCGCGTACTCCCCGCGCCCAATTCCTAACCCCTAATTTCTAATTCCTAACTCTCGCGCCGCCGCTCACCACGCGTCCTCACCCTTCACCTCGGGCAGTACCAGCTCCAGCGCCTTGATGCCCACCTCGATCATGGAGTCGTCCGGCTCAAAGGTGGTAAAATTCTGGAGCCACAGGCCGGGGGCAGTGAGCAGCTTTGTGACCGGTCCGTCGTGCCGCCCCGCCCAGCGGTTGAACTCATAGCTGACCCCCACGATGATGGGCAGCATCAGCAGGTGGGCCACAAACCGCCACAGGGCGTTGTGGACCGGCCAGATCCCAAACACAATGGTGGAGACGACGATCGAGATCGCAATGACCATAAACAGAAAGCTGGTCCCGCACCGGGGATGGTGCCGGGGCTGCTTCCGCACGTTCTCCACCGTCAGCGGGAGCCCCGCCTCATAGCAGAAAATGGTCTTATGCTCTGCGCCGTGGTACTGGAACACCCGGTGGATGTCCTTCATCCGGGAGCAGAGGGCCAGATAGCCCACAAAAATGACCAGCTTCATCAGACTCTCCGCCACATTGCGAACCACCATGGAGTCCGTAACAAACGTCACCACTGAGCCCAGAAGGGTGGGCAGCAGGAAAAACAGTCCGATGGACATCCCGATCCCCAAAATCACTGAGACCGTCACAAAAAATGAGGCCGCCCGTTCACTGCCCAGGGTGCGCTCCAGCCACGCCTCAAAGCGGGAGGGCTCCTCCGTCTCCCCTTCCTCCTCCGGAAAGAACTCCGCGGAGTACATCAGGGCCCGGACGCCCTCCACCATGGAGGCCACGAAAGTGACCACACCCCGGATCAGGGGCAGGCCCAGCACAGGAAAGCGGTCCTTGATAAAGCGCAGCTGGCTCTCCCGGACGGCCAGGGTCCCGTCCGGCTTGCGCACCACCACAGCCTGTTTTTTGGGCCCGCGCATCATAATGCCTTCAATGAGCGCCTGACCTCCGCACATGGTCTTGAACCCGCCGGAGGGGCAGGCGCAGGTTTTCTCTTTGTTCTGCATGGAAAGCTGTTTCTCCTTTGTGATTCAACGGCAGGCGCGCTTCCGCACCGTGGGTATTCTACCAAGTTTTCAGAAAAAAAGCAATAGCTGTCGAACTTATGTTTCAATAGGCAGGACGATGGTCACCAGACAGCCGCCGCCCTGGGCGTTTCCAATGTCCAGCCGTCCCTCATGCCGGGTGACGATCTCCTCGCACACCGCCAGGCCGATGCCGGAGCCCCGTGCTTTGGAGCTTCCCTTGTAGAATTTATACTTCACATGGGGCAGCTCCTCCTCGGGGATGCCCGGGCCATAGTCCCGGATCCGGATCACCGCCTCCTCCCCCTCCCGGGCGATGGACACGTCGATCCGCTTGCCGGAGCCGCCATGCTTGGCCGCATTATCCAGCAGATTGCAGAACACCTGGCGCAGCCGCTCCGGGTCTCCGCTGATGGGAAGCATCTCCTCCGGGCAGTCCTGATAGGTCAGTTCGATGCCCTCCCGGCGGAAAAACTCCCGATAGGTGTACACCGCGTCCTCCAACTCCGCCTTCAGGTCCAGCGGCTCCACCGACAGGGTGAACCGGCCGTCCTCAATGCGGGAGAACTCCAGCAGCTCCTCCACCATATTGGTCAGCCGCCGGGCCTCAGAGACGATGATGTCCATTCCCTTCCGCACATCCCGGGGATCCTTCAGCTCGCCGCCCTGGATGGTCTCCGCCCATCCGGTGATGGCCGTCAGCGGGGTGCGCAGCTCATGGGAGACGGAGGAGATAAATTCCGACTGCGTCTTTTCCGACTGCTTGATCTTCATGGACATATCGTTGATGGTGTCGGTGAGCTCTCCCACCTCATCGTCGAATTTTTTCTCGATCTGCACCCCATAGCTTCCGTCGGCGATGAGCCGGGCAGTCTCTGTGATGCTGGCCAGGGGCTCCACAATGGAGCGGACGAAGTAGAGGTTTGAGAAGTAGACCAGGGCCAGGATGGCCGCCCCCAGCAGACAGGCCAGACCCATCGCCAGGAAAAACTGCCAGTCAATGGCCACCAGTGAGGTCACATACCGCACCACCGCCACCGTCTGCCCATGGTAGACGATGGGAGCGGAGGCAGCCACCACCCGCTCGCCGGTATGGGGGTCGGTCCCCTTCCAGGCCACGGCTTCCTGGTAATTCAGCGCGCCCTGGATGTCCTGGGTCCCCGGCGTGGTGCCGGCGGCCAGATCGTTGCTGGAGTACTGCACCGCCCCGGTGACGTCCAGAAACTGGAGCTCCAGCTTGGTCTTATCCTCAAATTTCTGCACCGCGTTCTGGGCGTTGGTCCAATACTGGCTGCGGGTGAAGGAGGCAAAGCCTCCCGCGTCGTCCGCCGCCCGCCGTTTCAAGTCGTTCATCGTGCTGGAGTAGTAGTAGCTCCACATGGCGGTGGAAAAGGTCCCCAGCGCCAGGGCCAGCACCAGCAGCACCACGCCCACGCTGTTGATCAGCCAGCGCCGGCGGATGCCCCGGATCTTCACTTTATCGGTCACAACGACCTTCTTCGCCATTTTGAGCACCTCCTCTCCCAGTCTATGGGGCCTTCATCCTGCCGCGGACTGCTTCCCTCTCAGCTGCCCCACTGATATCCGTAGCCCCACACCGTATTTACATACGTCGGCTTGGTGGGATTGTCCTCGATCTTGATGCGCAGGCGGCGGATATTCACATCCACGATCTTTAGTTCGCCGAAATAATCCTTGCCCCACACGGCGTCCAGGATCTCCTCCCGGGACAGGGCCTTCCCCGGGTTCTCCATAAACAGTTTGATGATCCCATACTCCACCTGGGTGAGCTTCACCCTCTGGCCGTTTTTCTCCAGGGTGCGGTTGCGGGTATTCAGTCGGAACGGCGCTTCCACGATCTCATCCGGGGAAGCTGCCTCCTCCCCGCCGCCGGTGCGGCGGAACAGCGCGTCCACCCGGGCGGTCAGCTCCGCAGGCGAGAAGGGCTTGGTCACATAGTCGTCCGCCCCGGTCATCAGGCCGGTGACCTTGTCCATCTCCTGGGTCCGGGCGGTAAGCATGATGATCCCGATCTTATTGTCCATGGCCCGGATCCGACGGCAGACCTCAAAGCCGTCGATCCCCGGCAGCATGATGTCCAGCAGGGCCACCTTGATGCTGGGGTTCGCCTTCAGGGCGGCCAGCGCCTCTTCTCCGGTGCCGGCCTCGATGGTCTCATAGCCCGCACGCTTCAGATTGATGACCACGAAGCTGCGGATATTCTCCTCGTCTTCCAATACCAACACTTTTCTCATATCTGTCTCCTTGTCCCGCCGTCAATCGGACCAGCTGCTCTGGATCAGGTGGAAGGCAGCCTGAAGATCCGTTTCGCTCATACCCAGTTCCCATCCGCTGTCGTAGACGGCGGCGGCATATACCGCCCCCTCCTCCTCCCGCAGAATGAAGCGGTTAGAAGCGTCCGCCCGGTCGAACTGGCTAGTGAATTTATAGATGACCAGGAAGGGCGTGGGCTCCTCGCCCTCCCCTTCCAAATGGTAGAAGATGACAGACCGCTGTCCAATGGAGTCCCGCCGCCGCAGAGTGATCTCGTCCTTCCACTCCTCCGGCACGATCAGATACCAGCCGTCGGCCACATTGTGATAGGTGGTGCACACCATCGTCTTTTTCCCCGTGCTGCTGTACTGGCTCCAGTCGATCAGCCAGAAGTCAGAGGCAGAGGTGTCCCCGCCGCTGGGCAGGGGGATGGGGGTGGGCAGTTCCAGCACGCCGTCCCCGTTGACGTCGGTGGGCTCCAGATCCACATAACGGTCCAGCATCTCCCGGCTGACCCCTGTCTCGTCCAGGCTCAGGTTTTTCAGGTTCCCATCCTGATAGGTCACCACATCCACCACATGGTGTCCGTCGGCCAATTCGCTTGAGATATACAGCGCCCGGACCGGCACATCTCCGTCCTCCTTGAGGAAATTGGTCTCCACACCATTCTTTTCCACGTTGGAGATCCCCATGGACAGCGGCGCGGAGGCCCGGACCATAAAGGAGCCGTCCCGCCAGCCGTACAGGTCCACCGCGCTGTTGGTCCCGGCCTTGTCCACCCGGACCACCGCCAGCTCGGTTCTGGTGTCCTGGTCCAGATCGTACAGGGCGTAATCGTCATATACGGTGGTCATCCACTCGGTGGCCCGCAGGGCCTCCCGGTCCGGGATCCTCTGGGTGGAGCCGCTCCCCGCCGGGGCGCTGGCCGCATACTGAAGGCTGCGCACCATCGCCTCCTCCAGGGAATAGGTCCCCAGCAGATAGACGCCGGTGCTCATCTGCCAGCTGACCACCACTTCCTTACAGCCGCTGCCGTTCAGATCCACATAGTCCACCCGGTAGATAGCGGTCCCGTTTCCCTCCACCATCGCGCTGACGGTGTAGGTATCCTCCGCCGTCCGGGTAAAAAAGTAGATTTTCAGGGGCTTTTCTGCCTCAGACACCCGGAAAAAGGTCACAGCCGTCTCCCGCTCTCCATCCCGGTCCAGATCCTGAAGCTGGATCAGTGCGGTGTTGTCCCCGCTCATCACAGAGACGTCCTCCACCTCCACCCCGTACTCCTGGGCCAGGGCGTCCTTCACATTCCGGATGGTCTGGGTCAGACTGAGGTAGTCCGCCGACTGCTCCGGGCTCTGATACAGGTCCTCCGGCTCCCGAAAAAAGCAGCCGGACAGGGTCAGCAGAAGCAGCAGCAGGACCGCCCCGCTCTGCCAGTATTTTTTCATGCCGCCCCCTCCTTTCCCACAAGGGTGAAACAGGATCCCTCCCCCGCAGCCCCGCAGAAGCGGGACTGTCCAGTTGGATGTCAGAGGAGCGGCCTCCCGCCAAGAGATCCAGATCGCGCGCAGTACGCATAGATAATGGTATCATACCATAAAGACGCGGCAAAAGCAAAAGAATCCGGATTTTTGTATTCCAAAAAAATGCGGACCGCGGTCCGCCCCCTTCAGGGCAGGCCGCGGTCCGGCGGCAGAGCCGCCCGATCCAGTTTTACGACGACTGGGGCAGGGTGACGATCGCTTTGAACAGGTCTCCGTCCACCGCCAGCTCGAAGGTCCCGCCCTGGAGCTCCGTCAGGCTCCGGGCGATGGACAGCCCCAGGCCGGAGCCCTCGGTGCTCCGGGACTCCTCCCCCCGGACGAATCGCTCCATCAGCCGCTCCGGCGGCACATTCAGCGCCTCCCGGGAGATATTTTTCACTGACAGGCTCACGCTCCCCTTGCCCCGGACCAGCTCGATATAGACCCGGGTGCCCTCCAGGGCGTATTTGGCACAGTTGGACAGCAGGTTGTCGATGACCCGCCACAGGTGCCGTCCGTCGGCGTAGACATAGCTCTCCCCCTCCGGAACGGTGCACACCACGGCCAGCTGCTTCTCCTCCAGCTTCTCCTCGTACTCCCCCAGCGCCTGGTCCAGCAGCTGGGCCATCCCGATCTTCTCCCGGTTCACCGCCAGCACCCCTGTGGACGCCTTGCTGGCCTCCACCAGGTCCTCCGTCAGCTTCTTCAGCCGCTGGGATTTCCGGTCCAGCACCTCGATATAGGTCTGGGCCCTGGGGTCGGTCTGATCGGTGGTTTTCAGAAGGTTGACATAGTTGATGATGGAGGTCAGGGGGGTTTTCAGGTCGTGGGATACGTTGGTGATCAGCTCCGCCTTGAAGCGCTCGCTCTTCATCTGTTCGTTCACTGCGGTGGTCAGTCCGCCGGAGATGTTATTCAGCGCCTCGGCGTGGCCCCTCAGATCCGCTGGCAGATGGACAGTCTCGATCTGATGGTTCAGGTTGCCGGCGGCGATGATCTCCGTCCCCTTCCGCACCCGGCCGAAGCCGGCGGCCCACCAGCACAGGCCCATGAGCACCGCCAGATTCACCGCCGCCCCAGGCAGGGGATACCAGTAGCGGAACGGCCAAAGATGGTCCACCGCAAAGACAGACCCCAAATACAGCAGAAAGCACATCACTGTTTTCCAGGTGAGAGGCAGTTCCCGGAAAAACACAGAAAACCGCTTCCACAGGAAGCTTACCACCCTGCACAGCAGGGTGGTCCGGGCCAGGGCCCGGACTCTCAGCCGCACTGCGACCGTCCGGAGGAACATGGCCGCCAGCAGCGCCCAGGCTGTGATGACTGCGGTCCCGGCGGCGCACAGTGTGTCCAGCTGCCCGCTGTCCGCCCGATACGCCGCCCAGGACAAATAACTCCCATACTCGCTCAGCAGCACCAGCAGCAGCCCTGTTCCGCCCGCAAGCAGCAGGACCCACACCTCGGTAAAGATCCGATCCGGCCAGGGCAGGACGGCCTCCTCACCCTCTGTCCTGCGCCCGGAGGCCCACAGCAGGAAGAACAGCAGTCCGGCCGCCGCCGCGGCAAAGCTCAGCGCCAGAGTCAGATAGAAGGCAAAATTCATCTGACAGCGGGCAAACTCCTGCTCCAGACGGAGAAATTCGTCCTGGACCTCCATCCGGTCCAGCTTCAGCACCCCGCAGCGGAGCACAGCCATCTCCTCCGCCGCCTCAGCGGCGGGTGTGCTGTCGATCAAGAGGTTCTCCGCCTCCACCACGGAAAATTCCAGGATCGTCTCAGACTCCAGCGCCATCTGTCTCACGCCGGAGACGGGGAGGCGCAGATACCAGACCTGGGACACCAGGGCCTCCAGGCCGGAGTCCCCCTCCAGATTGCCAAGCAGCACCTGGTTCCCATCCGCACTCAGGATCTGATAGCGGAAGTTGGTCTGCTCCGGATCCAGCTGTTCCCCCAGCTGCTCCAGCTGCTCCCGGCAGGTCTGCCGCTCCACATAATCCAAGGCATCATCCTTCATCTGAAGCTGACAGAGCAGCAGCTCCAGCACCTGCTGCTCCCGCTCCTCCAGCATCTGCACAAACGTGCCGGTCTCTCTGGCATCATCCGCTCCCTGGTACTGAATGCCCCGCACACACTGCAGGCCAAAAAATACCGCCCCGCTGACCATGGCCAGAAACAGGACCCATGCCCCCGCCCGGACAGACAGACTGTCCCGCAGCTTTTTCACTCAGAGTCCCCCCTTCTCCATCTTGTAGCCCAGCCCCCACACCACCTTCAGATACCGGGGGTCCGCGGGGTCGATCTCGATCTTCTCCCGCAGGTGGCGGATATGGACGGCCACCGTGTTTTCCGAGCCGTAGGCCGGGTCGTTCCAGACCTGCTCATAGATCTGGGCGGAGGAAAACACCTGTCCCGGATGGGTCATCAGAAGGCGCAGGATGTTGTACTCAATGGGCGTCAGGGACACCGGCTCCCCGTCCACCGTCACCTGCTTGGCCCCGTCGTCCATGGCGATGGGACCCACGGTCAGCAGTCCGGGGCCCTTTTCCGCGCCCCCCAGGGAGGTGTACCGCCGCAGCTGGCTCTTTACCCGCGCGATCACCTCCAGGGGGTTGAAGGGCTTGGTGATATAGTCGTCCGCGCCGATGTTCAGCCCCAGGATCTTGTCCGCGTCCTCGCTCTTGGCTGTGAGGAGGATGATGGGGATATTGCTCCCCTCCCGCAGCCGGGCGGTGGCCCGGATCCCGTCCAGCTCCGGCATCATAATGTCCATCAGGATCAGGTGGACCTCATTGCGCTCCACCGCCTGGATGGCCTCCAGGCCGTTGTATGCCTTCAGTGTGCGGTAGCCCTCGCTGGTAAGATAGATGTCCAGGGCGGATACGATGTCCCTGTCGTCGTCACAGATCAGGATGGTGTGCATAGCCTCTTGTCCCCTCTCCTCATTCGGATGTACTTCTGACCTCTAGCATAGCACAGACTCTTTAAGATGCAAGGGCCAAAATCTTAAGAACTTCTGAATTTTCCCCCGGTCAGTCAACCCGCCTGTCCTCCGCCTTCCGGCCACGAAAAGCGGACGGCTTACGCCGTCCGCTTTTCGTGGGTCTCCCCGCAGACCGGGGTTCAGTCCTTTTTCTGCTCCGCCTTCTCCTGGATCCCCTTGGGGGCCACCATGATCCGGAGGTGAGAGCCCTCGCCGCACTTGCCCTTCTCGTCGTTCACCTCGATGTCGAACCACATCTTCCGCCGCTCGATGGAGCGCAGGCGCGCGGTGGCGCTTACCTTCATCCCCACGGGGGTGGGGGCCAGATGGCGGCAGTGGACCTCCGCCCCCACCGTGGTCATCCCCTCGTCCAGATATGCCTTGGCCAGC
This sequence comes from Lawsonibacter sp., assembly GCA_050943915.1. GTDB lineage: Bacteria > Bacillota > Clostridia > Oscillospirales > Oscillospiraceae > Lawsonibacter. Next base: position 173,039 of record JBMNQB010000001.1, read on the forward strand.
TCCAGAGCCGCCGCCTCCATCAGAGCCACCATATTGGGGGTGGACAGGATCTTGGAGCCCGCGCTCCCAATGCGCTTGGCTGTCATCTCATCGGTGACCTCCCAGGTCAGCGTGTATTCTGTCGGTTTTTCCATCACAGCAGTTCTCCCTTCCGGTCCTGTTCGGATCCTTCTGTCTCCCAGTGTACCACACCCCGCCGCCCGCTGTAAAGCGGGAAGGGAGGTCCCCTCCCGATATTTTTGTGAGATGTGTCATATTTTATCTTTCAAAGCGGCGAGCACTATGTTATAATGCTCTCATCAAGCATAGGGAGGGAGCGCTGTGCGGACGCAGCTGAAAGCGGACCTGATGCTAGTCCTGGTCACCTTCTTCTGGGGGATCTCCTATCTCCTCACCGATCTGGCGCTGACGGAGGTAGGGGTGTTCAGTCTCAACGCCATTCGGTTCCTGCTGGCCTTTGTGGTGGGGGGCCTGTGCTTTCTTCCACGGCTGCGCCATCCCAGCGCCGCCACCCTCAAGACCGCCCTTGCCACCGGAGCGGCCCTGTTTTGCGTATACACCGCCACCACCTTCGGGGTCAAATACACCAGCCTGTCCAACGCCGGCTTTCTGTGTGCCCTGCCGGTGGTCTTTACCCCCCTGCTGGACTTCCTGTTCTTCCGCCGCAGGCCCTCCCGGAAGCTGGCTCTGGTGCTGGTCATGGCGGTGACGGGCATCGCCCTGCTCACCCTGTCTGACGACCTGCGCCCCGCCCTGGGGGACATTCTGTGCATCCTGTGCGCCCTGTCCAACGCCGTCTATCTCATCATCACAGAGCGGGCGGTGGCCCGTCCGGAGGTGGACGCCTTCCAGCTGGGCGTCTATCAGCAGCTGGTCACCGGCCTGGGGATGCTGGTCCTCAGCATTTTTCTGGAGGGGCCGGACCTTCCCCGTACCCCCGCTGTCTGGGCCTCTGTCCTAGTGCTCTCCCTGTTCTGCACCGGAGCCGCCTTCCTGATCCAGTCGGTGGCCCTCCAGTACACCACCGCCTCCCATGTAGGGGTCATCTTCTGCCTGGAGCCGGTGTTCAACTCCATCTTTGCCTTTTTTGTGGCTCACGAGGTCCTCTCCCCCCGGGCTTACGCAGGCGCGGCCCTGCTGATGCTGGGGATTTTGGTGATGGAGGCGGACCTGTCCGCTCTGCTCCGGCCCCTTCGGAGGAGCAAATCCCAGTCCTGACCTGTCCCGACACAAAAACACGCGGGGCGCTGCCGTTGGCAGCGCCCCGCATATTGTTTATATACTCTGGATCAGCCCTTGCTCTTGATGTACGCGTCGATGGACTTGGCCGCGTGCTTACCGGCGCCCATGGCCAGAATGACCGTAGCGGCTCCGGTGGCGGCGTCGCCGCCGGCGAACACACCGGGCAGGCTGGTCTGACCGTTCTCGTCGGCGGCCACGCAGCCCTTGCGGGTCTTTTCCAGACCCTCAGTGCCCTTGGTGCTCATGGGGTTGGGAGAGGTGCCCAGCGCCATGATGACCGCGTCGGCCTCCATCTTGAACTCACTGCCCTCCATGGGGACAGGGCGGCGGCGTCCGGAGGCGTCAGGCTCGCCCAGCTCCATCCGGATGCAGGTCATGGACTGGACATGGCCCTTCTCATCCCCCTCGATGGAGATGGGATTGGTGAGCAGGTCGAAAATGATGCCCTCCTCCTTGGCGTGGTGGACCTCCTCGGCGCGGGCGGGGAGCTCCGCCTCGGAGCGGCGGTAGACGATGTGGACCTCGGCCCCCAGGCGCTTGGCGCACCGGGCGGCGTCCATGGCCACGTTGCCGCCGCCCACCACGGCCACCTTCTTGTTGTGGAGGATGGGAGTCTCGCTGCCCTCCTGATAGGCCTTCATCAGGTTGATGCGGGTGAGGTACTCGTTGGCGGAGTAGACGCCCACCAGTCCCTCGCCGGGGATCTTCATAAACATGGGCAGGCCGGCGCCGGAGGCGACGAACACCGCCTCATAGCCCCGCTGGAACAGCTCGGGGATGGTGAGGACCTTGCCGATGACCATGTTCAGCTCGATGTCCACCCCCATCTTCTCCAGGTTGGACACCTCCCGGGCCACGATGGCCTTGGGCAGACGGAACTCCGGGATGCCGTAGGTCAGCACGCCGCCGGCGGTGTGGAACGCCTCGAACACCGTGACGTCATAGCCCATGCGGGCCAGCTCCCCGGCGCAGGTCAGGCCGGCGGGGCCGGAGCCGATGACCGCCGTCTTGTGGCCGTTCTTGGGGGCGGTGGCCACGTTGGCGATGCCCTGCTGGGCCGCCCAGTCGGCCACGAAGCGCTCCACCCGGCCGATGGCTACGGGCTCGCCCTTCACGCCCCGGACGCACTTGCCCTCGCACTGGTTCTCCTGGGGGCACACGCGGCCGGAGATGGCGGGCAGGGCGTTGGCGTTGGACAGGATCTCATAGGCGGCGGCGATGTCGCCCTCCGCCACCTTGGCCAGGAAGTCCGGGATGGGGATGCCCACGGGACAGCCGCTGACACAGGCGGGGTTCTTGCAGTGGATGCACCGCTGAGCCTCATTCATGGCCTGCTCCAGGGTATAGCCCTGAGCCACCTCCAGGAAGTTGGCATTGCGGACCTGGGGATCCTGCTCCGGCATGGGAGTCTTGGTCATCTGCATATTAGCCATTGAGGGCACCTCCTCCCAGGCGGCAGAGATGATCTCTCTTCCGCTCTGCTTCAAACTCGCGGTAGGTGGCGTTGCGGGCGATCACCTCGTCGAAATCCACCTGATGGCCGTCAAAGTCCGGGCCGTCCACGCAGGCGAACTTCACCTCGCCGCCCACAGTGAGGCGGCAGCCGCCGCACATCCCGGTGCCGTCGATCATAATGGGGTTCATGCTGACGGTGGTGGGGATGCTGTACTTCTCTGTCAGCTTACAGGCAAACTTCATCATCATCAGGGGGCCGATGGCAAAGACGTGGTCGAACTTGACCCCGCTCTGGATGAGCTCCTCCAGCTTGCCGGTGACGAAACCGTGATAGCCATAGGTGCCGTCGTCGGTGCAGATATGAAGGTCGGTACAGGCGTGGGACATCTCCTCCTCCAGGATGACGATGTCCTTTGTCTTAAAGCCGCCGATCAGGTCCACCTGGTTGCCCGCCTCGTGCAGGGCGCGGGCCACCGGCAGCGCGATGGCACATCCCAGGCCGCCGCCCAGGACGGCCACCCGGCCCAGATCCTCCACATGGGTGGGCTCACCCAGGGGGCCCACAAAGTCGTGCAGGCAGTCACCCTCGTTCAGCTGATCCAGGGCCAGGGTCGTGCCGCCCACCTTCTGGAAGATGACGGTGATGGTCCCGTTTTCCTGATCCGCGCTGGAGATGGTCAGCGGGATGCGCTCCCCGTTCTCGTCCACGCGCAGGATGATGAACTGTCCGGCCTTCGCCTTGGCAGCCACCAGGGGCGCATGGACGGAGATCTGGCTGATCTCCGGCGTGAGCACCTTCTTCTTCACAATTTGATACTGCTGTTTCACGGTTTCTCCTCCTCGAATCGCATTCAGTCGGCCGCGTCTCCTCGGAAGCTGCGGTCTCCCCCCTGCGTTCAAATATCAACGCGCGGCCCCGCCGCGCAGGGACAACAAATTCAGAACAGCCGGCGGCGGCGGTATCCGCCTCCCCGGCGGCCTCTCCGCCGGGACCGGACGGCCCAGTGCACCAGCAGCACCACTGCCGCCGCGGCCAGCGCCAGCAGAGCCAGCGCGGCAAAGCCGATCCAGTTCAGATGCCACAGCAGCTGCCCGGGGCTCCAGCTGTGGCTCACCTGCTTGCGGCCGTCCCCACCGGACAGGGCATAGGCATTGGGGACGCCCTTCTCTCCAAATGAGCGGAGATAAGCCGCCAGGGCGTACCACTCCTTGATCTCATTTCCGTTCCGGTCCCGGAGGATGCGCTGGGAAAAGTCCGTTACAGGCTCCCCCTGCTCATCCTTGGGCACGATGGACAACAGCCCGAAGGATCGCTCCTTCACGGTATCCAGCATCTGGGCGGAGTACATCCCGGTAATCACCCGGTAGAGCCGGTCGTTCTCCAGTTCGTTCTTCCATGTCTCTGTCTCGGTGTGTTTTTCCGACAGAATGGTCGTTTTTTCGCCCGTGAGCCACACGCCGGTCACCCGGTTGAAGGGCACCCGGTGGGTATTGAAGGAATAGGACATCCCCGCCATATACAGCTGGGCCGCCGGCATGAGAGGGGTCACCGAGGCGTCCACCTCAGCCACCGCCCGCAGCTCCTTCCCGGTGAGATAACAGGACACCAGAGGGAATCCGGCGTTTCCATCCTCTCCCACCCCCATGGACAGCACATCAAAGGCCATGGAGGTGGTGATCTCTCCGGCATACAGCGGCGCGCGGAGCACGCCGTCTGCCGTCACTGCCACGGTGGACGGCCCAGTCTCCAGGCCCGCCAGCTGCTCTGCGGCCCACAGATAGGCGTCCGCCGTCAGCTCTCCCAGAGCGCTGCCCGCCTGGACCCCGGACTCCGGGGTGGGCAGGTCAAAGCTCAGCCGGGTGAGCCCCTGGTCATAGGTCAGCCCGTACGGGGCCAGATAGCTGCTGCTCACCTGGCGCTTCCAGCCCTCGATCAGGGCGGCGACCTCCGGGTCGCTCTGCCTCGTCCCGTCAATGGGGATCAGGCGGTAATCCGTCAGAGTCTTTTCCCCGTCCTCATTCCAGGACAGGGTGATGGACCCCAGATTCTTTCCATACTCCCCGGCGGAGACGATATAGGTCTCACCGGCAAGGATGGGCGCCTCCAGTGTGGTGTGGGTGTGTCCGGAGACGATCAGGTCGATCCCCTCCACTGCCCGGGCCAGCTCCTCGTCCTCCGATGCGCCTTCCGTGCTGGTCCCGCCGTGGGACAGGCAGACAATGACCTGGGCGCCCTGCTCCTCCAGCCGCTCCACACACCGGCGGGCGGCCCGGACCGGATCCTCCAGCACAAAACCGGAGGTGGGGGCGCAGGCGTGGGCGTCCCGGCCCATCAAGCCGAATATCCCATAGGTCACGCCGCCCCGCTCCAAAAGGATGGATTCCTCCACGCCGTACGCAGCCATGGCCCGCTGGAGGTCCAGCCGGTTCGGGCTGTCCTCCTCAGGCCGGTAATTGGCCAGAAGCAGGGCCGGGGTCTCCTCCCCGCTCCGGCGGGCGGCGGTCAGCATCCCGCCAAATCCCAGGCCGGCGCCGTCAAATTCGTGGTTGCCCACCGTCACTGCGTCATAGCCCATGGCGCCCATGGTGCGCAGCTCCGCCGCCTGGGTGGTGTACAGGCTCTGGATCAGCGACCCCACAGAGAAGTCCCCGCCGTCCACAGTCAGCGCCTCCGGATGGGCGGCCCGCTCCTCCTTCAGCGCGGAGGCCAGCCGGGCATAGCCCCCCGCGGTCCCTCCGCTCCCGTCCTTTCGGGGAAGGAAGCTGGAGTGGAGGTCGTGGGTAAATAAAATGGTGGCGGAACAGGTCTCCCCTTCCGCCGCCCACGCTCCGGGCAGCAGAACACAGCACAGCACAGCCGCTGCGGCCATCAGCCTGAGCCAGCGCCTCAACAGATCCACTGCGTCCCCTCCCCGTTTTGTTTTGATTCGACAGCCCCTATTCTGCCACAAAATCCTTCATTCTGCAAGAGGCATTTCATGCTTCCCTCCGCACGATCCCGCCCATATCCAGTATAGTGTAAAATTTTCCAATATCATATCCTTGAAAATTTCGACTGTTTTCCCTATGATTTTTCCCAGGGCGCGGAGGGAGGCGCGGTCATTCCTGCGCTTCTCTGCATTCCGCCCAAATCTCTCTGGAAAGTGAGATGATCCCGCGATGACGCTGGAAACCACAGATTCTCTCAACCAAAGCCTCACCCGGAACCTCCGCCTGATCTACCGGGCCAGACACACCACACTGGAGGAATTCTCCTGTGAACTGGGGATCGGGCACTCGACCCTGAGGAACATCCTGCACGGACTGGGCAATTCCACCCTGGGCACCGTGGAACAGATCGCGCAAAATCTGGGCGTCGCGCCTCAGGTCCTGCTGACCGATCAGCACACCGAGGAACGGCTGCTCTCCGCGCTTCTCCTGCTGGAGGCAGTGGACTGTCTCAAACCGCTCGATCCCCAACAGAAGAGGCAGGCCGCGCTTCTGCTCTCCCAGCTGCTGGAGCTGATCCCTCCCTCCTGCCCCCGGTCCCGGCTCAGCGGATGATGTCCCACTGGACCGGCCGGTAGAACAGCCTGCGGATCTCCTGCGGATCCCGGGTCTGTCCCAGGACCCACATCAGCTTGGTGGCCGCCGCCTCCAGGGTCATGTTGTATGCCTCCATCAGCTGGTACTTCTCCTTCACCTGATAGCCCACCTGATAGACCGCCATATCGCTGCCCTCATAGGGCACCTGGGTCATCATCACAATGGTTTTCCCCGCCCGCAGCCAGTCCTCCATGGCCTGGGCAAAGGGGCCGCTGCCTCCGCCGGGAACTCCGCCCACCCCAAAGCTCTGAAGGATCACCGCCTGATAGCTGTCCCGCAGGGCAGAGAGGGCGTCCGCCCCCATCCCCGGGATCAGGGTGAGCAGCAGCACCCGCTCCTCCAGACAGTGGAAAAATTCCGGGCCGTCCCTGTGGTCCAGCTCGGCCAGATACCGGATCAGCCGTCCGTCCCGGATGATGGCCAGCTCCGGATAGTCCACGCTGGAGAAGGCATTGAAGCTCTTGGTCCGCTCCTTCCGGGCCCGGGTGCCGGAGATCACCTTGCCGTCAAAGACCAGGCTCACCCCTCTCGATCCCTCCGCCGCCGCATACAGGAAGGCGTTGTACAGGTTCATCCGGGCGTCGGTGTTCTCCATGCAGATGGACCGCTGAGAGCCGGTGAGCACAATGGGCTTGGGGGAGCGCTGGATCAGATAGGAGAGGGCCGCCGCTGTATAGGCCATGGTGTCCGTGCCGTGGGTCACCACAAAGCCGTCATAGTCCCGGTACCGCGCCTCGATGGCCCGGGCAATGCTCAGCCAGTGGGAGGGGCCTACATTGGTGCTGTCCAGATTCATCAGCTGGACGGTCTCCACCTGGCACAGCCCGCCGATCCCCGGCACATAGCCCAGCAGTTCCTCCGAGGTGATGGCCGGGGCCAGGCCCTGGCCGCTCTCCCGGGATGCGATGGTCCCGCCGGTGGCCAGCATCAGGATACGCTTTTTCATCTCTCCACTCCTTCCCCGCCGGAACAGGCTGCCGGGACCGCTCCAACCCGGTCCCGGCAGCCCTTGCGCCGTTTCTCCCTTACAGGAACACCTCCACAGGCCGGCGCTCCGAGAATTTCTCCGTCAGCCGGCTGGCAATGGCAGCGGAGTTATAGCCCAGCGCCCCCACCGGGCACCGGGACACGCAGGCCATACAGCTGATGCACTTCTCCGTATCCCACAGCAGGGTCTTGGGATCCATGGCCCCAGTGGGGCACACCTGGGCACAGAAGCCGCAGCCCAGGCAGGTGTCCCAGTCCCGGTCCTTTTTCACCGGGACTGCGGGGTGGGCGGGGGGCTCCGGATCCCCGGGCAGCTCCACGCTGCCCGCCGCGCCGGAGGCCAGCTTGTCCTTCACCCCCTGGGCAAAGCGGGCCAGGACCTCCAGGTCCTCCCCGTCCGGGCGGCCCACACCCAGGGTCGGGGCAAAGATGTGGGGGGTGATGACCGCGGCCGCCCCCACACAGCGGAAGCCCCGGGCCTCCATCAGCCGCTTCATCTGGGCCAGGGCGTTGTCATAGTGCCGGTTGCCATACGTCGCCATGAGGACGCAGGGAGTGCCGTCCCCCTTCAGCCCGTCCAGCAGGCCGGGTACCGCCGGGATCTGGCCGGCGTACACCGGCAGGGCCAGGACCAGCAGATTCTCCGGGCCCAGGCTCCTGCTCCCCTTCTTGGGTCCGGTGAGCTCCACCAGGTCCGCCTCCCCGCTGAACAGCCCGCACAGGGCCTCCAGCGCCCGCTTGGTGCCCCCCGTCGGGCTGAAATACGCGCCTGTTACTTTCATTGAAACCTTCCCCTTTCTCAAATATGCTGCTCCGCCCATCGGAGAGAAGAAATGGAAAAAGAGGGGGCCGTTCCGGCCCCCTCGCTCTGCCTTTGCTGTGTGATTACAGGCATTGGAGATACTTGCCGTACAGCGTCATGCTCAGCTCGTCTCCGATCTGGTGGACCTGCTCTGCGGTGACCCAGCCCTCCCGGAGCCCCAGCTCCTCCAGGCAGCCCACATACCGGCCCGTCCGATCCTGGATCTGCTTGATGGTCTGTCCCGCAACAAGCAGGCTGTCCGCCGTCCCGGCGTCCAGCCAGGTGAAGTCCCGCTCCAGCGGGACCACCCGGAGCTGGCCCCGGCGCAGATACTCCAGATTCACGTCGGTGATCTCCAGCTCTCCCCGGGCGGAGGGCTTCAGATTCCCGGCGATCTCCATGACCTGATGGTCATAAAAATACAGGCCGGGGATGATATAGTTGGACTTGGGATGGCGGGGCTTCTCCTCGATGGAGATGGCCCGTCCGTCCTCACCGAACTCCACCACACCGAAGGGGCGTGGGTCCTCCACCCAATAGCCGAACACCGTGGCCCCGGAGCGGTTGGCCGCCGCGGCCTTCAGCGTCTCGCCCAGAGAGGGGGCATAGAAAATGTTGTCCCCCAGCACCAGGCAGACCTGGTCCTCCCCCACGAACTCCCGGCCGATCAGCAGGGCGTCCGCGATCCCCCGGGCCACCGGCTGCTCGGCAAAGGTGATCTTCAGCCCGTACTGAGCGCCGTCCCCCAGCAGGGCCCGGAAGGTTCCGGTCTCTCCCGGCGGGACGATCACCATGATGTCCGAGATCCCGGCCTGCATCAGAATGGCGATGGGATAATAGATCAGCGGCTTATCATATACCGGAAGCAGCGGCTTGCTCACCGGCTTGGTCATGGGGTAAAGGCGTGTCCCCTTCCCCGCGGCTAATACGATACCTTTCACAGCATCCTCCTGTGTCTCATCCGTTGTTGGGGCCCGCCTCCGCGGGGCCCGGAATACCAAACTCATACGGCGCTCCCGCGCCTGGGTTTGTCTCAGTGTATCATGTTCCACAGGGCTTTTCAAGGGAGTAATGATGAAGAGTTTATGAATCCTGCGCTCTGGAAGGGGGAGCCCTTCACAGCTCCACTCCGGTCCCTGTGGCAAAGAACCACAGGATCCGGCGGACCACCCTCCGTCCGGTGATCCGCTCCAGCGCCCGGCTGTACGCCTCCAGCTGGGGGCGGTACTCCTCCCCCCGGGCCGCCTCTCCTCCCGGGCGGATGCGGTCGCTTTTGAAGTCCAGCACGGTGATCCCATCCGGCCCGGCGAACCAGCAGTCCACTACGCCCTGGAGAAGCACCTCCTCCCCCTCCAGTCCGGGCCCATAGTCGGCAGCGGGCATCAGAATGGAGAATTTGAACTCCCGGTGCACCTCCCGGGCGTCCAGCAGCTGCCGCCCCAGTTCTGAGGCGAAGAAGGCCGCCGGGACCTCCGGCGGGACCGCCTCCCCCTGCTGGCTGGTGAGGAAGCCTTCCGCCGTCAGGCGGCGTAGCTCCTCCCGGACCGACTCAGGGCTGTGGTCTCCCTCCAGCGGCAGATACTGCATGGCCAGGTGGAGGGCGGTCCCCCGCTGGGCAGCGGTCAGCCCCCGCTCCCGCACCATGAAGTCCGGCCGGGAAAGCCCCTCCGGTCGCCGCTTTTCCCGGCTGCTCCCCAGCTCCGCCCCCTCCTGGGCGGCCTCCTGGTCCAGGACACGGCCCTTCAGCTGGGTGGCGGTCAGCTTGGACGGCATGGACACCGCCGCCTCATGGGGATAGGTCCAGGTCAGGGCGGCAGTCAGGTCCTCCGCCGCTCCGCCCTCCTGTGCCAGGTCCGCAAAGCGGCCGGGGCGCTCCTCTGTCCCCGCCTCCAGCTCATCCCCCTGCACCCAGCGGATGTCCCAGGCCGGGCCCAGGCCAGCCGCAAGCTCATCCGGTCCGCCGGCCAGGGCCCGCAGCCCCTCCGCCTCCGGCCGGGTGAGGGCGTGGAGAAGCACCCACGCGCCCACGCTTTGCTGCCGCTCCAGGGCGGCGGTTGGGATGGGGACGGCGGCCTCCTGGGCCAGCCGCTCCAGGGCACGCGCCCCCTCTGTCAGAGCCACAGACAGGATCAGCTTCTCCTGTGCCCGGGTCATGGCCACATAGAGCAGCCGCAGCTCCTCTGCCATCATCTCCCGCTCCAGCTGCCGGGACACGGCCCGACGGGCCAGAGTGGGGTACTCCACCATCCGCTCCCGGTCCAGCCCCTTGGGCCCCACCCCCAGGACCGGGTGAAAGAGCACCGGGCGCATCAGATCCTCCCGGTTCAGCCGCCGGGACAGGCCGCACACCAGCACCACCGGCTTTTCCAGCCCCTTGGAGCGGTGGATAGACAGGATGGAGACCCCCTCTCCCTCCCGTCCGGAGCCGGCAGAAGGCAGCTTGGCCCCCGTCTGACGCAGCCGCTCCAGCCGGAGCAGGAACTGAAACAGAGAGCGGCAGCCGCTGTCCTCCAGCTGCCCCGCCAGGGCGTACAGGGCCAGCAGGTTGTCCTGCCGCTCCTGCCCGCCGGGCATGGCCCCAAACAGGCCCAGCAGATTGGTCTTTTCATAGATGTGCCAAATCAGCTGCCGGCAGGTGCGCTCGCCCGCGCCGAAGCGCAGTTCCTCCAGCTGCTCCAGGAAGTCCCGGCACGCCTGGTCCCCCCGCCCGGCCGCCTCGGCCACCGCGGTATAGAAGTCCCCCTTGGCCCCCGCCCGGAGGAAAGCCAGCTTATCCCCGTCAAAGCCGAACACCGGGGAGCGCAGAGCGGCGATGAGGGGCACATCCTGCCTGGGGTTGTCCACGATCTGAAGCAGCGCCAAGGCCACATTCACCTCTGTGGTGTCAAAGAGGTCCCCACCGCCGTCGGCGGACCAGGGGATCCCCTCCTCGCTCAGCGCCCGGAGGTAGTGGTGCAGCACCACGCCGGGGCTGCGCAGAAGGATCATCACGTCAGAGGGGCGCAGAGGCCGCGTCCCATCTCCGTCCTTCACCATCAGGGGCCGGTCCAGCAGCGCCCGGATCCGCCGTGAGGCCCACCGGGCCTCCAGGCGGTTCTTGTCCTCCCGCTCCCCCTCCTCCTGCTCCCCCAGGAAGGCCAGGTCCAGCACATCCAGCTCCAGGGCGTCGTCCTCCCCCGGCTGGAAAGCCGCCCCGGGGACCAGCGCCTGATCGTCGGTGTAGTCCACCTCGCCGAAGTCCCGGGACATCACTGCCCGGAACAGGTCGTTGCAGCCCTCCAGCACCTGGGGGCGGGAGCGGAAGTTCCGGGAGAGCACCCGGCGGCGGGGCTCTCCGGCTCCGGCCTCCTCCCCGTCCCGGAAGCGGCGGTATTTGTCCAGAAAAATGGTAGGGTCAGCCAAGCGGAAGCGGTAGATGGACTGCTTTACATCCCCCACCTGAAAGAGCGTGCGCCCCCCGTCCGAGATGGCGGTGAAAATGGCATTCTGCACCTGGTTGGTGTCCTGATACTCGTCCACCATTACTTCGGCAAAGCGGGCCGACCAGCTGGCCGCCAGTGGGGTGGGCCGCCCGGTCTCCGGGTCCCGCAGCAGCTGCACCGCAAAGTGCTCCAGGTCGGAGAAGTCCAGCACCCCCCGGCGCGCCTTCTCCCTCTGATACGCCTCCTGGAACCGGGCCACCAGATCCATCAGCCCCCGCACCGCCGGCCGGGCCTCCGCCAGGTCGGCCAGCAGCTGGCCGCTGTCCCCGTCGAACCGCTCCCCCAGGCGGATCAGTTGCTCCTTCGCACCGTCCCGCAGGGCCTTCACCCGCTCCACAGCCCTCTGGGCCCGGGCCTCCTCCATGGGGCTGAGCTCTCTGGTCCGCTTCCGCTTCCGGCCCACCGCCGGGAAGGGGATGGGCAGGCAGGCGCAGACCTGGTCCCAGCTGTGCCGGTCCGCGGCGGCGCACAGGGCCTCCGCCTGCTCCAGGGCAGCCTGGAGGGAGGGCGCGTAGTTCTGCTCCAGCAGCTCGTCCTCTCCGCACAGCCCCACCGCCTGCTCCAGGCGGCGGATGCAGTCCCGCCCCAGCCGGGCGGCGTCCTCCAGAAGCAGCGCCCCCCAGGGGGTCTGTCCCACATCGGCGATCCCGTCCAGCTCCCACGCCGCCTTCTGCTCCTCCAGCCAGCGCAGGGGCTCCGGGTGGCTCTGGATCCGTCCGAACACGTCCAGCACGATCTGGGCCAGGCGGCTGTCGTCCCGTCCGGCGGAGAGGGTGTCCACCAAAAGGGCGAAGTCCCCCTCCGGGTCGATGCCCTGGTACTGCTCCTCCAGCACATCCTCCAGCACCTGGGCCATCATCACATGGCCCTCCCCCTCGTCGCACAGGCGGAAGTCCGGATCCAGATCCAGCAGGTGCCCGCTCTCCCGGAGGAGGGAGGCGCAGAAGGCGTGGATGGTGGAGATCTGCGCCTGATAGACCAGGGCGGTCTGCCGGCGGAGGTGCCTGTCGTTGGGGGCCTCTGCCAGCCGGGCAGACAGCTCCTGGGCGATACGGGCCCGCAGTTCCCCCGCGGCCGCCTTGGTGTAGGTAATGACCAGAAACTGGTCCAGATCCAGTCCCTCCCGGGTCACCCGGTCCATGAGCCGCTCCACCAGCACCCGGGTCTTGCCCGAGCCTGCGGCGGCGGAGACCAGCAGTTCCCCGCCCCGGTCATCCACGATTCTCTTTTGTTCCTCTGTCAGGGGAAAGGCCATGGGCTCCCCCTCCTTTCATCCGATCAGGTCTCGTTCCGCCGGACGGCGACCGTCCCGTGCAGATCGGTCCGGTACACCTCCGCCCCGGCCGCCAGCAGACGCTCCACCGTCCCCGGGTCCGGATGGCCGTAGCCGTTATGCTTTCCCACGGAGATCAGGGCCACCTCCGGACGGATCTGCTCCAGCAGCTCCTGCCCTGTGGAATACTGGGAGCCATGATGGCCCACCGCCAGCACCTCCACCCGGGGCAGCTCCGTGCGGGCCATCAGGGCCCGCTCCACATCCGCGCCCATATCGCCTGTGATCAGCGTGTCAAAGCTCCCTTGGGACACCAGGACGCTCAGCCCCTCCTCGTTGGTCTCCCCTGCGCCCAGCGGGGCAAACAGGCGGACCGTCCGCTCCCCGTCCAGCTCCAGGGCGGTGTCGCTGCGGATGAACCGCACCTCAGTGCCTGTGCGCTCCGCCGCAGACAGAAGCTCCTGCCGGATGGGGCTCTCCCGGTCCACATCGGGGAGGGCCAGCAGTCCCACCTCCATCTGCTCCAACAGGCGGGCCGCCCCGTTGGCGTGGTCCCTATGGAAGTGGGTCACCACCAGCAGGTCCAGCCGCCGGACGCCGAAATCCCCCAGATAGCCGGCCACGGTGTCCCCCGCGTTCTCATAGCCGCTCCCGCCGCAGTCCACCAGGGTGAGAAAGCCGCCGCTGCGGACCAGAATACTCTCCCCCTGGCCCACATCCAGGGCGGTGACCGACCCCGGCCCCCGCCAGAAGCTCCAGCTGCTGAGCAGAATGGCCAGACACAGGGTGGACACGCCGCAGCAGACCGGGACCGTCCACCGCTTTCTGCCCGGCAGAAGGAGGGCAGACAGGGCCAGCAGATAGACCAGCACGATCCAGGCCCGGTAGTACACCGGCCCCATGGTCACCGAGGAGAAGGGAAATCCCGCCAGCCACTGGATCACGCCGTCCAGATACCGGGCCAGCAGAGCCGCCGGGACCGCCCCCAGAGCGGCCAGCCGGGGCAGGAAGATCCCCAGGGTTCCCAGGCACAGCCCCGCGCCGAAGAGGAGGCCCACCGCCCACAGGGTCAGCAGGTTGGACAGCGGGGAGATCAGCGGGACCGCGTCAAAGTACAGGGCCACCAGGGGCGTTGTGAGCAGCGAGGCCCCCACAGTGGCCCCACAGGTGGAGGCCACGAAATACAGGACCCGCCGCCCCGCTCCCGCAAGGAAGCCCTTCCCCGCACCCGGCTTGGGGAGCAGGGCCAGCAGGCCCCGCTGCACCTTGTCGGCGCACAGGAGGATGCCCGCCACTGCGGCAAAGGAGAGCTGGAGCCCAATGTGGGCGGCGGAATAGGGGTTCCACAGCAGCAGGAGGAGCAGCGCCGTCCCCAGCGCGGTGCAGTCGTCCCGCTCCCGGCGGAAAAGGGGCGCAAGCTGGAGCAGAACGATCATAATGGCCGCCCGCACCACCGACGGGGTACACCCCGCCACCAGACAAAACAGGGCGGACATGGGGATGAGCACCAGGGCGGTGAGCCGCCGGCTCGCCCCCAGCAGAAGGGAGACGAGCCCCGCCAGAAAGGCCAGGTGCATCCCGGACACCGCCACCGTGTGGGACAGGCCGGTGCGCTGGAGGGAGGTAGTAAAGGGATCCGTGAGGCTGTCCCGGTTCCCGGTGACCAGCGCCTTCACCAGCGGGGCCGCGTCCCCGGGGAAGCTCCGGTCGATGCTGTCCTTCAGTTCCCTGGACCACAGGGCGGGCCTGTCCCGGAGCGGGACGGCCTCCGGCCGCTCCCAGCTCAGCAGGCCATACGCCTGAGCTGTGAGAAAGATCCCCTTGGCGGTGTAGTAGGTGATCTCCTCCCCCGCCCGGCTCCGGTCGGCCAAGGTACAGTGGGCCACGGTCTCCACCTGATCCCCGGGGCGCAGCTGAGCCGCCTGACCGTCCGCAAACAGCAGGGTGGGCACCGCAGGCCCCTCCGTCTCCATCCGCACCAGCACGGACCAGCCGTACTCACGCTCCTGGGGCCACTCCGCCACCGTCCCGGACAGGCGGACGGTCCGGTCATCCAGCGCCTGGGCGGGCCGCCAGAACAGGGCCGTATAGCCCGCCGTCCAGAGGAACCCCGCCGCCAGCCCCATGGCTCCCCACCGCGCCGCCAGCCTTGCTTGTTTGCTCCCAAGGGGGAGCCCGGTGAGCAGGGCAGCCGCCAGAGCCAGCGCCCCAAGCAGCCACAGGGCTCCATCCAGGGGCAGGAGGGCGGCGCACAGGGCCGCCGCTCCAAAGGAAAAGGAGAAGATGGCCAGCCTGCGCACGGTCTCTCCCCCCTCTTCCGTCTATTCTGTTGTCTATTATAGCGGATTTTTGCGCAAAGCACAAGCCGGGACCGGGCGCCGCCCTCGAGCTGATGATTTTCAGTTCTGTCAGCTTCACGATCCATTGACCCAAGCTGAAAACTGTGATATATTGAGTCAAAAGGACCCATTTTGAAGCTATGGAGGTGTTGTGTATGAAGAAGCGAATTGTATTTGTGATGAGTACTGTATGTGCTCTTTCGTTGGTGTGGTGCGGAACAAGAGCGGCCCA
This sequence comes from Lawsonibacter sp., assembly GCA_050943915.1. Taxonomy (GTDB): domain Bacteria; phylum Bacillota; class Clostridia; order Oscillospirales; family Oscillospiraceae; genus Lawsonibacter. Next base: position 188,436 of record JBMNQB010000001.1, read on the forward strand.
TCATGCAAATACGGAACATCCTTATGCCGGCGCACCCAAAATTGTGTTAGACGGTCAAAACTATCTCGCCAAAGAATTGGTCATCGTGAATGAACTTCCGGAAGGGTACTCTTACGCAGGTGAATTAACAGACCAGGAGAAAGAATTTGCCGATATAAACGGGAAAAAGTATTACCTTCCGGATGGAGCGGAGTCTATCGAAGACATCTATGTCTATCAGGAGTGCGGAACCCCAGTAAGTGAACATCTCGTAGACTCCGCGAAGCGACAATGGGCTTATGTGAAATGGAGTTTGGAACAATCATAGCCTTAAGCTTATCAAGCAGGGATCATCTGTAAAAATACCTCCCTCCGTCATTTCGACGGAGGGAGGTGTTTTTACAGGGAATTACCTCTCGATCAACAAGGATTTATCCATTCAATACTGCCTTGTAACCGCTCGTTTGATCACCGGTGATCGTCATAAAATATGTTTCGCCAAACTGTGCATGAAATGAGATCGGGGTGTCGATCAACTCAGTTATATCCTCCGGGTATATATTTTCAAAGTTCGGCTCTACATATTTCGTTATCATTCTGAATCGGATGGATAGCTCTACGGCGTCAGATGCACTGTTTAAGTCCTGTCTGTTCCATACCTGAATCACAGCGGAATCGTTCGCCATGAGAGTACGGTCTGCATTTGAAATGCCGCCGCTGTGCTCCTGTCCATCCGCGCGATAATCAAACACCAATAAGCCAATATCTCTATCTATGTCTAATTGAATATCCAGCGCGATTTCATCATCAGCAGGAACATAGCGCTCAGGGATCATTTGCTGGTATAGGATGGAACCGAAGCCTAATATCACGATTGCAATTAGGACGATACCGATTTTCTTTTTACTCATCCCGTCTCCTTTCCCCTCATGTCCCGGCGCGTTTCATGGTCACGACCACCAGCTCCGGCCCGTTCCACAGCCGGGGATAGGGGGTGCCGTTGCCCAGCCCCCTGCTGACCACCATCCGGGTCTCCCCCGCCTGGTACACCCCGGCGGTATGTTTGGGAAACAGGCCCTCGTCCGGGGCAAACACCGGGCCTGCAAGCGGCAGGCGCACCTGTCCCCCGTGGGCGTGTCCGCAGAACACCACGTCAGCGCCGCCCGCCCCGTATTCCTCCAGCAGGCTGGGCCGGTGGGACAGCAGTACATTCAGCGCCCCCTCCCGGCGCAGGGCCCGGACCCGCTCCGGCAGAGCCGCCTGGGCGTGTGCCCGTCCCAGAGGGTCGTGGGTCACATCCCACAGGCCCATCAGGTTGACCGCCTCCCCCCGGAAGTTCCGCAGGACCGCCCGGTCCTCCAGCACCTGCACGCCGGCCTCCTCCAGCCCGTCCCGCAGCTCCGGCCAGCAGGGGTTGTCCCCCTCATGGTTGCCCGGGGCAAAAAAGGCCGGGGCGGTCTCCGCCGCCATCCGGGCCAGGGACAGCACCCGGCTCAGATCCCGGTCCTCCCGGTTGAACAGATCTCCGGTCATCACGATCAGATCCGGGGCCGCCGCCGCCAGGGCCGCCCCCAGCGGCCCCTTCAGATCTGCGCTGTGTACGTCGGAGATCTGGGCGATCTTCAGGCCGTCCAGCCCCTCCAGCCCTGCGGGGAGGGGGACCTCATACCGGGCGACGGTCAACTCCCCCTGCACCGCCCAGGCCCAGCCCCCCGCCGCCGCGGCCCCGGCGGCCAGCAGAAGGGCGGCACGCTTCCAGGCGTGTTCCCGTCCACCTCTCATTTCAATCGTCCTCCTGGCGGGTCAGCAGCACTGCCGCCCCGTTCACCAGCGCTGTGGTGACCAACAGGAAGCCGGACACGGCGGCCACCGCGTCGGCGGTATCCATCCAGGCAGACCAATCACCGATCTCCGCAAGATGCGCACTGTACCGGAGCTGAAACCACAGCGCTCCGCCGCAGCACAGTCCGCTCCCCCAGCAGCAAAGTCCAAGGTCTTTCCGGCGTCCTCTCATCCAGCGCTTCAGCCCCCAAACAGGAAGTCCCCATCCCGCTAAGCCCAGCAGAATACTCATCCAGCCCATAGTATGTTCCTCCATATCATGCTTGTTCCTGCATTTCCGTCCGTGTTACTTCTGCTGTTCCAGATCCGCAATATTCTGCTGTTCCTATCCCGTCCCCTCTTGATCCAGAGGGGTATCCCCGCTCCAGACGGATTCTCTGCTCCGCAGGAGCGGACCAAAACCAATATAATACACATAGTGCGGGTCCAGGAAGCTCTCATCCTCCTCCACCAGGGTCTGCCCCTGCACCTCCAGCACCCGCTCCGGCGTATGGCTGAGCGCCAGCAGAAAGGGGCCGATGGTGACCGAACAGGCCAGCAGCATCAGCAGGGCGATCCCCACCGCCGCCTCATGCCACAGGCGGCCCGCCCGCCTTTCCGCGCCGCAGTGGACCGTCAGAAATGCGCCCGCCATCCCCAGGACCAGGGCAGCCACACCGAAGGCGGTCCGGACCCATCTCCGCCAGGACAGCCCTATCAACCTCAGCAGAGCATCCCCGCCCCACCACAGCAGCAGCACGATCCCCAGGCCCGCGGCGGCATACAGCAAGCGGGTTCTCCGTTTTCCCCGGCAGGTAAGCAGGCAGTTCAGCGCCTCCAGCCCCATCAGCACCACAGCGCCCAGGCCGCCCAGGCCGCCCACGAACATCCATTCCAGCATCGCCTAGTTCGCCTCCGTCCAGACCAGGCAGTCCTCCTCCAGGGTCACAGTCACCCGGGCCTTTCCCAGTGTCCCACGGCACCAGCCGATGGACCGCCCCTCCGGATCAAAGGCCTCTACCGTCACCGGACCGGGATGCTCCACCCAGAAGCCCAGGGTCTCCCCCCGCTCCAGCGGGCTGCCGTCCGCCAGAGACGCCCCCTGGCACTCTGACGCTCCGGAGAGCTGGACGCTGCTCACCGCCGCCCCGCTGTCATTCCGGAACACCAGATCGGCCTCCTCCGTCACCAGGCCGTCCGATGCAAAGCAGCCGGTCAGCAGAGCGGCCGCGGCTCCCAGTCCCAGGGCCGTCGCCCTTCTGTTCCATTTCTTGCCCACAGCGTTCCTACTCCTTTCCGCTCCGGCGGTCAGTCCCACCACTCATAGATCACTTCGTTCCCCCGGACCAGCAGGTTTTTGTACGGGTACACCTTCTCATGGAATACCCCCACATATTCTGCCACCGCCTTCTGTCCCTCCCACTGGGTCACACGGTCCCCCAGATCGGTCCACAGCAGCTTCATCCCCGCCAGCCCTACCGCACTGAGGATGACCAGTCCGGCCCACAGGGCCGAGCACCACCTCTGCCAGTCCCGGCGGGCGGGATCATCGATCAGCCTCCCGGCGGTTTTGGCCGCCAGGACGGATGCCGCCCCCAGCAGGCCCAGCTCCAGCGCCGACTTGACCCAGCGCCGCCAGCTCAGTCCAGCCAGCCCCAGCAGAAGCTGGCCGCCAAACCGGAGGATCAGCAGCAGCAGGACCGCCAGCCCCAGCCGCACCAGGACCCTGTTCCTGTCCCGGCTCTGGTAAAACCAACCCTCGCAGACCACCACGGGAAACACCGCCCACGCTGCCAGGGACAGCACCAGAGCCAGCATCACCAGCCAGGAGCCAGATACCACAGCCGCCAGCAGCCACCACAGCACACCGCCCATCTCTCATTCCTCCTCCGGTACATACTCCAAAATATCTCCCGGCTGGCAGTCCAGCGCCTTACAGATAGCCTCCAGGGTGGAAAACCGCACTGCCCGGGCCTTGTTGTTTTTCAAAATGGACAGATTTGCCATGGTGATGTCCACCCGCTGGGCCAGCTCGCCCAGGGACATCTTCCTTTTGGCCATCATCACATCCAGGTTCACCATGATCCCCATGCTCTCCCCCGCTCTCTCAAATGGTCAGGTCCTGATCCTCTTTCAGCTCCGCCGCCTGCCGGAACAGGGCGGACATGACCAGGAACAGCAGGCCGCCCATGAAAAAGGCCGGGATGAACAGCGCGGTATAGGTAAACAGAGGCCACACGTTTCCCTCGCTCCACAGCCACAGCACCAGCCGCACCAACGCCGCCCCGGAGATCACCCAGCAGCACACCGCCGCCCGCTTCAGCGCCCCGGCGTTGGCCCGCAGAAAGGGCGTCTGGGTCAAAATGGTATCCAGCACCCTCTTGGCCTGCCACAGGATCACTGCGGTACACCCCCCGCACAGCCAGTAAAACAGGGTCAGCAGAGCGGTGTCCAGACGGGTCCACACCGCGGGCCAGGCGGCCAGAAAGACCACCAGCATGGGGAAGTGGGTCTCCGCCTCCCGCCCCTGCCAGGCGTTCAGCCAAGACTGCAGCTCCGCCTGGGCGGCCTGCGCCAGGGCGGCGGGTCCGCCATCGGACACATAGGCCACGATGCCCGGCACCAGCAGCAGGCAGAGGATATTCATGGCCAGCACCGCTATGACCAGCACCCGGAGGATCCGGGCCAGATGGATCACTGGGATCCTTTTCATGGAAAATTCCCCCTCTCGTCAGCCTCATGCTACCACGGTAAAATCTGAAAGTCAATATATTTTTATTGTTTTTCGATAAAATTAAGAAATCGAACACCCCGCTCTGCACCGTCACAGAGCGGGGTGTTCCTCATATTCCCGTTATTTCACGATCGCCCGGGCGTATCCCTTCAGCTCCTGCCGCCGCGCCCGCCAGTCTGGCATCCGGGCGTCCATAGCGGCGTAGAAGCCGGAGCCATGGTCATGGTGGAGAAAGTGGACCAACTCATGGAGGGCCACATAGTCCCGCAGGGGCTCCGGACAGCGGGCCAAGGCGGTGTTCAGGGTAATATACCCCTGCTGGTAATGGCAGTTGCCCCACTGGCTCCTCATGTTCCGCAGCTTGACCTGGGGCAGGGGCACGCCGCTCCCGGCCACCAGGGGATAGACCCGGACCACCGCCTCCCCCAGCAGGCGGGCGCAGGCCGCCCGGTCCGGCTCCGGCAGCAGGGCCGGACCCTCCTCCCGTGGAAGGTGCCGCCGGATCCATTCCCACTTTTCCAGGATCAGGGCGTCCGCCCGCTCCTCCGGACAGCCAAGGGGGACGGAGAGCAGGACCTGCCCCCGCCGGTCCAGCCGGAGATTCAAATTTTTCACCCGCTTTTTGACCAGCAGGTAGGTCTGGGGACCCTGCGGCGTGTCCACCACGCGGTACTGCTCCATGCGCTCGCCTCCCGTTCCGCATCTCTGGTATTTTACCAGAGTTTTCGCGGAACGGCAAGGCACACCCCTATCCTCTCTGCGCGCGCTGTTCTGACCAGAGGGTCTGGAGCTGCTGACGGCCCTGTACAAGCCAGTCCGGGTCCTCCTCCGGTCCGCCTTCCACCTCTGTGCCGTCATAGAACTCCGCCGACTCCATTCCGTCTGCCCGCTCCCAGATCTCAGCCCAGCCGCAGTGCTCCGGCGTTCCTCCCACGATCAGGCCGCTCCGGTTCCCCTGTCCGTCCTGCCAGGCATAGAGATACGGCGTCTCCTCATCGATCTGGTCTGTGATGTCCAGCCGCTGGCCGTCCGCAACAAACCACACACGCCCGTCCTCCACAGACAGGACCTGTGCTCTGGCCTCCTTGTCCCACTCCAGAGAGGCCTGATGCTCCCCGGAGATCAGCTGGCCGCCGCACATGAACTGGTAGACCCGCTCCCCATAGGTCCAGCCCACCAGCCCTAGGCAGGCGGCCAGCACCGCCGCCGTCAGCAGGACCCGGCGCGTTCTTCCCCGGCGGACCCGGCCCATCACGGCGGCCCTGACCCGCTGGGGATCGACCAGAGCCTCCTCCTCAGGAACAAATTCTTCCTCCTCATAGGCGTCCATCATGTGGGCGATCTCAAGTTTCTTCAACATCGTATCCCGCCTTTCTCAATGCTTCCTTCAGCCGTTCCCGGCCCCTCCGCAGCCTGCTTTTGGCGGTAGACAGGTTCATCCCCATCTCCTCCGCCGCCCGGGCCACCGTCTGTCCGTAGTAATACCGGCGGACAAACAGTTCCCGGTCCTCCCGCTCCAAAGTGGACAGCGCCGCCCGTACCAGACTGGCCGCCTCCCGGCTCTCCAATTCCTGCTGGGGGCCGTCCCCGCTCAAAATAAGGACGTCCTCCGCCAGGGGTACAGTCTCCCGCCTGCTCCGCAGAAGGTTCAGCGCCCTGTTCCGGGCGGTCACGGACAGCCAGCCCTTCAGCCTGCCCGGCCGGAGCTTTTTCCGCTCCTGCCACGCGGCCCAAAAGACGTCCGCCGCCACCTCCTCCCACTCCCGGGGACAGCCGGGCAGGATCCGGGCCGCCACCGCGGAGACATAGGGCGTATAGCGGACGATCAGCGCCTCCAGCCCCGCCGGGTCGCCCCGATGGAGCAGGCGCAGCAGCTCCGATTCCTCCACGCCGCATCCTCCTCTCTGTGTGTTTGGTCCTGAAACGCGTCTCACCCTATATAACACCCGGGAGGGGCATTTGGTTGCAGTACAACACAAAAAAAGATCCGGCCCCTCGGAAAGAGGGGCCGGACATACTGGTTTTCAGGATAACAGCTTGCTGTCAAGCTCAGCCCAGAACGACCAGCAGGTCGTCGGTGTTCACGGTGCCGCCCACATTGACGGCCACAGACTTGACGGTGCCGTCCACAGGGGCGGAGACCTCGATCTCCATCTTCATGGCCTCCAGCACGATCAGCACATCGCCGGCCTTCACAGCCTGACCGGGCTTGCACTCCACCTTGAAGATGTTGCCGGGCATGGGGCTGTTCACCGGGGTCTCACCGGCAGCCACAGCGGCGGGAGCCGCAGCGGGAGCAGGAGCCGCAGGCGCGGCAGCGGGAGCAGGAGCGGCGGCAGGAGCAGGCGCAGCGGCGGGGGCAGCAGCCGGGGCAGCCACGGGAGCGGCAGCCACAGGAGCGGCGGCAGGAGCCGCAGCGGGGGCGTCAGCCTTCTCCACGGACACCTGGAAGGGCTTTCCGTCGATGGTCACGGTGAAGGTACCGGTGCAGTCGTCCCGGTTGCCCATCATCAGGTGGGGGGGCTGATAGCTGGCGGCAAAGGGCTGGATGGCACGGGTGGTGTAGCCGGAGCCGGTCACCGCGGGGGTGTTGGTGTAATACACATGGCCCTGCCAGGCGGGCATGGGGGGAAGGTCCTCCGCCTTGGGGGCCTTGGGGGCGGCGGGAGCCGCCTTCTTGGGCTCCTCCTTCTTGGGGAAGCCAGCCTCGCGGTCCTTGAAGAACGCGGTGGCCACCTGGGGGAAGGCGATGTAGGACAGCACATCCTCATCGCACTTGGCAGTGTCGCCCAGCTCCTTCTTGGTCTTTTCAAACTCGGGCTCCAGAGAGTCGGCAAAGCGGCCCTTCACCAGGGGAGTGTCGCCCAGGATCTTCTTCTGGATCTCCGCGTCGATGGGCGCGGGGGTGCGGCCATACTCGCCGCGGCAGTAGGCCTTGATCTCCTTGCCCACGACCTTGTAGCGCTCGCCGGCCAGCACGTTCTGCACGGCCTGGGAGCCCACCATCTGGCTGGTGGGGGTGACCAGGGGAGGATAGCCCAGGTCGGCGCGGACCTTGGGCGTCTCGGCCAGGGCCTCGTCCAGCTTGTCCATGGCGTTCATCATCTTCAGCTGAGAGATCAGGTTGGACAGCATCCCACCGGGGATCTGATAGTTCAAGCACTGGGTATCGGTGGCCATGGAGATGGGATCCAGGGTGCCGTCCTTCAGGAAGTCGGCGCGGACGCCCTTGAAGAAGTCGGCCATCTTGATCAGGGCCTTGTCGTCCAGGTCCACCTGATAGCCGAGCTGGCGCAGGGCATAGGCCAGGGTCTCAGTGGCGGGCTGGGCGGTGCCGCCGGACATGGGGGAGATGGCGGTATCCAGCACGTCGGCGCCGGCCTCCACCGACTTCAGGCAGGTCATAAAGGCCAGACCGGTGGTGCAGTGGGTGTGGATGACCAGGGGCAACTCGGGAACCGCATCCTTGATGGCGGAGACCAGGTCATAGGCGTCCTTGGGCCCCATGATGCCGGCCATGTCCTTGATGCAGATGGAGGAGACGCCCATCTTCTTCAGATCCTTCACCATCTGGACGTTCTTCTCCAGGGTGTGGACCGGGCTGGTGGTGAAGCAGATGGTACCGGAGGCGTGAGCGCCCTGCTTCACGGTCTCATCAATGGCGACCTCCAGATTGCGCACATCGTTCAGCGCGTCAAAGATGCGGATGATGTCGATGCCGTTCTTCACAGAGTACTCCACGAACTTGCGGACCACATCATCGGGATAGTGCTTATAACCCAGGATGTTCTGGCCCCGCAGGAGCATCTGGAGCTTGGTATTGGGCATCTTGGCGCGGATCTTGCGCAGGCGGTCCCAGGGATCCTCCCGCAGATAGCGCAGGCAGACGTCAAAGGTGGCGCCGCCCCACACCTCGGCGGAGTAGAAGCCGGCCTGATCCATGGTCTCCAGGATGGGCTCGAACTTGTCATAGGGGAGCCGCGTGGCGATCAGCGACTGATTTGCGTCACGCAGTACCGTCTCTGTGAATTGTACCTTTCTCATGTTGAATCGACCTCCAAATATTGCTGTGGTGCTCTCACAAAAATTCGGATCTGCCTCACTTTCAGCATTCCGGTCCGTGAAGCCGGCTCACTTCGCCGGAAAACTCACTTGTAACTATTGTAGTATATCTTCCGCTGCAACGCAACCCCCTTTGGCAGAAATACTTTGCTTTTTCCAGTCAAAAAACTCCAGATGCCGGAAAGCCTCCCGGTTTTCCGGAAAATATAGAAAAACACCGCAGGCAGTTGGGAAGGTAACTGCTGCGGTGTTTAAGTTCGGGATGGATCGCTCTGTCCCTCCAAACGGCTGCTCACCGTTCGCTGCACGGCTGGGACTTCTCACGATAACCGGGGAACTCCTCTCCGAAGATCAGATCGTCCACGTCCCTGTCTTCCCGTACACGGCTCCAGATGCTGTCTGGCTCACGCTTCATCATCGTCATGCTGATTCACCTCCTGTTGGATCGGTTTGGTCTGTCCGGACGTAGGCAGCACGCAAACGGCTTCATGCGCACGCCGGACTGCCCGGCATCTTGCAGGCAAAATTCCGCCGTCTTTCGACGCCGCCCGTCTGGCCGCTGTGGGCCTTCCGCCCTCTCTCCGCCTTCGCGGAACGGCCCCGGGTAGGCGTTCCACCGGCCGCGGCGGCACAGCCGCGCGCTTACCCTCTGCAATTCTTCCGAAAAAACAGTTGTTTTCGCAGATTCTGCCCACTTTCAAGGTCCTGTATCAGAGCAGGTCCACAGCCGTCTCTTTCCAACACCCTCTGCCGGACTTGGGTTATTGTAAACCCTCTCTCCCGCTTTGTCAAGAACTTTTTTGCTTGAAATGAAGTTTTATATTTTTTATCCTGCATTTTTTCCTGCATAAGGAGCAGTTTCCCACCCTCCTGACCGCTGCCATTCCATCCCCAAACGCATCTGTGCCCGCCTCCCAGTGGGAGGCGGGCACAGCGTTATCCCTTGGTCCGCTTCAGAAGCTCCAGCAGCAACTCCTCATTCCGGAGGGCCGCCTGAGCCAGCGCCTTCGACTTCTGCCGCAGACGGGCCAGATTGCCCTCATAGTCCGCCATCATGCGGTCGGCACAGGCGATGGCCTCCTCCCGGTCGAAGCGTTCCACATGGCCGGCGGAGGGCATATCCAGCTCCTGGAGATAGCTCTCCACCTTGGGGTCGTACACCAGTCCGATGCAGGGCACTGCCATCCGGGCGGCAAAGATCAGAGTGTGCAGGCGCATGGCCACACACAGCTCGGCCTCCCCCAGCACCGCCATCAGCTCCCGGGGGGTGGTGGCCGCATCCAGAAGATAGGAGGGCTCCTCCATGGCCAGGCGCACCAGATCAGTCGTCTTACGGTCGTGCCTGGGCTGCATCAGAAGGAACAGGATCTCCATGCCATAGGTCCGCCGCAGGTGGTCGCACAGGCCGGCCAGCTTTTGGGGAAATTCCTCCGTCCCCGGCCAGTCCCGGACTGAGACCGCCGCAAACCGGCTCCCCTGGGGCAGGCGGGCCGCCTGGAGCAGCTCCATCCCCCGCTCCCGGGAAGCGGGGGGCAGATTGAACACCGGGTCCGCCGTCACATGGAGGTCAGGGCGCTTCACCCCCATCTCCTGAAGCTCCCGGGCGGAGCTTCTGTCCCGGAGCGTGACCAGGGCGGCCCGCTCCACCGCCCGCCGCACCCGGCGGCGGTTGGCCGGCTTCCGCACCGGGCCGATGCCGTTGGCATAGAGCATCACCGGCTTATGGAACAGCTCCGCCGCCCGGATGATGGACAGGTAATACAGCAGGGACCGGGTGGAGGTCCGGTCCTGGAGCAGGCTCCCGCCGCCGGACAGCAGGGCATCGCACCGCCAGAGCGCCTTCAGCACCTTCCACATCTGAAAGCGGGGGACCGCCTCCAGCCCGCACAGGTCCCAGGTCAGCTCCGGGTCATTGGACAACACCGTCACCGCCACATCCTGGCTGGCAGCCAGGATCCCCTCATGGATGGACTGGAGAATGGCGTCGTCCCCGGCGTTGGAAAAGCCATAATATCCGCTCATCACCACATGGTAGCGGCGGCGGCGCACCTGGTCGTACACCGCCAGGCAGTCCTCTGCCATGCGGCGCACCGAGTAGTGCTCCTGCACCACCTGACGGCCATAGCGGCCCAGCTCCCGCCTCTCCTCCTCCGGCATCGCCAGGGCGGAGGTCACCGCCTCCAGCAGCACCGCCTCCGTGGCAACGGGGTCGGTGCGGCAGCAGAAGTTGGTGTCGATGGCCTTCTCCAGTAGCTCCGGCCGGAACAGGCCGGTGTGGCCCTGGGCCCCGGAGAGCACCACAGGCTTCTCTGCCGCCATGGCCTCCAGCGCGGAGCGGGAGACCCCCACGAACAGGTCGCAGGCGGCCGCCACAGCGTTGATGTCCGTTCTGGGGCCGGTCAGCACCACGCAGGGGCGGCCCAGCTTCAGATTGACCTCCTGGGCCTGCCGGTCCAGCTCTTCAAACACATCCCCGCCGCCAGCGATCAGGATCCGCACTCCGGGCGCCGCCCGGTCGATCTGGGGAGCCAGCTCAATCAGCTGCCGGGCAGCCAGAGAGCTGGCCTGATCCAGCCGGCTGACGTGGCCGATCACCGGGGCGTCTCCCAGACAGAACTCCTCCCGCACCGCCTCTCCGGAGACCTCGGGAGAAAACTTCTCTGTATCGATCCCGTTGATGGTCAGAGTGATGTGTCCGGCGGGGACCCCGTACTCCTGGATCAGATAGTCCCGGATGTCCTCGCTCACCGCCAGGGTGCGCTGTCCCCAGTTGGACAGCAACTTTAGCATCCCGCTGACCTGGAACACCCCGTGGCAGGAGGTGACGAAGGGAAAGCCCAGCTCCCGCTGGAGGGTGCCGCACAGAAAGGCGGGGATCCGGGCGTGGGCGTGGACGATGTCAGGCCGCTCCTCCCGCAGGATCCGCCGGAGCAGGGTCCGGGAGCGGAGCATATCCCCCACGCTGCGCCGGTGCATGGGGACGGCATAGTGGCGGATCCCCGCCGCCTCCACCTCGTCCACATATACGCCGCCGTTGGAGGCGATGACCACCTCATGTCCCCGGGCCTTCAGCTCCTTGGCCAGCTCCACAATGTGGGTCTCCGCGCCGCCGATGCCCAGCCCCATAGTCGCCATAAAGATCTTCATGGCTCCCGCTCCCTCACTGATCCCCGCCGGGGATCTGGAGGTCCACGATGGTCCCCACAAAATTGGCGTATTTGGTGTTGAAATTCCGGTTGGAGTTGACTCCCAGGCTGTAAATGCGGTTGAGCATCACGCCGCCGTTCCCCTCGATCAGGGCCTCACCCTCGATGGTCAGAAGGATGTTGTAACAGTTCTCGGCAGGCAGCATAGCCACCGTCCCATCATTCAGCTTGCCCTCATAGGTGCCGCCGCTGACCTGGATGTCTGTGATGGTGCCCAGGGATCCGCCGGTACTGCGCTCCTTGTCAAACATCTGGTCTCCCACCTGAATGGCGTCCAGCATATATTCCGGCTGGTTCTCCAGCTCCATCTGATAGACCACCGTGGTAGTCCCTACACTGCTCCCTGTCTGGGGCTTATGGGTCTTGACATAGACGGCAGCCACCATCGCCGCCACCACCAGAAGGACGATCACGTCCACAATGCTGATCTTTCCAAACAGCCGGCCGTCCCGATCAATGATTTTCACTGCTCAGCCCCCCTTTCGATCTCGGTCACAGGGCCGCCGCCCATGTAGCCCGGTCCCCGGACATAGGCCAGCTGGCCCACCCGGAAGTCATAGCCGCCCCCCAGCAGCAGGGCTCCGCCGTCGCCGCTGGTGGTGCAGGTGCTCTCCACAGTGACATACACGTCCTCATAGCCCTCCAGCACCGCGTTCACATAGACCTGCCGCTCCTGGTCCAGGACCTGGACCTCCGCGGGTCTGGCCTCCACTGCGACCACGCTGCCCATTTGATAATTTTTCACCGCATCCTCCAGCTGGTCGCCGGGCTGGATGAGGGCGCTCTCCCCCTCTTTCATCTTCTGAAACAGGACGGTATAGCGCACCGGGGCGGCGGTGGGGGCGGTCTCTCCGTCAGAGCGCAGGCCGATCCAGGCCGCCGCAGCCCCCACCAGCAGGACCGCCACCAGAATGATGGCGTCGAACAGATTCAGCCGCAGCCGAAATTTGTGGTTATTTTGTTCCATGGGATACTCCTTTCAGGATATCAAGGTAAACTTGCTCCACGTTTTTTGCAAAGATCTCACCGGTGAACCGCTCCCGGAACACCTCCCGGGCCCGCTCTCCCATGCGCGCCCGCTCCTCCGGGCGGTCCATCAGCCGGGCGATGCAGTCGGCCAGGGCCCGGCTGTCCCGGCTGGGAAAGATCAGGCCGTTGTCCCCGTCCTTCACCAGCCAGGGGTTGCCCCCGTAGTCGCTGACGATGGAGGGCAGTCCCAGGCTCATCCCCTCCAGAAGGGCCATGCTGGTGGCCTCTGTGCCATAGGAGACGTTGAGCTGCACATCCAGAATGGACAGCAGCGCGGCCACATCGGACCGGAAGCCCAGCAGGGACATCACATCCTCCACGCCTTCGTCCGCCACCACCTTCCGGAGCTCCGGCTCAAAGGCGCCGGTCCCCGCCGCCAGGATGCGGAACTTCCGCCCCTGCTCCTTGAGGATGCGGGCGGCCTGGGCCAGATACACATGGCCCTTGTACTCCTCCAGACGGGCCAGGATGCCCAGGGTAAAGGTGTCCTCATCCAGGCCCAGAGAGGCCCGCAGCCCCGCCTGCTCCTCCGGAGAGACCGGGACCACCGGTGCCACCCCGTTCATCACAATGGTGATCTTTCCGGGGGATATCCCGCCGTCCGTCAGATTTTCCGCTGTTGCCGGGCTGACGGCAATGATCCGGTCGGCGTAGTGCTCATTGAGCCACTTGTTGACCCACCGGCCGGGGGGATACCGCAGCTTGGCGGGCACAGGGAAGGCGGAGTGCCGGCTGTACACCACCGGGACGCCGCACTGCCGGGCGGCGATGCGCCCAGACAGGGCCCCGTGGGTGTGGACCAGATCGGGCCGCTCCCGGCGGATCAGCTCCTTCAGCGCCTTGACGTCCTCCTTGTGGTAGGAGCGGTCCGCCATGCCGTCCACCTCCAGCACCCGGGCCCCCGCCTCCTCCAGCGGCGCCTTCAGAAGGCTGCCCCGGGGGACGGCCGCCCAGGTCTCAAACCGGCTGCGGTCGGCATACCGCAGATAGTTGAGGATCACCCGTCCGGCTCCGCCGATGTTGGTGTCGCTGATCACATTCAGCACCCGGATCATGCGCTCAGCCCCCTCTCCGGAAGCTGGCCCCGCCGGGCCAGCAGCGCCCCCAGGGCCAGCCAGGCCCAGAACAGGAGCAGCACACGGTAATTATAGAAGGAGTAGTCTGTCATCGCCTGGACCAGGAAGCCGGCGACCCCGCTGACTGCCGCCGTCTGGTAAAGACGGCTGAAGGGGTCCTTCTCCCGGCAGAAGGCGGCGCACAGGTCCCGGAAATAATGGAACAGCAGCAGGACGAACACCACCAGGGCCACCACCCCCGCGTCGCACACGATCTGAAGGAACAGATTGTGGGCGTGGGGGGCCACGATGCCGCTGTAACTGTACTTGGGATACACCAGATTGAAGGCCGCATCCCCCGGGCCGATGCCGCACATCCAGTAGTCCTTCAGCATGGCCAGGGTGCCCATCCAGATGTACACCCGGTAGGAGGTGGAGCTGTCCCCCAGGTTCCCGATGCTGGCAAAGCGGTTGATCACCGCGTCCGGCAGGATGAAGTACAGGGCTGCCAGCAGCAGGGGGGTCAGCAGCAGCAGCCGGGGCTGGAAAAACAGGACAAAGACAAAGCCGGCAAACAGCAGGCCCAGCCACGCCCCCCGGGACAGGGTGAGCAGCATACACACGCACATGATGCCGCAGCAGCAGAAGTAGAACACCCTCATCCCCCAGTCCCTGGCGGCCAGAAGGCCCGCCCCGCCCAGGGGGATGGCCAGGATCAGATACTGTCCCAGCATATTGGGGTTCTCCAGGGTGGAGGGCACCCGGAACACGTCGCCGAACATCTCACTGTCCGCCCAGGCGGCGGACTGATAGCCCCAGCCGAACAGGTACTGGCAGATGCCGTACAGGGCCACCGCCGTCCCCGCCATCACCAGCAGGAGCAGCAGGGTGTCCAGCTGCCGCCGGGTGGTAATGGAATTTTCCAGAATGACGGCAAAGAGGATGAAGGCCACCGTCAGCACACCGCCCAGCAGGCTGCCCGCCCGGGTCACGGAGAACCAGGTCCCCGCCAGATAGATGGCCGCATACAGCCAGAGATAGCGGTTCATGGGGGCGTAGTACAGCTTCCGCCCGCTGTCCGCCATCAGGTTCAGCAGCAGGGAAAAGGCGCTGACCAGCACCAGTCCCAGCACCGCCATCGTGGGGATGATGGGGGCCAGCACTGCCGCAGCCCCCGCCCACAGCCAGCATTTTTGGAAAATGCTGCCCTCAAACAGCCTGTCCAGGCGCAGGGCCTGGTACAGGCGGCACAGCCCTCCGTGGACCCACCGCCAGAGCCGGGCAAAGACACTGTGGTCCGATTCCGCCTGCTCCATCTGGAGCGGAGGGTGGATGAACCACTGAATGAGCCCGCTGCCCCTCCACTGCCCGCCGAACCACAGGCACAGGGCCGCCAGCACCCGGTATACGGCGCTGGCCTGCACGATCGTTCGCATTCGTTCCATAGCTCAACCTCGTTTCAAGATTCGTTTCATCATAGCCCGGGCCAGTCCCATCTCCTCCAGTCGCATCAGACCGGCCAGCAGGAAATAGACCGCCGCCCCCAGCGCCGCGCAGGCTCCCAGCAGGAGCAGTTCCCCCGCCTTGCCCGCAGGCAGAAGGGCGGACAGGCTGTTCCGTGCCAGCCAGACCACCGCCGCCATCCCCGCCGTGGACGCCAGCATTTTCAGGACGTCTGTCCCAAAGCCGCCGGAGAGGATCCCCTCCCCCCGCAGCTCCATGGGGACCAGCAGCAGCACAGCGTACAGGGTGGAGGACACCGTGGATGCGATGGCCAGTCCCGCCACGCCCATGGGCTCCGTCAGCACCATGCACAGGAGGATATTGGCCAAAATGGACACACCGCCGGCCACCAGGGGCGTACGCCCGTCCTGCCTTGCGAAATAGGCCCGGCTGAGGATGTTCTGAATCCCGTAACCCACCATTCCCAGAGAGACCCACACCAGGGCCTCCGAGGTGATGGAGACGGAAAACGCGTCAAACTCCCCGCCCCCATACAGGAAGGACACCATAGGCCTGGCCAGCACCATCAGCCCCGCCGCCATGGGCAGGACAAAGAACAGGCTACCGTGTACAGTCTGCCGGAGGGTATCCCGGAAGGCCCCATCCTGGTGCTCCGCTGTCAGACGGGAGAGACGGGGAAAGATCACATTGGTGATGGACAGGATAAACACCCCGGCGATCACCAGGTACAGGTTGGTGGAGTACTCCATGGCGGACACCCCCGCGCCCTCGTACAGGCGGGAGCCGAATTTGGTGTTGATGGTCAGGTTGATGGGCTGCACCCAGGTGGAGATCATCACCGGCCCCATCAGGGCGAAGGCCTTCCGCATCCCCTCCGAGCGGAAGGAGAAGTCCGGCCGGCAGTGGAAGTCCAGCCGGCGCAGGGAGGGCACCTGAACCACCGCCTGGAGCAGCCAGCCCAGCAGATAGGCCCCCGCCAGCCCGTACACCCCGAACCGCTCGTCCAGGAAAAAGAAGTAACCAATGATCACCAGATTGGATACCGTGCTGATGAGGGCCGGGATATTGAACCGGTCCATAGCCTGGAGGATACCCACAAAGGAGAAGGCCACTCCGGTGAACAGCACCGTGGGGAACATCACCCGGGTAAGGGAGGCCGCCAGCTCCGCCGTCTGCTGGTCATAGCCGTCTGCGAACAGCGTCACCAGAGGCTGGGCAAACAGGATGCCCAGCACAGTGAGGGCCGCAGTGAGCAGCGCCATCACAGACAGGAAGTTTCCTCCAAAGCGGAAGGCCTCCTTTTTCCCCTTCTGGGTGAGATACTCGCTGAATACCGGGATGAAGCAGGCCGCAATGGCCGAGGCGAACACCACATCGAAAAATACCCGGGGGATCCGGCTGGCGATATAGAACGCCTTGGCCTCCATGCCGGTGGTCCCGTAGTGCACCGCCATCAGGTGGTCCCGGAACAGGCCCAGCACCTTCCCCAGCAGGGTGATGACCATGACCATGCTGATGGTCCTGGTGGAATGATCCTTGTTTTCTGACAATGTCTCCTCTCCTCTCTCCATGCCGCCGCCCCCGGATCCTGGGGGCGAATCGCTTTATTGTACACCAAGCCACCCCCTTTTTCAACCGCTCTCCCGCAGATTCCAGCTGGATTCATGTTCTGTTCATACTTTCCCCCTGTTTCTTAAATTTTCTTAAAGATTCCTCCCCTGCCGTTTTTTGCCGGACGTTCCGCATTGAAATCAAAGGCCGTTCCTGCTATAATGAGGTCTATTCCATTTCCGCCCTCCCTGCCGGCCCCATCCGGGGCACGCCTGTACATACTCACCCCCAGACGAATAAGGAGCGTCAACATGAAGTATCCCACTCTGCACGACCTGTCCAAGCGCGCCGCCGCCCTGGTGCTGACCGCGGCGCTGCTCATCCCCTCCGCCTTTGCCTCCGCCGGCACGACGCGGCTGAGCACCTCCCGCACTCTGGCCGACGGCCTGACGTACATCAATACCATCTCAGAGCACCCCTCCTCCGGCCGGATGGAGAGCTTTTCCTTCCATCTGGACCCGGACAGCGGCGTTACCCCCATCATGGTACAGTCCTCCGGAACCATCTACGGGGCCGCCACCATCAACAAGGCGGTCAGCTATGCGGAGAGCCTGGGCTACCATGTGCTGGGCGGCATCAACAGCGACTTTTTCACCATGGGCAGCGGCATCCCCAACGGCATCTCCATTGAGGACGGGGTATACAAATCCAGCCCGGAGGGAAACCACGCCATCTCCGTGGTGGATGGCCGTCTGGAGCTGTCCGCCTCCCCTCAGGTGGAGCTCACCCTGACCAACCGCCGGGACGACAGCACGATCTCCCTCACCCACTTCAACAAGTGGCGGAACTCCTCCGGCGGGCTCTACCTTTATAATGAGGACTTCTCCTCCGTCTCCACCCGCACCGACTCCGCCGGCGGCCGGATGGTCCGCTTTCAGGTGGCGGAGGACGACCGTGACACCCCCCTCACCGTCAACAGCGAGCTCACCCTGGAGGTGACCGAGATCTTTGAGACCCAGGACGCCGTCACCATCGGAGAGGACAACTACATCCTCACCGCCGCCTATGAGTCCGGCTTTGCCGAGCTGTTTGCCGGCTATCAGGTGGGAGACCGGGTCACTCTGACCACCTCCTGCTCCGACCGCGCCATCTCCGACGCCCAGTGGGCGGGGGGCTGCGGCGACATTATGATCGCCGACGGAAAAATGACGGACAGCTCCACCTGGCACTATGCCACCGGACAGGCTCCCCGCACTGCGGCAGGGGTAAAGGAGGACGGCACCATGGTGTTTTACACGGTGGATGGCCGTCAGTCCGGCTACTCCGCCGGTCTGACCCAGAAGGATCTGGCCGACGAGCTGCTCCAGCAGGGCTGCCAGTGGGCGGTGAACCTGGACGGCGGCGGCTCCACCACCCTCAGCGTCCTGCTCCCGGGCGGCAGCGCCCCGGTGGTGGACAACTCCCCCTCCGGCGGCTCCCCCCGTGCCTGCGCCACCTTCATCCTGCTGGTCACCGACGCCCCCACGGACCGGGAGCCGGAGCGTCTGGCCCTCCAGGAGGACGGCCTGACGGTGTTCACCGGCTCCTCCCTGACCCTGGGGGATGTGGCCGCCGTGGACAACGGCGGCGCCACGGTGTCCCGCCGTGTCTCTGACGCCGAGTTCTCCTCCAGGGATGAATTGGGCTCCTTCAACGGCAGCATTTACACTGCCGGGGACAGGGCGGGGACGGATGAGATCGCCATCCGCTCCCGGGACCTGGACCTGAAGGGCTCCGCCCAGATCCATGTGGTGGATGCGCTGACCGCCCTCACCATCTCCAAGGCGGGCAGCACCGCTCCCCTCACTGCCCTTACGCTGGAGGCCGGAGAGAGCGTCCAGCTGGCCGCCTCCGGCGCCTACTGGTCCCGCGAGGCCCTGCGCCCCGGCTCCGGAGGGGTGACCTGGAGCGTGGAGGGCGATGTGGGCAGCATCACCCAGGACGGTGTGTTCACCTCCGGCGGAGCGGGCAGCAGCGGGACCATCACCGCCACCGCCGGCGGGCGCACCAGCACGGTGACCGTGGGACTGGAGAACGTCCACAACGACGTCACTCCGGAGCACTGGTCCTATCCGGCTGTGGAGTACTGTTATGAGCATGGCATCGTCAGCGGTATCTCCAACACGGAGTTCGGCCGGGACCACTCCATCCGCCGGGGCGACTTCGTCCTGATGCTGTACAACGCCCTGGGCAAGCCTGCGGTCACCGGCTCCTCCGGTTTCTCCGACGTGGCCCCCTCCGACTACTACGCCCAGGCCATCACCTGGGCCAGCGCCAACCACCTGGTCTCCGGTGTGGCGGAGGGCCTGTTCGGCCCCACCGACCTGGTCACCCGGGAGCAGGCCTTCACCATCCTGCACCAGACCATGCCCCTGCTGGGCCTAAGCAGTCCGGAGCCCGACCTCACTGTGCTGGACCGGTTCGCTGACCGGGATCAGATCGCAGAGTATGCCCGGCCCCACGCCGCCGCCCTGGTGTCCCAGGGCCTGGCCAGCGGCGCAGGCGGCGTGCTCAACCCCAGAGGGCAGCTGACCCGGGCTGAGATGGCTGCCCTGCTCTATCAGCTGCTCACCTATGACCCCGCCAGCCAGCCCGAGACCCCCGAAACTCCGGATACCCCGGAGGTCCCTGAAATCCCTGAGACCCCTGAGTCGCCGGACACCCCCGACGTCCCCCAGGTGGACCCGGACGCCCAGCTGATCCTCAGCCAGACGGAGGGGACCCTGGCTTCGGCGGAGACCCTCCAGCTCACCGCCCAGCTGTCCATCGGCGAGGGGCCTGTCACCTGGCGCTCCAGCGACCCTTCCGTGGCCGCAGTCTCGCCGGAGGGCGTTGTCACCAATGTCTACGCCGGCAGCGGGAATGCCTCCGTCACCATCACGGCCTCCTGCGGCCCCCTCACCGCGGAGGCGGTCCTCCAGTGCTCCCCTGCCGGACAGATCGGCGTGGTCACCGCAGAGCCCACCCTCCGGGTGCGCTCCGGCCCCAGCCAGGAGGATCCGGTCATCTCCCGTCTGAATACCGGAAGCCGGGTGGTCCTTCTGGACACCGATACCCCGGGCTGGTATCAGGTCCTCTTTTCCGACGCCGCCGGTCAGGCGGTCACCGGCTGGGCCTCCGCCGATTACATCCTCCTTCCCTGAGCTGCTTCCCTTTTACGGCTGGACTGATAGGCCCTGGCCCGTACGTTGATACAAGCCAAAAATATCAGCAAAGTGGAACGGTAGATTTTGATTTGAATCCGATTGATATGGTTTGAGATTCCATGTATATCAAATTGAAATGTCGATATATGAGGATTTGGACACAATGAAAAAATTGGTGAATATATTTTACATGGTATTCATTGCGTTGTGCTGTCTATCATGTAGTAGCTCAAAGATCAATAACGCTCCCTTTTCGACCACAGTGCAGCTTCAGGCTTATACAAGCAAAGAAGAACTTATATTACAATATCCTTCCGGAGAAATTGCAGTGAAGCTTCCAATTCGCACTGCCTTACAGGGCTTTCCCGCCGTGGAGGATGGGATTGAAGCGGAGGATGAAGTATCCGCATTTTATGGCTGGTCACATCAAGGCGCGCAATGGGTCGTTATCTGCGGCGGATCTTCTGCTAACTGGACGCCATATAATGTGTTTTTATCATCTGACAAAGGGCGTATATGGACTCCGGTTGTCACCCCCCCTGATGTGGGTGAAAAAGGATTGCCTTCTTTTACTGTAACCGGCGTGGGGTTTGTCTCTCTGAAGCACGGATTCATTTGTTTCCGCCAAACTATCCACCAGGGCCCTGAAATTTATGAAACAAAGGACGGCGGTGCATCATGGAAACGGTTAGAGATCAGTGTACCAGAAGAATATGGAACTCCAATCACAGTTACAGCAATGTCACCCATTATTACCCCCTCAAGTGTTTGCTTTCCAATTTGTTTTGTTGGAGAAGGAGAAAATCGTCACTTGTTCTATATGAGCAGCACAGATTTAGAAGAATGGCATTGGTCAAGTGATACTCTCTACTTCTAACTACAATAAAAAGTATCACACATACTTGAATTACCGACAGATCCCCAATCAAAAGGGCGACCGGACGCTGTGTGAAGCGCCCTTGAAGGATCCCGCCCGGTCTGGTATAATAGGAGGACGGCGGGCCCCCGGCCCTGTCTATCAAAGCGGAAGTTCGCCGTGCAGTCTTGACTGCACGGCGTTTTTCTTCCACTTCGGCCTGCCGCAGTCCCGCCCAGGCGGCGGGACCACCACCGGAACGGGAACGCTCCGCAGAGCAGAGGAGGCTATTTCATGGAAATGACAAGCACAAGGACTGTGATCGTAGACGGCGAGGCCCGGGACTACCCCCTGGGCACCCCCTATCAGGCCATTGCCGCCGACGTGCAGGGCCGCTATTCCAGCGACATTCTCCTGGTGGACCGGGACGGAAAGCTGTGTGAGCTGAACAAGCCCCTGGACCGGGACTGTACCCTGCGCATGATCACTGCGGCAGACCGGCCGGGGCGTCAGACCTATGAGCGCAGCGTGGTCTTTCTGATGCTCGCCGCCTTTTATGACACGGTGGGGGCAGAGCACGTCCAGCGCCTCTCGGTGGAATACTCCATCAGCCGCGCCCTGTTCATCCGGGCCAAGGGAGATTTTATCCTGGACCAGGCCCTGCTGGACCAGGTGGAGGCGCGGATGCGTCAGCTGGTCCGCCAGGCGGTCCCCATCCGGAAAAGCTCCCTCTGTACCGAGGACGCGGTGGAGCTGTTCCGCAGCCGCGGGATGCTGGATAAGGCGCAGCTGCTCAGCTTCCGGATCAGCTCCCGGGTCAACGTCTATTCCCTGGAAAATTTTTCCGACTATTTTTATGGATATATGGTCCCGGACACCAGCTATCTGAAGTGGTTTGCCCTCCAGATCTTTGAGGACGGCTTCGTCCTGCGGCTGCCCGACCTGCGGGACCCCTGCCGCCTCGGGGCATTCACGCCCCCCATCAAGGTCTTTCAGGCCCTCCACGACGCCACCCTCCGTTCGGAGGCGCTCCACATCTCCAACGTGGCGGAGATGAATCAGCGGATCTCCCAGGGAGGCGCCACCCAGATGATCCTGTCCCAGGAGGCCCTGATGGAGAAGCAGATCGGAGACATCGCCGAGGAGATCGCCAAACGGCGGGACGTGCGCTTTGTGATGATCGCCGGCCCCTCCTCCTCCGGAAAGACCACCTTCTCCCACCGCCTGTCCACCCAGCTGCTGGCCCGGGGGATGCGCCCCCACGCCATCGCCACCGACAACTACTTCAAAAACCGGGAGGACACCCCCCGGGACGAAAACGGCCAGTACGACTTCGAGGGGCTGGGCGCCATGGATGTGGAGCAGTTCAACCGGGATATGGTGCGTCTGCTGAACGGCGAGACGGTGGAACTCCCCCACTTCAACTTCAAAAAGGGCGCCCGGGAGTACAACGGCGATCTGCTCACCCTGGGTCCCCAGGACATCCTGGTCATCGAGGGCATCCACTGCCTGAACGACCAGTTCTCCCACTCCCTGCCCAAGGAGAGCAAATACCGCATCTATATCAGCTGCCTGACCACGTTGAATGTGGACGACCACAACCGCATCCCCACCACCGACGCCCGCCTGCTCCGCCGGATCGAGCGGGACGCCCGCACCCGGGGCTATAACGCCCGGGCTACCATCCAGCTGTGGCCCTCCGTCCGGCGCGGGGAGGAGCGGAACATCTTCCCCCACCAGGACAGCGCGGACGTGATCTTCAACTCCGCCCTGCTCTATGAGACCGCCCTGCTGAAGCCCTATGTGGAACCGCTGCTCTTCGCCGTGCCCAAGGACTGCGAGGAGTACATCGAGGCCAAGCGGCTGCTGAAATTCCTCAGCTATTTCCTGCCCGTCCCTGCCGACGATGTCCCACGCACCTCCCTGCTGCGGGAGTTCATCGGAGGCGGCTGCTATCCCGGGTAATATCCGGAAGCCTTCCGTTGTCTGTCCCACACAGACCAATGCAGATCCCCCGCACCGGCGTGTGAACCGGCGCGGGGGATCGTTTCATCGTCTCTTTTTGTTACCGGAAATACAGCTCCGGGCGGCGGTTGTGCAGGCCGCCCACCTGCTCCCGGCACTCCCGCTGATACTCCAGATCCAGCACTCCGTAGATAACGCCGGGCCGCCCGCCGGCCACCGCCACCGCGGTGCCCCAGGGATCGGTGATCCGGCTGCGGCCAAAGGGATGCTGGCCGGCCACAGCGCCAAACTGGTTGGCCGCACACACCCAGGTCTGGTTCAGCAGGGCCATGGAATCGATCAGCAGGTCCCAGTGCTCCGTCCGGACAGGCAGAGGAGCGCCCAGGGGGAAGCAGGCCATAACGCACAGCAGATCCGCCCCCTTCAGCACCTGGGTGCGGGCCAGCTCCGGGAAGCGGCAGTCATAGCAGATCTGGATGCCCACCCGGCCGATGTCTGTGTCCAGCAGGCAGATCTCGTCCCCCGCCTGGACGTGGTCGGATTCCCGGTAGTTCAGGGCGTCAAACAGGTGCAGCTTGGAGTACCGCCCCAGGATCTTCCCCTCCCGGTCGATCCAAACTGTGGTGTTGCGCACCTTACCCGACTCCGTCCGCTCCGTGATACTCCCGGGCACCAAGTTGACGTGGAGTTCCCGGGCCAGGCGGGCCATCCGCGTGGTATAAGGGCCGGGGATCGGCTGGGCCTGCTCCAGCGCCTCCTCCGGGGAGCAGGCCAGAAAGTCCACACACTCCGGCAGCAGGATAAGGTCCAGGTCCGGCATCCCACGGGCCGCCTCCCGCACCAGTTCCTCCGCCCGGGCCAGATTTTCCCCGGGGGTGGACGCCTCCGCCTCCAGCTGGCACACCGCCGCGCGGATCCAACGCTTCTCCATGGTCAACCTTCCTCTCTTGCCGTTGTCTCCATCCGGCGGATCCGGGCGTAAATGTCCTCCCGCTCCTCCGGCTGGGAGAAGGTCACGGTGAACACAAACAGGGTAGGACCCGCCACCGCTTCGCCCAGCACCTGGTACAAGGGCTTCTCCGGGTCTGTTCTCTGCTCCAGCTCCTTCCACCCCCAGTGGGCGCTGAACCCTGGCTCCTCCCTGGTCTCCACATCGGCAAAGCCCGTCAGGTCGGCAGTCCACTCAGCCTTCACATTCTTGCTGCGGTAGCCGCTGAAGCGCCAGAGCGGGCTGTCGCTCTCTTCATCCCACCAGATGCAGCCACCGCCGCCCCGTCCGTCCTCGTTCCACTCATATCGGTACACGCCGGGCAGCGGGAAGCGCAGCGTGTCGAACACCTGGGTCACCTCTCCCCTGTGATAGCCCGGTGAGAATTCCTCCTCCAGCTCCGGGACGTCCTCCGGCAGGCCGAAGCCCCGGTCGTCCAGGATGCACAGCTCCCGATAGGTCTCCACCGGCAGGGGGAGCTCCGGATCCATTTGGGCCGATTTTTCCAGTTCATCCAGAATAAAGCTGTTGAGCTGGGCGTCCTCCCCGCTGCGGTCGGAGGGGGCAAAGTAGCAGTCCTCCCACAGCCGCTTCAGGGCGCAGTTGCGGTGGAAGCGGGCGTCGTGCCCCTGCTCATTCCAGAGGAACAGCCGCTCGCTCAGTTCCCGGAGCGCGCCCTGCTCCAACCGCTGCCCCAGCCACTGCCGTGAGAAGCGGCCCACCGGCGTCACGACCGTTCCCGGGACCTTCTCCGGCCAGTACTGGTCCCCGTCCCAGAACAGGCGGACCTCCCCCTCCGGGTCCTGATCCAGCTCCTCCAGGGCCTGGTTGAGCTGCTCCGCCAGCCAGGGCTCAAAGGTGTCCCGGCGGAGGGCCTCAAAGTCCGGATCCTCCAGATAGCCGGTGCTGTCCTTCCACTCCATATCCTTGATCTCTTTCTCACCCAACGCCTGGATCAATTCCGCCGCCGCCCGGTGAAAGCCCGGGCCCGCAGGCACACTGACACAGCTGCCGGTGATCTTCCAGCGGCCAAAAAAGCTCCGCACCGGGACCCAGCCCAGATCCACATATCCGGTGGGGCACAGCACCACCCGCATCCCATCCTTCCATGCGCCTACCCGGTAGCCCTTCTCCTTTGCCATCCGCTGCACCGCCCGGACCACATTGTCCTTATTGCGGCACTCCCCCTGAAAGACGATCCCAAGTTTCATGCTCCGTCCCCCCTGTCAGCAGCACTGCTGGATCAGCCATACCCGGTCAAACCGCCGGGCCGCCAGATCCTCATTCCGAATGTAAAAATAGATGCGTCCGCAGTCCCCGAACATCAGTTCAAAGCCGGCGCACTCCACAGTGTCCAGCTGGAACAGCAGCTGCCACCCCTCCACACTGGGCTTCCGAAGCTGGTCCCGCTCCTCCATGGGGACGCTCTCCCATCTGCCCCCCAGGTAGTGCCCCCGGGAGACCAGCTCACACTCCAGGGTCATATTGTTCTGGATGATGTCCGGCCAGCCCAGCAGCTTGCTCAGATTCGCCGGATAGTCCAGCCCAAGCTCCCGCCGGGCAGTGTCAAAGTAGCGGTAGTCGTTGGCCGTCCAGTCGTACCCCAGGGCGGGACAGGCGTCCTGAAAATCCGGGGCGTCCACACCGGCAGCCAGTTCCGCCGCCAGCTCCGGAAGCCGGAAGTCCTCCGGCAGGTCTGCCGGGAAATCCGCAGGGGCCAGCGGCTCCCCGTCGAACCAGTACACCCGGGCACAGCCCGCGTCTTTGGGGTCATAGCCCCACCGCTGGGAGCCCAGCTCGTAGAAGAAGGACAGCAGCCCCGTTTTGGGCAATAAGCTCTCCCGGTCCAGCGGAGCCAGGCTGGCACAGTCAAACTGGGCCAGAAAAGCCAGAGGCCGGGGCCGGACAGCCTCATCCTCCGGGACCGCAGTCTCAAAGACGGGCCAGGTGAAGCCGGCGGGCACGTCAGGACGGCCGCCGAAGCGGCTGACTCCTACGGGAAGTTCGCACTTAGCGGGCACAAAGCGGCTCTCAATTCGGCCGCGGCACAAATTCGGCAAAATATGTTTCCAATCCATAGCTGGTTCCTTTCCAGGGGCCCTCGCCCCCCTTGTCAAAGTGTTCCTTTTTATCCTACCACAAATCTTTCTCTTTGGTCAAACCTTCTAAAATTTCATAACAGGAACGGGGCAAATGCGACAAATCGATTTTGCACATTCTCTGGCGTCCCGAACCCCTTCCCTGCCCCAGCTTCCCCCCGAATTTTGCAATTTTTCCTTCATTTATCTGTTTTTTCTCCCGCGGCATGATTCTTATTTTTCAGTATAATGCCCAATAGATTTCCGTTTCCTCATCCCTTATGATGTATACTATGTGGAGAAGTGTACCCGGATCTCATCCGGAATTCAGAACGCGGAGGTGTTTCCCCATGTCCACTGGCATTTCTATGGACCGTGTGGATCAAATCATTGACTCCTACGGCTGCCAGCGCCACCACCTGATCGCCATTATGCAGGACATCCAGGCGGAGTACAAGTATCTCAGCCCGGAGGTCCTGGAGCGGATCGCCGAAAAGCTGGATGTCGGCGTGGCCAAGGTATACAGCGTGGCCACCTTCTATGAGAACTTTTCTCTGGAAGCCAAGGGCAAATACATCATCAAGGTGTGTGACGGCACCGCCTGTCATGTGCGGAAGTCCCAGCCGATCTACAACGCCATTCGGGAGTACCTGGAGCTGGAGGACAAGCAAAAGACCTCCGCCGATGGTCTGTTCACTCTGGAGACGGTGGCCTGCCTGGGCGCCTGCGGGCTGGCCCCGGTGGTCACCGTCAACGACAAGGTCCATTCCAAAATGACCCCTGAGCTGGCCATCGAGCTGCTGGAGGAGCTGAAAAAGGAGGAAGCCGCCCTATGATGACCGCTGCAAAACTGACCCGTGAGCAGTTTAAGGTCCGCCAGCTGCGGGACAAGCGGGCCCTTGAGGCCCAGAAGAAGCAGGTGCTGATCTGCGCCGGCACCGGCTGCATCGCCGGCGGCTCCCTGGAGATCTATGACTACATCCAGTCGGAGTGCCAGCGCCGCGGGATGGATGTCCACATCAGCCTGATCCATGAGGGAGAGCCCGAGGCCCCCGATGAGGCCCACGACCTCCATCTGAAAAAAAGCGGCTGCCACGGCTTCTGCGAAATGGGCCCCCTGCTCCAGATCGAGCCGGACGGCATCCTCTATACCCACGTTCACCTGGAGGACTGCGATGAGATCATCGAAAAGACGCTCCTTCAGGGTGAGCTGATCCCCCGCCTGCTCTACCAGCTGGACGGGGTCACCTATGCCAAGCACGAGGAGATCCCTTTCTATCACAAGCAGCAGCGGGTGGTCCTGGAGAACTGCGGCACCACCGATGCGGAGGATATCGACGAGTACATCGCCCGGGACGGCTACTCCGCCTTTGAACGGGCGCTGTTTGAGATGACCGACGAGGCCATCTGCAAGGAGATCTCCGATTCCGGCCTCCGGGGCCGGGGGGGCGGCGGCTTCCCAGCCGGCCGCAAGTGGGAGAGCGTCCGCCTCCAGCCCAAGGGCAAGAAGTATGTGGTGTGCAACGGCGACGAGGGCGACCCCGGCGCCTTCATGGACCGCTCCATCATGGAGGGCAACCCCCACTCCATCATCGAGGGAATGCTCATCGCCGCTGTGGCCGCCGGCAGCGACGAGGGCTATATCTACGTCCGCGCGGAGTACCCGCTGGCAGTCTCCCGCCTCAAGACGGCCATCGCCAAGGCGGAGGAGATGGGCCTGCTGGGCGACAACATCCTGGGCACCGATTTCTGCTTCCACCTCCATGTAAACCGCGGCGCCGGCGCCTTTGTCTGCGGCGAGGGCTCCGCCCTCACCGCCTCCATCGAGGGCAACCGCGGTATGCCCCGGGTCAAGCCCCCCCGCACCGTGGAGCAGGGCCTGTGGGCCCGGCCCACCGTGCTCAACAATGTGGAGACCTTCTCCAATGTTCCCCTCATCATCCGCCGGGGCTCCGCCTGGTACCGCTCCATCGGCACCGAGCGCAGCCACGGAACAAAGGCCTTCGCCCTCACGGGCAACGTAGTCAACACCGGCCTGATCGAGGTCCCCATGGGCACCACTCTGCGCCAGATCATCTTTGAGATCGGCGGCGGCATCAAGGACGGCAAGAAGTTCAAGGCGGTGCAGATCGGCGGTCCCTCCGGCGGCTGCCTCACCGAGGAGCATCTGGATATGCCCCTGGACTTTGACTCCCTGAAGCAGGTGGGGGCTATGATCGGCTCCGGCGGCCTGGTGGTCATGGACGAGGACACCTGCATGGTGGAAGTGGCCCGGTTCTTTATGAACTTCACCCAGAATGAGTCCTGCGGCAAGTGCGTTCCCTGCCGGGAGGGCACCCGCCGGATGCTGGAGATCCTCACCCGCATCGTGAACAACGAGGGCAGCCTGGAGGACCTGGACCTGCTGGAGGACCTGTCCAGCACCATCACGGAGACCGCCCTGTGCGGCCTGGGCCAGTCTGCCTGCAAGCCGGTGCAGAGCACCCTGAAATATTTCCGGGACGAGTATCTGGCCCACGTGGTGGATAAGCACTGCCCCCACTGCAACGGCCGGAAGAAGGAGCTCCACATCGATCCTGAGCTGTGCAAGGGCTGCGGCAAGTGTATGCGGCAGTGTCCCATGGAGGCCATTTCCGGCCAGATCCGGATGCCCCATGTCATCGATACAGAAAAATGCATCAAGTGCGGCGCGTGCTGGGGCTGCTGTCCCTTCGGCGCCATTCGGGAGGAGTGAGCACTATGGCAAAGGGAATCATGTACATCGACGGCCAGCGGGTCCCCTTCGACGGGGAGACCAATGTGCTGTCCGTCATCCGCAAGGCCGGCATCGAGATGCCCACCTTCTGCTATTACTCCGACCTGTCCGTCTACGGTGCCTGCCGGATGTGTGTGGTGGAGGATGAGCGGGGCAAGATCGAGACCTCCTGCTCCATGAAGCCCCGGGACGGGCTGTCCATCCGCACCAACACCGCCCGGCTGCTGAAGCACCGCCGGATGATCCTGGAGCTGCTGCTGGCCTCTCACAACTGCTCCTGCACCACCTGTGAGAAGAGCGGCGACTGCCGCCTTCAGGAGCTGGCCATGCGCTTCGGCGTACGCCGTGTGCGCTTTGGGGACAGCCGGGAGGAGTCCCAGCTGGACGACAGCAGCCCCGCCGTGGTCCGGGACCCCAGCAAGTGCATCCTGTGCGGCGACTGTGTCCGGGTGTGCGGCGAGACCATCGGCATGGGCATCATCGACTTTGCCCAGCGGGGCTATAATATGCGTGTCTCCCCCGCCTTCAACCGCACCCTGTCTGAGACCCACTGCATCAGCTGCGGACAGTGCTCTGCTGTCTGCCCCACCGGCGCCATCACGGTCTACAACCAGATCGGCAAGGCCTGGCGGGCCATCCACGACCCCAAGATCCGCACCGTGGTCCAGATCGCCCCCGCAGTCCGGGTGGCTGTGGGCGAGGCCTTCGGCCTGCCCGCCGGTGCCAACGCCCTGGACCAGCTGGTCACCGCCCTGAAATTCATGGGGGTGGACGAGATCTATGACACCACCTTCGCTGCCGACTTCACCACCATTGAGGAGTCCCAGGAGTTCCTGGCCCGGCTGGAGAGCGGCGGCCCCTTCCCCATGTTCACCTCCTGCTGTCCTGCCTGGGTGAAGTACCTGGAGCTGGAAAACCCCAAATACCTCAAGCACATCTCCACTTGCAAGTCCCCCATGGAGATGTTTGCCTCCATCATCCGCAAGCACTATCAGGAGAAGGACGCGGAGGATGGCCGTACCACCTTCCACATCGCCATCATGCCCTGCACCGCCAAAAAGATGGAAGCCGCCCGCCCCCAGTTCCGCCACGACGGAAAACCCGATGTGGATCTGGTTCTCACCACTCAGGAGATCATCAACATGATTAAGGAGTCGGGCATCCAGCTGCCCCAGATGGAACTGGAGTCCCCCGACCTTCCCTTCGGACTGGGGTCCGGCTCCGCCACCATCTACGGCACCACCGGCGGTGTGGCCGAGGCCGTTGTGCGCCACTGTATGCCGGACAAATCCCGGAATACCCTGCGCGCCCTGGAGTACTCTCCCCTCCGCGGAAACGAGTCGGTCCGGGAGGCCACCGTCCAGGTAGGCGACCGTGAGATCCATCTGGCTGTGGTCCACGGCCTGATCCACGCCCAGGAGCTGCTGAAGGAGATCGACGCAGGCAACGCCTACTACGATCTGATCGAGGTCATGACCTGCCCCGGCGGCTGTGTGGGCGGCGCAGGCCAGCCCTATGGTCTGAAGCAGAAGAAACAGGATCGCACCGCCGGTCTGTATGCTGCCGACCGCTCCGCCCCCTTTAAGCGGGCGGAATACAACCCGGTGGTCACCTCCATGCTGGACTCCTATACCCCGGAGCAGCGCCACGATCTTCTTCATGTGGACTATACCAAATAAATCCCATCTCCCTGTTCAGCGGCCGTCCGGATCACCGGGCGGCCGCTGCGTTTTTTGACGGGCTTTCCGTCTTTCTTTGCGTTTCTTGCGCTTTTTGAGTTTTTCCTTGCATACCAGTATGATTTTCGGTATGATGGGGGAAGAATATCTGCCCGTCATCTGGCGGGCTTTCTTTTTTAGGAGGTACTATAATGGGCACAGGCAGTATTCTTGTCTCCGGCTTTGCACTGTTCGCCATGTTCTTTGGGGCAGGGAATTTGATCTTCCCCCCCTACCTGGGCATGACCGGCGGGAGCCAGTGGATCGCCGGCTTTCTCAGCTTCTTTTTCGTGGAGATCCTCTCCTGCGTGGGGATCCACGCCATGCTCCACGGCGGAGGCAGCATCCAGGCCATGCAGAAGTCTGTGGGTGCGGCTCCGGGTGCGGTGCTGAACACGGCGGCCATTCTGTGCACCGGCGTATTCATCGCACCGCCCCGCACTGCTGCCACCACCTATGAAATGGCCATCCAGCCGCTGACGGATCAGCTGGATCTGCTCCCCTTCTCCATTCTGTTTTTTACCGTGGTCTTTCTTATGACCATCCGCCCCACCCGTGTGGTGGACATCGTGGGCCGATGCCTGACTCCGGTACTGATCCTGGGCATCCTGGTGCTGATCCTGGCCGGCATCCTGCATCCCATCGGCCCCATTGAGGCCCCAGTCTCCCCCAATATCGTTCAGGACGGCCTGCTGGCCGGGTATCAGGCCATGGACATCATCTCGGTAGCCGGCTTTGCCGTCATCATCCAGGACACCCTGGCCCAGGCCGGGCTGAGGACCTGGCCCCAGCAGCGCCGCCATGTGGCCGGGACGGCCTGTGTCGCCGGACTCCTGCTGGCCCTGGTGTACAGCGGCCTGACCTATCTGGGGGCCACTGCCGGCGTATTCCTGGAGCAGGGCCTGGATCAGGCCGAACTGATCGTCGCCATCACCTATCAGCTGCTGGGCCGCTTCGGCGTGATCGTCCTGGCCATCGTGGTGGGCTTTGCCTGCCTGACCACTTCCATCGGCCTGTTTGGCGCCACCGCCTCTTACTTCCAGCGGATCACCCACGGCCGCCTCTCCTACCGCGCCGGCATTTTGATCCTCAGTGTGATCGGCTGCGCCATCTGCAACCTGGGGCTGTCCACCATCATCGCGGCAGCCTCCCCCGTCCTGTCGGTCATCTGCCCCCCCTTTATGACCACGGTGATCCTGCTGTTCTTCCAGGACCGCATCCACCGCGCGGGCCTCTACAAGGGTGCGGCTCTGGGCGCTACCGCCGCCAGCCTGCTGCTGGCCCTCCACTCCTACTGTAAGCTTTTCCCTCTGGCCGAGCATCTCCCCTTCTACAACTACGGCTTCGGCTGGCTCATCCCCGCCATCATTGGCGGCATCCTGGGCTGGCTGTTCTCCAGGCCGGGCTCCGCCGGAGCGGAGCAGTAAGCTCCAACCTTCCCTCTCCCAAAAAGCCAAAAAGGACCGGGCCCACGGTTTTGCCGTAGGCCCGGTCCTTTTTCAGCCTTATGCATTTACAGGATGCTGTACAGCAGGACGCCCGCCGCGCCAGCGCCCGCCATCACCCAAATCGGGTTCACCTTCCAGCGGCGGAGGATCAGGATGGCCACTGTAAAAATGCCCACGGAGATCCAGTTGACGCCGCTCAGATCAGCGGGAAGCTCCCGCGCACCGTAGAGGGATAAAATCAACAGGGAGAGCCCGGCAGAGGCGATCATAGCCACCACCGCGGGCCGCAGCCCGGACAGGATCCCCTGCACCATGGACAGACCCTTATACCGGTAATAGAGGTAGGCCAGCGCCATCACGATGACACAGGAGGGCAGGATACACCCCAGCGTGGCCACCAGCGCCCCGGGCAGTCCAGCCACCTGGATCCCCACAAAGGTGGCGGAGTTGATTGCAATGGGGCCAGGTGTCATCTCCGCGATGGTCATAATATCGGCAAACTGCGTCATGGTCAGCCACGGATGGAGGTCCACCACCTGATGCTGGATCAGCGGCATGGCCGCATAGCCGCCGCCGATGCTGAACAACCCGATCTGAAAGAAGCTCCACAACAGCTCCAGATAGATCATGTCCCGCTCCCCTCCTTCTTTTTCTTCTCCTGACAGTAGGTGTCCACCGCGCCAATGAGGCCGCAGACCAGAATGATCACCATGATGTTCACGCCCCAGAAGCGGGCCGCGGCAAAGGAGCCCACCAGGACCAGCACAGGAAGCACTCGCTTCTGCCGGACTACGGAGCCGCCCATCGTAAGCACTACATCACAGATCACCGCCGCCACACCGGCCAGCATCCCATCCATCGCCATGTTGACGATGGCGTTATCCCGGAAGGCTGCGTAAAACATGGAGATCACCGAAATAATGATCAGCGGCGGCAGGATGGTGCCCAACACCGTCAGCAGTGCTCCCGGGACCCCTGCCACCCGGTAACCCACCAAAATGGACGCATTTACCGCAATCGCCCCCGGTGAGGACTGGGCGATGGCGGTGAGATCCAGCATCTCCTGCTCCTCGATCCATTGCAGCTTCTCCACAAACTTTTTGCGCATCAGGGGGATGATCACAAATCCGCCCCCAAAGGTGAACGCGCTGAGCTGGAATGTGGACAGAAACAGGGTCCAGTATTTCTTCTTTTGACTCAATTCCGCTCCCTCCTTTTCTTCCTGACCATTATAAGCCTTGCAAAATAATAAGAGAAATAATATTATTATATTGATTCCATTAGAAAAACAATATAAGGGGTGTGTACCATGACCCTGCGACACATCAAGATCTTTCTCGCCCTCTGTGAGCAAGACTGCAACACCACCCGGGCGGCGGAGGCCCTGCACATGACTCAGCCTGCGGTGAGCCTTGCCCTCCGGGAGCTGGAGGAACATTACGGCGTGGTCCTTTTTGACCGGATCGGCCGGCGGCTGCGAATCACCGCGGCTGGGGAGCGCTTCGCCTCCTACGCCTCCCGGATCGCGGCCTTGTTCGACGACATGGAGCGGCAGCTGCGCGGCTGGGACCGATGCGGACTGCTCCGGGTGGGGGCCAGTATTACGATCGGCTCTCAGTTCCTCCCCGGCTATGTCAAGCGCTTCTGCGCCCTCCACCCCGGCGCTGAGATCCAGGCCATGGTGGCCCCCTCTGAGCTGCTGGAGCAGCAGCTCATGGACAACCTGCTGGACCTGGCCCTGATGGAAGGGGTACCCCATGTCCCCGCCCTGCGGTCCGAGGAGTATATGGAGGACCGCCTGGTGGTCATCGTCCCTGGGGACGGGCCCTTCCGCCCCGGTCAGCACCTGTCCCAGGAGGAATTCCGCCGACAGAAATTTTTGCTGCGGGAGCGGGGCAGCGGCACACGGGAAGAATTTGAACGGGTGACAGAGCGGGCCGGCTTCACAGTCTCCCCCACCTGGGAGGCCACCAGCACCACCGCGCTGGTCAATGCGGTCATCAGCGGCCTTGGGATCGCTGTGCTGCCCTACCGTATGGTGTCCGCCCCTCTGGAGCGGGGACTGGTGTCCGCCGTCACCGTGGAGGGTCTGGATTTCCGCCGGAAATTCCGGATCGTCTATCACCGGGACAAATTTCTGACCACTCAGGCCCGGGACTTTATTGCCCTGTGCCGCAATTTTGAGGAAACGGCCTCTCCCCACCAGTACCCCGGGCTCTGCTGATCCCACCGCTGGCAGGCAAAATCTTTTTAAAGTTCTCGACCGCCGCCGGCTCCTGTGATATAATCCAGGCAGGACCACCCGGCTCCGCTCCGGCAGCCGCAGAAGAAAGGATGAACGCCATGTATCAGATCAACAATTTTACCAACAATGACGACGTCAAGATCCTCGACTCCCTGGGCCCATTTACCGTGATAGAATACCAGAAGGACCTGAGTGTCATGCCTGGCAGCGCCCAGCTGGCCTATTACTGCAACGCCATGAACGTGCGCAAGCGCCAGGTCATCTGCGACCTGAGCAAGGCAAATATCACCCTCCAGGCCGGAGCCATGCAGTGGACGGTGGGCAACGTCAACGCCACCACTGGCGTCAAGGGGGTGGGCGACCTGTTCGGCAAGGCTCTCCGGGGCAGTGTCACCGGCGAGAGCGCCATCAAGCCGGAATATACCGGGGACGGCACCCTGGTCCTGGAGCCTACCTATCAGCATATTCTCCTGCTGGATCTGGCCGACTGGAACGGCTCCATCGTTCTGGACGACGGTCTGTTCCTGGCCTGTGACTCCAGACTGAAGCACAAAGCGGTCATGCGGTCCAACTTCTCCTCGGCGGTGGCCGGCAATGAGGGCCTGTTCAACCTGGGCATCGCGGGCAGCGGCGTAGTCTGCCTGGAGTCCTTCTGCCCCAAGGAGGAGCTGGTGGAGATCACCCTTCAGGACGACGTGCTGAAGGTGGATGGCAACATGGCCATCGCCTGGAGCGGCAGCCTGAATTTCACTGTGGAGCGCTCCGGCAAGTCCCTGGTCGGCTCCGCCGCCTCCGGCGAGGGCCTGGTCAACGTCTACCGCGGCACGGGCCGGGTGCTGCTGGCCCCCGTCCTGAACGGCGCGGTCTGATCTGAAACAGAACTTTTACAGCCCTCCGAATGGCTCGGAGGGCTGTTTTGCATCCCGGGCCCTTTCTTCGCACCAGGCCCCTGAACCGGGAATAGGATGGAGCATCGAATAGAAAGGAGGCCGGACCCGCCGCCTCTCGGCGGGCCCGATCCATACCATGTGTAATTTCTCTCGACCAAACTCCGGCAGATCTTCCGGCGGCGGCGTCCCTGTGATCCCCCTTCCCAACCCAGGTGAGGGAGGCCCGGTGGACTCCGGCGGCGGCGTTCCAGTGATCCCCCTCCCCAACCCAGGTGAGGGAGGTCCGGTGGACTCCGGCGGCGGCGTCCCTGTGGTCCCCCTTCCCAACCCAGGCGAGGGAGGCCCGGTCTACCCAGGCGGCCAGGGGAGCGGGATCCCCGGCATCCCGGTGTGGCCCGCCGCGGCTCAGGTCCGCTTTCTCAATGCTGCCTACGGATACCCCGCCTTTCAACTTCTCATTGACGGCGTCCGGGCCGTCCGCTTTCTGGGGGGCGGAAGCCTCTCCCCCTACCGCCGTCTGCGGGCCGGGTATCATACCGTGTCAGTGGCCGGTCTGGACGGCTATATGTATCTGCAAAAGAGCATTCCCTTCGACGCTGGGAGCATCTCCACCCTGGCCGTCATCCTCCGGGCCGGCGGTCTGGATCTGCTCCAGATCTCAGACCGGTGCTGCCCGCCCACCGGCCGCTACTCCAATCTCCGGGTCAGCAATCTGGCCTATCACAGCAGACCCTTGGATGTGCTTCTGGCGGATGGCCGGGTGATCTACGCAGACGTCCGGTTCAAAGAGACCACCAGCTATAAGCGCATCCACCCCGGCACATACGAATTCTTCTTTGCTGAGACCAACCTCGCTCCCATCCCCTCCTATGCGGACATCGAGACGCTGGACTCTGCCTTCCTGGGCTCCACTCCCCCTGCCAATGTGGTGGCCTCCGACTATGTTTCCGTCTCCGGCCGCACCAATTATACCATCTTCCTCCTCAGCACCGGGAGCGCCCCGGACGCGGTCCAGGCGCTGACTGCGGCGGACCGGTGACCGGAACGGGATAAAACACTTGACATCCCGGCCCCTTCGTGCCATAATATGCGTGTAATTATCGTGATTATAACGATAATATCGTTAACTTTGAGATAAAGGGGTGTGTTCAATTTGAAAACGGTACCTACCATCTACCAGCCCGGTGTCGTCCCAAATGAAATTTACAGTGGTGTTCCCTCCTTTATGGGGATGCCCACCGCCAAAACAGCGGAGGAACTGAAGCAGTATGACTTTGCTGTCATGGGCGTACCCTTCGAGGGCGGCTGTACCTATGGCGGCTTTTCCTCCTGTGTGGTGGCCCCCAAGACCATCCGCTCCGTCTCCACCCGCTATGTAGGCTATCTTCCCGACTACGACTTCGATACCTTCGACTATATGAGCTGCTGCGACTACGGCGACATCCCCATCCAGAACGGCAGCTATGAGTACAGCTTCGCCTCCATGCGGAAGGGGATCGGTGAGATCCTGGACGCCGGCTGTGTGCCCATCACCTTCGGCGGCGATCACTCCATCTCCTACCCGCTGATCAGCGAGCTGTGCGCCCGCCACAAGAAGCGTGTGGGCGTGCTGCACTTTGACGCCCACCTTGACACCATGCCCGCCTTCGGCGACGACCTGTATTCCCGCTGCTCTCCCTTCAACCGCCTGTACGGGGACGAAAATTTCGACTCCACTAAGATCGTCCACATCGGCATCCGCGGCCCCCGCAACCACCATCAGGAGCGCATCGAGGCCCAGAAGGCCGGCGCCACTGTGATCACCGCCCGGGAGATCAAGCTCAACGGCTGGCAGGCCTCCATTCAGAAGGCCATCGACATCGTCAGCAAGGACACCGACGTGATCTACGTCACCGTCTGCTCCGACGTGCTGGATGCCGCCGCCAACCCCCAGGGTCCCTTCGATCCCTGCGGCCCCACCTCCTTCGAGGTCGCTATGATGCTCCATGAGGCTGGCAAGGCCGGCGCGAGCGCCTTCGACTTTGTAGAGATCTATCCGGAGACCTGCGGCGCCCACCAGTCCGCCCACACGGCCTGCTGGATGGCCCTCTACTTTATGAACGGTGTGGCACAGCACCGCTTTGCCAACAAGTAAGGCTCATACCGATTTTCTTCCCGCTCACCCGATCAAAAAATGGGACCGCCCAGCTGGGCGGTCCCATTTTTTTGAATGTGCTTCCACTGTCCGGAGCGTCCGGTCACAGCAGCTCCTCCCGGACGAATGCGGCAAAATCCTGCATGGGCGGAAGGGCCTGCTGTGCCACCTCCTGCACCACCGAGGAGGATGCCACGATGCTCACTGTCCCGTACAGGCTGCCGTTTCCCCGCAGGATGGGCACCGCAATACAGCTGATCCCCACTCCGAACTCGTCAAACTCTGTGGAGTAGCCACGCAGGCGGATCTGCTCCAGGTCCGCCTCCAGCTCCTCCCGGGTGGTCATGGTGTGACGGGTATATTTGTTGGGGGTAAAGGTGCGGTAAAACGCCTCCCGCCTGGGCTGGTCCATATAATAGAGCACCAGCTTGCCGGAGGCCGTGGCATTCAGGGTGAACACCGCGTTGAGACGGGTCAGGAAAATATAGTGGGAGTCGATGGGGTTGACCACTTCCACCGCAAAAATATTGTCATTGCTGATGATCTGCATCCGGGCAGACACCTGGAAGCGGTCGGCGATCAGCTCCAGCCTGGGACGCACCCGGCTGCGCAGGCGGTCAATATCGTTGGCCCCGGCCAGATCCGCCTTCGGCAGGAAGGCCAGTCCCAGCATATAGCAGTTCCCATCCGCCACGTGCTCCAGGTAGCCGTTGGCCACCAGGGTATTCACCAGCCCCCGGACCGTGTTGATATTCAGCTTCAGCTTGGCGCTGATCTGCGGCAGCGTCAGCTTTAACTCGTGCTCGTCGAAGCAGTTGATGATGTCGATCGCCCTCTGGACGGACTGAATCACTCTTACCTCTTTCTCAGGCATTTTGGATCCCTCGCAATCTCCATAAGACCCGCGGCACTCCAGCCAGATACCGGGTCCTCTGTATGATATTTTACAATAATTTCTCTGCCGCGGCAATAGTTTTTCCTCGCTCTCGTGGAAGTCCACAAAATTTCCCACACACGTTCTTTTTTCTTGACAATCTCATCGTGTCCCTTTATAATGACAATATAGTTTTTGAAACGATAATATCGTTTCATGTGAGTGGAAAGAAGCGTGAACAGAGCAGGGCCGGGGCCGCCCGGTCAATCAAAATTTAAGGTGGGGATCTCTATGGAAATCAAAGACCGCTACACACTGAAGGACAAGCTGAAGGCAATGGGCCCCGGTATTCTGGTGGTCGGCTCCTTCATCGGTCCTGGCACTGTCACCAGCGCCACTAAGGCGGGCGCCGGCTATGGCTACGCGCTGCTGTGGACAGTCGTATTCTCCGTCATTGCTGTTATCGTCATGCAGGAGATGGCCGCCCGGCTGGGCATCGTGACCCAGAACGGTCTGGCCGAGGAATTGGTCAAAGACCTGTCCGACCGTCCCTCTCTGAAATGGCTGATGGTGGCTCTGGTCGCGGCCGCAATCACGCTGGGCGGGTTTGCGTACATGGGCGGCGACCTCACCGGCACCGCCATCGGCCTCTCCGCCATCACCGGGATCCCCTCCAATATCATCGCCCCCATCTGGGGCTGCTGCATCCTGGTGATCATCAACATCGGCGATGCGGTCAAGTCCCTGGAAAAGCTGCTGTCCGTCTGTGTCTCCGTAATGGCCATCGTTTTTGTGGTGACCATGATCGTGGTCAAGCCTGACCTGGGCGCGGTCTTTGCCGGCGCGTTTCCCTCCGTCCCCGAGGGCTCCATTATGACCTGCGTCTCCCTCATCGGCACCACCGTCGTCCCCTATAATATGTTCATCCATGCCACCTCCTCCCGCAAGACCTGGCACGACCCCAGGCAGATCCCTCTGGCCCGGTTCGACACCACTGTCTCCATGATCATCGGCGGCCTGATCACCGGCTCTGTGATGATCACCGCGGGCACCGTGATGCGCGGTATGGACGTCAACTCCGCCATTGATATGGCCGTCCAGCTGGAGCCCACCCTGGGAAGCTTCTCCGTCCCCTTCCTGGCCATGGGCCTGATCGCCGCCGGGATCTCCTCCGCGGTCATCACCCCTCTGGGCGTGTCCTATGTTCTGGCCGGTCTGTTTGGCTGGGAGATGAACAAAAAGGACAAGCGCTTCTTCTGGACGAACATCTCTGTGGTCGTGGCCGGCATCGTTGTGGCCGCCACCGGCTTCAACCCCATTTTGATCATTATGACCGCCCAGGCCGTCAACGGCATTTTCCTCCCCATTATCGTGTTCACCCTGGTCTATGTGACCAGCCGCAGCCGCGTCATGGGGCAGTACAAAAACAACATGATCCAGAATGTTCTGGGCGCCGCGGTGTTCCTGATCTCTCTGGTCATCGGCATCAACAGCCTGACTTCCCTCTTCTGATCCAAGGGACTGGCTTCAAAAACGCCCGCCGCTCCCAAAAAACGGGACCGGCGGGCGTTTTGATTCCTTCAGACACTGTGGACAAGCACCCCGACATCGCATATAATAGAAGCATGAGATGCGCCTGAGGCTCCGGCGGGACGCCGCCGGTATCCTGCGCAGAAAGGAATGGAATGTCATGGAAGAACTGTTGGAGGCCCTGCTCAAGGAATGTCAGCCCTACACAGCCCAGGGCAAAGTTGCCACCTACATCCCGGAACTGGCCAAGGGCGACCCCAGCGACCTGGGGATCTACGTCCTGCGCAGCGATGGACGGCACTACCAGGCCGGCGCCTATCGCAAGCACTTCACCATTCAGAGCGTCGTCAAACCGATCCTCCTGCTTCTCGCCCTGCTGGACAACGGCGAGGAGGTGGTCCGCGCCAAGGTGGGCGTAGAGGCCACTGGAAAGCCCTTTGACGCCATCAATGTGACCGACTCTCCCCTGCTCAGCGCCCACCTGAACCCGATGGTCAACATGGGCGCCATCGCCATCTGCACCCTGATCCACGGCTCCAGCTATGAGGAGCGCTTCCAGCGGCTGCTCAATTTCACCCGGCAGCTGGCTGGTAATCCGGAGATCGGCCTGGATGAGGCAGTCTACCTCTCTGAAAAGCGCACCGGCAGCAAAAACCGCGCCCTGGCCTTCCTTCTGAAGTCCTACGGGATGCTGGAGGACGGTGTCGAGGAGGTGCTGGACTGCTACTTCAAGGCCTGCTCCATCCAGGTCAACAGCAAGGACCTGGCGAATATCGCCTTTGTTCTCGCCAACCACGGCAAGGCTCCTCAGTCAGACGAGCAGCTCTTCCCCCCGGAGTACGCCCGTTACGTCAACGCCATTATGATGACCTGCGGTATGTATGACGGCTCCGGCGATTTCGCCATCCGGGTCGGCATCCCGGCCAAGAGCGGCGTGGGCGGCGGTATCATGGGCGTCGTCCCCACCCGGATGGGCGTGGGCATCTTTGCCCCAGCTCTGGATGAAAAGGGCAACAGCGTGGCCGGCATCCAGGTCCTGGAGCGTCTGTCCCGAAGGATGTACCTGAGCATCTTCTGATTTCTACCGAAAAAGGCCGGTCCACACGGACCGGCCTTTTCACAATGGATCTAAAAAATATCGGACAGAGCGTACGCTCTGTCCGATATTTTGATTTGAACAGCAGGATCAGCCGCCGAACACCTTGATCATGAAACCGGCCGCACAGGCGGAGCCGATCACGCCGGCCACGTTGGGACCCATGGCGTGCATGAGCAGGAAGTTGGAGGGGTTCTCCTTCTGGCCCACGGTCTGGGACACACGGGCGGCCATAGGCACGGCGGACACGCCGGCAGAGCCGATCAGAGGATTGACCTTGCCGCCGGTCAGGACGTACATCAGATCGCCCAGCAGCAGGCCACCGGCGGTGGACAGCAGGAAGGCGGTCAGGCCCAGCGCCACGATGCCCAGGGTCTCAGCCGTCAGGAACTGATCCGCAGTGGCCTTGAAGCCCACGGACAGACCCAGGGGGATGGTGACAATGTTGATCAGAGCGTTCTGGGCGGTGTCGGACAGACGCTCGGTGACGCCGCACTCACGGAACAGGTTGCCCAGCATGAGCATACCGATCAGGGGGGCGGTATCGGGGA
Source organism: Lawsonibacter sp. (assembly GCA_050943915.1). Classification (GTDB taxonomy): domain Bacteria; phylum Bacillota; class Clostridia; order Oscillospirales; family Oscillospiraceae; genus Lawsonibacter. The sequence continues at coordinate 229,650 of JBMNQB010000001.1, forward strand.
TCAGCAGCACCACAAAGAGGGTCACGGCGATGGGGAAGATGATCTTCTCGGTCTTGGAGACCACGCGCAGCTGGCTCATCTTGACCTGGCGCATCTTCTTGGTGGTCATCAGCTTCATCAGAGGAGGCTGAATCATAGGAATCAGGGCCATGTAGGAGTAGGCCGCAATGGCGATAGCCGGCAGCAGCTCCACAGACAGCTTGGATGCCGTCAGAATGGCGGTGGGGCCGTCAGCGCCGCCGATGACGCCGATGGCGGCGGCGTCAGCGGGGGTAAAGCTGATCGCTCCGCCGGTGATGGGACCCAGGACCAGAGCCATCAGGAACGCGGCGAAGATGCCCAGCTGAGCGGCAGCGCCCAGCATCAGAGACACGGGGTTGGCCAGCAGGGGACCGAAGTCGGTCATGGCGCCAATTCCCATAAAGATGATGGACGGATAGATGGCATACTGTACGCCCTGATAGAGCACCCACATAAAGCCCACCGTACCGCTGTGCGTCGCCGCGTCATAGACGGGCTCGGCAAACAGGCCGGTGACAGGCAGGTTGGCCAGCAGCATACCGAAGGCGATGGGGACCAGCAGCAGAGGCTCAAAGCCCTTGCCGATGCCCATATACAGCAGGACGCAGGCAATGCCCAACATGATAACGGTCTTGATGTCCAGAGCGGCAAAGCCGGAACCCTGTGCAATCTTGGTGACAACTTCAACTAAGAAATCCATACTTTACCCCTCCTTTCAACCGATGGTGACCAGTAGGTCGTCGGTGTTCACAGTGGCGCCCACATTGACGGCCACAGACTTGACGGTGCCATCCACAGGAGCGGAGACCTCGATCTCCATCTTCATGGCCTCCAGCACGATCAGCACGTCGCCGGCCTTCACAGCCTGGCCGGGCTTGCACTCCACCTTAAAGATGTTGCCAGGCATGGGGCTGTTCACCGCGGTCTCACCGGCGGCCACAGCGGCAGGAGCCGCAGCGGGGGCCGGAGCAGGCGCAGGGGCAGCAGCGGGAGCGGGGGCAGCGGCGGGAGCCGGAGCCGCCGCGGGAGCGGCAGCCACAGGAGCGGCGGCGGGAGCCGCGCTCACGCTGGTGATGCGGAAGGAGTTGGGGGACATTCCGGAGTCCTCCGCAATGGCGGCCATCATCACGGCCACCAGCTCGCCCTCATCCACTGCGGGAGCGGCCGGCTTGGCGGCCGGCGCGGGGGCGGCAGCCTTCTTGGCGGCGGGAGCCGCGGCGGGCTTCTTCCCCTCAAGGGCGGCTACGATCTTGGAAATGACCCAAATAACCGCCATCAGCATGGCCAGCATCACAAAGACCACCAGCAGGCCGGAGGCGGCCACCAGCAGAGCCTCGCCGACGCTCAGCGGCTCAAAGGGGTTAATAATCGCTTTCTCAACACTTGGCATGGATCATGTCCCCCCTATCAGCCCAGGGTGACCAGCAGATCGTCCGTATTCACAGTGCCGCCCACATTGACGGCCACAGACTTGACGGTGCCGTCCACAGGAGCGGAGACCTCGATCTCCATCTTCATGGCCTCCAGCACGATCAGCACGTCGCCGGCCTTCACGCTCTGACCCACAGAGCACTCCACCTTGAAGATGTTGCCGGGCATGGGGCTGTTCACCGCAGTCTCACCGGCGGCGACCGCAGCGGGAGCGGCGGCGGGGGCGGGAGCAGCAGCAGGTGCAGGAGCGGCGGCAGGGGCGGGAGCGGGGGCAGCGGCGGGAGCGGGAGCTGCCACGGGCGCGGCGGCCACAGGCGCGGCAGCTACGGGGGCGGCAACAGCAGCAGGAGCAGCAGCGCCGGTTTTCTCCACGGTCACGCTGTACACCTTACCGTTGACGGTCACATTGTAGTTCATAGTTGTTTTCCCCTTTTCTGAAAAATATGGCTTGATGTCCTTCCGGCCTGATCGGCCGCCGGACGCTTGCCACGATTCCCCACCTGGCATTTTCTGTTCAGGTGGGGAACCGAAATTGGGTTTATTGTATCATTTTTGCAGGATAACTGTCAAGAATCTCCGCAGATTTTTTATCCTGCCGGCCTGCCTCTTACAGGACGTCCGCAAACGCCTGGATGGCGGTGCTGGCCTGGCCGAAGTCCCGCATCTGCTGGTCCACACCCAGCTTGATGTGGGGGATCCCGGCGGCGTCCAGCGCCTTCTTCAGGTAGGGATACTCCATCTCCTCGGGGTCGCAGAACTGCTGCATGAACAGCACCAGACCCTGAGCGCCGGACTTCTTGATCTTATCCACCACAAAGTCGGCACGGCGGTTCTGCTCAGAGTGCTCATCATAGAGCAGGATGTCGTAATCCTGGTCGGCAAACTGCTGAGCCAGAGCCATCATGGGATCGCCCTCCTCGCTGGCGTCCACACGGAACGCGCGGCTCTCCTGAGCCACGTCGTCGGCGGCGATGGCGATCTTGTTGTCGTCAAAGATCTGCAGCAGCTTGGGGTTGTCGCAGATGATGCCGGAGGTGACGATCTTCTTGCCCTTCCAGTCAGCGGCGGGCAGCTTGGCCAGCTCGGCGTTCAGGGCCTCCAGCTTCTCTGCATAGGCGGCGGGCTCCATGAACCAGGCGGCGCGCAGCACGGCGGAGCGCTTCACAGCGGAGATCACGTCGCAGTGCTCGTTGGCCAGCTGCACGAAGGCGCGGCGGGCGGCGCGGTTCTTGTTCATCACCTTGATGGCGGCGCGCAGGTCGTCATCGGTGATGGTCTTGCCGGCGATTTTCTCCAGCTCAGTCTTGATGTGCTGATACTGGTCCATGGTGAACTGCAGGCCGAAGGCGGGCTTGCGCTGCTGGGGATGGGCCAGGAAGATGCAGGGCAGCTTGCCCTCCATGGCCACACGGAAGTTCTGGCTCATGGGGCGCAGGGTGTCACAGATGGTGGGGGTAATGAGGCCGTCCAGCTGATCCAGAGTGCCGTCCAGCAGCATCTCCAGGGCCAGCTGAGCGATGGTGCAGTAGAAGGTAGCGCAGTACTCCTTGGCCTGGGCAATGGTCTTTTTGTTGCTGCCCCAGATGCCCATGGGCACCATGCCGGCAGCGACCACCAGCTCCACAGGAGCGTAGTAGGGCAGCACGCCGATGACCTTCTTACCTTCCTTCTTGTACTGGGAGAGGATCCGGTAAGGATGCTCGGAAATCTCCGCAAACTCGTTCAGAAAAACTTCGGTGCTCATTTCTCAGCGCCCTCCTTCGCAGCTTGATTGGCCTCCATGGCCTCGACCAGACCCTGGACGCGGGTCTCATACTGGGCCTCGTTGAAGTTCCGGGGATCGGCCTGGTCGCCGTCGAAGCCGGCGCAGGGCACGCCCAGATCCTTGGTGAAGCGGCGCTGCATCTCGGCCATATAGCCGGACCAGGGCTTACAGGAGCGGTTGTAGTGGACCAGCACGCCGTCCACCTTGTTGTCCCGGCAGATGCCCTCACGCCAATCCACGCCCTGCTCGATACACACGGAGTTGGGGGCCTTGTAATAGGCGCGGGCCATCTCGTCCAGTCCGTTGTACACAAAACCGAAGGCGGGAGCGTACACCACGGCGGTGACGTTGACGCCGTTGGCCTTCAGAGGCTTGAACAGGTTGGGCAGCTTGGGCCAGCAGGGGATGCCCTCGAACATGACGCGGTACTTCTCGGGGAAGGGGGTGGTGGTGGTGCCTTCCTTGATGGCCTTCTCCAGATCCTGCTCCAGCAGCTCAAAGGCCTCGGCGGCCTGGGGCTTGGCGCGGGCGGTCACGATGTCGGCCATGTGGTTGAACAGGTCGAAGCCGGAGTAGGGAGCGGGCTTGTACTGCAGATAGTCGCAGACGCGCAGCCAGGCGCTGGCGGTGCGGTTGGCGTTGGCACAGGCCTGGTCGAACTTCTCCTGGTCGAACTTCTTGCCGGTCAGCTTCTCCAGCTCCTTGATGGCCTGGTCAAACTGGGCGCGGACATAGGCCACGTTGGTGTCGTGGACCTCCACGGTGTTGTTGTAGGGGATGTCGATCATGATCAGGGGGATGTTGCACATACGGGCGATGTTCTCATACCACTTGGTCATGCAGTTGCAGATGTTGTTGCAGCACAGCACGAAGTCGGGCTGGGGGATCCGCATCTGGCGGTAGGGCTTGATGGCCTCCCGGCGGAAGTTCTTATAGGCGATCTCCTTCTCGGTGGTCTCGGGCAGAGCCTCGATCTCGAAGATGTCGTCCAGAACAGTGTAGGGCACCTGGGTCTTGGGGTCCTTCTTGGGCTTGCCGGTCTCAGGGTCGATGACCACGTTGCCGTTCTCGTCCTTCAGCGGCTTGCCGCTGTTGGGATTGATGATATACTCCAGGGTCTCGGGGTCGAACTTGCGGGAAGCGCGCTTGCCGGCGGCATAGGCCAGGCTGATGCGGGCGTAGCCGCAGATGTCGTTGTCAAAGCCCAGGTCCTCGGCGGCCTGACACATGATCTCACCGTCGCGGTTGGCGGCGATGCCGGCGGCCTGGTTCTCAGGGTACATCACGTCCAGATCAAAGGCGGCGGCCAGCTCGCAGGGGAACTTGGAGCTGGACCAGCCCACCAGCTTGCCCTCAGCATGGGCACGGCGGGCGTCGGCATGAACGTCGTCCACGACCTTGCGCAGAGCCTTTACGCCAGGACTTACTTCTTTAGCCATTGTAAATTCCTCCTAACCGAATTTTGTTGTGAGGTTGATTGGATCGTTTTCCACGCGGCCCCTCCCTGCGGAGGGACTGCACTGTGGATCGCCGTGAAACGGGATCTGTTACCCCTTCTGCTCCTTCAGATACTTCTGATAGGCAAACAGGGCGGCGCCCAGAGCGCCGTTATACTGGGTGAGGGGCGAGGTGTGGATGGTGTGGCCCAGCTGCTCCTGAAGGGCGTTGACGATGCCGATGTTCTGGGCAACGCCGCCGGTCATGACCACCTGGTCCCGCACGCCCACCCGGTGAGCCAGACCGGCTACCCGGTTGGCCACAGAGTGGTGGATGCCGTTGATGATGTCGCACTTGTTGGTCTCCATGGAAAGCTGGCTGATGACCTCGCTTTCCGCGAACACGGTGCAGGTGGAGCTGATACCCACATACTTGGTGGACTGGGAGCCCAGGGTCCCCAGGTCCTCCACCTTCACCTCCAGCACCCGGGCCATCACGTCCAGGAACCGGCCGGTGCCGGCGGCACACTTGTCGTTCATCACGAAGTTGGTCATCACGCCGTTGTCGATCTGGAGCACCTTCACGTCCTGGCCGCCGATGTCGATCACAGTGTGAACGTCGGGGAACAGGAAGGTGGCGCCCCGGGCGTGACAGCTCAGCTCGCTCATCTGGTGGTCGGCGATCTCCTCCAGGGAGTTCCGGCCATAGCCGGTGGCCAGGGTATAGGCCATATCTGCCTCGGTCTTACCGGCCTTCTCCAGCACCTCAGCGATGGCCCGCTGGGGACCGCTGGTGCCGGCGCCCACCGCGATCAGGGACTTGGCCACGATCTCCTTGCCGTCTTTCAGCATCACACACTTGGAGGCGGTAGACCCGATATCAATTCCTAAGGTATAAATACTCATATCTGATGATTCTCCATGCTTTGAAATTTTGTTCGGGGAACCCTCCGCCCCAAAAACGCTGTTCTCCGGGCGCGGGAGCACCGCTCCCGCGCCCGTGTTGAATTTCTTACTTCTTCAGGCTGTCGTAGTCCTTGATGGTGCGGGGCAGCAGCATCTGATGGAAGGGGCAGATGCTCTCGGGGTTCTGGTAGCAGGAATCGGTGAAGGCCACGATGTAGTTGCGCATCATGGGCATATCCACGATCTCGTCCACCAGACCGGCCTGGGCACAGAACAGAGGCTTGGACTTCACGTCGTAGTCATCGATCAGAGCGTTCATCTTGTCGATGGTGGGCTGCAGATCCTTGCCCGCCTTCTGGTCCTTGGCCAGACGGCCGGTGTACATGGCGTTGGCGGCGGTCTTGCCGTTCATGACGTTGATCTCAGTGGCGGCGGTGCCCAGAGAGAAGGCGTTGTTGTCGTTGCCCTGGGGGCCGCCCAGGACGTAGTGAGCGGCGGCGGTGCCGCGGCGCAGGGTGATCTCCATCATGGGCAGCTTGCTGTTCTGGATGGAATAGATCAGGGACTGGCCCAGACCCAGCAGCTCGGCGACCTCGGCGTCATCGCCCACGTCGATGCCGGTGGTATCCTGGATCCAGATCATGGGCAGGCGGTCACGGGCACACAGGGTGACAAACTCGTTCATCTTGATCAGGCCCTGGCGGTACAGCTTGCCGCCGGCGCCCATGGACTGGCCGTACTTCTCCATCTTGTACTCGGGGTAGTTGGGGAACACGCCCTGCTGGTTGGCCACCACGCCCACCAGAAGGCCGTCCACCTTGGCGATGCCGGTGATCATCTCAGGACCATAGCCCTTCTTGTACTCCATGAACTGGCTGCCGTCAAACAGGCGGGCGATAACAGAGTACATATCATAGGGGCGGTTCTTGTTGTTCAGCACCAGGTCATACAGCTCCACGTCGGAGGCGGCGGGAGACTGGGGCTCATCCACGCGGAAGAACTCCAGGTCGTAGGTGGGCAGCATATCCACATACTTCTTGATGCCGGCGATAACGCCCTCCTGCTCGGTGTACACCTCGCGGAAGAAGCCGGTGACGCCGTAGTGGATGGAGACAGATCCGGGAGGATCGGCACGCAGGCCCTTGGTGGCCTCGATCTGGGCCAGGGCAGCCTCCATGTCCACATGGGGCTTGGGGTTCATGCCGCCCACGATGCCGGCGCCGCCCACGGCCATGTTGGCCTTCTCATGGGCGATCAGCACGGTGGGAGAGATGGAATGGTAGCCGCCGCCGGCGGGGTTGGTGCCGTGGATGCCCACGATGACGGGGATGCCCATCTGGTTCAGCTCGGAGTTGCGGTAGAAGGGAGTGCCGCCGCCCCGGCGGTTGGGGTACACCTTCTCCTGCTTGTCCAGCTCCACGCCGGCGCACTCCAGCAGGTAGATCAGGGGGATGCGCAGACGCTTGGCCGTGTCAGAGCCGCGGAGCAGGTTGTCCGCCTGGCCGGGCACCCAGGTGCCGGCGTGCTTCTTGTTGTCGGAAGCGATGATGCAGCACCACTTGCCGTTGACGCGGCCCAGGCCCTTGACGATGGAGGTGGTGCCGGTCTTGTTGTGCTCGGGGTTATACAGGCTGTTCAGGGGGCACCAGGTGCCGGGATCCACCAGCAGGGCGACGCGCTGCATGGCAGTGAGCTGGCCCTTGGCGTTCATGGCCTCGTCGGCCTTGCCGTTGTTCAGGCCCTCCACAACGTGGGCGTGGATGTCGTCCTCGATGGCCCGCAGCTCGGCCACGTTCTCCGCGTTGGCGCGGACGGGCTTGCCGACGGTGGGCATATTCTGGAAATAGCGGGGCATGGAATAATTACCCATGTTAACTCCTCCTATATAATGTTTGATTTCAGCAGGTGCGGCGGCTTCAGCCGCCGCACCTGGGGATCATAAAAGCTTGGATCAGTCCTTGGGGACCTTGATGAAGGCCTGGCCAGGATCGATCTCCTCGCGGATGAGCTTGATGATCTCGGGGCCGGGGCCCTCCATCAGCTCAGCGCGGGACACGTCCACCTCGAAGCCGGTGTTCTCCTGGACCATCTCGGGGGAGGAGAACGGATAGTAATAGGCCAGATACATCCGCTTGGTCTCCTCGTCGAACTTCATGATGCCCAGGTCGGTGACCACCATCTGGGGACCGCGGTTGCCGGGCAGGCCGACCTTCTCACGGCCGCCGGGGCCGTCCATCCAGCCGCAGGAGGTGATGTAGTCGATCTTCTCCATGAAGCGGCGCTTCTGGTGCTGCATCATGATGATGGTGTTGCAGTAAGTGGCGATGCCGTTGGCGCCGCCGGAGCCGGTGAAGCGGGTCTGGGGCTTGACATAGTCGCCCTTGCCGTAGATGCAGGTGGAGTTCACGTTGCCGTAGGGATCGATCTGGGCGCCGCCGATGAAGGCGACCAGGCGGTCCTCGTCGTGCAGCCACTCATTGGCCTCGAAGCCGATGAAGCGGATGTTGGGCCACTGCACAGCGCAGTGAGCCATGAAGCGGTTGTCACCCACGGAGCGGGGGACCTCCACGGGGGAGCAGTCCATCAGGCCGCTCTCCACGATGGGGTGGCAGGAGGGGCAGACCGCCCGCTTGGCCAGGGAGGCGCCGATCAGGGGAAGGCCGGTGCCCACGATGACGATCTGGTTCTCTTTGATGTTCTTAGCAATGGCGTAAGCCTGCATTTCCTGCTTGGTATACTTTGTATAATCAGACATTGTCATAACCTCCCAACTTCAACTTAGTGTCTGGTGGAATAACCCAGGTGGGGCTCATTCTTCAGGCGCATCAGACGGGAACCGCCCACCTTGTCCAGCAGATCCTCATTGTCCTTCACGCTGTAAACCCACTTCTCCAGATAATCCTTGAAGGTCTCGGGGATGGCCACGCCGGCGGCGGCATCCTCAGCGGCCTTCTTGGCCTTGGCAGCAGCCTCAGCCAGCTTGGCGTCGTCAGGCTTGGCGGCGGCGGCCTTCTCAGCCTTGGCAGCGGCCTTGGCCAGCTGAGCCTTGGCGTCCTCGGCATCCTGATACTTGGAGGCCTTGTCGTACTCCTTCAGAGCGTGGGAGTCGTTGTCGTAGTAGTTATAGCACTGGGAGGGCCAGGCGCCGTAGGGGCAGTGGACGACTGCGCTGACGCACTCGCCGAAAATGCGGGTCAGGGTGGGATCGCGGCGGATGTACTCGTCGCTCACCAGCTCCTCACAGGTCACGATGACCTTGCGGGCGGCCACGGCCACGTCAACGTCGTGGAACTCGTCGCCCTCGATGATGCAGGTTCCGTCGGGGCTGGCCTTCTGCACATGGATGATGGCGGTGTCCAGCTTGGGCACGGGGACCGCGACCACCTTCTCGCCGGGCTTGAAGGGGTTGTCGATCTCGACGCACTTCAGGTCGTCCACCTTCTCCAGGGTCTTGCGCTGCTCCTCGCTGATGCCCCAGTACTTCATCAGGCCAGAGCCCTGCATCAGACGGACGGGCAGGAAGGGCAGGCCCAGGGAGGCGGCGTGGAGCTGGAGCATCAGGACATCCTGAGAGTAGTCCTCATAGGTCAGCTCGCCCTTCTCAATGGCAGCGCGGAAGCGGCGGGAGACGTTGGTGTAGCCGGAGTTGGCGGTGTAGCAGTTGATGTACGCCTTGACGCGGCCTTCACCGATCATCATATCCCAGTCGCCGCCGGCAGGACCAGCCCAGACGGTGAAGTCCGTCTGACCCTGGCGCAGGATCTCGCCCACAGCGGCGTAGGGCTTCCGGTTCGTCGTAAAGCCGCCGAAGCAGATGCAGTCTCCGCTCTCGACGAATTTCGCGACCGCGTCGTGCAAGGTGTATACTTTGTTCATAAATAAAACCCCCATTACACTAATTGTTTTGATGTACTCCCCGCGGCCCTTGAGGCCGCGGCTCTAAACGAGGTATGCGCGGTTCATCAAGTGCCAGTGTAGCACAAGATATGCAAAAGGTCTTTGGGGAATTTGGCAAAAAGTTTGCATATCTTCGCTTCCTATGCTATAATATCACAGAAAGCAAAAACAGGCAAGTATTTTCGGATTTTTTTGCCCATTTTGTACAGTACATCCATAGGAGGCCCCCAGAATGACCAATGTGGATTTCCACCTTCAGCTCAACCATAACGACACCTGGAGCATGAGTCGCCTGCACTTTCACGACTACTGCGAGCTGCTGCTCCCCCTGACCAGTCCGGGCAACATTTTTGTCAATGACCAGGTCTATCCCCTGCGCCGGGGGACCCTCTATCTCATTGGGGAAAATACCCTGCACCGCACCATCGCCACCGGTTTTCACGCCCGCTATGTGCTGCATATCGGCCTGAAGGCCCTCACCGCCCTTTCCACCCCCCAGACCGACTTCACTCAGATCGGAAACGCCTCATTCCTCCGGGCCGGGATGACCAATGAACAGATGATCGGCATCATTGAACGCTTTCAGGCCCTGGAGCGCAACAAAAATGACGGCAGCTTCGGCAGCGACATCCACCAGACTGTTGCCCTTCTGGACCTTTTGATCCAGGTAGCCCCCCTGCTCAACGCCGCGACCGCCGGAGAGGCCATCCGCAACAAGGATTTTCTCCGGGTCGCCCCCATTTTGGACTATATCCGTGACAACCTGGCCGAGCCCCTCACGCTGGACCAGATCGCCGGCAAATTTTTCATCAGCAAGCACTACCTCTGCCGGGTCTTTAAGTCCGCCACCGGCTTTTCCGTGATGGAGTACATTATTTACAGCCGGGTGCTCCGGGCCCGCCAGCTGCTCAAAGAAGGGGTCAGCGTCCAGCAGGCCGGAGAGCTTTCCGGATTTTCCGACAACTCCCACTTCATCCGCACCTTCGGCCACCTCACCGGGACCTCCCCCGGCCGGTATGCCCGTGAGTACCTCAGCAGCAGCGCTTTGGTCCTTCCCGACGGCTCCAAGCGATGAACTCCGCTGTGTCAACATCTGCAAATTTTTATCTAAAGCCGGATTTTGTGCAGTTCTCCAGATTTTATTCCCGCTCCCGTCACAAGAGCCCGGGCGGCAGGCACTGTGCCTGCCGCCCGGGCTCTCTGCTCCTTTATGGGCGGGACCTTTCGATCTGATCCAGCAGCCCCCGACAGCCCGCCAGGACATCCCGGTAGGTCTCCTCAAAATCCCCGGTATACCAGGGGTCGGCGATCTCCTCCCCAGGACGTCCGGCGTGGTCCAGCAGCAGGGACAGCTTTCCATCCGGATCCCCGCCCAGCATCCGCCCCATATTGCGCAGATTGGCATGGTCCATCCCAACCAGGAAATCATACTCCTGATAGTCCTCCCGCCGGAGCTGGCGGGCCGTCTTTCCTGCACAGCTGATCTGGTGCTCTGCCAGCTTGCGCCGGGCCGGCGGATAGACCGGGTTTCCGATCTCCTCTGTGCTGGTGGCAGCGGACGCGACCTGCACCGCCCCCTCCAGCCCGGCCTGGCGGACCAGGTCCTTCATCACAAACTCTGCCATAGGGCTTCTGCAAATATTGCCGTGGCACACGAAAAGTATCTTTTTCATCTGATCACACATCCTTATCCATCCTGCTCCGAGCCGAGCTCCTCCCGTCCCCGCCGGGCCCTCTGACCCCCTATTTTCCAGCCCTTCTATCATACCACGCCGCCCGCCGGGGCTCAAACCCTTTTTATGCGGGTCCTGCTGTAATCCAGCCCTGTTTCCCGCCTTAAAATCGTGGAGATTAGGGATTGCATCAGTGGGAAAAAGCGAGTACAATAAGGAAGATTTGTTGTAAAAATGAGGTGTAGAATCCATGAAGCGAAAAGCCTTGGCCGCCGCCTTTCCGGCGACGGTTCCGGTTTTGATGGGATACCTGGCCATCGGCATGGCCTTTGGCCTGATGCTGGAGACAGCAGGCTACGGCGTGGGCTGGGCTCTGCTGATGAGCGTGACCATCTATGCAGGCTCGGGACAGTACCTGGGCGTCTCTCTGCTGGCCACCGGGGCTTCTCTGAGCCAGGTGGCGTTTTTAACGCTGATGATCAATTTCCGCCACCTGGTGTACGGCCTTTCCATGCTGGAAAAGTTCCGGGGAATGGGCGCCCGGAAGTTTTACATGATCTTCTCCCTGACCGACGAGACCTATGCCCTGCTCAGCTCCGCCCGGGCCCCGGCAGGGGTGGAGGAGCACGACTACTACTTTGCCGTAGCCATGCTGGACCACAGCTACTGGATCCTGGGGTCGGTCCTGGGGTCTGTGCTGGGCGCCGCCCTGGGGCTGGACACCACCGGAGTGGACTTCGCCATGACGGCTCTGTTCCTGGTCATCGCCGTGGGCCAGTGGAAAAAGGCCGGGAGCCATCTCCCCGCCCTGCTGGGGGGTGCGGCCACCCTGCTCAGTCTGATGCTGGTGGGGGCAGAGGAGATGCTCCTCCCCGCTCTGGGCATGATCGTTCTGGCACTGACCGCCCTGCGTCCCAAGCTGGACGACTGCTGTGAGGAGAAAAAGGAGGAAGTACCATGCAGCTGACCGCCGCGGAGGCGCTGGCCTCTATCGCCGTCATGTCCGCCGTGACCTTTTTGACCCGGGCCCTGCCCTTTCTGCTGTTTGACCGCGGGGAGCATCCCCCTAAAATCGTGCTGTACCTGGGCAAGGTCCTGCCCCCCGCCATCATCGCCATGCTGATCGTCTACTGCATGAAGGGGGTCTCCTTCTCCGCCCCGGCGGGGTGGGTCCCCACTCTGCTGGCCGGCGCGGCGGCGGTGCTCCTCCACCTCTGGAAGGGCAACGACCTGATCTCTATATTTGGGGCCACCGGACTCTATATGGTCCTGGTCCAAGGCGTATTCGCGTGATCCAAACGCCATACATTGAAAGGGCGCGTCCCGGCCACAGCCGGAGCGCGCCTGAGACTGTCAAAAAAGCGGCACAGCCGCTTTTTCGCGAAGGATCACACGAAGGCGGCAGAACTCCTTGCAGGAGGGCTTTTTCGATCAGCAGAGGCGCACGGCAAAAGCCGTGCGCCTCTGCTTCTGCAAACTTAAATTTTCTTCCACACCGCGCCGCCGGGCACGTCGGTGACCTCGATCCCCTTCTCCTTCAGCTCATCCCGGATCCGGTCCGCCTCAGCAAAGTTTTTTGCCTTCTTGGCCTCGCCGCGGGCCAGGACCAGGGCGTCGATCTCAGGATCGCCCTCCCCGGTGACGGTGTAGCCGCCGGCAGTCCGGGCAGCCTTTGCCTTGGCCTGCTCCTCCCGCACCTTGGCCGCCTTAGCCAGCAGATCCAGGGACAGCACCTGGTCAAAGCTGTCCAGGACGGCCAGCTTGGTAGCCCCGTTGGTCTTGGCCTTCAGCGCATCATACAGGGCCGTCACGCCCATAGACGTGTTCAGGTCATTGCCCACCTGATTGGCGAATTTCTCCTTGTATTCCGCCAGAACAGCCTCATCCACATCCCCGTCCTTGGGATCCACTGCGGCGATCTTCGCCACCAGCTTCTGATAGGCCCCGGCCGCGTTGTCCAGATTCTCCCAGGAGAACACCAGTCCCTTGCGGTAGTGGCTCTGGAGGCAGAAGAAGCGGTAGGCCAGCGGGTCATATCCCTTCTCCTCCAGAAGGGATACCGTCAGGAACTCCCCCTTTGATTTGGACATCTTCCCGGAGTTGGTGTTCAGGTGGTGGACATGGAACCACTGCTTGCACCAGGGATGGCCCAGATAGCTCTCCGACTGGGCGATCTCATTGGTGTGGTGGGGGAAGGCATTGTCGATGCCGCCGCAGTGGAGGTCCAGGTACTCCCCGTTGTACTTCAGGGAGATGCCGGAGCACTCGATGTGCCAGCCGGGGTAGCCCACGCCCCAGGGTGAATCCCACTTCAGCGCCTGGTCCTCAAACTTGGACTTGGTGAACCAGAGGACAAAGTCGTTCTTATTGCGCTTATTGGTGTCCTCCTCCACGCCCTCCCGGACGCCCACGGCCAGATCGTCCTCGTCGTGGTCGTTGAACACATAGTACCGCTCCAGCTTGGAGGTATCAAAGTACACGTTGCCCCCGGCCAGATAGGCGTAGCCCTTGTCCAGCAGTCCGGAGACGATTTTGATAAAGTCGTCGATCAGTCCGGTGGCGGGCTGGACCACGTCGGGTGTCTTGATGTTCAGCTTGGCGCAGTCGGAGAAAAAGGCGTCCGTGTAGAACTGAGCGATCTCCATGACAGTCTTGTGCTCCCGGCGGGCGCCCTTGAGCATCTTATCCTCTCCGGTGTCCGCATCAGAGCTCAGATGGCCCACGTCGGTGATGTTCATCACCCGGTTCACATCATAGCCCGACCAACGCAGGAACTTCTCCAGCACATCCTCCATGATATAGGAGCGAAGATTTCCGATGTGGGCAAAATGGTACACCGTGGGCCCGCAGGTATACATCTCCACATGGCCCGGGGTATGGGTGGTAAAGGTCTCTTTTTTGTGGGTGGCAGAATTATATAACAGCATAACAGAAAACCTCCATTGTTTTTTCTTTCGTATGGGCGGCCTTTGGCCGCCCGCTGTCGTGTTCCCTTTTGTAGGGGCGCACAGTGTGCGCCCCTGCAACATCGCTGACCGCAGGGGCAGTCTCACGATTTCTGTTCCAAAAATTTCTCATCCAGCAGCCGCTCCAGCAGCTCCAGCCGCTGGGAGAGGGCGGCCACACGCTCCAGCATGGGATCCTCCACGCTGGTCTGGTCCACCTCGTCGGCATAGTGGGTGGCGCGGCCCGCGATACGGACGATCTGGGCCGGGATGCCTACGGCTGTGGCGTCCGGCGGGACCTCGCTGAGCACCACCGCGTTGGAGGCGATCCGGGCGTTGTCCCCGATCCGAAAGGGGCCCAGCACCTTGGCGCCGCAGCTCAGGAGCACATTGTTCCCCACGGTGGGATGGCGCTTTCCCTGGTCCTTTCCCGTTCCCCCCAGGGTGACGCCATGGTAGATCAGGCAGTCGTCCCCCACCTCAGCGGTCTCTCCGATGACAATTCCCATTCCATGGTCGATGACCAGACGGCGGCCGATCTTCGCCCCGGGATGGATCTCGATCCCCGTCCAGAAGCGGCTCCACTGCGAGACACACCGGGCCAGGAACTTCCGGTCATGGCAGTACAGCCAGTGGGCCAGGCGGTGGTACAGGGTGGCGTGGACGCCCTGGTACAGCAGGAAGATCTCCAGCTTGGAGCGGGCGGCCGGGTCCCGGCGCTGGTAGGCCTCCAGCGTCTCATTCAGTGCTTGAAACATGACAGGCAACCTCCCATAATGTGGGTGCTGTGGGCAGCCAGGGCAAAAGAAAAACCCCCTACGCCGTCCACGCGGCATAAGAGGCGATCTCTCGCGGTTCCACTCTCATTTCTCACTTGTCTGACCGGTAACGGGGTCAAGTCGGACGGCATTACCCGCCGCGCTCCCGGACGCACTTCACACCCTCCGCCGCAGGCCCCCTTTCAGCCGGTGAGGGGCCCTCTCTGTTCTTTGGAGCAGGCGCTACTTTTCCGTTCTCCGCGCGTTTTATTCTACAAGACAGTATATTATCATTCCCGCCGCGCCGTGTCAACAAGCGCGGCGGGATTTTTTCCACCGGCCGGCGGACGCAAACACGTCCGCCGGCGGCTAAAGTGCGCACTTCTCCGAAGTTCAGAGTCTGGAGGCCAGCTCCAGCGCAGCGTCGATGTTGGGGCAGAACCACTCCTCCCCCACCGCCTCATAGAAGCCGGACTTGCGCATCACGGACATGGGCTGATCATTCACATGGGAGAGGATCAACTGCACCTTGTGCCGCTGACACTCCTTCCACAGCCGCGCCAAACCGTTGAGGGCGGTGATGTCCAGGGCGGGGACACTGCGCATCCGCAGGATCATCACCCGGCGGGTCTCTCTGGGGTCGATGTGGGGGATCTGATCCGCCGCGCCGAAGAACATGGGTCCGTCGATCTCATAGACCATCACGTGCTCCGGCACATGACGGAAGCGTCCCTGCGCATCCTCCGGGTCCTCCACATACTCCCACTCCTTGATCACCGCCACGTTGGCCATCCGCGTCATAAACAGCAGGCAGGCCAGGGACAGGCCCACACCGATGGCAACCACCAAATCGAAGATCACCGTGAGGAAAAAGGTGATCAGCAGCACTGCTGCGTCGCTCTTGGGGGAGCGGCGGACCACCTGGAGGAAGGTCCGCCAGCCGCTCATATTATATGCCACCATCAGCAGGATGGCAGCGATGCAGGGCATGGGGATCAGGGCCGCCAGGGGCATGAGGAACACCAGGGTCACCAGGACCACCACCGCGTGTACCATGCCGGCCACCGGGGAGTTTCCGCCATTTTTGATGTTGGCCGCCGTCCGGGCAATGGCGCCGGTGGCGGGGATCCCGCCAAACAGAGCCGAGGCGGTATTGCCGATGCCCTGGGCCACCAGCTCCATGTTGGAGTTGTGCCGCCCGCCGATCATCTCATCGGCCACCACGCAGGACAGCAGGGACTCGATGGCCGCCAGGATGGCGATGGTGAACGCGTCCGGCAGGACCGCAGCCACCGTCTCATAGGACAGGGCCGGCAGCGTGAACTGAGGCAGGCCGCCGGAGATGGTATACAGGTCCCCGATGGTGTTCACCGGCAGCTTCAGCAGGCGCACCATGGCCGCCGTAGCCACCACCGCTACCAGAGATGCAGGCACGCGCTGAAAGAAGCGGGGCCAGATGATCTGGATGGCCAGGGCGATACAGCCTACCGCCAGGGCCCACAGGTTGACGGTATCGAAGCAGGAAATAAACTCCTCCATCTTCTCCACCGTCTCGATGGGGGCGTTCTGGAAGGTCACCCCAAAGAAATCCTTCAGCTGTCCCACCACGATGGTCACCGCGATGCCGGAGGTAAAACCGGTGGTGATGGTATAAGGGATAAACTTGATCATGCTGCCCATGCGGAGCAGCCCCATGATCACCAGCAGGATCCCCGCCAGAATGGTAGCCACCGCCAGGCCGTCCATCCCGTTCCGGGCCACGATCCCCGCCACAATGGCGGCGAAGGCCGCTGTGGGTCCGGCGATCTGTACCTTACTTCCGCCCAGAGCAGACACCAGAAAGCCCGCCACGATGGCGGTGTACAGCCCCTGCTCCGGGGACACCCCCGAGGCCAGGGCCAGCGCGATAGACAGGGGAAGTGCGATGATCGCCACAATGACGCCGGCGATCAGGTCCTTGATCAGCTTTTCCCTGGAATAGTCCGCCAGGGAGCGCAGCAGCTGCGGACGCAGTTTTTCCACGTTCTCTCTCTCCTTTTTCTTTTCCGGGCAGGCCGCAGCAGGTGCGTTCTGCCCGCAGACCGGATATTCTTAACGGTCTCTTTACACACATCTCTTATCATACGGGATACGGAGGAGAAAAGCAAGTAAAACTGCAAAATAACCGTTCTTTTCTGCCAGATATGCAGGATGGCCGCCAAATGGCGGCCATCCTGATCAAATCAAAAGCAGACCGCAGCGTCTCTACGGTCTCATCGGACCGTGGGACCCGCCATCGGCGCCTCCCGCCTCCACCGCTGGAGCTGCCGGAGGTAGAAGGCCACCCCCAGGCTGCCTGTGATGACCTCTGAGAGAGGATAGGCAAACCAGGTCGCCTCCAGGCTGATCTTGGAAAAGATCCAGAACAGGGGGATCAGACAAAAGATCTGCCGCACCACCGACAGCAGCAGACTGGGCCCCGCTGCTCCGATGGCCTGGAAAAATACCGGCGGCATCAGGGAGAGCACAGCGGGGATGAAGCTCAGCCCGATGATACGGAAGGCGTGCACTCCAATGGCCAGCACCTCCGGGTCCTGGGAAAACAGGCCGATCAGGCGGCCCGGGATGCACTCAAAGCTGACCACGCCCACCAGCATAAAGACCAGTGAGATCCCACAGGAGTCGTACAGGATCCGTTTGCACCGATCATAGGCCAGACAGGCGAAGTTATAGCTGAGGATGGGCACGATACAGGTCTGAAGTCCGTTGAGCGGGATGAAGAAAAAGGACTGGAGCTTATAATACAGACCCAGCACGGTCACCGCGTCGTCCGAAAACCCGGCCAGGATCATATTCAGAGCCATGATATACACGGTGTACAGCATCTGCATGAAAATGGAGGGGTAGCCCAGGCGGTAGATCTGCCGAACATACTTCCGCATCACCACCGGCTTGGGCGGGCGGCGGAAGCCGGAAAGCCCCGTAATGACCGCCGCCACACACTGGCCCACCACCGTGGCGATGGCCGCTCCCGCGATCCCCATGCGCGGAACAGGACCCAGCCCAAAAATCAGGATGGGGTCCAGCACGATGTTGGTCAGCGCTCCGGCGATCTGGGCCAGCATGGGCAGACGCATATTGCCGCCCGCCTGGTGTACCTTGGTCCAGATGCTCTCCAGAAAGATCCCCAGGCTGCCCACACACACGATGTTTCCATAGAGCACCGCATCGGCTACCGCACCCGAAGAGGTCGCGGAGGTGCGCACATAGGGCTCCATCAGCAGAAGCGCCGCCGCTGCAAACACCGCCCAGCTGATGACTGCCAGCACCATCCCCGTCCCGGCCGTGCAGTCGGCCGCCCGCTTCTTTCCAAAGGCATACATCCGGGCCATATAGGTATTCACGCCCACGCCGGTCCCCACCGCGATGGCGGTAATGATCAGCTGGACCGGAAAAATCACGGACAGTGCTGTCAGGCCGCTGTTGGAATACTGTCCCACAAAGTAGCTGTCCACAATATTGTAAAGGGCCTGGATCAGCTGGGCCAGCATCACCGGAGGCGCGATGCGCAGCAGGATCTTCCAGACACGCTCTGTCTGAAAATAGCGGTCATCCACAGCTGTCTGACTCATATCCGTTCTCCCTTCCTGTCTCATGCAAACTCCCGGCTCCCGCCTGGCGATACGCCGCGGGAGCCGACAAATTATGATACCATTTCAAGGAAGAACTTCAAGAGGTAAAATGGGTAAATCCCGCTGCATTTCCGCCGGTTTTATTGGCTTTCTGACAGTAAAACCAGTCCATGTCAGTTCACTTCGGGCGCAAGGCCCTCTGTCGCGCTCCTCCGTCTTATCCGTTCAGCTTGGCGATCGCAGCCCTGGCAGCCATCTGCTCGGCCCTCCCCAAAAAGCTGCGCTTTCCGGGGACCCCTTTTTCTTTCATTCCTCGGGCGGAGTCAATCCGCCCTCCGGCAAAAAAATTCCCGGCCGCAGCCGGGAATTTTGTTTGGACGCGCCTTCCGGCGCGGCTCGCTTGCGCTCGCAAAAGAGGCCCGGGACAGACAGAGCTCTCCCCCGTCTTATCCGTTCAGCTTGGCGATCGCAGCCTTGGCAGCCATCTGCTCGGCCTCTTTTTTACTATGGCCCTTGCCGCGGCCGGCCACCTCTCCGTTCAGGTCCACCTCTACAAAGAAGCGCTTGTCGTGGTCGGGGCCCTCCTCGCCGGTCAGGCGGTACTTCAAAACCTGGCCGCTCTCCCTCTGGACCAGTTCCTGAAGGGCGGTCTTATAGTCCCGGGGGCTGGTCAGTCCCTCCACCTCCCGGCAGAGGATATACTGCTGTATGATCTTCCGGGCCGATCCGATCCCGCCGTCCAGATAAACCGCGGCCAGCACTGCCTCCACGGCGTCCGCCTGGATGGAGGGGCGCTTTCGGCCGCCGCCGGACTCCTCGCCCTTGCCCAGGTGCAGATACTCGCCCAGATGCAGCGCCTCCGCCACCTCTACCAGGCTGTCCTCACACACCAGGGCCGCCCGGGTCCGGGTCAATTCCCCCTCCGGCAGATCCGGGTGATTGCGGTACAGGTGGTCGGCCACCACCATGCCCAGGATCGAGTCACCCAGGAACTCCAGCCGCTCGTTGCTCTGGAGGCGTCCCCGGCTCTCATTGGCACAGGAACTGTGGGTCAGCGCATTTTCCAGCAGCGCCGGATCCCGAAATTCATAGCCCAGCTTTTCTTCCAACGTGGTCATCAGAACCACTCCTCGTTCTTTGGTTCGACAGGCAAGCAAAACTCCGCCGTTGGGCGGAGTTCTGCGATGTATGTCGTTTGGATCAGTCGATCTTGTTCTGGAGGAACCGGACCAGATCACCCACCGACTTGATGGAGGCAGCTTCCTCCTCGGTCAGTTCATCAATATCAAATTCCTCTTCCAATGCCATGGACAGATCCACAATATCCACGGAATCCGCGTTCAGGTCATCTTCAAAGGAGGTATCCATGGTAATGGAATCCGCATCCACATTGAACTGCTCCGCGATCAGTGCGCACACCTTTTCAAAAATCATAGCTGACTGCTCCTTTTGCTGTGCTCCAGCATAGTTTCTTTCCCTACTATATGCAGAAACCACCTGCCTGTCAATAGGGAATCCGGAATTTCTGTATATTCACCGGAAAATCGTTATTCTGCCTCCGGGGCGTCCAGCCGCATCAGGTCGATGTTGTCCGAGATATTCCCAATGATCCCGGAGGAGGCGAACTGATTGGCCTGGCGGATGGCGTTTTTGATGGCATAGGCATTGGAGGAACCATGAGCCTTGATCACCGGCTTGGAGATGCCCAGCAGGGCGGTGCCGCCCACCTCACTGGAGCTCATCAGCTTCTTGAATTTCTTCAGTCCGTCAGAGACCAGAGCCGCCGCCAGCTTGGTCATCAGGTTTTTCATAAAAATGCCTTTGATCTCCCTGGCCAGGAACAGTCCCGTCCCCTCCATGGTTTTCAGGAAAATATTCCCCGAGTAGCCGTCGGCCACGATGACGTCCACCGCGCCCTCCACCGCCTCCCGGGCCTCGATGTTGCCCACGAAGCAGATGCGGCCCTCCTCCCCCGCCTTTTTCAGCAGAGGATACACCGTGGTCTGGAGCTCCGTGCCCTTGGAGGGCTCCACCCCGATGTTCAGAAGGCCCACCTTGGGCTGTGGACGGCCCAGGACGTGCTCGGCGTAGTAGGAGCCCATATAGGCGAACTGGATCAGATACTCCGGCGGGCATTTTACGTTGGCCCCCGCGTCGATCAGCACTGCGCCGCCGTTTCCGGTGGGCACCACCGGGGCCAGGGCGGCCCGGCGGATCCCCCGGATCCGCTTGATCAGCAGGGTGGCCGCACCCAGCAGGGCGCCGGTGGAGCCGGCAGACACAAAGGCGTCCCCCTCCCCCGCTTTGAGCAGGTTCAGCCCCACCGTCAGGGAGGAGTCCTTCTTCTCCCGGAAGGCCGTGGCCGGGTTGTCGCAGATCTCCACCACCTCAGAGGCGTGGGCGATCTCCACCCCGGCGGGCAGCTCCTGGATGCCGTTTTCCTCCAGAACCTTCAGGATGTCCTCACCCCGGCCCACCAGGGTGATGCCCACCCCATACTCCTTGTTTGCCTGGATAGCGCCCATGACCGGCGCCTGCGGGGCGTTGTCTCCGCCCATGGCGTCCACGATGATCTTCATGTCAAGTTCCTTCTTTCTTCGGTGGTATCAAGGTCCTGGGCTCGTCGATCAAACCCAGAAGGTAGTCCGCTGAGACGTTGTAATGGGTACATATTGAAGCCAGGTTCTCAAACGAAGTCGTTCGACGGCCATTTTCAATGTCGCTGATCGCCGCCTGAGATACTCCGATGGCCTCGGCTAAATCCTTCTGCTGTTCTTTCGCATTTTTTCGCAGCTTTTTGACCCGCATACAAAAAATATCCTTGTGATACATGGGGCCTCCTCTTGACTAACATTTGAATTCGCGATATGATATCGCTAATTCAAATACATCGGTGGTGTCAATATGATTCCAGAGCTTCAAACCCTCTATTACTACGAGATCGACCACGCCCACCTGGACTTCGACTCCGATCCAACCTATCAGGAGAACATGGCCCGGGCGCTGGATGAATTGGGGACCCGGGAGCTCTCCCCGGCCCTCTTTTCCCTGCTGAATACTGCGAACCAGATCTCCTTTACCCACGGCTTTCGCCTTGGGACCTCACTGGTTCGATGGGCCCTGCGGCGGTACACGCACCGGGCGCGTTCCCCCGGCAAAGCCAGGCGCAGAAGATAAACCGCACCGGCCGCAATTTTGGGAAAACCAGGCCCCAGTGGGCCGGAAAGAACCGCTGACCGCCACTCAGATCTTGCGCGCCGGAAATGCTCAGATCATGTTCAGGCGTGCGTCCCCCGCAGCGGGGTCCGGGGAAAGCGGTCCTATGGACCTAGGCGGAGCAGAGCGGAGCCGTAGCCCATCGGCCGCGTCCCCGGCGATCCTTTGGTTTCTTTCCCATCGCTGGGAAAGAAACTCGCCGCCGGGGCGGCGAAGCTCCCCCCGCTCACTCCAGATCCAGCTGTCCCAGGGCCTCCAGCGCCCGCTTCGACAGCTCCGCATTTTTGTTCCGCTTTTCTCCCGGAAGCGTGTCTCTCACGCTTCCGGGGACCCGGTTTTTTGAATCCTCGGGCGGAGTGAATCCGCCCTCCGGCAAGGTCCGGCTCCGCCGGACGCTTGGACGCCGCACAGCGGCGGGGCGCTCATGCGCCCAAAGGCAAGCGGAGTCGTCCGCTTACTCCAGATCCAGCTGTCCCAGGGCCTCCAGCGCCCGCTTCGACAGCTCCGCATTTTTGTTCCGCTTGCCTTTGACCCGATAGCCCAATGGGGGGATCAGGCCGAAGTTCACATTCATCGGTTGAAAGTTTACCACACTTGGGTCGCTGATGTAAAGGGCCAGCGCCCCCATGGCGGTCTCCCGGGGGAAGTCGATGGGGCTCTTTCCCTCCAGCTCCCGGGCCAGCTCCAGGGCTGCCAGGCAGCCGGAGGCCGTGGACTCCACATAGCCCTCCACCCCGGTGACCTGTCCGGCAAAGCGGATGCGCGGCTCTGCCCGCACCCGGAAATAGCGGTCCAGCAGCCGGGGGGAGTCCAGGAAGGTGTTCCGGTGCATCACCCCATAGCGCACATACTCCGCATTCCGCAGGGCGGGGATCATGGAAAACACCCGCTTCTGCTCCGGCCATTTCAGGTGGGTCTGGAAGCCTACAATGTTGTAGATGCTCCCCTGGGCGTTGTCCTTGCGCAGCTGCACCACGGCAAAGGGCTCCCGCCCGGTCTTGGGGTCCTTCAGGCCCACCGGCTTCAAAGGCCCGTAGCACAGGGTGTCCCGCCCCCGGCGAGCCATCACCTCCACAGGCATACAGCCCTCAAAGACCCCGGCGTCCTCAAAGCCGTGGACCTCCGCCTCCTGGGCGGTGACCAGGGCCTCCCAGAAGTGCTGGTACTCCTCCTCTGTCATGGGGCAGTTGATGTAATCCGGCGTCCCCCGGTCATACCGGGAGGCAAACCAGGCGCTCTCCATATCCACACTGTCAAAGGTGACCAGCGGGGCTGCCGCGTCAAAGAAGTGCAGATAGCCGTTCTCAGGATAGCGCCGGGCGATGGCCTCCGCCAGGGGGTCGGAGGTCAGCGGCCCGCTGGCCACGATGACCTGTCCCTCCGCCGGAAGGTCTGTGACCTCCCCCTCCTCCACGGTGATCATGGGGTGGCTCCGAAGCTTCTCCGTGATGGCCTCGGAGAAGGCGTTGCGGTCCACTGCCAGCGCGCCCCCCGCCTCCACCCGGTGTGCGTCGGCGCAGGCCATGATCAGGGAGCCGCAGCGGCGCAGCTCCTCTTTCAGCAGCCCCACCGCGTTCTCCAGCTGGTCGGAGCGCAGGGAGTTGGAGCACACCAGCTCGCCGAAGGACGGGCTGTGGTGGGCCGGGGTCATCTTTTGGGGCTTCATCTCCCGGAGCGTCACGGGGATCCCCCGCCGGGCCAGCTGCCAGGCGGCCTCGCTGCCCGCCAGGCCCGCTCCAATCACAATTACAGGTTCCATGGGTCCCTCCTGATTCTGATTTTCCTTGTGTGTTTCGCGGCGCGTCACCGCTCGTCTGTCCGTCCCACCAGATAGTCGATGGTGACGCCATAAAAATCGGCCATCTGCCACAAGGCAGACGCGTCTGGCTCACGCTCCCCCGCCTCATACCGGCGGTAGGAGCGATAGGCGATCCCCATTTTTTCCGCGGCTGTCTGCTGTGTCAGGCGCTGCTCCGTCCGCAGATACAAAAGTCTCTCTGATAATTTCATCCCATCTCTGGAACAGTCTAATCTATCTTGGCAGAGCCTTCAATATGGAGACCTTCTGTTCCTTTACCTCCGCTCGTCTGTCCGTCCCACCAGATAGTCGATGGTGACGCCATAAAAATCGGCCAGAGCGATCAGCATTTTGATGTTAGGCTCGTTATCCTCGCTCTCATAAAATTGATAGCCCCGAATGCTGATCCCCAGATACTCAGCTAACTCCTTTTGGCTCACCTTGCGCTCTTTTCTCAGCACTCGCAAACGATCTCCAAACAATTTATGACTCACCTCTTGACATGTATAATTTATTCGTGTTATAACATGTATAAATTATACATGTTTGGGGTGGTTCTATGACCCGTCTGTCCAGTGTCCTCTATCAGTACGTCCTGGAGCGCTCAGAAGCCTTTCTGGCCCTCATGCCGGAATATCCGGACTGCCGCCGCTTCTCCGGCGAGCGGGAGGCCGCCCTGCGGGCTGTCCTCTCCCCGGACGCCCGCATCCTTCTGGACGACCTTCTCCGGGAACGGGCGCTCCAGCACAGGGCGGAGCAGGAGGCCGTCTTTCAGGCCTCCCTCAGCCTGTGCCGGGAGCTGTACCGGTCCGCCCTGGGGTAGGGCAGGGCGGCCCCGCGCTCACGCCTCTCCGTCCGTGCTCTCCCCGTCCGCCTTTTTAGCGGCGGTTTTCTTGGCGGCTGTCTTTTTGGCGGCTGTCTTTTTGGCGGTTGTCTTTTTCGCCGCAGTTTTCTCAGCCGCCGTCTTGGACGCTGTCTTTTTGGCGGTGCTGGTCTTTTTTGCGCCGGTCTTGGAGTCCGCCGTTTTTTTGGCCGTGGTCTTTTTCCCGGCAGCCTTCTTGGTCTCGGGCTGCTTCTCCTCCGGGGAGGTCCCGGCCTCGCCGTCCCCCTCCCCGGCGGCGTCTGCCGTCTTTTTCTTCCAGCCGCCCCGCTTCTCCTCCGGGGTGAAGTTGGGGCAGCCCTCATGGATGCAGAAGGGCTTCTTGAACCCCCGCCCTGACTTCTTGAACATGGTCCAGCCGCACTCCGGGCAGTTGTCCTTCACCGGCACGTCCCAGGTCATAAAGTCGCACCTTCTGGCCTCGTCCTTGCTGTTGAGATGCTCACAGCAGTAATAGGTGTACTGCTTATTGGTCTTTTTGCTCTTTCCCGTGCGCTTGAGCAGGCGGCCGCCGCACTTGGGGCACTTGCCGGGCATCTCCACCACCAGGGGCATGGTGAAGTCGCACTCCGGCCAGCCAGGGCAGGCCAGGAAGCGGCCGAACCGGCCGGACTTAATGACCAGGTTCCGGCCGCACTGGGGGCAGATCTCCTCTGAGACCTCGTCGGGCACCTTGATGCGCTCTCCGTCCAGCTCCTGCTCCGCCTTGTGGAGCTCCGCCTCGAAGTCCTCGTAGAACTCGGACAGGACCCGCTTCCAGTCCACGGTGCCCTCCTCTACCTTGTCCAGCTCTTCCTCCATCTGGGCGGTAAAGGTGGGGTCCACGATGTCCTGGAACTTGTCCTTCATCAGACCGGTGACCACCTCTCCCAGAGGGGTGGGCCGGAGGGCCCGCCCCTCCTTCACCACATACTCCCGGTTGAGGATGGTGGAGATGGTGGGGGCGTAGGTGGAGGGGCGTCCGATTCCCTTCTCCTCCAGGGCGCGGATCAGGGTGGCCTCGGAGTAACGGGCGGGAGGCTGGGTGAAGTGCTGCTCCTTCCGGGTCTCCTTCAGCTCCAGAGGCTCCCCCTCCCGCAGATCGGGCAGGGGGGACTGGGGGGCCTCCTCCTCGTCGTCCCGGCCCTCCTCATAGACGGCGGTAAAGCCGGAGAACTTCAGCTCCGAGTGGCTGGCCCGGAAGGTATAGCCGGCGGACTGCGCCTCGATGGAGACGCTGTCATACACCGCGCTGGCCATCTGACAGGCCAGGAAGCGGCTCCAGATCAGCTTATAAAGGCGGAACTGCTCGCTGGTCAGGTCCTTCTTGATGTCCTCCGGCACCAGGTTCACGTCGGAGGGCCGGATGGCCTCGTGGGCGTCCTGGGCGTTGCCCTTGGACTTGTAGTGCCGGGCCTGGGGGGGATAGTACTCCCGGCCATAGCGGTGCTCGATAAAGCCCTTGGCCGCGGCGATGGCCTCCTCCGACAGGCGGAGGGAGTCGGTACGCATATAGGTGATCAGACCCACTGTGCCCTCGCCGGTGATGTCAACCCCCTCATAGAGCTGCTGGGCGATGGACATGGTTCGGGCGGGGGTCATGTTCAGCTTGCGGGAGGCCTCCTGCTGGAGGGTGGAGGTGGTGAAGGGGGGCGCGGGATTGCGCAGCTTGTCCTGCCGCTTCACCTTGGAGACGGTAAAGGGCTGGCCCGACACCGCCTGGATCACAGCGTCCGCCTCCGCCTCGCTGTGCAGCTCCATCTTTTTCTCCCGGCCATGGAACATAGCCTGGAACCCGCCTAAATTGGGACGCACCCGGCCCAGGTCCGCCTGGATGGACCAGTACTCCTGGGGCTGGAAGGCACGGATCTCCTCCTCCCGCTCCACCACCAGGCGGGTGGCAACCGACTGCACCCGGCCGGCGGACAGCCCCCGCCGGATCTTCTTCCACAGCAGGGGAGAGAGCTCATAGCCCACGATCCGGTCCAGGATGCGCCGGGCCTGCTGGGCGTCCACCAGGTTCTGGTCGATGGCCCGGGGGCTGGCAATGGACTCGTTGACCACCTTTTTGGTGATCTCATTGAAGGTCACCCGATAGGTCTTGTCATCGGGGATGCCCAGCAGCTCCTTCAAATGCCAGGAGATGGCCTCCCCCTCCCGGTCGGGGTCGGTGGCCAGATAGACCCGGCCGCTCTTTTTGGCCGCCTTTTTCAGGTCGCTGATCACATCCTCCTTTCCCTTGATGGGCTGATAGTTGGGGATGAACCCGCCCTCGATGTCCACGCTCATCTTGCTCTTGGGCAGATCCCGGACGTGCCCCATGGACGCTTTCACTTCATAGCCCGGGCCAAGGTACTTTCCAATGGTCTTTGCCTTGGACGGGGACTCTACGATCACCAGATCAGTTTTTGATGCCATTCTGCAATGACCTCCGAATCAGAAATATGAACCGCGGCGCTGCCGCGCGAAAAAAACAATACAGGAACGGGCGCTCCGCCCGCATCTCACTCCTCCAGCTCCACCAGAGGGGAAAACCGCTTCCCGGGGTGCTCCCGGGCAGCTCCGTCCACCTGAAGCATGGTCAGGGCGGACAGCACCCGGCGGGCCGGGATCTGGGTCTCCTCCACCAGCTCGTCCGCGGTACAAGGCATCTTCCGCCCCGCCATAGCCCGGAGCAGGGTCAGCTGGTCGTCGGTGAAACGGGAGCGCTGCTCCCCCCGGGGGACCCGCTCCAGGTCTGGACCCCCGTCCTCCTGCGGACCGCCGGGGGCGGGAGCCTCCTCCCGCTCCTTCTCCGGTCCGGTCTCCTCCGGGGCCTTCCGGCTCCGGAGCTGCTCCAGCCGCTGCTGGGCCGCCTCCGGCGGCAGCGGGGCGGACTGGGCCAGCTTCTGGGGAAAGCGGAGCCAATACTCCTCCAGGATGTCCTGGGTGCAAGTCACCGGATGGGCTCCCTGGCGGAGGAGCCAGTTGGGGCCCTCGCTTCTGGGGGCGTCGATGTTCCCCGGCACCGCGAAAATATCCCGGTCCTGGTCCATGGCGTGCTCCACCGTTTTCATGGTCCCGCTGAACCGGGCGCACTCCACCGCCACCACCCCCAGGGACAGCCCGCTGATGAGGCGGTTGCGCACTGGGAAGTGCTCCGCCTTGTGGCGCGTGCCGGGCGGGTACTCGCTGATGAGGGCTCCGGCCGCCGCCACATCCTCATAGAGAAAGCGGTTCTGGCTGGGATAGGGCACGTCCACCCCGCCCGCCAGCACAGAGACCACGGGCCCGCCTCCCTTGAGCGCCCCCTTCAGGGCGGTGGAGTCGATCCCCTGGGCGATGCCGGAGACCAGCAGAGCCCCGCCCCGGGCCAGCTCCAGGCCCAGCTGGGCGGCCACCCGCTCCCCGTAGGGGGAAGGGTCCCGGCTGCCCACTACGCCGATGGCCGCCTCCTCGTCAAAGCGGAACACCCGGCCCCGAATGTACAGCACCGCCGGCGGCGCGGCGATCTCCCGCAGGCGGCCGGGGTAGTCCCCGTCCTGGAGGGTCATCACCCGCAGGCCCAGCCGGTCGCACTCCCCCAGGATCCGGTCGGCCTCCTCCATCCCCTTCTCACGGAGGGATGCCCGGGCCGCGGCGGGCAGCTCCGGGATCTGATCGTACTGCTCCGGATCGGCGTAAAATGCCCGCTCCGGCGTGCCGAAGTACTCCAGCACCCGAAGCACGCCTCTGGGTCCCAGTGCCTTTCTTGTGGTCAGCCAGATCCACTCCTGAAGCATGGAGCGCCCTCCTCTCATAGAATATCTTTACAACTGCCGTCGTTCTGTGGTACGCTTAGGGCACGAAACGGGGGGATCTCTGTGAGAATTTCCGGTCATGCGCCGCTCCAAAGCGCCAGTCTCCGTGCCTGGGTGGTCTGCCTGGGCTGTGGGCTGGCCCTGTTCACGGTGATGGGGCTGGGCGTCAACGCTTTTACAGTCTATCAGCCCCATCTGCTCCGCGTCCACGGCTTCACCAACGCCCAGGGCTCCTGGATCACCACAGTCCGGAGCCTGTTCGCCCTGCTGTCCATGCTCACGGTGGACCGCCTGTGCCGCCGGCTGGGCCTGCGGAACACCATGGTCCTGGGAATGGCCTGTTTTGTGGGCTCCTATCTCCTTTTCGGCTTTGCCCACAGCTTCTCCGCCTACTGCAGCGGGGCCGTTCTGGCCGGCCTTGCCTATGGCTATGGGGGTATGATCCCCCTCACGCTGGTCATCTCCCGCTGGTTCCCCACCGGCCGGGGCTTTGCCCTAGGGATGGCCGCCGCAGGCAGCGGCATCTCCACCATCTTTGCCCCGCCCCTGATCACCAGAGCCATCCAGGCCCTGGGGCTGTCCGCCGCCTTTCTCTGGGAGGCGGCCGCCGGGGTGCTGCTCACCCTGCTGGTGCTTCTTTTGGTGCGGGACTCCCCTGACTGCCCGGAGCTTCAGCGGGCCGGGGACTCCGCACCCGGAGGCCGGGGGGAGGGGCTGAGCCGCCCCCTCCTGGGGATGGTGCTCCTGTCCGCCTTTCTCACCGGCGGTCCCTGCGGACCGGGCTTCTCCCATCTCACAGTGCTGTACACCTCCGCCGGCTTCTCCAGCGGAACGGCGGCCCTGCTCATGTCCTATCTGGGGCTTGTCCTCATCGCTGCCAAGGTGCTCTATGGATGGCTCAGCGACCGCCTGGGCAGCCGGATGGCCAACAGCCTGATCTTCGGCGTCTTTCTGGCCGGCTTCGCCCTGTGCTGTCTGGCTCCCACCCGGAGCCTCCCACTGGCCGCCGCCGCCATCACCCTCACCGGTCTGGGGATGCCCCTCTCCTCGGTCACCCTCTCCGTGTGGGCGGGGGATCTGAGCGCACCGGAGGACTACGACCAGCTGGTCAAGTGGCTGTCCTCCGCCTATATGCTGGGCTCCCTGGTCACGGGGCCGGTCCCCGGCCTGCTGGCCGACCGCTGCGGCGGCAGCTATGTCCCCGCCTATCTCCTGTTCCTGTTCTTCCTGCTGGTCTCCATGCTGCTCATCCAGACCGTCTACCGGCGCACTGGGGCGGGCGGCAGGCCCCAGCACTGAACGCTCGGCGCGTCCGGCTCCCAGAGCCCGGGCGCGCCGTCTGTTTACTCCTCCAGCCCGCTCTGGCGGACCATCTCCCACAGGACGATGGAGGCCGCCGCAGCCGCGTTGAGGGACTCACAGCGGCTGCGCATCGGGATGCGGATGGTCTGGCCGCTGCGGTCCAGCAGACCTTGGGAGACGCCCCGGCCCTCGCTGCCAATGATCACCGCGCACCGGCCCAGATCGGCCTGCTCCAGTGAGATCGTATCCGCCCGCAGGGCAGTGGCATACAGCGGCAGGCCGGAGCGCTCCAGCAGGGCGCACAGCTCCTCCGGCCCGGTCTCCCACACCGGGAGCCGGAAGCAGGCCCCCATGGAGGCCCGCACCGTCTTGGGCCCAAATGGATCTGCACAGCTGTTCACCAGCAAAAGGCCGTCCGCCCCCAGTGCGTCAGCGGTACGCCAGATGGTCCCCACATTCCCCGGGTCCTGCACCCCGTCCAGCACCAGATACCGCCGGCCCTCCAGCCGCTCCGGCGGGGCGGTCTCCGGCAGGCGGGCCAGGAACAGGGCGCCCTGAGGCGTATTCATGGGGGAGATGGTCTCCATCACATCCCGGGGCACCTGGATGGCCCGGACGCCCTGGGGCAGCTCCGGAACAGCCTCCCCCTCGGTCACCACTGCTGTGGTAAGGGGAGCTCCCCAGCGCAGCGCCTCCTCCAGCAGCTTGACCCCGTCCCCCAGGTACTCCCCCGCCTCCCGGCGGGCCCTGGCGCTGCCGGAGGACAGCTTTTTTATTTTCATTAAAAGTGGGTTCTTCCGGCTGGTGATCCGCTCCATCATAACTGCTCCAGTCGCACCTTTCCTGTGGGAGTCCAACTGACGCGCCGGCGCGGCTGTCCGCCCGGCTTCAATCCCTGCGCAGAAAAGCATACCAATGGGAACAATTTCCATCGGTATGCCTTTCCAAATCGTCAGTTCAAGGGTCTCATGTTGGAGATCTCCCGTTTCATTGTGTTCAAATCCATACCGGTTCCGGGCCTGTCCAGTCTCAGTACAGCTTGGCGCCGGCGGGGATCCGGTCGTCCACCATCAGCAGGTTCAGGCCCTCATGACCGTCCTCCTCATGCACGGCGGAGATCAGCATTCCCTCCGAGGCGACGCCCATCATCTTGCGGGGCGGCAGGTTGACAATGGCGATGGCCGTCTTGCCCACCAGCTCCTCGGGCTCATAATACTCGTGGATCCCGCTGAGGATCACGCGGTCCTTTCCGGAGCCGTCATCCAGCACGAACTTCAGCAGCTTCTTGCTCTTGGGCACGGCGGAGCACTCCTTGATCTTCACCGCCCGGAAATCGGACTTGGAGAAGGTCTCAAAATCCACCTCTTCCTCAAACAGAGGCTCGATCTTCACCTTGGAGAAATCGATGGCCGCCTCCTTCTTCTCCTCCTGGGCGGCGGGGGCCTTGGCCTTGGCAGGGACGTCTGTGGGCTTCATGGTGGGGAAAAGGATGACCTCCCGGATGCTGTCCGAGTTGGTCAGCATCATCACGCACCGGTCGATGCCGATGCCCAGGCCGCCCGTGGGGGGCAGACCGTACTCCAAAGCGGTGATGAAGTCATCGTCCATCATGCCGGCCTCGTCGTCGCCCTTGTCCCGCAGCTCCACCTGCTTCTGGAAGCGCTCTCTCTGGTCGATGGGGTCGTTGAGCTCAGAGAAGGCGTTGCCCATCTCGCTGTGGCAGATAAACAGCTCAAACCGCTCGGTGAGGCGGGGATCCTTGGGGGAGCGCTTGGCCAGGGGGGACACGTCCACCGGGTGCATGGTGATGAAGGTGGGCTGGATCAGCTTCTCCTCCACCTTCTGGTCGAAGCACTCGTACAGGGCGTTGCCCCAGGTCTTTTCCGCCGTCTCGGGCAGCTCCACGCCGATGGACTTGGCGGCCGCCACGGCCTCCTCGTCGGAGGTGATGGCCATAAAGTCGATGCCGCAGTACTGCTTCACCGCCTCATGCATGGGCAGGCGAGGCCAGCCGGGGGTCAGATCCAGCTTCTCGCCCTGCCACTCCAGCTGATAGGTGCCCAGCAGCTTCTGGGCGGCGGAGGTGAGCAGATCCTCAAACAGGTCCATCATGTCGTTGAAATCGGCGTAGGCCTGATACAGCTCGATGGTGGTGAACTCCGGGTTGTGCTTGGGGTCCATACCCTCGTTGCGGAAGATGCGGCCGATCTCATACACCCGGTCCATGCCGCCCACAATGAGCCGCTTCAGAGGCAGCTCAGTGGCGATGCGCATATACATATCGATATCCAGGGTGTTGTGGTGGGTGATGAAGGGGCGGGCGGTGGCGCCGCCGGAGATGGTGTTGAGAACGGGGGTCTCCACCTCCATAAAGCCCCGGTTGTCCATGAACTCCCGGACGTGCTTGATGAACTGGGAGCGGATGACAAAGTTCCGCTTCACCTCGGGATTGACGATCAGATCCACATACCGCTGGCGGTAGCGCAGCTCCGTGTTGGTCAGGCCGTGGAACTTCTCCGGCAGGGGCAGCAGGGACTTGCTCAGCAGGGTCACCCGCTCCACCCGGACGGACATCTCGCCCCGCTGGGTGCGGAACACCACGCCCTTGACGCCTACGATGTCGCCAATGTCAAACTTCTTGAATCGGGCGTACTCCGCCTCGTCCATCTCATCCCGGCGGGCATACAGCTGGATGCGCCCGGACTTGTCCTGCAAATCGCAGAAGGACACCTTACCCATGCCCCGCTTGGACATGAGCCGCCCGGCCACGGACACAGCCTGCCCCTCCAGGGCGTCAAAATTCGCCTTGATGTTGGCGCTGTCGTTGTCCACCTCATACCGGGTGATCTGGAAGGGGTCGTTCCCGCTCTCCTGAAGCTCCTTCAGCTTATCCCGACGGATCTGGAGCAGCTGAGACAGATTCTCCTCCTGGGGGACCTCCTGATTCTTCTTATCGGCCATTGCTTCCACTCCTATCTTTCTTCCGGCGACGGCCGGCCTTGATCGTTGCTGTTATGATTCAGCGCTCCACCTTGAGGATCTTGTACTCCACAGGGCCGGCGGGGGCGTCCACCGTCACCTCGTCCCCGGCGTTCTTGCCCAGCAGGGCCTTTCCGAAGGGGGAATCCTCCGAGATCACGCCGTTCATGGGATCGGCCTCCTGGGAGCCCACGATCTTATATACCTCAGTCTCGTCGAACTCCTTATCCAGCACAGTGACTGTGGAGCCGATGCGGACATACTCTCCGCCGTCGTCGCTGTCCTCAATGACCACACAGTTGCCCAGGATCTCCTCCACCTCGGCAATGCGGGAGTAGAGCTTGCCCTGCTCCGTCTTGGCCTCGTCGTACTCGCTGTTCTCGCTCAGGTCTCCGAAGGAGCGGGCCTCCTTGATCAGCTCGGCGACCTCCTTCTCCCGGACCGTCTTGAGGTAGGTCAGTTCGTCCTGAAGCTCCTTCAGCCGCTCCAGGGTCAGTTTATATTCTTTCGCCATAAAGCCTTGCACACCTTTCCAAAGGGAGGCCGGGAGCCCGCGCTCCCGGTCCCGACGATATACCTTATAATATAAAAATGGGCGCTATCACGCAGTATGTGTTATTATAGTGACTTTATTTCCAGCTGTCAAGTAAATTCTAGCCCCAGCCGTTCCCCCCGTCCAGCCTCCCAGAGCGCGGCCATCAGGGGGAGTTTTTCCCTGTCCTCCGGCTCCAGAGCAGCGGCCCTCAGACGGATCCCGGCCAGCTCGGGCTCCGGCCCGAACAGAGACAGCACCCGCCGCCCCTCCAGCGCGCCTGTCCCGTCAAAGCGCACCGCAACCGGGATCTCTCCGCTGTCCGGCCGTATGGGCGCGCCAAATTCCCACCGCAGCCAGGCGGCCAGTTCCCCGCCCCCCACCGGCGCAGCGACAGCCACATCCCGCACCCGGGGACACAGGAACTCTGCCGCCCGGACCATGTCCCGGTCCACCCGCCGGCCCCGGAGGGCCACCGTCCCCTGCCGGAGCGGGATCCCCTCCCGGCGGAGCGCCGCCACAGCCAGCCCGCCGGCGCAGGCCCGGAGGAAGGGGACCGGATCCACCGGTCCCAGCCCCCACCGGTACAGCAGCTGCCAGCGGCAAAACTCCTCCGGGACCAGCACCCGGCGCACCCCCAGGCGGGCCAGCCGCCGGGCCGCCCGCTTCAGCCGCCCGGACTCCCCCCAGCCGCCGGGTCGCACCTCCGCCCGCAGCACCGTCAGGCCGTACCGCTCCTGCCGCCGGGGCCGACCATCCCCGCCGGCACAGTATACCAGCTCTCCCAGCATCCTTCCGCCCCCTCTCCTGGAAGGATATGCCGGAGCCCCCTCCGGTATCCGTTTTTCCCACCTGAACGCACAGGAGCGGCCGTCCTGCGGGCGGCCGCTCCTGCGATCATATTTACTTGATCCGGACCCCGGAAATGGTGAGAGGCAGGCTTTGGAAGTAATTGATGGGATCCTGCCGGCTTCCGTTCACCCGGATCTCCAGGTGGAGGTGATTGCCGGTGGAGGAGCCCGTGGTCCCCACATAGCCGATGACCTGTCCCTGGGAAACCGTCTGCCCCTTGGATGCGTTGCGGCGGCTCATGTGGGCATACAGGGTGGAGGTGCCGTCGCTGTGGCTGACCACCACATAGTTGCCGTACGAGCTGTTGTAGGTGGAGGTGGTGACCACGCCGCTCTTGCACGCCAGAATGGAGGTGCCGGAGGGGGCGGGGACGTCGATGCCGGTGTGGTTGTTGGCCTTTCCAGTCACCGGGTGCTTCCGGCTCCCATACAGTGAGGACAGGTTGTACCGGCCGGGCAGCGGCCACAGGAATCCCGATTCGCTGGGCACATTGGCGATCTGGCTGGCCAGCTCCTTCTCCGCCGCCCGGATCTCCGCATCCGCCGCGTTGGCCGCCGCCTGGAGCTTGGCCTCCGCCGCCTTCACCTGGCTCTCCTGGCCGCTGATCTCCGTGATCAGGGCGTCCACCTGGGCCTGCTGGGACTTCAGCTCCGCCTTGGCCGCCTCCTGCTCCGCTTTGGCGTCCTTCTGCTCCTGCCGGGCAGTCTCCAGGGCCGTTTTGTCGGCCTCGATCTGTTCCCGGATGGCGATGAGTTCATTCATCACCTGGTTGTCATAGTCCATGATCTCTTCCACCATCATGGCATTGTCCAGCAGATCGGAAAAACTGTCGGATCCGAACAGGATGGACCAGTAGGAGACCTCGCCCTTCTCCTCCATCTCCCGCACCCGCTTGCAGAACAGGTCGTACTGGGCCCGCTCCTTCTCCTCTGTGACCGCCAGTTCTGTCTCCTTCTGGGCGATCAGCTGGTCATACTGGGTGATCTGGGCCGCAATATTGTTGATCTCTGCCTGGGTCGCATTGATCTGCTGCTCCAGCAGGGCCTTCTGGTCCAAGGCCTTGCTCTTGTCCGCCTGGATGGCCTTCAGCTGCTTTTGCAGCTCTGCCCGCTGG
Source organism: Lawsonibacter sp. (assembly GCA_050943915.1). Taxonomy (GTDB): domain Bacteria; phylum Bacillota; class Clostridia; order Oscillospirales; family Oscillospiraceae; genus Lawsonibacter. The sequence goes on from JBMNQB010000001.1 coordinate 264,524, forward strand.
CTCTTCAGCGCAGCCGCGTCCTTTTTCATCTGGTCGATCTCCGCCTGGGTCACGGCGGAGGACGGAAGGATCACCGCGTCAGGCAGGACTGGCAGCACCATCAGCGCCACCAGCGCCGCGGAACACAGGCGGATGAGCCAGCGCCGGCCCCGCCCCTTCTCTCGCTTTTCCATGGACGCCACCTCAGCGCACAAAGATGTTGGCGATCATGGGCAGGATCATCAGCGCCGCCATGATCCCCGCCATCAGGGCCATCAGCTTTTTTCGTTTCTTGGGTCCCATCACAAGCTCCTTTCCCGCTTAAACCTGCAAAAACTTCCGAATGGCCAGCACCGAGCCCACCACGCCGATAAACAGGCCCGCACCGACGAACACCGGCAGGATGTGGGCGATCATGCTCTGGAAGGGCAGGATGGTCAGCAGGGACAGTCCGTTGGACTGGATCACAGCCCGTCCAACCAGCTCATACACCGCCCACTGGAGCAGGAAGGCCACCAGCGCCCCGGTCAGGCCCAGCAGCATCCCCTCCACGATGAAGGGCCAGCGAATGAAGGAGTTGGTCGCCCCGCACATCTTCATAATGGCGATCTCCTCCCGGCGGTAGAAGAAAGCCAGCTTGATGGTGTTGGCAATGATGAACAGGGACACCACCGCCAGCATGGCCACCAGCACCGCCGCCACGCCGGTGGCGATGTTGCGCACCAGCACAAAGCCCTGGGCGATGTCATAGGCGGCGTTCACATCGGCCACGCCGGTGATCGTCTGCACCTGCTCTGAGGTCGCCTTCAGTTGCTTGATATCCTGCACATGGATGCGGAACCGGTCGCGGAGCACCTCGTCGGGCAGGTCGGCCAGCAGCTCGTTGTTCTCCCGGCCCGTCCGGAAATCATTCATAGCCTCCGCCCGGGAGACGAAAGTCACCTGGGACACGTTTGGAATGGCCTCGATCTTGCCCTGGAGCGCCTTGGCCTGTTCTTCGGTGTAGTTCTCATCCACATAGGCCAGAAATTCGTTCTCTGCCTCCAGGTCCCCCAGCATATTGTCCAGATTCACCGCCACCAGGGTAAAAGAGCCCATGATGAGCAGACAGGCTACGATCATGCACACGGCGGCAAAGGACATAAAGCCATGGGTAAAAATCGAGTGAAAGCCTTCGCTGAAATAGTATTGTACGTCAAATTTTTTCGCCATTGTAATACCCGCCTGTCTCGTCGCTGATGATGCGTCCGTCCTCGATGGCCACCACCCGCTTGGCAAAGCGGTTGACCAGATTCTTCTCGTGGGTCACCACCAGCACGGTGGTGCCCAGCTCATTGATCCGCTCCAGCAGCATCATGATCTCCAGGGAGCGGCTGGGATCCAGGTTCCCGGTGGGCTCGTCGGCGATGATCATATTGGGGTTGTTCACCAGCGCCCGGGCAATGGCCACGCGCTGCTGCTCCCCGCCGGAGAGCTGGCCGGGATAGCGGTCCGCCTTCTGATCCAGCCCCACCAGCTGGAGGACATAGGGGATGCGCCGCTTCAGATCCCGGCTGGAGGCCCCAATGGCCCGCATGGCAAAGGCCAGATTTTCGTATACGGTTTTCTTGTCGATCAGGCGGAAATCCTGAAAGATGATCCCCAGAGTCCGGCGCATCAGGGGGACCTGGCGGGGACTGATATTGTTCAGACTGTACCCGTTGACCATCAGCTTCCCCTGAGTCAGGGCGATCTCACCGGTGATCAGCTTGATGATGGTGGACTTCCCGGAGCCGGAGGGCCCCACCAGAAAGACAAATTCTCCGTCGTCAATGCGGAGATTGACCCCCTTCAGGGCCTTCGTCCCGTTGTCGTACTCTTTATAGACGTCGATAAATCGTATCATGTATGTATATCCTCACCCGTTTTGTTTTCCTGCGGCGCACAGGGCGTACCGCCGCTCCCGGTCGGATCTCCCCGGAACAAGGTTTACTACTAGGTTACACCCGTAACCTAGCCTTGTCAATGGGAATTTGCGGTTTTATGTCACCTTTTTTCGCCGCCGGGATAAAGCCCTGCCGGCAGTGAAAAAAGATGGCACAAAACAGAAAAAGGGCCTCCGTCCGCCTTTCGGCAGACGGAGGCCCCGTATCTCATTCGGTCAGGACTCGATCCCCCGGGAGATCAGGTACTTTTTGACCATCAGCGCCACCTTGAAGGTGATGGCGTCGTCAAACTCCCGCAGATCCAGCCCGGTGAGCTTTTTGATCTTTTCCAGCCGGTAAACCAGGGTATTCCGGTGGACGAACAGCTTGCGTGCCGTCTCAGACACGTTCAGATTGTTCTCAAAGAACTTGTTGATGGTGAGCAGGGTCTCCTGATCCAGGGCGTCGATGGGGTTCTTCTTAAAGACCTCCTGAAGGAACATCTGGCACAGAATGGTGGGCAGCTGATAGATCAGGCGGCCGATGCCCAGATTCTCATAGTTGATGACCGTCTTTTCCGTGTCGAACACCTTGCCCACGTCGATGGCCACCCCGGCCTCCTTATAGGCCCGGGCCAGATCCCGGATATGGTTGACCACGGTGCCGATGCCGATGACCACCTTGATCCCCAGCTCCTGGGTGACGGCGGTGGCGATCTGCTTGGCGATGCGCTGAAGCTCCTTGGCGTCCGCGCCCTCGGGCAGCTGCTTGATGAGGGCCACGTCGGTCTCATTGATGGAGATGACAAAGTCCACCTGCTTGTCCGGGAAGAGGTTTTGGATCACGTCGATGGTGCTCACATCGGCGGGGCCCAGCTGCCGCACCAGGAACGCGGCGCGGGGTGCCTCAGAGACAAAATGCAGCTCCTTGGCCTGGGTATAGATATCTCCCAGCAGGATATTGTCCGAGATGATATTCTTGACAAAGGTGGCCTTGTCGTGCTTCTCCTCATAATAGGCCTTGGCCCCGTTGAAGGCCACCACCGCCATGGCGCACAGGGCAGAGGCGGTCTCATCCTCCCCCCGCACAAAGGCGGCATAGTCGAACTGGGCGCCCCAGCCCGCCAGCGGCCGGAAGGTCTTATCCTCAAAATGAGCGACGGCATGATCCGCAGAATTGACAGCGGCCACAGCCCCGGACCAGTGCTCGCCGATGCACGTCAGCTCGCTGCACGCCACCACGACTCCGTCCGCATCGATCACTCCTACTGTACGGTCGATACTGTCCTTCATTTGGAGTACGACTCCCTGAAACATCCTGCTGGACACGTTTGATCCCTCCCAAGTTATTTCTCACATCTGAATCCGTGTTTTCTGTTTCTTGCACGGGGCTCCGCCCCGGTCTCTCACGCTCTATCCCGGACGTGCCGCCTCAGGCGCATCCGTCCGGCGGCACGCGATACGCTATTGACATTATAACGGCTCACCCTCCGGTTTGGCAAGAGGGTTTTTGAATTTTTTTGTGGAAAACGCCCAAATCCAGAGCCTTTTCTTACCCAAACCTGCTCAGAGCCAGCACTTCCTCCCGGGTGAGGGAACGCCACTCCCCCGGAGCCAACCCCTCATCCAGCCGCAGCGGGCCCATGGAGAGCCGCTTGAGGTAGGTCACCGGCTTACCCCGGGCCGCCATCATCCGCTTCACCTGGTGATACTTTCCCTCTCTCAGGGTGACCAGGCAGGTCCGGCCGTCTCCCAGCGGCTCCAGTCCGGCGGGCAGGCAGTGCAGTCCGTCTCCCAGCACCATGCCCCGGGCCAGGGCCTCCACGTCGCTCTGATCCGCCACGCCGTCCAGATGGGCCAGGTATACCTTGTCCACATGGCGCTTTGGGGAAAGCAGGGCGTGCCCCAGCGGGCCGTCGTCTGTGAGGAGGAGCAGCCCCTCGGTATCCTTGTCCAGCCGCCCCACCGGGAACAGGCCCCGGCGGCGCAGATGCTCCGGCAGCAGATCCAGCACCGTCCGCTGATCCCGGTCCTCCGTGGCGGACAGCAGGCCTGCCGGCTTGTGGAGCATCAGATAGACATGGGGGGCGCAGTCCACCCTCTGGCCGTCCACCGTCAGCTCAGCCTCCGCCGGGTCCCATTTCTCCTCCGGGCGGAGCACCGGCCGGCCATTGGCCAGGACCCTGCCCTGACGGACCAGGTCCTTGACCTCCTTCCGGGACCAGCGGCCCGTGGAGGCCAGCAGCTTATCCAGTCGCTCCAGGGCCACACCGTTCAGCTCCTCTCCTCCGGGCGCTTTGGATCTTCACCCGGTCTTTTCACACGTTTGCTTATTGTACCAAAAACTTTGGGCAAGTTCAACACTTTTTTGTGCTGTCTCAGATCAGGCATACCCCTGTCCCAGGCCGCATAGATATGGAACAGCCAGGATGGGAAGGAGAAATGCCCTGTGTTGATCGTCACTGCCAAGCTGCCCAGACGGAAGCTGGCCCTCGGCGCGGCCGCCGCCGCACTGCTGTGCTGCGCCGCTCTGGTGCTGAACCTGGCCCCCGCCGGCTGCCAGACGGCCGCCGCCCCCGCCGGCATCCCCAGCGTCAAGGGGATCCGGACCAACGCCGACCGGGTGGCATATCTCAATGACTGCGGCTGGCAGGTCACAGAGGAGCCGCTGGCCGTGGAGGAGATCCGCATCCCGGAGGAGATGGATGAGAGCTACCGCCGCTATCTGGAGCTTCAGACCGCCCAGGGCTTTGATCTGGAGCGGTATGCCGGCCGGCGGATCAGGCGCTATACCTATGAAGTCACCAACTATCCCACCGGGGAGTCCGGCGTGCAGGCCAATCTGATGCTCTACCGCACCACTGTGGTGGGGGGTGAGATCCTCTCCCCCCGCATGGACGGCTTCGTCCACGGCCTGCTTGATCCCTCCTCTGACGGGCAGCGCGCCTCCTAAGCCGGGGCCCTCAGACGCCCCCTTTTCGACACAGTCTCAGCCGGGGCCGGAAGCTCAAACGAGCGTCCGGCCCCGGCCTTTTTATGCCCTTGGAAACAGGCGCGCCTCCAGCTCTGGGGGAAGCTGCTCCAGACTGTCCACCCAGCTGCCGCACAGGCGGCGCAGTTCCTCCTCCCGGCCGGCGTACAAGGGATCCCGCACCCCCGCCACATGAAAGCCCGCCGCCCCCGCTGCGGCGCAGTAGCCGGGCGAGTCCTCAAACAGGACGCAGCGCTCCGGCGGGACCCCCCACCGTGCCGCCGCCAGGCGGTACAGGGCCGGATCCCGTTTCTCCAGCCCCGTCTCCTGGGTGGTGACCACTCCCCGGAACCAGTCTGCGATCCCGTGGCGCTCCAGAGCCGCCCGGCACAGCTCCGGCATACAGGAGGTGAGCACCGCCATGTCCCACCCCTGTCTCCGGCAGCGCTCCAGTAGGGCCCGCGCCCCCGGCTTCAGCTCCAGCTTCCCGGCGTAGGCCGCCCGGGCCATCCGGAGCCACGCCTGCCGGATCTCCTCCGCTGTCTCCGGCAGGCCAAAGCGTGTCCGGGTGTACCGGGCTGCGTCCAGCGGGCTGTGGTGGGTCACATACTCCGTATAGTCCTCCGGCACTGGGGCGATCCCATGCTGCCCCAGAAATTCAATGTCAATCTCCAGCCAGATCCCGTTGGAATCCAGCAGAGTTCCGTCCAGATCAAAAAACAGCATCGTCCTCCCCCTCCTCCGGCTGGAACCAGAAGCGCCAGGGAAACTCCGCCGCCTCCTGGGCATAGTCGATCCCGATCCTCGGCCCCGTCCGGACCCGCTCCGGAGCCGGAGCCGGCCCCGGGCAGACATAGAGGGGGGGCTCCAGCAGATCCAGCCCGTTTTCCGCCCGGGTGAGGGCCAGTCCCCGGCACAGCTTGCCCGGCCCGTTGAGAAAGTTCCGGCGCTGGGCCGCGGTGAGTTCTTTTTCCTTGCGGCCAAAGCGGTTCTCTGCTATAATGTCTCTGTTTTCCACTGGGATGGCCCCCCGGATCAGAACCGCGCAGGGCTCCCCCTCCGCCTCGGTGACAAAATTGAGGCAGTGGTACATTCCATAGATCAAATAGAGATACGCGGTCCCGGGACGAGCAAACAGGGTCTCCGTCCGGGCAGTCCGCCTGTATTGATAGGCGTGGCACGCCTTGTCCATCCGGCCGATGTACGCCTCCGTCTCCGTGATGCGGCACACCAGCCTCCCCCGGACTGTCTCCCGGACCAGGTACTGTCCCAACAGGTCCCGGGCCACCGTCAGGGTGTCCCGGTCATAAAAGCTTCTGGGCAGCGGCTGCAAGGTCCTTCCCCCTCTCCTGACCGTATGCTCCGCCCCCGGGCGCAGCCCGGGCCGGAACCACCGGTATCATATCATACTTTCCCTCCCGGCGCAATCCGAGCGGCCGGACACACAGCCGCAGAGCGGCCCTTGAACGAACAGAGGAGCTGATCGAACATGAATCCTGTCCTGATGCGCAGGCTGGCCAAGCCGCTTTTGTTTTTGGCCGCCTTCATTTGGGGAACCTCCTTCTTTATTATGAAGAACACCCTGGACGCAGTCCCGGTACTGTGGCTGCTCACCTTCCGCTTCACCACCGGCGCTGTTCTGGTGGGACTGCTCTGCGGCAGAAAGTGGCGCACCCGCTTCACCCCGGACTATGTGTGGAGGGGGGCGGTGCTGGGCTCCCTGCTCTTTGCCGCCTATGCGGTGCAGACCTTTGGACTGGTGGGGACTACCCCATCCAAAAACGCCTTTCTCACCGCCACCTACTGTGTGCTGGTCCCCTTCCTCCACTGGGCGGTCTCCCATCAGCGGCCCGACCGCTTCCATCTGCTGGCCGCCTTCCTGTGCATCACCGGTGTGGGCCTTGTCTCTCTCAGCGGCTCCCTCACCATCACCTGGGGCGATCTGCTCAGCCTGGGCAGCGCCTTGTTCTACGCCCTGCACATCGTGGCGGTCAACAAACTCTCCGACCAGCGTGACATCTATCTGCTGACCTCTCTCCAGTTCGCCTTTACCGCTCTGCTGGCGGTCATCGGCGGTCTGCTTCTCCAGCCCTTCCCCGCCCAGGCCTTCTCCCAGCCCGGCGTGTTCTGGCCCCTGGCCTATCTGTGCGTGGTGTCCACCACCGTTGCCCTGCTCTGTCAGAACGTAGGCCAGGTGTGGTCCGACCCCTCCTCCGCCTCCGTGATCCTGTCCCTGGAGTCGGTGTTCGGCGTTCTGTTCTCCGTGCTGTTTTATGGGGACCCCGTCACACTCCGGCTGATGGCGGGCTTTGGGCTGATCTTCATCGCGGTGCTGTGCTCTGAGACCAAATTCGCCTTTCTCCGCCGGAAGGCCCCCTCTCCCCGGCATTGAGCCCGCTTTCCGGTTGAAAGTCCCTCTCCGGTATGCTACAATGGGACTATCATCACAAGAATCAGAAAAGGAGCGTGACAGAATGGCCCTCCATGAATCCGGTGAGGACTATCTGGAGGCGATCCTGGTCCTCCGGCAGGAGCACGGGATCGTCCGTTCCATCGATGTGGCACAGCATTTGGGCTTCTCCAAGCCGTCGGTCAGCCGCGCGGTCTCCATCCTGAAGGCCAGCGGCTACCTCACCATGGAGAAGGACGGGCGGCTGGAGCTGACCCCGGAGGGAGAGCAAAATGCCCAGCGGGTCTATGAGCGCCACCAGCTGCTCACCGACTGGCTGATCCGGCTGGGCGTCTCCCCTGAGGTCGCCGCCGCGGACGCCTGCCGCATGGAGCACGATATGAGCGCTGAGACCTTCGCCTGCCTCAAGCGCCACGTCAGCCAACAGGACACATAAGCCACGGCGCGGCCGCCCGTCCCGGCGGCCTATCCCACTGTGGGCGGAGCCGATGCAGCGGCTCCGCCTTTCTTCTGCTCTGCCCCCATTTCCGCTCGGTCCAAGAAAGGAGACCCATCATGCCCATCGACTCCATTTTATCCCAGATCACCGGCGACCTGAACTGGAACTCCCTATCCTGGGATATCCTGCTCCGGGCCCTTCTCATCCTGCTGGGCGGGATCATCTTCAACAAGCTGCTGCTGCGGACGGCGGACCGCCTGCTGCTGCGCAGCACCTCTCTGGCCCCCATCCAGCGCTACCTCCGCTCCGCCCTGTCCGCCCTGCTCTGGCTGGTGCTCATCCTGGTGATCCTGGGGTCTGTGGGCGTGGAAATGACCTCCATCATCGCCCTGCTCAGTGTGGCCGGCCTGGCCGTCTCCCTGGCCCTTCAAAACACCCTGTCCAATCTGGCGGGCGGGATTACTCTGCTGGCCTCCAAGCCCTTCACTGTGGGGGACTATGTGGAGATCGGCTCCGTATCCGGTACAGTATCCCTTGTGGGACTGGCCTATACCACGCTGGTCACCGTGGAAAACAAGGAGATCTACATTCCCAACAGTCAGCTCTCCTCCGCCACCATCATCAACTACACCCGGCTGGGCCGCCGGCGGATGGAGATCACGGTCTCCGCCTCCTATGACGCCCCCACAGAGGCCGTGAAGGCCGCTCTGCACGAGGCCGTCTCCCAGTTCCCCCAGATCCTCCCCGACCCCGCGCCGGAGATCCATCTCTCCGGCTATGGCGCCAGCGGCATCGACTACATCCTGCGGGCCTGGACCTCCTCCAGGGACTACTGGGACGTGTACTACCGCCTGCTGGAGGCCATCCGTCCGGCCTTTGCCCGCCACGGGGTCGAGATGCCGTACAGTCAGCTGGACGTCCACCTGATCCCCCGCTCCCCCCAGAACTGAGCCGGGGCCCGGTCAAATTTCTGCTTGACAAACCCGGCCTTCTCCGCTACAATATCAACCAATAAAAGCGACGACGGGAAAAAAGACAGGCTGAGTCCCTCTCAGAGAGCCGGTGGTTGGTGCGAACCGGTGTGCGGCCTCCCTGTGGATAACTGGTCCCCGAGCTGCCTGGCCGAAGGTATAAAGTAGGTCAGGACGTCTGGCCCCGTTACCGGCCGCGGCCTTGTTGGAGGCTATGAGGGCTGTCCGGGTGACCGGCGGCCGAACCAGGGTGGTACCGCGTGAACGCTTCACGCCCCTGACTTGAGAAAGTCAGGGGCGTTTTTTCATTCCCCTGATTCGATCCGGCCCGCCGCCGATCCCGGCGGAGCAAGTCATTTTAGGAGGACGACGACCATGAATCCAGGCTACAAAAAATACATTCCCTTCCAGCCCCAGAAGATCGTGGGCCGCACCTGGCCCGACAAGGTCATTTCCAAGGCCCCCGTGTGGTGCTCTGTGGATCTGCGGGACGGCAACCAGGCCCTGGTGGACCCCATGAACCTCCAGGAGAAGCTGGAATACTTCCACACCCTGGTGGACGTGGGCATCAAGGAGATCGAGATCGGCTTCCCCTCTGCCAGCGAGACGGAGTATGAGATCTGCCGGGAGCTCATTGAGGGGGGACACATCCCCGACGACGTGACCATCCAGGTGCTGGTCCAGGCCCGGGAGCATCTCATCAAAAAGACCTTCGAGGCCATCCGGGGCGCCAAGAACGTCATCCTCCACTTCTACAACTCCACCTCCACCCTTCAGCGGAAGGTGGTGTTCCACATGGACACCGACGGCATCACCAAGATCGCCACCGACGCCGCCGACCTGATCTATGAGATGTCCCAGCCTCTCATCCAGGAGGGGATGAACCTGCGTTTTGAGTACTCCCCCGAGTCCTTCATGGGCACCGAGATGGACTATGCGGTGGAGATCTGCCAGGCGGTGCTGGAGCACCTCCACGCCGACCCGGAGCACAAGGTCATTCTGAACCTGCCCACCACAGTGGAAAACTGTATGCCCAACCAGTTCGCCGATATGCTGGAGTATTTCTGCAAAAAGATCCCCGGCCGGGACAGCGCGATCATCTCCCTGCACCCCCACAATGACCGGGGCTGCGGCGTGGCCACCGCCGAGATGGGCCTGCTGGCCGGCGCAGACCGGGTGGAGGCCACCCTGTTCGGCAACGGCGAGCGCACTGGAAACGTGGACATCGTCACCCTGGCCATGAATATGTACACCCAGGGCGTGGACCCCCGGCTGGACTTCTCCAACATCAACAAGATCCGCGAGATGTTCGAGCGGTGCACCAAGATGCCCGTGGGCGACCGGCAGCCCTACGCCGGAAAGCTGGTATTCACCGCCTTCTCCGGCAGCCATCAGGACGCCATCAACAAGGGCACCCAGTACATGAAGGAGTCCAACTCCGATTTCTGGGAGATCCCCTATCTGCCCATCGACCCCGCCGATGTGGGCCGGGAGTACGAGCCCATCATCCGTATCAACTCCCAGTCTGGCAAGGGCGGCGCGGCCTATATCATGGACCACAACTTTGGCTTCGACCTGCCCAAGGAGATGCACCCGGAATTCGGCGCCATCGTCCAGCAGGAGACCGACGCCGTGGGCACCGAGATCACCCCGGAGCGGATCAATGAGCTCTTCCACCAGGAGTATGTGGACGTGAAGGAGCCCTATAAGCTGCTCAAGCACGCCTTCCAGGAGAGCGTGGACGCCGACGGACACTCCCACGTCACCTTCTGGGGCACCCTTCAGCACACCGACACCATTTTCAAAGTCTCCGGCGACGGAAACGGCCCCATCGACGCCTTCTTCAATGCCATCAAGGGGGAAAAAATGGCCCGGTTCTCCTTCCTGGACTACTCCTCCCACGCCATCACCGATGGCTCCGACTCCCAGGGCGTGGCCTATATCCTCCTCCGGGACCAGCGGGACGGCAAGGAATACTGGGGCGTCGGCCTGTCCCACAACATCAATCTGGCCCCCCTGCGCGCCATCCTCTCCGCCATCAACCGCGCCAAGCGCAAGTAACGGACGCTCCCCCTGTGCCGCGCCGGATCCTCTAGGACCCCGGCGCGGCACTTTTGCGCTTTCACCCCCATTAGCCCCCCGTTCCAGCCTCTTCCTCCCGCTCTTTTTCTCTCCTTTCTGTCCCTGATCCGTGTTTACCTCCGGCATAGCTGATTTTTTTCGCTTTGTTTCGGAAACAGCCCGGAACCGGATTGACTTTTTTCAGCTTTACGCTATACTTAATTCATCACTGAACAATGTCTGCCAAGGAGGTATCACCCCATGCCAAAAGCCGCCGAACCCGTCAAGCCCTCCCCTAAGGCGCCGGCTCGAATGTCCAAAAAGGACCCTCTGACCCGGGAACAGGTCAAGACCATTGACGCCTATTGGCGTGCCGCCAACTATCTGTCCGCCTGCCAGCTCTATCTGCTGGACAATCCCCTGCTGCGGGAGCCGCTGAAGGAGGAACATCTGAAGCGCACCATCGTGGGGCATTGGGGCACCTGCCCGGGCCAAAACTTCATCTATACCCATCTCAACCGGGCCATCGTCAAATATGACCTGGATATGATCTATCTCTCCGGCCCCGGACACGGTGGAAACGCCGTGGTGGCCCAGGACTACCTGGACGGCTCGTACAGCGAGGTCTACCCCAATATCAGTCAGGATGCCGCCGGCATGAAGCGTCTGTTCCGGCAGTTCTCCTTCCCCGGCGGGATCCCCAGCCAGACCGCCCCCAACACCCCCGGGTCCATCAACGAGGGGGGAGAGCTTGGCTATTCCCTGGCCCACGCCTTCGGGGCGGTCATGGACAGCCCCGGCCTCATCGCCGCCTGCGTGGTGGGAGACGGCGAGGCGGAGACCGCCCCTCTGGCCGCCGCCTGGCACTCCAACAAGTTCCTCAACCCCATCACGGACGGCGCGGTGCTGCCCATCCTCCACCTCAACGGCTTCAAGCTCTCCAACCCCACCCTGTTTTCCCGCATCTCCCACGAGGAGACCGAGATGTTCTTCAAAGGCTGCGGTTGGGAGCCCCGCTTTGTAGAGGGGGACGAGCCCCAGCAGATGCATCAGAAGATGGCCGCCGCCCTGGACTGGGCGGTGCGGGAGATCCAGCGGATCCAGGAGTACGCCCGCACCTCCGGCGACGCCGCCCGGCCCCGCTGGCCCATGATCGTGTTCCGCTCCCCCAAAGGCTGGACCGGCCCCAAGGAGGTGGACGGGAAGCCGGTGGAGGGCAGCTGGCGCTCTCACCAGATCCCCATTCCCGTCCACGACGGCAAGCCCGGCCGCATCCAGGAGCTGGAGCGCTGGCTGCGCAGCTACCGTCCGGAGGAGCTGTTTGACGAAAACGGGACCCTGATCCCCGCTCTGCGTGAGTTGGCTCCCAAGGGGGAACGGCGCATGGGGGCCAATCCCCACGCCAACGGCGGGCTGCTGCTCCGGGATCTGCGCACCCCTGACTTCCGGGAGTACCAGGTGGAGGTGCCTCAGCCCGGCGCGGTGGAGGCCCAGGACACCGGCGTGCTGGGGAACTATGTGCGGGACCTGATCACCCTCAACCAGGAATCCCGGAATTTCCGGGTCTTTGGCCCGGACGAGACTGCCTCCAACGCCCTCTCCGCCGTGTTTGAGGCCAGCGGCCGGCGCTGGATGGACCCCATTGATCCCGTCCGGGACGCGGATCTGGAGCCAGACGGCCGGGTGATGGACGCTATGCTGTCTGAGCACCTGTGCCAGGGCTGGCTGGAGGGCTACCTCCTCACCGGGCGGCACGGCCTATTCAACAGCTATGAGGCCTTTATCCGCATCGTGGACTCTATGGTCTCCCAGCACGCCAAGTGGCTGAAGGTCTGCCGGCAGCTGCCCTGGCGGCAGAAGATCGCCTCCCTCAACTACATCCTCTCCTCCAACGTCTGGCAGCAGGACCACAACGGCTTCACCCATCAGGACCCCGGCTTCCTGGACCATGTGGCCAACAAAAAGGCGGATGTGGTGCGGCTCTACCTGCCCCCGGACGCCAACTGCCTGCTCAGCTGCTTTGACCACTGCGTCAAGAGCCGGGACTATATCAATGTGCTGGTGACCTCCAAGCACGCCCGCCCCCAGTGGCTCACCATGGACCAGGCAGTAAAGCACTGCACCCAGGGCATCGGCATCTGGCAGTGGGCCTCCAACGACCGGGGCGTGGAGCCCGATGTGGTCATGGCCTGCTGCGGCGACACCCCCACCCTGGAGACCCTGGCCGCCGTCACCATCCTCCACCACCACCTGCCGGAGCTGAAGATCCGTGTGGTCAACGTGGTGGACCTGATGAAGCTCCAGCCCCACGGGGAGCATCCCCACGGCCTGACCGACGAGGACTACGACTCCCTGTTCACCAAGGACAAGCCCATTATCTTCGCCTTCCACGGCTACCCCACCCTGGTCCATGAGTTGACCTACCGCCGGCACAACAAAAATCTCCACGTCCGGGGCTATAAGGAGGAGGGGACCATCACCACCCCCTTCGATATGCGGGTGCAGAACAACATCGACCGCTTCGATCTGGTCATCGACACGGTCAAGCGACTGCCCCAGCTGGGCAACACCGCCTCCTACCTCATCCAGGAGATGCAGGACAAGCTGGTGGAGCACCACCAGTATATCACCACCCACGGCCAGGACTTGCCAGAGGTCCGGAACTGGACCTGGAACGAGGGACGCGGAAACGCTGGAGTCTGCCCTTGACCGCATCCCGGTTCTGTGGTATCTTAATGGTAACCGCTGGCTGAAGCCGGCACTCCGTTCCCTTCTGTTATGCAATCAATACCGCGAAGGTATGTTCCGCCCAGCAGGGCGTGCCGCCTTTGCGGTATTTTTATGTCATTATGTCAATCAAAAGGAGAGATCATTTGTGACCCGAACCAATCGTTCCGTTCAAAATCTGGTGATCGCCGCTCTGATGCTGGCCCTTGCCTATGTACTGCCCTTTTTCACCGGCAACATCCCGCAGATCGGTTCCATGCTGCTGCCCATGCACCTGCCCACCCTCCTGTGCGGCTTCCTCTGCGGCGGCCCCTGGGGGGCGGCGGTGGGCTTTCTGGCCCCGCTGATGCGCTCTGCCATCCTGGGGATGCCCCCTCCCTTCCCCACCGCCGCAGCCATGGCGGTGGAGATGGCGGTCTACGGACTGGTCTCCGGCGTGCTCTACACCCGCCTGCCCAAGAACCTCGGCGGGATCTACACCGCTCTGATCTCCGCCATGGCTGCCGGCCGTTTGGCCTGGGGCGCGGTCATGGTCCTCCTGACCATGGGCAGCGGGAACGTCTTCACGCTGGCGGCCTTCTGGGCCGGCGCGGTGGCCAACGCCATCCCCGGCATCATCCTGCAGCTGGCGGCCGTCCCCGCCCTGGTGATGGCGGTCCAGCACGTCCGGCAGCCGGTTCCTCAGGAAGGCTGACCTATGGAACATCTGGCGCAGCTCCTGCAGGAGCACTTCCGTAACCACCCGGGCATGGAGCTCCGGGACGCCATCAAATTTCTCTACCAGAGCTCCATGGGGGGCGGTCACCTGATTGCCGATCCCAGCGGGGCTCTGGCCCGTCTGGAGGAGGAGTGGGAGCAGACCGGCAGCGACCCGGCATCCCCACCCACAGAGCCTCTTGGAGGCGGCCTGTGCCGTCTCTCTTTGGCCGCCTGTAAAGGTCTGGGGCTCGCCCCCTCCACCGTTCTCGCCCTGTTCCTTCGGGGGGCGGAGGAGTGCGTCCGGCAGCCGGAGCTGCTGGACCAGAGCCTGGAACTTCTGTACCGCTTTCCCTTTCCCCCAGAGGAGATCGAGTCAGCCATCCATCAGTACCGCGCCGCCGGCCTGCCGATGGTGGGGCACAGCGCGGCTTACCGTCAAGCCTTCTCCCCCGCCTACCGGGTAGTCCTCCAATCGGACGCAGCGCTGCTCCCCTTCCTGTCCGCCATCGACCGCAGCTGCCGGAAGCATCCCCGGACTCTGGCCGCTATTGACGGCCCCTGTGCCACTGGAAAATCCACCCTGGGCGCACGGCTGTCCCAGCTCTACGGCTGTCCTCTGTTCCATACAGACGACTTTTTTCTCCCTCCGGAACGTAAAACGCCGGAACGCCTGGCCCAGCCGGGGGGGAATGTGGACCATGAGCGCTTCTTTGCCCAGGTCCTCTCCCCCCTCTCCCGCGGAGAGCCCGTCCGTTACCAGCCCTACCGCTGTCATTCCGGAGCTTTAGAGGCAGCCCGTATCATCCCCCCCGCCCCTCTGGCTGTGGTGGAAGGAGTTTACTCCCTGCGCCCGGAGTTCCAGTCCCTGTACCAGGTCAAGTGCTTCCTCACTGCCCCCTGGCCGGTTCGTGAGGCCCGCCTGCTGGACCGGTGCGGCCCGGCTGGGCTGGAGCGCTTTCAGACTCTCTGGATCCCTCTGGAGGATCAGTATTTTCGGGCGTTTTCCATTTCCGACGCCTGTGATGTACACCTGGAGACCGGCTCAGGCCAGGCCGGGGCGCTGTGCTCCCCCGCAGAGTGAGCCGTAAGGCGTCCCCCAGCCCCCCTGAAGCAACAAAGACCGCCTGTAAAAAAGCTGCTGAGAATATCCTCAGCAGCTTTTTTCGTGTCCAGCTTGAAAAAACGCACTCTGCCGGTACGGCTCAGTCATACGTCAGGCACACAGGGTATGAAACTCGTCTTTCCATGACAATACCCCCCTGGTCCAGATCATTCCTCTGAACCAGGGGGGCTTTGACAGGGTCCATCTCACTGGACCTGTTTAAATGTGCTTGTGATAAGCGGGGAGGGATCAGTGGATCATGCTGGCGACCTCAGCAGCGAAGTCGTCCTCCTTCTTCTCGATGCCCTCGCCGGTGGCGAAGCGGGTGAAGGCCTTGACGGTGATCTTACCGCCCAGCTCCTTGGCAACAGCAGCCACGTGCTTCTCCACGGAGACCTTGTTCTCCTTCACGAAGGCCTGCTGAAGCAGGCAGTTCTCCTCGTAGTACTTGCCCAGCTTGCCCATCACGATGCCTTCCTTGACCTTCTCAGGCTTGGCAGCCATCTTGGGATCGTTGGCCATCATAGCCAGCTGGATCTCCTTCTCCTTGTCCAGAGTCTCCTGGGAAACATCGGACTTGTCCAGGAACGCGGGGTTCATGGCCGCGATCTGCATGGCCACGTCCTTGCCCAGCTCGATGACCTTGCCGGCCTCGATGCCCTCAACAGCCAGGTTGACCAGCACGCCGATCTTGCCGCCCATGTGGATATAGGGAACATTCACGCCCTCAGCATAGCGGACAAAGCGGCGGATCTGGATGTTCTCACCGATGGCCAGCACCTTGTCGGCGGTAACGTCGGCCACAGTGCGGTCGGTGCCGGGGTAGGTGCAGGCCTTCAGGGCCTCCACATCGGCGGGGTTCTCGTTGGCCACGATACTGGCCAGGGTCTTGACGAAGTCCTGGAACACCTCGTTCTTCGCAACAAAGTCGGTCTGGGAGTTGACCTCGATGACCACACCCACGCCGTTGTCAGCCACAATGGCGTAGGACACGCCCTCAGCGGCTACCTTGCCGGCCTTCTTGGTCTGGGCAGCCAGACCCTTCTCACGCAGCCACTCGATGGCCTTGTCAAAATCGCCCTCAGCCTCGGTGAGAGCCTTCTTGCAGTCCATCATGCCGACGCCGGTCATCTCGCGCAGCTTCTGTACGTCCTTAGCAGTAATCGCCATGGTGCATTACCTCCATAATCGTAGTAAATGACGCCCGCACAGAGCGGGAGCCAGAATCAAATTTTCAAAAAGCGCCCGCCCTTCGGCGGGCGCTTTCAGAACGCGGGTCGAATTTTACTGGGCAGCAGCCTCAGTCTCGGCAGCGGGAGCCTCATCCTGGCCCTGCTTGCCCTCCTGAATGGCATTGGCCATCACACCGGAGATCAGCTTGATGGCGCGGATGGCGTCATCGTTGCCGGGGATGACATAGTCGATCTCGTCAGGATCGCAGTTGGTGTCCACGATGGCGACGATGGGGATGTGCAGCTTGCGGGCCTCGTTGATGGCGTTGCGCTCCTTGCGGGGATCCACCACGAACAGGGCGCCGGGGAGCTTCTTCATCTCGGTGACGCCGCCCAGGTACTTCTCCAGCTTGGCGATCTCACCCATGTGCTTCATAACTTCCTTCTTGGGAAGCATATCAAAGGTGCCGTCCTCCTGCATACGCTTGAGCTGGTTCAGACGGTCCACACGGCCGCGCATGGTCTTGAAGTTGGTGAGCATACCACCCAGCCAGCGGGCGTTCACATAGTACATACCAACGCGGGAAGCCTCTTCCTTGATGGCCTCCTGAGCCTGCTTCTTAGTGCCGACGAAGAGGATGGTCTCGCCCTTCTCGCCCAGGGAGCGGACAAAGTTATAGGCCTCCTCCAGCTTCTTCACGGTCTTCTGCAGGTCGATGATATAGATCCCGTTGCGCTCGGTGTAAATGTAGGTGGCCATCTTGGGGTTCCACCGACGGGTCTGGTGGCCGAAGTGAACGCCGGCCTCCAGCAGCTGCTTCATAGATACGACTGCCATGATTGTTTCCTCCTAAAATTCAGTTTGATCTTTCTGGGCGCTTCATATCCCCCGCCAACCGAAAATTCTCCCGGCACTGGGCGGAAAATCAGCGATCCCAGGCATAATGCCTTGGTAGTATAACACATACAACAAAAATATGCAAGTAGTTTCCCTAAAATCGGCAGGTAGAATTTATGTGCATGAAACGGCAAAAAAGGGTTGACATCCAGACTGCAATATGGTAACATAATCAACGCGCTGAGGAACAGCGCAGTTCAGCCACTTGCGCGAGTGGTGGAATTGGTAGACTCGCTGGCTTCAGGTGCCAGTGCTCGCAAGGGCGTGCGGGTTCGACTCCCGCCTCGCGCACCAAATGGATGAGGGTAGGAGTATGGAACAGTTTTCTTAGACTGTCCAATACTCCTGCCCTCGTTTTACGGGAGAAAGCCTTGATATTTCAGGCGTTCTCTTTCCTTATGCACGGTCCGGTAATTCATATCACAAAGATGAAAGACGCAAGCTTAGTGGCTGAAAAACGAAAAAAGCCCAGTTTTGAACCCTATGTCCAGATCAGCCTGTCCGCTCTCTCCTTTGTCCATGGAGCAATTCAAACCCATCCGGTGTCTTGTAGTTGAGCGTGCTGTGGGGACGTTTCGTGTTATAAAATTCTATATAAGTATCAACACTTCCCATGAACTGGCGCTCGGAGCGATATTGGGTCCGATAAACCTCCTCCCGTTTCATGGAGGCAAAGAAGGACTCGGCCACAGCATTGTCATGGGGACGGCCGGACTTCGAGAAAGACTGGGCAACCTTGTTCATGCGAAGCAGTTTCCGGAATGTGTTGGATGTATATTGTGGGCCTTGGTCGCTGTGAAACATCAGCTGCTGGGGCTCATTTCTGTTCTGATATGCCTGACGAAAGGTGGAAGTGACCAGATAGGTACTATTCTTTGGCGATACTCTGTGGGCCACTACTTTACGCGAGAAAAGGTCCAGAATGACACAGACATAGAGATACTTACCATTGACTTTAAAGCAAGTGATGTCGCTGACCCAGACTCGGTTCGGTTCATCCACTTTGAATTGCCGCTGTAACATGTTCTGCTTTTTTGCCAGCCGCTCACTTTTCTGATAATCGCGTTTGGAGTAGATGGATACACTTTGTAATCCCATTTCTCTCATCAGTTCAGCCACATACTTGGGCGAAGTCCGAACGCCGCGATCTGCCAACACGGCAGCGATTTTGTTTGCGCCAAACCTTTGCTGGCTCTCATCGAAAACTGCTTGGATATGCTCTTTTATCTCGACTCTGCGCTTATCATAGGCGGTTACCTCTTTTCGCCGGAAGATGTGGTTATAGAAGGTGCCGCGGGAGACACAAAGCGCCTCGCATAAGGCATGAACACTGTACTGACCATGCAGTTTGGCAAGCTCCTGCAGCTTTTCCTGAAGCGGCGCTGAAACCGTGCAGTTGACCTTTTGTAAAATCTCAATCTTCTGCTCCAACTTTTGAAGTTTCTGTTTCATTTTGATAAACGCCTGCTGGCTGACAGCATGACCGGAGTCTGTCATGGTCACAGTGTACGGCTTGATCCATGTGTAGAACGTACTCCTGGGTACGCCGGTGTCGGCGCAGATATCGGTGACGGACTCGCCGGCCTGGTAGCGGGCGACCAGGGATCGCTTTGCTTCTGTGCTGATGCGCATGATTTGATTCCTCCTACAATATACAAAGAAAATGGATTTTTTATATTATGAAGCACAAAAATGTGCAACTATTAATGCTTTCCCATATGTAGTAAGCAAACATTTTATGATACTAAGACCTATCTGGAAAGCATTGTTTATATTTTAAAGTGATTGCCAATCTCAAATAAATGAAGTATAATATAATAAACAATAAATGACACAGATAACATAGAGAGGAGGATTAAAATGACATACACAGCAAAAAATATCGCACATTACATTGTAACTTATTGTGAAAAAAAGAATCGTCCAGTGAGTAATCTCAAACTGCAAAAGATGCTCTACTTTTTGTGGATAGAGTACTTTAAACATACCAGATGTGAATTATATCTTGATGATATCTGCGCATGGAAGTTAGGACCTGTTGTGCCGGATGTTTATTATGAATTCTGCTCATATGCTGGTATGCCTATATCTGTTGAACTTCCTTTCAGTATTGATGAGCAGGATGTTGACGTATTAGACGCTACGATAGAAAAATACCTCCCTATGGCTGCCAGTACGTTGGTGGACAAAACACATGCGAAAGGAAAGCCTTGGGATATAGTATATAAAGATGGATTAGGTAATAGAGATGTAATTCCTTTTTCACTTATAAAAGACTTGGAGTGTACTGCCTAATGCTGATTGAAGAATCTAAACGCCGACAAGCCAAATTAAAAGATTACCTTTTATCGATGGCCGCAGATTGCTTAGATGAAACTCAAATCAGGCAGATGGTAATTCGCTTTAAGGAGTTATATTCAAATAATTTTAGACACAACTACTCAGAGTTTTTTCCATTAATTGTGGATATAGCCCAAAATGATAATGAATATAGTTTAGATTATTTATCTAATAACCTTGAAGCGATGCGCCTATTAGTGGAAAATGACTATATTGGCGGAGAAAAAGAATTTAAAGGGCTTTATCAACCGTTAACCAAGCTGAGCGATCATATTAATTTGGAAATCGGACGATATAGTTATTATTCGGTAAACGAACAAAAAGTCAATGATTTGGAAAAGAAAAATCAAGCATTACAAATTGAGTTGCGCAACGCCACTGGTAAATTGATAGAAGCGCAAAGAACGGTCAGTTCAGTACAGACAGAGTTGATAGCTGTTTTAAGTATTTTTGCCGCCATTGTACTTACTTTTTCGGGAAGTATGACCTTGCTTGGTGGCGCATTTGGTAGTATAGCAAATACACCATTCTTTAAGTCTATATCTGTTTTATTAATAGGCGGTTTAATTGTTTTTAATACAATCTTTCTTATGTTGTATATCGTAGGAAAAATAACTAACAGGAATATTTATGCCCGTTGTAAAACAAAAGATTGTTCATGTGGAGAAAATGGGGAACCTACTTGCTGGGGTATAAATAGAATCCGAAAACGACTCCCCTATGTGTTTTGGCTCAATTTAACATTTTTGCTGCTAATAATAATCAACACAACGCTATGGATCTTGAATATGAAATTCCACTTTTTCCCGAACATATGAATTCCAATATAGTATATATCGATTTTAACCGTCCCTTCCAAGTTGGGAGCTACATTTTAGCCTTGTAAATGAGGCTGAAATGTAGCTTCCCTTTTTGTAGAAACCTCCATGTTATACTGCTCATGAACACATGAGTAGAAAACATGGAGGTTTTGTTATGTCCG
>JBMNQB010000002.1:0-174282 GCA_050943915.1 Lawsonibacter sp.
CCCTTTCAGCTTGTCAAAAAAGCCCTCCTGCAAGGAGTTCCGTCGCCCGAAGGCGACGGAATAAAATTGGATCCCGTCATTTCCGGGGGCGTGTACCTCGGAAATGACACTTCTCGCGAAAGCTTCGCCGACAATTTCGCAAGAAATCGAGACGAAGCTTTCGTGCAATCCCTCTCGAAAAAGTGGCTGTGCCACTTTTTCGACAGTCTGCAAGGGACCCGCCGGCGGCGGGTCCCTTTTGTATGTCTATTTTGATATGGGGGGCGGGCTTCAGTCCCGCTCCTGCTCCCACTTCAGGAAGCTGCCGGTGACGGCGTCGATCTCAAACTCATATTCCGTGCTGCCTTCCCGCAGCTCGCCCTCATAGACGGTGCGGCCGTCGTCCACATCCAGCTCCAGCTTGATCAGCGTGGCCTTCGGGGCCTTGGCCTGGGCCAGCTTTTGGGCCTTCTCCCGGGAGATATAGTCCTTGCTGTCAGAGGGGATGGTGTAGTCCTCGATGTCGGAGTCAAAGTCCACCACTGCGCCGGTGTGGGCGTCGATCTCATAGTCGTACTCCCGGCTGCCGGCATAAAACTCCACCTCATAGACGGCGCGGCCGTCGTCCCGGTCCAGCTCCACCCGGACGAAGGAGACCTTCTTGCTGGAGAGCCCGGCGTGCTTCAGCGCCAGTTCCTTGGCCTTGGCCTCGCTGATCAGATCGGTGCGGTCGGAGGGAATGGTGTAGTCCTCGATGTCGGAGTCAAAGTCCACCACTGCGCCGGTGTGGGCGTCGATCTCATAGTCGTACTCCCGGCTGCCGGCATAAAACTCCACCTCATAGACGGCGCGGCCGTCGTCCCAGTCCAGCTTCAGCTGGAGGAAGGAGACCTCCTTGCTGGAGAGTCCGGCGTGCTTCAGCGCCAGCTCCTTGGCCTTGGCCTCGCCGATGTAGCCGGCGTCGTCGTCATGGATGATCACGGTCTGGCTGTCGTTGTCCCAGGAGACCTCCGCCCCCAGCAGCTGACCCAGGGAGGACAGGGGCAGGTAGGTGGTGCCGTTGTAGATCAGGGGGGAGACCTTCACCCCGGTGGTGTCCCGGACGGTGTAGGTGGTGCCGTTGACCTTCAGCGTCACGTCGGGGCGGAAGGTGGCGGTCACGCTGTTGCTCTGGCTGGCGGCGGCGGTCCCCACCGCCATGCAGCTGGTGAGGGCGAGGGCGGCGATGATGTAAGACTTTTTCATGTTTGTTTCCTCTCTTTCTCAGCCGTTCAGGCTGCTCTGGTTTGTGCTTCTGACTATGAAATGCACGGGGACCGGGTTTTATTGCGGGGAAGAAAAAATTTTTTTCTTTTTTCTCCGGCCCGGGCCCGGGGCCGCTGCCGTCAGGCTTGACCTGACTATCACAGTGACTATGACTTTTTTCTATGACTCTTTACTGTTACCCTTTACGGGTGGGATAGTGGCACGCAAATGTACACCAAACCGGAAGATCCCGCCAGGGATAAAAGGAGGAATGGACATGAACAATCCAAAACGGGGCTTTGTAGTCTATTTTGACAACTATCCCATGCTACTGGCGCTGCCGCCGGAGCAGCGGGGCCTGCTGTTTACCGCCCTGATGCAGTATGCGGACGGGCGGTGGAGGGGGGAGGTGACAGACCCGGAGGAGGTGCTGGCCCGCTGGCCGGGCATGGGGGCCCAGGCCCAGATGGGCTTCCGCTTTATGGCCTCCGCTGTGGACCGGGACACCCAGCGGTGGCTCCTCCGCCGTCAGGCGGGCGAGCGCCGCCGCCAGCAGGCCCGGGAGGGGGAGCGGGGCGCTCCGGCCCCCGTCAGTCCTGCGCCCAGCGCCAGGACGGAGCTGCCTGACGCCCGGTACAGCGCGGATCTGGAGCAGACCCGCCGCCTGGTGGAGCGCATCCGCAGCGGGGGCACATGAGCGATTGAAAAGGAAAAAGGACCGGTATGATCTCTCATACTGGTCCTTTTGGTGCAAGTAGGCCTGTAAGCCGGGTTCTGTCTTTTAAGACAGCCATCTATCTCGACGCGCCGTTGCCGACGCGCTCCAGCCGCCTCCCCGGGACGGTCGGGCCGACCTGTGTGTCCCTCCACGGCGTTGCTCCGGATAGAGTTTACAGCGACGGGCGCTTCCACGCCGTCGGGTGAGCTCTTACCTCACCTTTCCACCTTAACCGGCCAGAAGGCCGGCAGACTATTTCTGTTGCACTTTTCCTAGGGTCGCCCCCGGCGGATGTTATCCGTTATCCCTGCCCTATGGAGCCCGGACTTTCCTCACAGGCGGGCCTTTCGCCCCGCCCGCGCGGCTGTCCAGCCTGCTTGCCCGTCTATCATACAGGAAAACGCCCCCGGTGTCAAATGTTCGTTGAATTTTTTTCCCGGCTATGGTAATATATTTTAGTTATATAGACTGCCGCCGGTCCGCCGGCGGAGCCGGATCTGAGCGCATACGGGCCCCGGCTGGGGCCGGAACACGATGGAAGGAGGACGCGCTATGTCCACCATCAAGGAATATCTGGAGGAAATACAGGGCCGCCCGGTGGCGGTGATCGGCATGGGAGTGAGCAACACGCCTCTGATCAAGATGCTGCTGCGGGCCGGGGCGGAGGTCAACGTCCGGGACCGGGCCCCCCGGGAGCGGGCGGCGGAGCAGATCCAGGAGCTGGAGAGCCTGGGGGCCAGGATGATCCTGGGGGAGGCGTACCTCCAGGACCTCCATGAGGATGTGATCTTCCGCACCCCGGGCCTGTCCCCCAACACGCCGGAGCTGGTCAACGCCGTCCGGCGGGGCATTGAGCTCAGCTCTGAGATGGAGCTGTTTTTCCAGACCTGCCCCAGCCGCCTCATCGGCGTCACCGGGAGCGACGGAAAGACCACCACCACCACCATCATCGCCGAGTTTTTGAAAGAGGCGGGGCGGAACGTCTATGTGGGGGGCAACATCGGAAAGCCCCTTCTGCCCGATGTGGCCGACATGGTGGAGGAGGACTTCGCCGTGCTGGAGCTGTCCTCTTTCCAGCTGATGACCATGGAGCAGAGCCCCCATATCGCGGTGGTCACCAACCTCAGCCCCAACCACCTGGACTACCACCACACCATGGAGGAGTACGTCCGGGCCAAGAAGAACATCTTCCTCCACCAGGGGCCGGAGGACCGGCTGGTCCTCAACTATGACAACGCCCCCACCCGGGCGCTGGCCCGGGAGGCGGCGTGCCCTGTGACCTTCTTCAGCCGGCAGGAGCGGCTGGAGGAGGGGGTCTACCTCCGGGACGGGGCCATCTGGCTGACCAACGAGCAGGGGAGCCGGGAGGTCCTTCCGCTGGAGCTGATCCAGCTTCCCGGCGACCACAACGTAGAAAATTATATGGCCGCCATCGCCGCGGTGGACGGCCTGGTCCCAGACCGCTGCGTCCGGGCGGTGGCCCGGCGCTTCCAGGGGGTGGAGCACCGCATCGAGTTCGTCCGGGAGCTGGACGGAGTGCGCTGGTACAACGACTCCATCGGCACCAGTCCCAGCCGCACCACCGCCTGTCTGGAGTCCTTCGACCAGAAGGTGGTTCTGATCGCAGGGGGATACGACAAGGGGATCCCCTTTACCCAGCTTGGCATGGAAATCGTGGACCGGGTGAAGGCCCTGATCCTCACCGGGGACACCGCCGCCGCCATCCGCAGTGCGGCGGAGCAGGCCCCGGGCTTTGAGGCCAGCGGCCTGGTGATCCGGGAGGAGGAGGACCTGGCCGCCGCCGTGCGCGCCGCCCGGGAGACCGCCCGGGAGGGGGACGTGGTGGTGCTGTCCCCCGCCTGCGCCGCCTTTGACCGGTTCAAAAACTTTATGGAGCGGGGCCAGACGTTCAAGCGCCTGGTCCAGGACCTCTGAGCAGAGAAACGGGAGGATTTGTTTGGACTATGAAAAGACGCTGGCCGGGCTGTGCGCCCTGCCCGGCCCCAGCGGGTTTGAAAGTCAGGCGGCACGGGCGGCTCTGGAGCTGCTCCGCCCCCTGGTGGACGAGGCGTTTTCAGACCGCATGGGCAGTGTGGTGGGCGTGCGGCGCTGCGGTCGGGAGGGGGCCAAAAAGGTGCTGCTGGACGCCCACCTGGACGAGATCGGCTTTCTCATCACCGGACACGAGGAGGGATTCCTCCGCTTCGCCCCCCTGGGCGGGGTGGACCCCAGGATGCTCCCCGACCGGGAGTTGACCATCCTCACCCAGCCCCCTGTGGTGGGGGTGGTGTCCTGTCTGCCCCCCCACATCCAGAGCCGGGAGGATATGGACCAATCTGTGGCCATCCAGGACCTGTATCTGGATGTGGGCCTGGATCAGGAGACGGCCCAGGCCCGCATCCCTGTGGGCACGCCGGCGGTCTACCGGGCGGGCTGCGCCCCCCTGGGGGACAAGCTGCTGTGCGGCAAGGCGCTGGACGACCGGGCCTGCTTTGCCATCCTGCTGGACGCCCTGGAGCGGCTGCGGGACAGGCAGCTGGATGTGGACCTGTATGTCCTGGGCTCCACCCAGGAGGAGACCCACAGCACCGGAGCCATCGCCGCCGCATACGGGATCGCCCCGGACTGCTGCGTGGCCGTGGATGTGACCCACGGGGACTCACCGGACGCATCCAAGGACAAGACCTTCCCTATGGGCGGCGGCCCGGTCATCGGGCTGGGCCCCAACTGCACCCGCTGGATGGCCCGGCGGCTGGAGCGGAAGGCGGAGGAGCTGGGGCTGGACGTCCAGATGGAGGTCATGGCCGGCTCCTCCGGGACCAACGGCTGGCCCATGCAGATCAGCCGGGAGGGGATCGCCACGGCGGTGCTCTCCCTGCCCCTGCGGTATATGCACACCCCCATCGAGACGGTCCACCGGGACGACCTGGACCACACGGCCCAGCTGCTGGCCGCCTTTCTCGAGGGCCTTGGAGAGGAGGCGGAGGCGCTTTGATCCAGTGTTTGGAGACCCTGTGCGCCCTGAACGGCGTCTCAGGGGACGAGGGACAGGTGCGGAGCTATATCCGCGGCTGGGCGGAGGAGCACGCAGACAGCGTCCGCACCGACGCCATGGGCAACCTCATCGTGTTCAAGCGGGGCAGGAAGGCGGCAGAAAACCGGCTGATGCTGTGCGCCCACATGGACGAGGTGGGGGTCATCGTCACCCGGGCCACCGACGAGGGCTTTTTGAAGTTTGATTTTGTGGGCGGCGTGGACCGGCGGGTGGCCCTGGGCAAGCCGGTGGAGCTGGGGCCCGGCCGGATCCCCGGGGTCATCGGGATGAAGGCCATCCACCTGCTCAGCCGGGAGGACATGAAGAAGGTCCCCAAGACCGACGCCCTGTACCTGGACATCGGCGCGTCCAGCCGGGAGGAGGCCCTCTCCATGGTCCCACTTGGGACCTGCGGGGCCTTTGTGGGACCGCCGGAGCGCTTTGGGGAGGGCCTGTTCAAGGCCAAGGCCATCGACGACCGGGTGGGCTGCGCCGTGATGCTGGAGCTGCTGCGGGAAAAGCTCCCCATGGACGTGACCTTCGCCTTCACCGCACAGGAGGAGGTGGGCACCCGGGGGGCCTTCGGCGCGGCCTTCTCCGTCACGCCGAAGATAGCTCTGGTGCTGGAGACCACCACTGCCGCCGACCTGCCCATGGTGGAGGACCACCGGAAGGTGTGCGCCCCGGGAAAAGGCCCGGTGATCTCCTATATGGACGGTGGGACTATCTATGACCGGGGGCTGTTCGAGGACCTGCGCCGCCTGGCGGAGGAGCACCGGATCCCCTGGCAGACCAAGGAATATATTGCCGGGGGCAACGACGCCCGGACCATCCAGCGCACCAAGTCCGGCGTGCGGGTGGCCGCCCTGTCTGCCGCTGTGCGCTATCTCCATGCCCCGGCCAGCGTGGGCAGCATTTTCGATTTTGAAGCTATGCTGAAGCTGACCCGGCTGTTCCTGGCCGATCAGGCCGCCCGGCTGACGCTGTAACGATTAGGGAGTTGTAACATGGAACTGTTTGAATTGATCCAGACCCTCAACACTGCCCATGGCCCCTCCGGGGACGAGGGTGCGGTGCGGGAGGTCATTGCCGCTCTGGCCCGGCCCCATTCCGACGAGGTGACAGAGGATACCCTGGGGAACCTGATCGTCCGGAAGCGGGGGAGCGGTCCCAAGGTGATGCTGTGTGCCCACATGGACTCCATCGGCCTGATCGTCACCCACATCGAGAAGGAGGGGTTCCTCCGGGTGGGGACCCTGGGCGGGATCGCCGCCCGGGAGCTGCTGTACACCCCAGTGCGCTTCAAAAACGGGGTGCGGGGGGTCATCGTCCCGGAGGAGAAGGCGGAATTCGGCAAGCTGAAGCTGGACGCCTGCTATGTGGACATCGGGGCAAAGGACGAGGAGCAGGCCCGCAGGATGGTCCAGGTTGGAGACACCGCGGTCTATGATACCGCCATATTTTTGAGTGGGGATAAAGTGGTTTCCCCTTACTTGGATAACCGCATTTCCTGCGCTGTGCTCCTGCGGGTGCTGGAGGAGCTGGACGCCTGCCCCAACGACCTGTACCTGGTGTTTTCCGCCCAGGAAGAGGTTGGGCTCCGGGGGGCGAGGACGGCGGCCTGGTCGATCGACCCGGACTATGCCCTGGCGGTGGACGTCACTGACGTGGACGACACCCCCGGCTCGGAGAAGCTGGGCACCGTCCGTCTGGGCCAGGGAGCGGCGGTCAAGGTGATGGACCGCTCGGTGATCTGCCACCCTCAGCTGGTGGAGACCCTGGAGCGTCTGGCCGGAGAGAGAGAGGTCCCCGTTCAGCGGGACATCATGCGGGGCGGCGGCACCGACGCGGGGGCCATCCACACCACCCGCATGGGCGTGCTCACAGGAGGCGTTTCCGTCCCCTGCCGGTATATCCACACCCCCACGGAGATGGCTGACCTGGGGGATGCGGCGGCCTGCGTGAAGCTGCTGGCCGCCTTTGCCCAGGAGGAGCTGACCCGGCTGTAATGCCGGGCGGAGCTCCCTCAATATTACAATAGAAACAGGAAGCGTAAAGGAATATGAGTTTACAGATCAGTGAGCGGGTCCGCGCCCTGGGCCGTCAGGCGCAGCAGGACCTGAGAGAGCAGTTTGACCGCATTGACGCCATTGCGGAGGAAAATTCCATCCGGGTGCTGGAGGCCTTCCAGGACCACCGGGTGGCGGAGGGGTATTTTGCCGGCACCACCGGCTACGGCTATGACGACCTGGGCCGGGACAAGCTGGACGAGATCTATGCCCAGCTATTCGGCACAGAGGCCGCTCTGGTGCGCATCCAGTTCGTCAACGGCACCCACGCCATCGCCTGTGCCCTGTATGGGGCCCTGAAAACCGGGGACGTGCTGGTGTCCGCGGTGGGCGCTCCGTACGACACCCTGCTGGGCGTCATTGGAGAGACTGGGAAGGGCCACGGCTCCCTGAAGGACTACGGTGTGGAGTACCGCCAGGTGGAGTTGAAGGACAACAAGCCCGACCTGGAGGGGATGGCCCGGGCGGCCGCAGACCCCCGGGTGAAGGCGGTGCTGATCCAGCGGTCCAAGGGTTACTCCACCCGCGCCTCCCTGTCCGTGGCGGAGATCGGGGAGATGTGCCGGGTGATCCGGGAAGCCAACCCCAACGCCGCCATCCTGGTGGACAACTGCTACGGGGAGTTCGTGGAGACTCTGGAGCCCACCCATGTGGGGGCCGACCTGGTGGTGGGCTCCCTCATCAAGAACCCCGGGGGTGGCCTGGCCCCCACCGGCGGCTACATTGCCGGACGCCGGGACCTGGTGGAGGGGGCCGCCCAGCGGCTCACCGTGCCGGGCATCGGCGGGGAGTGCGGCTCCACCCTGGGGAACAACCGCCTGCTGTACCAGGGGCTGTTCCTGGCCCCCCATACGGTGGCCCAGGCGGTCAAGACCGCCGTTTTTGCCGCCCGGGTGATGGAGCTGCTGGGCTATGAGACCGAGCCACACTCCAGCGCGGTGCGCCACGACATCATTCAGATGATCCATACCCGGGAGCCGGAGGCTTTGAAAAAGTTCTGCAAGGGCATCCAGTTCGGCGCTCCGGTGGACTCCTATGTCACCCCGGAGCCCTGGGATATGCCGGGCTATGACTGCCCGGTCATCATGGCGGCAGGGGCCTTCATCCAGGGGGCATCCATCGAGCTGTCCGCCGATGCCCCCATGCGCCCCCCTTACACGGTGTACCTCCAGGGCGGCCTGACCTTCGAGTCGGGCAAGCTGGGGGTGCTGCTGGCGGTGGAGGAGCTGCTGCGGGCATAGTCCAAGCCGGACGGCGCATACCCTCCCCATATCAGGCCGGAGCGGAGAGGGAGGGAGCGCCATGGAGGGGCTGGACCGGATGAGGCGGCGCTGGCGGGCGCGGCGGTCCCCCGGCGGAGGCCGGGGCGGCTGGCTGACGTCCCTGGCGCTGGGAGCGGCACTGGCCGCCCTGTGCGTGGGGCTGCTGGAGGCCCGCCTGCGGCCCATGGCGGTGACCATCGCCCAGGCCCAGCTCCAGAACGACGCGGCCCGCCTGGTGGAGCGGTGCGTGACGGAGGACCTGGCGGAGCGGGGGCTGACGTATGCCCAGCTGGTCTCCATCCAGCGGGACGCCTCCGGGGCCATTGTCTCCCTCACCACGGACATGGCGGCCATGAATTTGCTGCGGGCGGAGCTGGTGGAGCAGGTGCTGGACGCCCTGGAGGGCGTAGGTGTCCTCCAGCTCCGCATTCCTCTGGGCAGTCTGCTGGACCTGGACGTTCTGTGGGGGCTGGGCCCCTCCCTGAAGGTCCACGCCATGGCGGTGGGGACGGCGGACGCCCGGTTTTCCAGCAGCTTCTCCGGGGCAGGGGTCAACCAGACCCTCCACCGCATTGAGCTGGAGCTCACCGTGCCCATGACGCTGCTGCTGCCGGGCGGCCCGGTGGAGACTGAGAGCGTCACCCGCCTGTGCGTGGCGGAGACCGTCATTGTGGGCCGGGTGCCCGACGCCTATCTCCAGCTGGAGCAGCTGGGCGGGGGCTGAGGCCCCATTTCAAGGTTTACAGAAGAAGAGGAGGTTCCCCATGGACCACTTAGACGAGCTTCAGGCCCTGCGCCGGGAGCTGGAACAGGCCAACTATGAATACTATGTCCAGGACGCCCCGACCATGTCGGACTACGACTATGACCACAAGCTGCGCCGGCTGGAGGAGCTGGAGGGGGAGCACCCGGAGCTCATCACCCCCGACTCGCCCACCCAGCGGGTAGGGGGGAAGGCCCTGGAGTCCTTCCAGCAGGTGGTCCACCAGGTCCCTCTGGAGTCCCTTCAGGATGTGTTCGACTATGACGAGCTGCGCCAGTTTGACCAGCGGGTCCGCGCCGCCGCCCCGGGGGCTGAATACGACGTGGAACCCAAGGTGGATGGCCTGTCGGTGGCCCTGGAGTATGAGAACGGCCTGTTCGTCCGGGGGGCCACCCGGGGGGACGGCCAGGTGGGGGAGGATGTGACCGAGAATCTGCGGACCGTCCGGTCCATCCCGCTGCGCATCCCGGAGGCCCCCGCCAGGCTCATCGTCCGTGGTGAGGTCTATATGCCCAAAAAGGTGTTCCACGCCCTGAATGAGGAGCGGGAGCGCCGGGGGGAGGCCCTGTTCGCCAACCCCCGGAACGCCGCCGCCGGGTCCCTGCGCCAGCTGGATCCCCGGGTGGCCGCCTCCCGCCGCCTGGACATCGCGGTGTTCAACGTCCAGTGGGCGGAGGGGGAGACCTTCCGGACCCATCTGGAGACACTGGAATATTTGAAGCAGAAGGGCTTTAAAGTGATCCCGCATTACAGCTGCCGCGGCGTGGAGGAGGCCATCGGACAGGTGGCCGCCATCGGAGAGGGGCGGGAGGACTTCCCCTTTGACATCGACGGCGCGGTCATCAAGGTCAACGATCTGTCCCAGCGGGAGCTGCTGGGCAGCACCGCAAAATTTCCCCGCTGGGCGGCGGCCTATAAATATCCCCCGGAGGTAAAGCCCTCCCGGGTGCTGGACATCGTGATCCAGGTGGGCCGCACCGGGGTGCTTACCCCCCGGGCGGTGCTGGAGCCGGTGCGTCTGGCTGGCACCACGGTCACCAGCGCCACCCTCCACAACCAGGATTTTATTGCGGAGAAGGATGTGCGCATCGGGGACACCGTCCTGGTGCGCAAGGCGGGGGAGATCATCCCCGAGGTCCTCTCTGTGGAGCTGGAGAAGCGCCCGGAGGGTGCCGAGCCCTACCGCTTCCCCCAGACCTGCCCGGTGTGCGGCGCGCCGGTGGAGCGGGACGAGGACGGGGCCCACATCCGCTGCACCGGGGCCGAGTGCCCCGCCCAGCTGCTGCGCAACCTGGCCCACTTTGCCAGCCGGGACGCCATGGACATCGACGGGCTGGGCATCGCGGTGGTGGAGAACCTGGTGAACGCGGGCCTGGTGAAAACGCCGGGCGACCTGTACTTCCTGGAGGCCGGCAAGGTGGCAGAGCTGGAGCGCATGGGAAAGCGGTCGGCCCAGAAGCTGCTGGAGGCCATTGAGCGCTCCAAGACCCGGGACCTGTCCCGGCTGCTGTTCGCCTTCGGCATCCGGCAGGTGGGGCAGAAGGCGGGCAAGGTGCTGGCCGCCCGGTTCCGCACCCTGGACGCACTCCAGAGCGCCACGCTGGAGGAGCTGACCGGGGTGGACGACATCGGGGCCATTACCGCCCAGAGCCTTCTGGACTGGTTTGCCAGCCCCCAGAGCCAGCACCTCATTGGCCGTCTGCGGGAGGCCGGTGTGAACATGGAGGCGGAGGAGCAGGGGAGCGACCAGCGCTTTGCCGGCATGACCTTCGTCCTCACCGGGTCCCTGGAGCGGTTCACCCGGGACGAGGCCTCCAAAATGATCGAGGACCGGGGGGGAAAGGCATCCTCCTCTGTGTCCAAAAAGACATCCTATGTGGTGGCAGGGGCGGCTGCGGGCTCCAAGCTGCGCAAGGCCCAGGATCTGGGGGTGCCCGTGCTTACCGAGGAGGAATTTCTGGCCCTGATGGACTAACTGATGTTTGTCCTGGAGAGAAAATTGTGCTATACTGTACCCGGAAGCGCCCGATGTGCGGCGGGGGAGAGAGGAGAGCGTGATCGCGTGAAAAAGGGCTGTCTCTATATCATCGTGACCATTGTGATGTTCACCTCCTATGAGGTGGTCCTGCGGTATATCGCGGGGCAGATCAACTCCATGCAGCTGACCCTGTGCCGCTTCGCTGTGGGCTTTCTGATCCTGCTGCCCCTGGCCCTGCGGACCCTGAAGCGCCGGGGGAAGCGCCTGGACGGACGGAGCATGGCCCATTTTGTCCTGCTGGGCCTGCTGGGCATCGCCCTGAGTATGCCCATCCTCCACCTGTCGGTGCGGTACGCCGGGTCCTCTGTGGCCGCAGTGCTGTTCAGCTGCAACCCGGTGTTTGTCACCTTTTTGGCCTTCTTCCTGCTGAAGGAGCCCATCAAGCCCCGGCATATCGCCGCCCTGGCCCTGGAGATCGCGGGCACCGTAGCCATCATCGACCCCCTTGGCCATGCGCTGGACCCCCTCGGGGTGGGGCTGGCCCTGCTGTCCACCCTGCTGTTCTCCCTGTACGGCGTGCTGGGCAAGCGGCGGGTGGCGGAGTACGGCGGCGCGGTGGTCACCTGCTTCAGCTTCCTGTTCGGCAGTCTGATCGTTCTGGGGCTGATCCTGCTCTCCCATGCTCCGGCTGTGGCCCAGTGGATGACGGCCGCCGGCCTGGAGGAGTTCGCCCGCATCCCCATCCTGGCGGGGTACACCCTGGAAAATCTTCCCTATGTCCTGTATGTGTCCGTGGGGGTGGCGGGGATCGGCTTTTGCTGCTATTTCCTTGCCATGGAGCAGCTCCCCGCCAGCGTGGTCTCCCTGGTCTACTTTTTCAAGCCGGCGCTGGCCCCGGTGCTGGCCTGGCAGCTCCACGGCGAGGTGATCCCCGCCAACATGATGGCCGGGATCCTGCTCATCGTGGCGGGCTCCCTGTGCGCCATCATCCCCGGGATCCTGGAGTCGCGCCGGCGGCAGCGGGCGTAAGGCCGAGGGCATCCCTCTGAGCACGATCCCCATACCGAAGAATGAGGAGTGGAATTTATGTCAGTTTCCAAGGTATATTTTACAGATTTTCACACGAAGGCGTTCGGCGACGGACTGCCCACCAAGCTGAAAAAGCTGATCCGGGCGGCCGGGATCCAGGAGCTGGATCTGGACGGCAAGTTCGTGGCCATCAAGATGCACTTCGGCGAGCTGGGCAATGTGAGCTTTCTCCGCCCCAACTATGCCCGGGCGGTGGTGGATGTGGTGAAGGAGCTGGGCGGCCGTCCCTTCCTCACCGACTGCAACACCATGTATCCCGGCAGCCGGAAGAACGCCCTGGAGCACCTGGAGTGCGCCTGGCAGAACGGCTTTACTCCGCTGACGGTGGGCTGCCCCATCCTCATCGGCGACGGCCTGAAGGGCACCGACGACGTGGAGGTCCCTGTGGCGGGGGGCGAATATGTGGAGAAGGCCAAGATCGGCCGCGCGGTGATGGACGCGGACGTGTTCATCTCCCTGACCCACTTCAAGGGGCATGAGATGACCGGCTTCGGCGGGACTATCAAGAACATCGGCATGGGCTGCGGCTCCCGGGCGGGGAAGAAGGAGCAGCACGCCAGCGGAAAGCCCAAGATCGCCCCGGAGGCCTGCCGCGGCTGCCGGCGCTGCCAGAAGGAGTGCGCCAACAACGGCCTGGTCTTTGACCCCGAGACCAAAAAGATGACCGTAGATCAGGACAACTGCGTGGGCTGCGGCCGCTGCCTGGGAGCGTGTAACTTTGACGCCATCTACTTTACCAACGACAATGCCCAGGCGGCCCTGAACTGCCGCATGGCGGAGTATACCAAGGCTGTGCTGGACGGCCGGCCCAACTTCCATATCTCCCTGGTGGTGGACGTGTCCCCCAACTGTGACTGCCATGGCGAGAACGACGTGCCCATCCTGCCCAACCTGGGGATGTTCGCCTCCTTCGACCCCCTGGCCCTGGATCAGGCCTGTGTGGACGCCTGCCTGGCGGCGGAGCCCATGCCGGGCAGCCAGCTGGCCCGCCACCTGGCGGAGCCCGGCTTCCACGACCACCACGACCACTTCACCAACTCCACCCCCGAGTCGGAATGGCGCAGCTGCCTGGAGCACGCGGCCAAGATCGGCCTGGGCTCCCGGGAGTATGAGCTGATCCGTCTCTGATCCGCTCCCGGCAGGGGAGGGGCGCGCCCTCCCGGAAAAATCAGACAAGAAAAGGACGATGCACTATGCCCACCAACACATACGAAAGCCCGCTCTCCTCCCGCTATGCCAGCGATGAGATGCTCTACCTCTTTTCCGCCGACAAGAAGTTCTCCACCTGGCGGCGGCTGTGGGTCGCCCTGGCCCGGGCGGAGATGGAGCTGGGCCTGCCGGTCACCCAGGAGCAGGTGGACGAGCTGGAGGCCCACATCACCGACATCGACTATGAGAAGGCCGCCCAGTGGGAGAAAAAGCTGCGCCACGATGTGATGGCCCACGTCCACACATACGGGGAGCTGTGTCCCAAGGCCATGCCCATCATCCACCTGGGGGCCACCAGCTGCTATGTGGGGGACAACACCGATGTGATCATTATGCGGGAGGGGCTGGAGCTGGTCCGGAACAAGCTGGTGCAGGTCCTGGCCAGGCTGGCGGACTTCGCCCGGGAATACAAGGCCCTGCCCACCCTGGGCTTCACCCACTTCCAGGCGGCCCAGCTGGTCACCGTGGGCAAGCGGGCCACCCTTTGGATGAATGAGCTGCTGATGGATTTGGAGGAGGTGGAGCACCGCATCTCCACCCTGAAGCTGCTGGGCTCCAAGGGCACCACAGGGACCCAGGCCTCCTTCCTGGAGCTGTTCGAGGGCGACCATGAGAAGGTGAAAGAGCTGGAGCGCCGGATCGCGGAGGAGATGGGCTTCGACGCCGTGATCCCGGTCAGCGGGCAGACCTACTCCCGGAAGATGGACTACAACGTGCTGTCCACCCTGGCGGGGATCGCCCAGAGCGCCAGCAAGTTTGCCACCGACCTGCGGCTGCTGTGCCACCTGAAGGAGGTGGAGGAGCCCTTTGAGAAGAGCCAGATCGGCTCCTCCGCCATGCCCTATAAGCGCAACCCCATGCGGTGCGAGCGGATCTGCTCTCTGGCCCGCTATGTGATCGTGGACGCCGGGAACCCCGCCGTCACCACCGCCACCCAGTGGTTTGAGCGCACTCTGGATGACTCGGCCAACAAGCGCATCTCCATCCCGGAGGCCTTCCTGGCGGTGGACGCCATCCTGAACATCTATCTGAACGTGGCCTCCGGCCTGGTGGTCCACCCCAAGGTCATCCGCCGTCATGTGATGGAGGAGCTCCCCTTCATGGCCAGCGAGAATATTATGATGGACGCGGTGAAGCGGGGCGGCGACCGCCAGGAGCTCCATGAGCGCATCCGGGTCCTGTCTCAGGAGGCGGGGCGGAATGTCAAGGACCTGGGCCTGTCCAACAACCTGATCGATCTGATGGCGGAGGATCCGGCCTTTGGCATGAGCCGGGAGGAGCTCACCGCCCATCTGGAGCCGGAGCGCTACATCGGCCGCTGCCCCGAGCAGGTGGAGGAGTTCCTGTCCCAGGAGATCGCCCCGGTGCTGGCCAAGTATGCCGCGGCCCTGGGGGAGAAGGAGACGGAGCTGAAGGTTTAATGGAGAAAGGCGGGCTGTTTTGAAGCATCGAAAGTACGGCGTCTATCTGGCAGCCGGAGTTACCGCCTTTGCGGTGATCGCCGCGTCCATCCTGCTGTTCTTTGTGATCTACCACTTTTCGGCGGTGCGGGCCCTGCTGAAGCTGCTGGCCTATATCCTGCGGCCCATCTTTTACGGACTGGTGCTGGCCTTCCTGCTGCTGCCTGTCCACCGGCATATCTTTACCTTCCTCTCCGCGCTGTGGGAGGGGGTGGCGGAGCACAGGGGACGGAAGCGCGCTGTGCTGAATTTCCTGGCCATTGTGCTCAGCCTGAGCTTTGCGGTGCTGGTGGTCTATGTGCTGCTTGCCATGGTGCTGCCCCAGCTGTACCTCAGCATCGTGGGGCTGGTGAACGCGGTCCCGGAGTACATTGGGATCATGCAGCGGTGGCTGCTGGACTTTTTGGCGGACAACCCGGAGATCCAGGCGGCAGTGCTGCCCTATTACAATTCCCTGGCCCTGTCCGTGGAGCAGTGGCTCAGCTCCGATATGCTCCCCAACCTGGAGTCGGTCAACAGCACCCTGGACTGGCTGCGGTCCGAGATCCTGCCCCAGCTCACCGGCGTGGTGAGCAGCGTCTCCTCCGGTGTGGTGGCCCTGGCGCTGCTGCTGAAGGACATCCTGATCGCGGTCATCGTCTCGGTCTACCTGCTGGCCAGGAAGGACGTCTTTGCCGCCCAGTCCAAAAAGATCGCGTACAGCGTATTTCCCACCCATGTGGCGGATCTGCTGGTGGAGGAGACCCGGAGCGCCTACCGTATCCTAAGCGGCTTTATCAACGGCAAGCTGGTGGACTCCCTGATCATTGGCATCATCGCCCTGGTGTGCTGCAACCTGTTCCGGTTCCCGTACCCCATGCTGCTGGCGGTGATCATTGGGGTGACCAACATCATCCCGTTTTTCGGCCCCTTCATCGGGGCTGTCCCCTGCGCGCTGCTGATCCTGCTGGTCAGCCCCCTGAAGTGTCTGTATTTTGTCCTGTTTATCTTCGTGCTCCAGCAGTTTGACGGCAACATCCTGGGTCCCAAGATCCTGGGGGACTCCACAGGTCTGGCCTCCTTCTGGGTGCTGTTCTCCATTCTGCTGTTCGGCGGCATTTTCGGATTTGTGGGCATGGTGCTGGGCGTCCCGGTGTTCGCCATGTTTTACAGCGTGGTCAGCCGTCTGGTACGCTGCGGGCTGAAAAAACGCGGACTGCCTCTGGAAACGGAGGAGTATCTGGGTTGGACCGGGCCTCTTGCCGGAAAAGGAACGGATCCAAATGATGGATGAGGTCCCGGAACAGCCCTGCCGCTCACCGGCGGAGGACAGCAGAGAGCTGTCGGATATAAACAAAAGCTGCGGCCCGCACGTTTGAACGCGCGGGCCGCAGCTTTTTAGTTTGATCGTGAAGAAGGGGATCGTTACAGCTGGGTGGTCAGGACCTTCTTCAGGCGGGCAAAGCGGGGCAGACCGTTGACCCGGGGAGCCTTGGCGTCGCCCTGGATCAGGGGGAGGACGTAGTCAATGAACTGCTGATTGACGCCGTTGCCGGCCTCGTTGATCCACTCGCGGGGGACCTTCTTCTCGAAGTTTGCCACGATATCCAGGGGCTCCAGCACGGTCTCACAGCGGTAGCCCTCCTCGCCGCGGGTGCAGCGGAAGGCGACCATCTTGTCGGTGACACCCTCCACGGCGGCCTGGACCGCGGCGGAGCCGGCCAGCAGAGCCTCCTCCGCGTCGGTCTCAGAGTCCAGATGGGCGCCGCAGCGCTGGAGGAGGGAGAGCTCGATGCCGCGGACCTTGACGCCGAAGGCCTCCTTCACCGCAGAGGCCAGGTGGGCGGCCAGACCGCCCAGCTGGGCGTGGCCGAAGCCGTCGGTGGCAGAGGTCTTGGCCTCGGAGACAAAGGTGCCGTCGGAGTAGTGGATGCCCTCAGATACGGCCACCAGGCAGTTGCCGCTCTTCTCATAGACAGCCTTGACGTCGGCCAGGAAGCGCTCCATGTCGAAATCGGTCTCAGGCAGATAGACCAGGTCGGGGCCGCAGCCGGTGAGGGAGGCCAGGGCGGCGGAGCCGGCCAGCCAGCCGGCGTGGCGGCCCATGATCTCGATGATGGTGACCATGCCGGTGTCATAGACGTGGGCGTCCTGCCAGACCTCGGCGCAGGAGGTGGCGATGTACTTGGCGGCAGAGGCGAAGCCGGGGCAGTGGTCGGTGCCGTTCAGATCGTTGTCGATGGTCTTGGGCACGCCCATGATGCGGCACTCATAGCCCACCTTCTGCATATACTTGGAGATCTTGTTGCAGGTGTCCATGGAGTCGTTTCCGCCGTTATAGAAGAAGTAACGGACATTGTACTTCTTGAAGATCTCCAGGATCCGCTGATAATCGGTGTCGTCCACATCGGGGTCGGCCAGCTTATAGCGGCAGGAGCCCAGGGCAGAGGAGGGAGTGAACTTCAGCAGGTCCAGCTCTGCGGGGTCCTCCTGTCCCATATCGTACAGCTTGTCCTCCAGCACACCCTTGATCCCGTGGGCGGCTCCCAGGACGCGGGTGATGCAGTCAGCCTTCAAAGCGGTCTGGATCACGCCCTGAGCGCTGGCGTTAATGACTGCGGTAGGACCTCCGGACTGGCCAATGATGCAGGCGCCGGTAAGTTGCTTCATGTTTGCTTCCTCCTAAAGTGTTAAATTTGGATTCAAAATAAGTTTAGTCCAAAATTCTACCCTAAATTGTAGCACATACCCTTGTATTTTTCAATCGGTAATGGTACAATATGAACCGTAAAAATCTTTCAAGGAGATGGTCAATATGCCATTGGTTACTACGACTGAAATGTTCAAAAAGGCCTATGACGGCGGTTATGCCATCGGCGCCTTCAATGTCAACAACATGGAGATCGTTCAGGGCATCACCGAGGCCGCTCAGGAGGAGAAGGCTCCCCTGATCCTGCAGGTGTCCAAGGGCGCCCGCGCCTATGCCAACCACACCTATCTGGTGAAGCTGGTGGAGGCCGCTGTGATCGAGTGTCCCGATATTCCCATCGCGCTGCACCTGGACCACGGCCCCGATTTTGAGACCTGCAAGGCCTGCATCGACGGCGGCTTCACCTCCGTGATGATCGACGCCAGCTCTAAGCCCTTCGAGGAAAATATTGCCATCACCAAGAAGGTCGTTGAGTACGCCCATGACCACGGCGTGGTGGTCGAGGCGGAGCTGGGCACTCTGGCCGGCGTGGAGGACGACGTGAAGGTCTCCGCTGAGGATTCCTCCTACACCCGTCCCGAGGAGGTGGAGGAGTTCGTGACCAAGACCGGCTGCGACTCCCTGGCCATCGCCATCGGCACCAGCCACGGCGCCTATAAGTTCACCCCCGCCCAGTGCACCCGCAATGAGAAGGGCATCCTGGTGCCGCCTCCCCTGCGCTTCGATGTGCTGGAGGAGGTCTCCAAGCGCCTGCCCGGCTTCCCCATCGTGCTCCACGGCTCCTCCAGCGTGCCTCAGGAGTATGTGAAGATGATCAACGATCATGGCGGCAAGATGCCAGACGCCATCGGCATCCCCGAGAAGGAGCTGCGCCACGCTGCCGAGCTGTCCGTGTGTAAGATCAACATTGACTCTGATCTGCGCCTGACCATGACCGGCACAATCCGCCAGTTCTTTGAGGAGCATCCCGACAAGTTCGACCCCCGCGAGTATCTGAAGCCCGCCCGCGCCAACATCAAGGAGCTGGTCCGCCACAAGCTGATCCACGTCCTGGGCTGCGCCGGCAAGGCCTGATCCGGTCCCGAGGAATCCGGTCCAAATACCCAATGCATCCAAACAGGAGCGCTCCGGCGCTCCTGTTTTTGTTTTTCACAGGCACGCCAGCGCCCCTCCGGGCATAAAACAGGGGAGAGGAGGGGAACTGAGATGGAACAGCTGCGGCGATATGACCGGTCTGCGGCGGTGGCCTATGCCCACCGCTGGGCCTATGGACGGAATCCCCGGTACTACGACTATGAGCGGGTGGGAGGAGACTGTACCAGCTTTGCCTCCCAATGCCTGTACGCCGGGGCAGGGGTGATGGACGTTACACCGGACCTGGGCTGGTACTATCTGGATGGGAACCGTAAGGCCCCGGCCTGGACCGGCGTGCCGTATTTCTTCCGCTTTCTGACCCGGAGCGCACCCACCCGAGGGCCGGTGGGGATTCCGGCCGCTCCGGAGCTGCTGCTGCCAGGGGACTTTGTACAGCTTCGGTTCGACGCGCCGGAGTTCGGCCACACCCCCGTGGTGGTGGAGGTGGGCAGCCCGCCCACCCTGGACCGGATCCTGGTGGCGGCCCACAGCCAGGACGCGGATCTCCGCCCACTGAGCACCTATTCCTTCCGGGAGATCCGGGGGATCCACATTCTGGGCGTGCGCCCTTGAACCTATATATGTCTTTAACAGGAGGACACTATGATGACAAAATGTTGTCCTTAGCTGTACATTTTTGAATCACAGCATAAAATTTGAAGTTTTTATGAACAAAATCTCTGTAAAGAAACTGTTAAAAATGTAGAAAGTTCGGGCTGAAAACCGTTTTTTGCGGAATTTACTTGGCATTGTTCCGGT
Source organism: Lawsonibacter sp. (assembly GCA_050943915.1). GTDB lineage: Bacteria > Bacillota > Clostridia > Oscillospirales > Oscillospiraceae > Lawsonibacter. The sequence continues at coordinate 19,389 of JBMNQB010000002.1, forward strand.
TTCGTGCTATGCTTGCAGAACCTTCACAGGAAGGAACTGGTTATCTAAAACGAGAGGAAGTAAGCAGCATGGAAAAAAAGAAAAAACTGGGCCTTGTGCCCAAACTGATCATTGGCATCATACTGGGTATTCTGATCGGGTCCTTCTGCCCTGAGATCGTCTGTCGGATCGTGGTGACCGCCTCCGGTCTGTTCAGCACGTTCCTGAAATTTGTGATCCCCATGATGATCCTGGCCTACGTCACCATGGGGATTGCGGACCTGTCCCAGGGGGCTGGTAAGCTGCTGGCCATCACGGCGGGACTGTCCTATGGCTCCACCCTGATCGCCGGCTCCTGTGCGTTCCTGGTGGCCATCACTCTGTTCCCCCACTTCATGGACGCCTCCGCCCTGGAGCAGATCGCCGCCACCGCAGGCAACTCCGTGGCCTCCCTGTTCAGCATCTCCGTAACGCCCATCCTGGACACCCTGGCCGCCGTGCTGCTGGCCTTCATCCTGGGCCTGTGCCTGTCCGCCATGAAGGGGAAGGAGATCGGCGACACCCTGTACAACGCCATCAAGGACTTCTCCGCCATCATTGACAAGGTGCTCCATGTGGCCATCGTTCCTCTGCTGCCCCTGTATATCTGCGGCACCTTTGTGGACATGACCCGCTCCGGTAAGACTTTTGTGATCCTGGGCATCCTATGGAAGGTGTTCCTGGTGGTCATCGCCATGCACCTGCTGTATCTGGTGTTTGCCTTTGTGGTGGCCGGCGGCATCAGCCACAAGAATCCGGTCACCCTGCTGAAAAATCAGATCCCCGGCTATACCACTGCTCTGGGTACCCAGTCCTCCGCCGCCACCATCCCGGTGAACCTCCAGTGCGCCGAGGCGGACGGCATCTCCCAGGAGATCCGCAACTTCGTGGTGCCCCTGTGCGCCAACATCCACATGGCCGGCTCCATGATTACCATTACCTCCTGCGCCACTGCGGTGTGCCTGATGAACGATCTGCCCATCAGCCTGGCCACGGTGGTCCCCTTCATAGCCACCCTGGGCATTGCCATGGTGGCCTCTCCCGGTGCGCCGGGCGGCTCCATTATGACCGCCCTGCCCTTCCTGTACATGGTGTTCGGCCCTGAGGCCGGCGATGTGAACGGCCCCATCTGCGCCATCATGGTGGCCCTGTATATCACCCAGGACTCCTTCGGCACCGCCTGCAACGTCTCCGGTGACAATGCCATCGGAATCATTGTGGACACCATCAACCGCAAGCTGTTCAAGGCATAATTCCGACCTGCCCTGAGGAGGCTTCTATGAACGTATTTGACATCATTGGGCCGGTGATGATCGGCCCCTCCAGCTCCCACACCGCCGGCGCGGTCCGTCTGGGCCGGGTGGCGTGGAAGATCCTGGGGGACAAGGTGGTGAAGGCGGACATCGCTCTGTCCGGCTCCTTTGCCCAGACCTACCGGGGCCACGGTACGGACAAGGCCCTGATCGCCGGCGTGATGGGGATGGATTCGGATGACGAGCGGATCCGCCATTCCCTCCAGCTGGCGAAGGAGAGCGGCATGGAGTTCGCCTTCCATGAGACTGAGATCCCGGGGGCCCACCCCAACACCGCGCGGATCGCCGTGACCGGCGCTCAGGGGGGCACTGCCGTGATCCAGGGGGCCTCCATCGGTGGAGGCAACATCCTGATCACGGAGATCAACGGGATGGCGGTCTCTTTCACGGGGCAGTACAACACCCTGCTGGTGCTCCACTATGACAAGCCGGGCACCATCGCGGCGGTGACCAACTTCATGGCCTATTCCGAGGTAAACATCGGGAACTTCCGCCTCTCCCGCCCCAAAAAGGGGGGCGAGGCCGTTATGACCATCGAGGTGGACGGCGACGTGTCCGACGCGCTGATCAACAGTTTAAGGATCCTGCCCAACATCATCAACGTGGTGTTGATCCGGGCGATTTGAGGAGGGTGGAATGATGCTGGAATATTCTTCGATCGCGGAGCTCTGCCAGGCGGCGGAGCAGGCCGGGACGACCATCTCCCAGACCGCCCTGGCCGATCAGGCGGAGCAGATGGAGCAGCCGGCGGGCGTTTTGTATCAGCGCATGGCGGACAGCCTGGGCGTGATGCGGGACGCGGTCCGGGCGGGAATGGATCCGGAGCTGCGGTCCACCTCCGGCCTTACAGGCGGAGACGCGGCCAAGATGGCCCGCTACGCGGAGCGGGGCGGGATCACCGGGACATTCCTCAACCGGGCGATGGCCCGGGCCATCGCGGTTTCAGAGTACAACGCCGCCATGGGCAAGGTGGTGGCCGCCCCCACGGCGGGATCCTGCGGCATCCTGCCGGGGACCATCGTCTCCATGCTGGAGGAGGGCCTGTGTGACGAGCGGGCCGCGGTCATGGCCCTGTTCACCGCTGGGGCCATTGGTATGGTGATCGCTCAGCAGGCGTCCATTGCCGGGGCCCAGGGAGGCTGTCAGGCGGAGTGCGGCTCCGCCTCCGCCATGGCCGCGGCGGCGCTGGTGGAGCTGTGCGGCGGAACGCCGGCCCAGTCCGCCCACGCCTGTGCCATGGCCATCAAGAACCAGCTGGGGCTGGTGTGCGACCCGGTGGCCGGTCTGGTGGAGATCCCCTGCATCAAACGCAACGTCTCCGGCATTGCCATCGCCTTCACCGCGGCGGAGATGGCTCTGGCGGGGATCGAGAGCAAGATCCCCGCGGACGAGTGCATCCAGGCTATGCGGGCGGTGGGAGACTCCATGCCCTGTGCCCTGAAGGAGACGGCCCAGGGGGGACTTGCCATGACACCCACCGGTATCGCGCTGAAGCGGAAGGTGTTCGGCCCCGACGGGGAAGCCTGACCGGCGTGAGATTAAGAACGCGCTGTCCTGCGGAACGGCGCGTTCTTTTCATGCCGCCCCCTTGGGCCGCTCTGGAGCGGCCATTGACAGGGCCCTCCGCCTACCGTATAATAGTGGCGATCGAAAAAGCGGCAAAACGACTGGAGAGGGGGAGAGCACTGTGCGGCGGCTGAGGAAGGCCTATCTGGAGATTACCAATGTGTGCAACCTGGCCTGTGATTTTTGTCCCGGCACCCGGCGTGTGCCGGGCTTTCTGTCTCCGGAGGGCTTCCGGACCCTGGCGGGCCGCCTGCGGCCCCACACAGATTACCTGTACCTCCACCTGATGGGGGAGCCGCTGCTCCATCCTCAGCTGGGCGTCCTGCTGGAGGAGGCGGACGCCCTGGGCTTCCGGGTGATGCTCACCACCAACGGAACTCTGCTTCGTCAGCGGGAGGATCTGCTGCTGTCCAGCCCGGCGGTGGAGAAGGTGAGCGTCTCCGTCCACTCCTTTGAGGGCAACGGCGGGGCAGGGGAGGACCTGGAGGGCTATCTGGATGGGTGCATCGCCTTCGCCCGGGCGGCGGCCGGGGCGGGGAAGCGGTGCGCCCTGCGTCTGTGGAACCTGGATGGGGCGGAGACCGAGGGGGCCAACCGTCAAAACGGCCAGATCCTCTCCCGGCTCCGGGATGCATTTCCCGGGCCCTGGCGGTCGGACCGTCGGGGGACCACCCTGGCCCCGGGCGTCTACCTGGAGTTTGGAGAGAAATTCCAGTGGCCCGACCTGTCCGTTCCAGAGGAGGAGGGCCGCCGCTTCTGCTACGGCCTGCGGGACCAGTTGGGCGTACTGTGGGACGGCACGGTGGTGCCCTGCTGCCTGGACCATGAGGGGGACGTCCCTCTGGGGAACCTGTATGAGACGTCTCTGGAGGAGATCCTGTCCGGCCCGCGGGCCGCGGCCATCTATCAGGGCTTCTCCCAGGGGGAGGCCCGGGAGGACCTGTGCAGGCGGTGCGCCTTTACCAGAAGATTTCAGTGAGCGATGCAAGAGACGGCGGAGCGGCGTACAGCCGCTCCGCCGTTGGGAGTTGGAGGGGACCATGGAGTTTTCCCAGTGGAAGGAACGATATTCTCTCTCCCTGGATGGGCAGCAGGAGCAGGCGGTCCAGGCGGTGGACGGTCCGGTGCTGCTGCTGGCCGTCCCAGGCAGCGGCAAGACCACCGTCCTGGTGTCCCGGGTGGGCTATCTGTGTCTGGCCAGGGGGATCCCGCCGGAGCAGATCCTGACCATGACCTATACCGTGGCCGCCGCCCGGGATATGCGTGCCCGCTTTGCCGCTCTTTTTGGGGAGCAGGCTGCGGAGCGGCTGGAGTTCCGCACCATCAACGGCGTGTGCAGCCAGATCATCCGCACCTATGAGCGCAGGCTGGGGCGGACGGCCTTCACCCTGTTGGAGGATGCGGGACAGCGGGGGGCGCTTCTGGGGGAGCTGTACCGGACGCAGACGGGAGAGTTTGCAGCCGAGAGTACGGTGAAGGCCCTGATGACCGCCGTCACCTATGCCAAAAACCAGATGCTGACTGGGGAGGAGCTGGCCCAGGTCCAGGTGGAGGGGGTGGAGTTCCCCAAAATTTTCCGGGACTATGAGCAGGCGCTTCGGCAGGGCCGGAGGATGGACTATGACGATCAGATGGTCTATGCCCTGCGGATCCTCCGGCAGCATCCACGGATCCTGGAAGAATTTCAGGGGCGCTACCGGTATTTCTGTGTGGACGAGGCCCAGGACACCTCTAAGATCCAGCACCGGATCATCCGCCTGCTGGCGGGACAGAGCCGGAACCTCTTTCTGGTGGGGGACGAGGATCAGAGCATCTACGGCTTCCGGGCCGCCGACCCCTCCGCTCTGATCCGCTTTCCGGAGGACTGGCCCGGGGCCCGGGTCCTGCACCTGGAGCAGAACTACCGCTCCACCCGGGAGATCGTGGCGGCGGCGGACCGGTTCATCCAGAAAAACACCAACCGCCTGCCCAAGCACATGAGGGCCGTCCGGGGGAGCGGGCCCGCGCCGGAGGAGATCTCCGTCTATGACCGGCAACGTCAGTACCGCTGGCTGGCCAAGCTGGCCCAAAACTGTGACCGGGAGACCGCTGTGCTCTACCGGGACAATGACAGCGCCCTTCCCCTCATAGACCTGCTGGAGCGGGCTGGGACTCCATACCGCTGCCGCCAGGTGGAGAGCGCCTTTTTCACCAGCCGGGTGGTCCGTGACGTCACGGACGTGATCCGTTTTGCCCTGGACCCCTGGGACGGGGAGCGGTTCCTGCGGCTGTACTACAAGCTGGGGGCGGGGATCAGCCGGGGCCTGGCCCAGGAGGCGGCAGACCGGGCGGACCGGGAGGGGGAGACCATCCTGGCCTATATCGGCCGCCAGCCCGGGGCCTCTCCCTGGACCAGAAGGCAGTGTGCCGCCCTGAGCACCCATTTGTCCAACCTGCTCCAGGAGCGTGGGGACCGGGCGGTGTACCGCATCGTCCACTTCATGGGCTACGGGGCCTATCTGGAGGAGCACGGCATGGACGGGAGCCGGGCGGACATCCTGGAAGCCATCGGGGCGGACCAGCCCACGCCCCTGGCCCTGCTGGAGCGGCTGGAGGAGCTGGAGCAGGTGGTGCGGGCGGGGGCGCACGGCGGGGAGGAGGCCCCGTTCCTGCTGTCCACCATCCACTCCAGCAAGGGGCTGGAGTATGAGCGGGTCATCCTGATGGACGTGGCCGACGGCATCTTCCCCAAGACCGTTCCAGAGGGCCCGGAGCCGGAGCAGGTGGAGCGGGACGCCTATGAGGAGGAGCGCCGCCTGTTCTATGTGGGCATGACCCGCGCCAGGAATGAGCTTTCTGTCATGCGATTTCGGAAGGCGGGGCTGTCCTCCCAGTTCGCGGAGGAGCTCTTTCCCACGTCCCGGGAGCCGCGGCCCAAGCCGGCAAGGCGGGCCCTTACAACGGAGGAGGGCCCGGACCGGGACGCCCTCGCGGCAATGGGGGAGGCGCTTGTGCCCGGCATGCGGGTGCGGCACCGGACCTTTGGACCGGGGGTGTTGTGCGCCCGGAACGGAGACATCGCCACGGTCTCCTTTGACAGCGGAGCGGACAAGCGCCTCTCCCTGTCCACCGCTCTGCGCACCGGACAGCTGAGGCGGGAGGAATAGCAGAAGGGGAGCGGAGCCGTCCTGTACCGGGCGGCCCGCTCCCATTGGCGTCCAGGGAGGGACCGCCCGGGGAGTGGGCGCATAGGATGACATGGATGGCCCCTCTCTGGGCCGTCCTATTCCAACCAAGGAGGAATCCTGCTTTGAACACCGAAACCGGCAGTTCCTGCCCGATCACCAGCTGCCCGGACAACTACGGCTCGATGCCGTCCTGTGCGGGTCTTGCTGTCCCATACGTCCCCTTTCAGCAGAACGAGGCCAAGAAGTATTCCCAGAGCGAGGCCCTGAGCAACGGCACCCTGTTTCCCGGACTGAACCTCCCTTTCCACCTCAAAACCGAGGGGAGCACCCTGCCCAGCAATCCGCTGGTAGAGCTCCAGGCCCTGGAATTTGTGGTGCTGGAACTGGGCACCTATCTGGACACCCATCCTGACGACATGGAGGCGTTTGACCTGTTTAAGCAGTACGCCGCCATGGAGAAAGCCGCCAAAGAGACCTATGAGGCAAAATTCGGCCCGCTGATGAAGAGCAACGCCGCCTCCGGGGCGTCCTACCGCTGGCTCCAGGATCCGTGGCCCTGGAATTATCAGCAGAATGAGGTGAAGTGAGAGATGTTTATTTATGAAAAGAAACTCCAGTTCCCGGTGAAGATCTCCACACCCAACCCCAAGCTGGCCGCTGTGATCATCAGCCAGTACGGCGGCCCGGACGGCGAGCTGGGAGCCTCCATGCGATATTTGTCCCAGCGGTACTCCATGCCCTACGCCGAGGCCAAGGGCCTGCTCACCGACATCGGGACCGAGGAGCTGGGCCACATGGAGATGGTGGCCGCCATCGTCCATCAGCTCACCCGGAACCTCACGGACGAGGAGGTGCAGAAGTGCCCCGCCTTCGCCCCCTATTTTGTGGACCACACCACCGGCGTCTATCCCACCGCCGCCTCCGGCTTTCCCTGGACCGCAGGCTCCATCCAGTCCACCGGCGACGTCATCGCCGACCTGACGGAGGACCTGGCCGCAGAGCAGAAGGCGCGGCTCACCTATGACAACATTCTGCGCCTGAGCGACGACCCGGACGTCAACAACGTCATCCGGTTCCTGCGGGAGCGGGAGATCGTACACTTCCAGCGCTTCGGCGAGTGCCTGCGGATGTGCAAGGAGAAGATGAACGCGAAAAACGTCTATCTCACCAACCCCGCCTTCGACAAGATCCAGCCCAGAGACCAGGGCCGGGGCTGACCGGACCCGGTCCCGTACGGAGCCTTTCTGATCAGGAGCGGACCGCCATATTCGGCGGTCCGCTTCGCCTCTGGCCCGCTTGTGAAAAATTGTATAAAGTGATATGATAGGAGCGGCCCCCGGGCCGCTCCTTTGATAAAATGAGAAGAAATTGAGGTGGAACCCATGCTAAAGCACAGAAGGAGCATTTTTGTCTTGATATTGCTGCCTGTCTCTCTGCTTTCTGCGCTTCTGTTCCTTCTTTTCCAGGCAGCAGGGAAGGATTCTGAAGCGGAGTATACCGACTGTGTGGTGGGCCTTCTACCAAATAAAACCGCCGGGAGCGACCTGGTGATCTATCCGACGGAGACATGGGATCCGGTTACGATCCTTACTCTGCCTGACGTCACCCCGGACAACGACGCCGCAGTCTCAGAGGATGGACGGCGGATCGCCTACACGACCTGGGATGAAGGATATATAAGGCGTTATTTGAAAGTCCTGGATACTTCTACTGGGGAAACACACTCGTTCTATCGAGACACACCGCCAAAAACAGAGGTGATAGACCTCTCATGGATGCCGGATCATAAGACACTACTCTGTGTGGTAAATGATGCTTCACAGCTTTTTTACAAAGAGATCCGGCTGCTGGATGTGGAGAATGGTACAGAGGAGACGCTGGTCAGGGGAGAGGTCTGGAAGATTGGAACATCTGTGGAGGATGGTGAGGAGGCCCCCGCCTTTTATTTGAAGGGTGCGGAACGATCTGTGTTTGTTCAGGAGTTTGAGCAGGATGCGGCAGGCGGATTGGCCCGGGGCTACTACCTGACTCAGGACGAAGTGAATCAGATCTATCAGTTTTATGGCGGCCAGGGAGAATATGACCGGGCTGAGATCCTCAACTATTTTTACGTCAATTTTTCCAGGCCCCGTGTCTCTGAGGATGGACGCAGAATCCTGTACAGTGCAACCCTTCAAAGAAACAGTGCACGGGGAGAGGGCACACCTCTCTGGATCTGCTCAGCAATCTGGTGCTATGATTTGGAGACCCGGCAGTCTGAAATCCTGTACGCTCAGACAGATGGGGGCGCAATCGGACGTGTGGACTGGGTCGGGGCGGACAGGCTCACATTTGTATCCTACTATGACTTTACGGGCGGGAGAGATTCCATCCACCTGTTTGACTGTACTGCTGGATCCTGTGAAACTGTATTTCCGTACACCGAAAACCACTACAACAATGTGACCTTGCTTCCCATTGGGTCAAACAAATTCACCTTTACCTCCTCGCCCAAAAACGAGGTATTTGAACGATCTCAGACCATGGAGTATGATCTGGACACTGAGACGGCACATCAACTCACGATCCAGTATCAGGGAAAAGATGTCCTGTTGAGTCAATTTCTATATACAAAAATATCGCCAGATGCCCTTTCCAAATTTCAGGTGGAGAGTATTTCGGTTCAGATGGTGGATGCAAGTGAGTGAAAATGAGGTCCGCTCCGTCCATTTCAGCCGCATAATTCCCGCCGCCTCCGCCATAGGATGAGGGAGAGAGGAGGGATCCCGATGAAGAGATGGCGTCTCGGGGCGTCTGCACTGGCGGTCCTGGCCGTGGTGGGCGTCTGTGTGCGGTTCCTGCCGGCTCTGCGGCAGAGTGCCCAGCCGGCCGCAGCCCTGTCGTCCCACCCCATCCGCTGGGTGCTGGACGCAGGCCACGGTGGGGAGGATGGGGGCGCGGTATCGGTCACCGGTGCAGCGGAGAGCAGTATCAACCTGGACATCGTCCGGCGGATGGACGCTGTTTTGGGGCTCTGGGGGCAGCCTGCCTGCCTGCTCCGAGAGGAGGATGTGTCCCTTCACGACCCGGAGGCCGGGACCCTGCGAGAGAAGAAGGTGTCCGACCTGCACAACAGGGCGGCGGCGGTGGAGGCTCTGGAGGGGGCCACCCTGGTGAGCATCCACCAGAACTCCTATCCCCAGTCCCGGTATCATGGGACCCAGGTGTTTTTCGCCCCCACAGAGGGCTCCCGGCAGCTGGCCGAGGCCATCCAGCAGGGGGTGCAGGGGACCTTACAGCCGGAAAACCGCCGGGCGGCCAAGCAGATCGCAGGGAATGTCTATCTGATGAATCATGTGGACAACCGGGCGGTGCTGGTGGAGTGCGGTTTTCTCTCCAATCCGGAGGAGGAGCGGGCGCTGCGGGATCCGGATTATCAGACCCGGATGGCGGCTGTGCTGGCCTGGGTATGCCTGATGGACACAGGCGCGGTTCCTTCTTGACATCCCCGCCGTGAGCCGATAGTATAGAGGAGCAGAAGAAGGCTCACCAGCCGCTGTCCGGGGTCTGGGGAGCTTCGGCATATTGTGCGGCCCGGCAGCTGGGGCCGGGAGAGGATCGGGATATGAAAGCAAAAATACTTTTTTACTGCACAGAGTGCGGCAATGAGACCCCGAAGTGGCAGGGGAAATGCCCGGCCTGCGGCGCATGGAATACCATTGTAGAGCGTCCGGCGGAGAAGGCCGTCAAAAAAAGTCCGGCCGCCAGCCGGGGCAGCGCCCTAGGGGTGGCGGTCAACCGCCCCAGGACGATGGCGGAGGTGGAGACCACCGACGAGCTGCGCTTCCCAACCGGCATGGGGGAACTGGACCGGGTGCTGGGCGGCGGCGCGGTGCGGGGCTCGCTGGTGCTGGTGGGCGGTGCGCCGGGGATCGGAAAGTCCACCCTGATGCTCCAGATCTGTGACCAGCTGTGCCGGTCTGCCACTGTGCTGTATGTCTCCGGCGAGGAGTCAGAGCGCCAGATCAAGCTGCGGGCGGAGCGGCTGCGGGTGAGGGGAGAGGGGCTCCATCTCCTCTCGGAGACCAATTTGGAGAATGTGATCGACGCGGTCCACACCGTCCAGCCCGGGGTGCTGGTGGTGGACTCCATCCAGACTCTGTACCACGGGGACGTGACCGCCGCTCCGGGCAGCATCAGCCAGGTCAAAGAGTGTACCATGGCGCTGATGCAGCTGGCAAAAGGGGAGGGGGTCACCGTCTTTGTCATCGGCCATGTGAACAAGGAGGGCTCTATTGCCGGACCCAAGGTGCTGGAGCACATGGTGGACTGCGTGCTCTACTTTGAAGGGGAACGCCACATGGCCTATCGGATCCTCCGGGCGGCAAAAAACCGCTTCGGCGCCACCAACGAGATCGGGGTGTTCGAGATGGAGGATGGGGGACTGGCGGAGGTGCCCAATCCCTCCGAAAGCCTGCTGGCCGGCCGGCCGGAGGACGCCCCCGGGACCTGCGTCACCTGTGTGATGGAGGGTGTGCGCCCTGTCCTGGCGGAGATCCAGGCCCTGGTGGTGCCCAGCAGCTTCGGCAATCCCCGCCGGGTCAGCAACGGCGTGGAATATAACCGGGCCATGCTTCTGCTGGCTGTGCTGGAGAAGCGGGGCGGGCTGCTGCTGGGGAGTTGTGACGCATATCTCAATGTCATTGGCGGCCTGTCCTTGGATGAGCCCGCCGCAGACCTGGCCGCCATGCTGGCCCTGGCCTCCAGCTTCCGGGACAAGCCTGTGCCAAGCGATCTGGCCGCCATCGGCGAGGTGGGCCTGACCGGCGAGCTGCGCGCGGTGAGCAATCTGGGACAGCGCCTGTCCGAGGTGCGCCGGCTGGGCTTTACCAAGTGCCTGATCCCCAAGCGGATCCAGGGGAAGCTGGCCGCTCCGGAGGGACTGGAGCTGATCCGGGTGGCCAACATCCGGGAGGCGCTGGCTGCGCTGCTGTAAGGGCTTACGGCTTCTGAGGAGATTTTTCCGTCCATCCCGGTCCGGAATCTCGGACCGGGACGGAGCGGGGGACGAAGTTGACACAGCCCAGAGGTCCGGGCTGCCCCTGGGAGGCAGCCCGGATCAGGGTACAGCGGCCGTCCAGCTGATAGACGCAGGGATCGGTGCATTGGATCAGACTCATAGGGAGAGACCTCCGGCAACTGATTTTCGTTTAGTATCTTCCTCCAGAGCTGAGATTATGCAGCAGACCTGTGCTCTGGACAGCCGCTGGACCTGAAATAAAGTTGACAGCTATTTCAGAGCGTGGTATGCTGGGAGCATCATAGAACGCCATAGACAGAAGAAGGAGGAGGGGGCGCGCTTGCAGGAGCATCGGGGCAGTGCCGGCTCCGGCAAGAGAGGTCGGGAAGAAGCCGCCAAGGGCGGCTATGAATTTTTGAGGTCAGGTCAACAAAATAAAAATTTTGTTGACCTGAGAGGAGGCAAATCTGCCGTCCTCCCCGAAAATCAGCTGTTTGGCTCCAAACGATGCCCGGCCTGCGCCCTGCGAGCAATATGGATTACCGCACTGATGCACCACCAATTTTGCGGGATTTTCTTGTGTACCATGAGACGATCCAGGGCCACTCCCGCCGCACGGTGGACGAATATTTTTTGGACTTGAGAAATTTTTTCCGCTTTCTCAAGCTGGACAAGGGCCGCGTGGCCCGCAATACGCCGCTGGAGCAGATCTCCATTGACGATGTGGATCTGGACCTGGTTGGCACCGTCACCCTCAGCGACGTCTATTCCTATATGAACTACCTGTCCCGGGACCGGGCCGTCCATCCCAACAGCCCGGACGCCCATTACGGCCTGTCCGCGCCTGCCCGGGCCCGCAAGGTGGCCGCCATCCGCTCTTTTTATAAGTATCTCACCAACAAGGCCAAGCTGATCACGGAAAATCCCATGCAGGATCTGGATTCCCCCAATCTGAAAAAGTCTCTGCCTCGATACCTGAATTTGGAAGAAAGCGAGGGGCTTCTGGATTCGGTGGACGGAGTCAACCAGGCCAGGGATTACTGTATCCTGACCTTATTTCTCAACTGTGGTCTGCGGATCTCAGAGCTCATCGGGCTGAATGTAACGGATGTTCGAGGCAATCAGCTCCGGGTTCTGGGCAAGGGCAACAAGGAGCGGATGCTCTATCTCAATGAAGCCTGCCTCAGCGCCCTGTCTGATTGGATGACAGAGCGGGATATGCTCACACTGGTGGACCAGAACGCCCTGTTTGTCACCCTTCAAAACCGGCGCAGGATCTCCCGGGCGGCCGTCCATAAGCTGGTGAAAAAGCATCTGGCCGCCGCAGGACTGGACAGCACGCAGTATTCCTCCCACAAGCTGCGCCATACCGCGGCCACCCTGATGCTCCAGAACGGCGTGGATGTGCGTACCCTCCAGGAGGTGCTGGGCCACGATCACCTGAATACGACCCAGATCTATACCCATGTGGACAATGAGGATCTGCGTACCGCAGCCCGTGCCAATCCTCTGGGTAAGGTCAAAAAGCGTAGCAGACTGCCGGACGGGCAGGAGGGGACGGAGTGACCCGCCTCTCCCCTTCCCTGCCCTGGACAGATTCGTCAGCGGCGTTCGGTTTGACAGCCGGACGCCGTTTTTGATAAAAAACCGCTGAAAGTGAGAACGGGATGTAACGAATGGCGGCTCCGGAGCCACTAATCCTATGAAAGGAGGGGCAGCATGAAGGAGTTATTGGCGGAACTGTTTGACCGCTATCACCAGGACGTCTATGCCTATCTGTACAGCCTGTGCCATGATGCCTCCCTTGCAGAGGATCTCATGTCGGAGGTTTTTGTGGAAGTGGTACGGTCCATTGCCGCCTTCCGTGGGGGATCCGACGTCAAGACCTGGATGTTTTCTATCGCCAGACATCAGTGGTACCAGCATCTCCGCAGGCAGAAGCGTCAGATCCCAACGGAGAGCCTCCACGACCTGTATGATTCTCACTTTACCGGCCTTCAGGCCCCTGACCTGGCCGGTGAGGTGGAGCAGGCCGTCCGCGATCTGCTCGCCCAGGAATCAGAGCTGACCCGCAGGGTGTTCCGGATGCGCCTGGAGGGATATTCCTACTATGAGATCGCATCCAAATCAGGCATCTCGGAGAGCTCCGCCCGCGTGGTATTTTTCCGTGTCAAGGCAAAGCTCAAGCAATATTTTGAAAAGGAGGTCCGTTCACCATGATCCAGATCACCTGTGAGATCTGTATGGATCTGATCCCCCTGGTCCAGGACGGCGTGGCAGCCGCGGACAGCGTCTCCGCAGTGGAGCAGCACATCCAAAGCTGTCCCCGGTGCAGAGCGATGTGGGAGGGACAGATCCCCCGTCCTGCGGACAGCGGCCGGATCCTGGAAAAGGTCCGGCACAGGGCCCGTGTTTTCATGGGGATGGTGCTGATGTTCGGGGTATTCTTTGGACTGAGTCTGACGGCCAGCAGCGGGCTGTTTCTGAACAGCCTGATCATGCCTGTGATCGGCTCCATCGGATACTACCTGTTCCGCTGGAGGTCCCTGTATCTTACCCCATGTCTCCTCTTTGCCACCCATCTGGTCACAAATGTCCTTGGAGTGTTCCACGGTGCGGAGCATCTGGACCTGGCCTCCCTCCTGCTGTGGTCTGCGCTGTATGCAGTCTTTGCGGCCATCGGGACGGTGATCGCCGGCCTGCTGCACATCGTATTCCGAAAGGAGGATTAGCATGAAATGGAATCTGAGAAAGGTCCTGGCTCTGTCTGCCGCCCTGGTCCTCATCGGGGGGCTGGCCTGGTTTGCCAACGCGCTGAACGGCAATCCGATCTCTAAAATGCTGGCAAAAACCACTGCGGAGCGGTATCTTGCCGAGCACTATGGGGACACGGATTACTATATCGACCGCGTCTCATACAATTTCAAGGACGGAAATTATCACGCCTTCGTCCGCTCACCCTCCAGTGTGGATACGACCTTCACCATCTCCCTCACCATGCTGGGCTCTCTGCAGGGAGATACCTATCACAATGTTTTGAGCGGATGGAACACCGCCCTCCGCCTGGACGAGGAATACCGCGCCCTGGTGGACCGGGTGCTGGAGGATCCCGCCTTCCCCTATCAATGCCATATCGGGTACGGCAGTTTGGAGATCGGTCCCGCAGAGGTGCTGAGCAGCCCGGAAGCCGCCTCTGAGAATCCCGGCTACGCCCTGAACCAGGACGAGCTGATCCTGGACCACATCTATAACATTCCGGCGCTGGGCAGGCAGGCGGGACATTTGATCCTCTATCTTGAGGAGGAGCCGGCGACCTTTGAGGCGGCTGCCGACATCATGCTGGATCTGAAGGCCCGCTTCGATGAGGCGGGGGTCCCATTTGCGGCGATGGACCTTACCCTGCTTCCGCCCCGCTCAGAGGATGGACAGCGACCGGATGGGGAGATCCGTGTGGAGGACTTTCTCTGTGACGCGATCGTTCCGGACGGACTTGCGGACCGCATCCGGGAGGCGGATCAGGAATTGGATGAATATTACGCCCGGGAGGATGCAGAGCGGAAGCGCCAGGAGGCCGCACTGACCCAATAATCCCGGAGCCTGGCAGTGAAGATAAAAAGCTGGTGAAAACCGTGTTACAACGGTTTTCACCAGCTTTTTTACATGATAGCGTTTTTGGGGTTTTGGAGAAGCACTTTGGCGTGGCCGCCCAGCAGACTGATCAGACCGCCTCGCCCCGGAGGAACTTCTCCAGACGGTCCAGGCCCTCCTTGATGTTCTCGATGGAGGTGGCATAGGACCAGCGGACGAAGTTGGGCGCGCCGAAGCTGGTTCCGGGGACCACGGCCACCTTGCCATACTGGAGGAAGAGTTTGCCGAAGTCATCGGAGTCCTGGATCACATGGCCGAAGAGCTCCTTCCCCACCAGCTTCTCAATGTTCATCATCACATAGAAGGCACCGTGGGGCCGGATGCAGCTGACCCCCTCGATCTGGTTCATGCGCTCCACCATGTAGTTGCGGCGGCGCTCAAAGGCCTTCTGCATGGTCTCCACCGTCTCCTGGGAGCCGGACAGGGCGACCGCTGCGGCCTTCTGGGAGATCGCGCAGGGGGAGCTGATGCAGTGGCTCAGGTAGTTGCCGATCAGCTTGGAGATGTTGGCGGGGGCGGCCACATAGCCGATGCGCCAGCCGGTCATGGCATAGGACTTGGAGACGCCGTTGATCAGCAGGGTGCGCTCCTTGATCTCAGAGCTGATGGCGGCCAGGCTGACAAACTCCTCATTGTCATAGACCAGATGGTAATAGATCTCATCGGAGATCACATACAGGTCGTTCTCCACACACACCTGGGCGATGGCCTCCAGCTCCTTGCGGGAGTACATCATGCCGGTGGGGTTGGAAGGGTTGTTCAGGATCATGCACTTGGTTTTGGGGGTGATGGCTGCGGCCAGCTTCTCCGGGGTGATCTTGAAGTGCTCCGCCTCAGAAGCCTCTACCACCACCGGCACGCCGCCTACCATCCGGATCAGCTCGATGTAGCTCACCCAGTAGGGAGCGGGCAGGATCACCTCGTCGCCGGGATCCACCAGCGCCCGCAGGGCCGTATAGACACAGGGCTTGGCGCCGCTGGATACGGAGATCTGGGACGGCTCATAGTCCACGCCGCAGTCCTCCTTCAGCCGCTGACACACGGCCTTCCGCAGCTCCACAGTGCCCGCAGAGGGAGTATACTTGGTGTCGTTGTTCTGGATCGCCTGGATGCCGGCCTCCTTGATGTGGTCAGGGGTGGGGAAATCGGGCTCGCCGGCGCCGAAGCCGATCACGTCCAGGCCGTCGGCCCGCATCTGCTTGAACAGGGTATCGATGGCCAGAGTGGCGGATGGCTGAACGGCCAGTGCGATCTTGGACAACTCTTTCATACTCAAATTCCTCCATCATCGTTTCGATTTACTGCTTCTAAATTGCAGGATTCTATGCGCCGGCAGGTGAAAACAGCAGGATGGCGCAGGAAAACTTGCATATCGAACACGTTCCCACTATGCTTTCCCATGATCCACGGTGGATCCTGCCGGATGAAAACTCACACTGTGCCATATTATAGCCGCTGACTTGCAGAATTGCAACCTCTCTTTTGCTGAAAATCAAAATTTTTGAATGATAGATTCCGGATAAAATGCAAAACCGGGGCCCCGTAAAATGACGGAGCCCCAGCTTCGACTTGCTTTTCTGCCTTACAGCTGTTCCCGGATCCGGCGGCCCATCTCCTGAGTGCCGATGGCGGTCTCCCCCGCCTTGGCGATGTCGGCGGTCCGCCAGCCTTGGGACAGCACCGCGTCCACCGCGTCCTCGATGGCTTGGGCCTCATCAGCCAGGTGGAAGGAGTACCGGAACATCATGGCCACGGACAGGATGGTGGCAATGGGATTGGCCTTGTCCTGGCCGGCGATGTCGGGTGCGGAGCCGTGGATGGGCTCATACAGACCGGGGGCGGTGTCTCCAATGGAGGCGGAGGGCAGCAGGCCGATGGAGCCGGTGATCATGCTGGCCTCGTCGGAGAGGATGTCGCCAAACATATTTTCCGTCACGACTACGTCGAACTGGGCGGGGTCCCGGACCAGCTGCATGGCGGCGTTGTCCACCAGAACATCCTCGTAGTCCACGTCGGAGTACTCCTCCGCCAGGCGGTGCATGACGGAACGCCACAGGCGGCTGGTCTCCAGCACATTGGCCTTGTCCACGCTGGACACTTTCCCCCGGCGCAGACGGGCCAGCTCAAAGGCGCGGCGGCCGATGCGCTCGATCTCCTTCTGGGAGTAGGCCATCCGGTCGGCGGCCTCCTCTCCCCTGTCCTCGGTCTGATAGCGCTCCCGCTTGCCGAAGTAAATGCCGCCGGTGAGCTCCCGCACCATCATCAGGTCGATCCCCTTCTCCGCTGTCTCCTTTTTCAGGGGGCAGGCGTCCGCCATGGCGGGGCGCAGGGTGGCGGGGCGCAGATTGGCGTACAGGCCCAGGTCCTTGCGGATGGACAGCAGGGCGGTCTCCGGCCGCTTCTCCGGATCGGAGGCGTGGCCCCACTTGGGGCCGCCCACAGCGCCCAGGAGCACCGCGTCGCAGGCCTTGCAGGCCTCGGCGGTGCCGTCGGGGTAGGACTTCCCCACCGCGTCGATGGCGCAGCCGCCCATGAGCACGTCCGTGTAAGTAAAGGTATGGCCGAATTTTTCGCCGATGGCCTCCATGACCTTGACCGCCTCGCCCACCACCTCGGGGCCGATGCCGTCGCCCTTAATGAGAGCAATTTTGTAGTCCATATTCTTGACCTACCATTCTTTCTGGATTTTTTCATTTAACTGTCTCTGAATCTCCTCCAGGGGCAGTTCCTCACAAAACAGGACTTCAATTTCCATTCTACGTCCTGTATTCTCTTGGTCATCGTGGGGAATATCCGAAAAGTCATAAGTAACACCATCTACAATGGCCAAATCAGGATCCTCATCCAACTCTACAACATTCGGCTTTCCTCTGTGATAAACTGACTTTAATAAGTCAAAATAATCCTGAACGACTACTGCTACATCTTCTGCGGCACTCATTTCGCCACCCCTCTCGCCTTCAGAGCGTTGAGCAGACCGCCGCTTTTGATGATCCCGTCAATAAACTCCGGGAAGGGCGCGGCCTGCCAGGTCTTGCCCTGGGTAATGTCTGTGATGGTGCCGGTGGAGAAATCCACCTCCACCTGGTCCCCGGCCTGGATCTCCTCCGCCGCCTGGGCGCACTCCACGATAGGAAAGCCGATGTTGATGGCGTTGCGATAGAAGATGCGGGCGAAGGAGGGGGCGATGACGCACTTCACCCCGCAGGATTTGATGGCCAGGGGGGCGTGCTCCCGGCTGGAGCCGCAGCCGAAATTGGGGCCGGCCACGATGATGTCGCCCTGCTCCACAGTAGAGGCAAAGTCCGGGTCGATGTCCTCCATGCAGTGGGAGGCCAAAGCCGCCGGGGACGGGTCGTTCAGATGTCGGGCGGGGATGATCACGTCGGTGTCCACGTTGGCGCCGTACTTATATACTTTCATAGGTTCCACAGTCCTTTCCGTTTGAATTAGGAATTAGGAATGAGGAGTTAGGAATTGAGCGGTCTGTTGGAAGCTTTGATGTATCCGGCGAAGCCAGACATATGGATTCCTCATTCCTAACTTCTCATTCCACGTTGCGTCTGAAGCGTACAGCGCTTTCAGACGCGCAGCTTGTCAAAAAAGCCCTCCTGCAAGGAGTTCCGTCGCCCGAAGGCGACGGAATAAAATTGGATCCTGTCATTTCCGGGGGCGTGTACCTCGGAAATGACACTTCTCGCGAAAGCTTCGCCGACAATTTCGCAAGAAATCGAGACGAAGCTTTCGTGCAATCCCACTCGAAAAAGTGGCTGTGCCACTTTTTCGACAGTCTCTGCGTCTGAAGCGCTGTGCGCTTCAGGCGCGGGGATCTGCCACACAGCCGGCCACAGCGGAGGCGGCGGCCACAGCGGGAGAGGCCAGAATGACCTCGCTGGTCACATGGCCCATACGGCCCACGAAGTTACGGTTGGTGGTGGAGACGGTGCGCTCTCCCTCCGCCATCACGCCCATGTGTCCGCCCAGGCAGGGGCCGCAGGTGGGGGTGGAGACGGCGCAGCCGGCCTGGATGAAGGTCTGGATCAGCCCCTCCTTCATGGCCTGGAGCACGATGTCCTGGGTGGCGGGGATGACGATGCAGCGCACCCCATCCGCCACCTTTTTGCCCTGGAACACGGCGGCGGCGGCCCGCAGGTCGCTGATGCGGCCATTGGTGCAGGAGCCGATGACCACCTGCTGAATGGGCAGTCCGGCCACCTCGCCCACCGTCCTGGTGTTCTCCGGCAGGTGGGGCATAGCCACGGTGGGCTCCAGAGTATTCAAATCGATGACCACCTCGCTGGCATAGACGGCGTCAGGATCGGCCTGGAATGCCTCACAGGGGCGGTCCACCCGGCCGTTGATATACTCCATGGTCTTTTCATCCACGGGGAAGATCCCGTTTTTGCCGCCGGCCTCGATGGCCATGTTGGAGATGGTGAAGCGGTCGTCCATGGACAGGGAGGATACGCCCTCCCCGGTGAACTCCAGGGACTGGTACAGCGCGCCGTCCACGCCGATCCGGCCGATCAGGTGGAGGATGACGTCCTTGCCGCTGACCATGGGCTGGAGTTTTCCTTTCAGCACCACCTTGATGGCGGCAGGGACCTTGAACCACAACAGGCCGGTGGCCATAGCGGCGGCCATATCCGTGGAACCGATACCGGTGGAGAAGGCTCCCAGCGCCCCATAGGTGCAGGTGTGGGAGTCAGCGCCCACAATGATCTCGCCGGGGGCGCACAGGCCCTTCTCCGGCAGAAGGGCGTGCTCCACGCCCATCTGTCCTACGTCGAAGAAATTGGTGATCTGGTGCTTATGGGCAAAATTCCGGGCCTGGAGACACAGCTCCGCAGATTTGATGTCCTTGCAGGGGGTATAGTGGTCCAGGACGATGGAGATCTTGTCCCGGTCAAAGACCCGGGTGAAGCCAGCCTTCTCAAACTCGGTGATGGCCACCGGGGTGGTGATGTCGTTGCCCAGCACCATATCCACCCTGGCCTCGATGAGCTGGCCCACCTCCACGGTATCCAACCCGGCGTGCTTGGCCAGGATCTTCTGTGTCATTGTCATTCCCATGTAAAAAACCTCCTGTCAGCAATTCCGTTGCTTGCCTCACAGTATGACAGACCCCTTGTCAAAAGAATGTAAACCATGTTACAATTTATAAAATTTCTTTGTGAGGTGTCTCATCTATGGATCTCTCCCTGGATTTTCCTTCCCAGCTGTGGGCTCCCTTCGCCCTGAGCCGCCCCCCCATCCGGTGCTCCGCCGGCTACCTCATTTACCTTCAGAACACCGAAGCGACCTGCTTCTACTATCTGAAAAGCGGCCGGGTCAAAAGCTATATTCAGTCCGCCGATGGAGCGGAGCGGGTACTGAATATCTATCCGGCGGGCAGCCTGTTCGGCGAGGCGTCCTTTTTTGACGAGCTCCCCCGGGTCTCCTCCGCTGTGGCCCTCTCCCCCTGTGAGCTGGTCCCCATCGACCGGGAGCTGGCCGCCCAGGCGGTATCCGGAGATCCGGAGCTGGCCCTGTCCATGATGAAGTATCTGGCACGGACGGTGCGCCTGCTGTCCGAGCAGCTGGACGCCATGGCCTTTCGGCCGGCGGAGTGGCGGATCGCCCGGTACCTCCTCTCCCACTCTCCCTCCGGCGGGACGGTCCAATGCACCCAGGAGGACATTGCGGCCGCGGTGTCCGTCAGCCGGGTCACCGTCAGCCGAATCCTGAACCGGTGGGCACACAGCGGCACGGTGGCGCTGCAATACCGCAGCATCCTGCTTCGGGACCCATCCGCCCTGGAGCAGCTGTGCCGTGGTTGAGATCAACATACCTGTTACATAGATTTTACTTGATATTTTGGGCCGGACAGGTTACAATAAACCACAGCGGGTCTCACCGCAGCGTTTGAACGCTTACAAAAATAAGGCAGGTGAACAGAATGGACGGCTGTGACAGTCATAGTCGAAGGAGCAGCATGGGATCAGAAATAGGAGTCCGGCGTCCCCTGAGGGCGGCGCTGTACAGAAGTCCGGTCTGTTCTGGGGCAGTCCGGCTCTGTTGACACGCCCCTGGCGCCTGTTTCCGCTTCCGGTCCCATGATCGAAGAACATGGAAAAGGAGGCGCTGCACATGGAGCAGAATCTGAACAGAGCGGTGGAGAGCATGGTCTCCGCCAAGCCCAACTACACCGGCGAGATCATCGCCATCATCCGCAGTCCCATCTCTCCCAGCGTGATGCGGGAGCGACTGGAGGACTACCATGAAAAAGACATTGCGGAGGTCCTTCCGGCCCTGACCTCTGCCGAGCGGAAAAAGCTGTACCGTATTCTGGAGCCGGATATGCTCTCCAACATTCTGGAGCGCATGGAGGGCGCTGAGGCCGGAGCCTATCTGATCGAGATGGATCTGCGCAAGGCGGCCCAGGTGGTGGAGCACATGGAGTCTGACTCCGCTCTGGAGATCCTCTCCCAGCTTGGCCGGGAGCAGAAGAGCAATCTCATCGAGTGCATGGATGAGACCTCCCAAAAGGAGCTTGCGCTGATGGCGTCCTTTGACGAGGATGAGATCGGCAGCAAAATGACCACAAACTATATTTCCATTCAGACGGACCTCACGGTAAAGCAGACCATGAGCGCCCTGATCCAGCAGGCGTCTGAGAACGACAACATTTCTACCCTGTTCGTCTCCGATCAGAGCGGTGTGTTCTGCGGCGCCATCGATCTGAAGGAGCTGATCATCGCCCGTCCCGACACAGAATTTTCCTCGCTGATCATGACCTCTTACCCATACGTCTACGGCCATGAGTCCATTGACGACTGCATTGAGCAGCTGAAGGACTACTCTGAGGACCTGATCCCCGTTTTGGACAACCAGAACCGTCTGCTAGGTGTGATCACCGCCCAGAGCATCATTCAGGTCGTGGACGACGAGATGGGCGAGGACTATGCCATGCTGGCCGGTCTGACTGCGGAGGAGGACTTGGCTGAGCCTCTGGGACAGAGCATGAAAAAGCGCCTCCCCTGGCTGTTTGTCCTGCTGGCCCTGGGACTGGTGGTATCCTCTGTGGTGGGTGTTTTTGAGCAGGTCGTGTCCCAGCTCCCTCTCATTATGAGCTTCCAGTCCCTGATCCTGGATATGGCTGGCAATGTGGGTACCCAGTCCCTGGCTGTGACCATCCGGGTGCTGATGGATGAGAACCTGACCGCCCGGCAGAAATTTGGCCTGGTGGTCAAGGAGATGCGGATCGGCTTTGCAAACGGGCTTCTCCTCGGGGCGGCCTCCTTCGGAGCCATCGGCCTTTTCATCTGGGTCGTCAAGGGCAAGGGGCTGATGGCCTCCTTCGCCATCTCCGGCTGCATCGGCGTTTCCCTGCTGCTGGCCATGGTGATCTCCAGCGCGGTGGGTACGCTGATCCCACTGTTTTTCAAAAAGATCCATGTGGATCCTGCGGTGGCCTCCGGGCCCCTGATCACCACAGTGAATGACCTGGTGGCGGTGGTGTCCTACTACGGGCTCAGCTGGATCTTCCTGCTCCAGGTCATGCACCTGGCGGGATGAAGCCATTTACGAAGCGGCAAGGGCAGAGGGTTTCCTCTGCCCTTGCTTGATGATGTTTGGAGGGAAACACTGTGGACCACAGAAAGATCGTCCTGTTCGACGGCTGGGAGGAGACCATGGTCTGGACCTGTCTCCAGGGGCACATGGGGCAGGTCGTGACCGAGGGCGGGCCGCCACCGGCGAGCGCCCTGTGCGCCGTGGGTGATTTCTGTTTTCTGGCAGGTCTCCCCTCGCGGACCTTGGCCGCCCGGGCGGACCGTCCCATTCTGGTCCCCCGGACGGCAGACTGGGAGCCGGTGATCCGGTCTGTCTGGGGGGCGCGGGCCGCTCCCTTTCTCCGCTACGCCATCCGCAAGGAGCCAGGCGTCTTTGACCGGGGTTGGCTGACAAGCTGCGCCTCCTCCCTGCCGGAGGGGGTCGTCCTCTCCCCCATCTGCGCCGGCCATGTTCCGCTTCTGATGTCCCAGCCGTGGTCCAAAGACCTGTGCGGCAATTTTCAGGACGGTGCGGATTTTGCCCGCCGTGGGCTGGGTGTGCTGGCCCTGTGGGACGGTATCCCTGTGGCCGGAGCCTCGTCCTATACCGTTTATGACGGCGGCATTGAGATCGAGATCGACACCAGGCCGGACTGCCGCCGCCGGGGGCTGGCCCTGGCCTGTGGGGCGCGGCTCATTCTGGACTGCCTGGACCGGGGCCTGTATCCCAGCTGGGACGCCCACGACCTGCGCTCTGTGGCTCTGGCGGAAAAGCTGGGCTATCATCTGGACCGCCCCTATCAGGCGTTTCTGCTGGAGACGTCCTCTTCCCCCTAAAAACAGAACAACGCCTGCTGAGCGGCCCACACAGCCGCCCGGCAGGCGTCTTTTTGTCCTCAGCGGACGACGGTCCCGGTGTGCTCCAGATAGCTCATCGGGTCCTGTACCGCTCCGTCCAGCGCCACCTCAAAATGGAGATGGGGGCCGGTGCTCTGGCCGGTGCTGCCCACCAGCCCGATGGGGTCGCCGGTCCGGACCTGCTCGCCCTCATCGGCTCTCCCCTCCAGAAGGTGGCAGTATTTTGTGGTCAGGGCTCCGTGGCGGAGTATGACATAATTTCCCTCCCGGGCGTCAAAGCCGGTCTCCTCCACCGTCCCGTCCGCCGCGGCCAGAACAGGTGTCCCGGCGTCCCGGGGGATGTCGATGCCGCTGTGGGACGTGGTTTTTCCGGTGAGCGGATGCACCCGGCTGCCGTACAGGGCGGAGAGGGTCACGGAGCCGTCCGTCTCCAGAGGCCAGGACAGGCCCTCCGGGGTCTCCTCCAGAGGGGTGCCAGCCTGAGGGTCGGGCCCGGCGTAAGCGCCCAGCGCCGCGGAGGACAGGGCCACAGCCAGACAGGCGGACGCCGCCAGAAGGGCGGCGGGCCTTCCGTATCGGGTTTGCGTCATCATGCACATCAGCCTCTCTTTCAAAAGTTGTTTGGGGGAACTCAGGGACAGGGCCACCGCCCCGGTGCCCGGATTTCCTCCTGCGGCCAGGGTTAGCAGAAGCTCTCCATACCGTGCCCGGCGATGGCGGTCCCAATGGCGGACCGTTTTTTCGTCGCAGGACAGCTCACAGTCCCGCTCCAGCCGGCGGAGCAGCCACCACGCTGCCGGATTGAACCAGTGGACCGCCCGGACCAGGACAGCCAGCCACTTGATCCAAAGGTCATGCCGTCTCCAATGGATCAGTTCGTGGGTCAGAACTCCCTCCCACTGCTCCGGGCTCAGATCCCGTTCCGGAAGCAGGATCCTGGGGTGCAGCAGCCCCGCCACCATGGGGGCTGGGACGGCGGCGCTCTGGAGCAGCTCCGGGGGACGGCGCGCCCCGGCGGCGGTCTGGGCATAGACCGCGCTGATCTCCGGTCCCGGCCTGTGGAGGTCCGCACGGAGCCGGCGGCAGAAGCAGAGGTACCCCGTCCCCTGCCAGACAGCCGCGGCGGCAAAGCCCGCTCCCCACAGGTACAGGGCCGCCCCGGCGGCCGTCTCTTCCCGGCTGTCCTTCGGCAGGCCGGACGGGAGCCCTGCGGCTTCCGTGCCGCCCTCCGGCACGAGGGATACGGAAACTTCCGCTTGCGCTCTCTCCCCTACGGCGGAGGAGACCGCCCGGTCCATCAGGGTGTGGGAAAGCCCCCAGGGGCACAGCAGCCGCAGCAGCACCGGCAGCCAGAGGTAATAGGCCGCGGTCCGGGAGATCTTCCCCCGCAGCAGCCAGGCCAGCAGCGCTGTCCCCCCTGTGAGCAGCGCCCCGGAGAGGGACAGGGAGAGCAGCCGGAGCAAACCGTCAATCATGGCCCCGCTCCTCCTCCGGGTAGAGGATGGAACGCAGCTCCGCCAGATCTTCCCGGCTCAGCTGGGACCGCTCCACCAGACTGGCTACCAGGCTCCGGGCGCTGCCGCGGTACACCTTGTCGATCAGGGAGCGGGTGGACCAGGTCTGGTACTCCTGGCGGGAGAGCAGGGGCCGGTAGTAAAATACCTCCCGCTTCTCCGCCTCCACCGCCTTCTTTTCACACAGGCGGCGCAGGAGCGTTTTGACTGTGGAGCTGTCCCAGCTGTGGGACTGCTCCAGCGCACCACGGATGTCCGCGATGGGCAGAGGGCCTTCCGCCTGCCAAAGCACCTCCAGCACATCCAGCTCAGAGCTGGAGATCCTTGCCGCCAGTTCCTTCATGTCTGTTCCCTCCCCAAAATCCTCCCTGCTCAGAGGGCCTTCGGCCGGCTCTGAAAGGGTACAACTGTAACCTATGCACTTAGGTTACACTCGTAACCTTCTTTTGTCAAGCCTCTGAGCAAAAAAATTTTGTCCCGGAGCCGAAAGGCGGGCGGCATCCGGGGCACCGAAGCGCACGACCCAGCATAGGATGCAAACAAAACGGGAGGTATTCTGACTTATGCCCATCATCTATCTCTCTCCTTCCACCCAGGAGAAAAATGACTATGTCAACGGCGGAACCGAGGAGCAGTATATGAACCTTCTGGCGGATAAAATGGCCCCCTATCTGGACTCCTCCGGCATCCGCTATGTCCGGAACACGCCGGAGATGACGGCCGCGTCCTCCATCGCTGCCTCCAATGCAGGGAATTATGACCTCCATCTGGCTCTGCACTCCAACGCTGCGCCGGAGGGGCGGTACGGCCAGGTGCGGGGGATCCTGGTGTTCTATTACCCGGGCAGTCAGGCAGGACAGCGGGCCGCCACCATCATTGCCAACAATCTCAAGGAAATCTATCCCCTTCCGGAGCTGGTCCAGGCCCAGCCCACCACTACCATAGGGGAGGTCCGCCGGGTCCGGGCACCATCCGCCTTTCTGGAGCTGGGCTACCACGACAATCCGGAGGACGCGGCGTGGATCAAAAGCAGTCTGGACGCGGTGGCGAAAAATCTGGTGCTGTCCCTCACCGACTACTTTGACATCCCGTTTCTGCTGCCGCAGCCCAGCCGTCCCGGGCAGGTGGATGTGGACTGGGGCGTGCTGAACATCCGGGCCCGGCCGGAGCTGGACGCCCCCATTCTGGTCCAGGCTCCGGACGGCGCGCCGCTGACTGTCCGGAACCGCGCCGGGGACTGGTATCTGGTGGACTACTACGGAACCGTGGGCTACGCCAGACAGGATTTTATCACGTTGATCTGACTCCGCCGGAAAGGAGATTTTTATGGACATCCATGTGGTTCGGCCGGGAGACACCCTGTATGAACTGGCCTATCAGTACGGCGTCCCCATGTCCCGGCTCATCCAGGACAATCAGCTCCCGGACCCCTCCCGCCTGGTGGTGGGGCAGACGCTGGTGATCCAGTATCCCCGCTCCACCTATACCGTCCGGCCCGGGGATACGTTGTTTTCCATCGCCCGGGATGCTGGGATCACGCTGCGTCAGCTGCTACGCAGCAACCCCGGCCTGGAGGGAGGCGACCGGATCTACCCCGGGCAGGAGCTGGTCCTCTCCTATCAGCAGAAAAAACAGGGGGTGCTCTCTGTCAATGGATACGCCTACCCAAACATCTCCCCTGCCCTGCTCCAGCGGACTCTCCCCTTCCTCAGCAGCATCGCCCCCTTCACCTACCGGCCCACCGCCCGCGGGGACCTGATCCCTCTGGCGGACGACGCCATGGTGGCGGCAGCCCAGATCATGGGGGTGCGTCCCCTGCTCCACCTGGCCAACCTCACAGAGGAGGGCGGCTTCTCCGGCGAGCTGGCCCACGCCCTTCTGTCCAGCCCGGAGGCCCGGACCCGCCTGGCGGACAATCTGCTGGAGCTCCTGGGCCAAAAGGGATACCGCGGGATCGATGTGGATCTGGAGTCCATCTTCCCTGAGGATGCCAAGGACTATGTCCGCCTTCTGGTCCTTCTGCGGGAGCGCCTGGAACCACTGGGCTATCCGCTTTTGGCCGCCCTGGCGCCCAAGACTTCTGCCAGTCAGCAGGGAGCGCTGTACCAGGGCCACGATTACCGCGGCCTGGGAGAGGCGGCGGACGGCGTGCTTCTGATGACCTATGAGTGGGGCTTTGCCTTTGGCCCGCCTATGGCGGTGGCCCCTTTGGATCAGGTGCGGCGGGTGGCAGAGTACGCCCTGACGGAGATCCCGGCGGAGAAGCTCTGGCTGGGCATCCCAAACTACGGCTACGACTGGCTCCTCTCCGCACCCCAGGGGAGCCGTGCCCGCTCCCTGTCCAATCCGGAGGCCGTCGCCCTGGCCGCCCGGCACTATGCCGCCATCCGCTTCGACCCCCGGGCACAGGCCCCGTGGTTCCGCTATGTGGACGGACAGGGGCGGGAGCATGAGGTCTGGTTTGAGGACGCCAGAAGCATCCGCGCCAAGCTGGCCCTGGCCGCAGAGCTGGACCTGTACGGCGTGGGCTACTGGAATCTGATGCGCCCCTTCCCCCAGAACTGGGCGGTCCTCAACTCCCTGTATGAAATTCGGGCGGGAGACTAGCTTTTTCCGGCAAAGAGGAGTAAAATAACTTGTCCCGACCGGACAAATGGAATCAACAAAGGAGAAATGACCGATATGTCCATTGAAGTTGGAATGAAGGGCCGCGCCGAGACCGTGGTGAGCCAGGCAAATACCGCCCAGGCCGCCTGCTCCGGCGCTCTGCCCGTCTTTGGCACCCCGTTTATGTGCGCCCTGATGGAGGAAGCCTCCTGGAAGTCCATCGCCCCCCACCTGGAGCCCGGCCAGAGCACCGTGGGCACCAAGCTGTGCGTGAGTCACGACTCCGCTTCCCCCATCGGCATCAAGGTGTGGGCTGAGAGCGAAATCACCCTGGTGGATGGCAAGCGCATCGAGCTAAACGTAGCCGCCTACGACGAGAAGGGCCTGATCGGCCAGGGCACCCACGAGCGGTTCATTATCACCGATGAGCGGTTCCTGTCCAAGACCGCCAAAAAGCTGGAGGGCTGAGGGATGTCTATTGAGAGAGTGCGGGACTACTTTCGCCCTCTGGGCCGGGAGGGAGACATTTTGGAGTTTCCCGTCTCCAGCGCCACTGTGGAACTGGCCGCCCAGGCGGTGGGCGTTATCCCCGCCCGCATTGCCAAGACGCTGTCCTTCCTGGTGGACGGCGGCTGTGTGCTCATCGTGGCCGCCGGAGACGCCAAGATCGACAACAGCAAATATAAGCAGTTTTTCCACACAAAGGCCAAGATGCTCACCCAGGAGCAGGCCCGGGAGATGACCGGCCATGCGGTGGGCGGCGTGTGTCCCTTCGCCAATCCGGAGGGAGTGCGGACCTATCTGGACGTGTCCCTCAAGCGCTTCGGCACCGTGTTCCCTGCAGCGGGCAGTTCCAACTCCGCCATCGAGCTCACCTGTGACGAGCTGACGGAGTATTCCCGCTGTGAGGGCTGGGTCGACGTGTGCAAGGGCTGGCAGATGGAAGATAGCGGAGTTTGACGGATCCGTCTTTTTCGCTTTTATAAAACAGGCCATGGAGGGCGCATCGCGCCCTCCATGGCCTGTTTCTATCATGGGGTCCTCTCAAGTCCCGCGCTCGGCGTCCAGCGAAAGGACGTCTGTTCCCACCCGGCGGCAGAAGGTGCGGTCGTGCTCCACCAGGAGCATCGTAGGCTGAGCGTCTAAAATCAGCTCCTCTAGCTGGATGCGTGAGAATAGGTCGATATAGTTCAGCGGCTCATCCCACACATAGAGGTGTGCGCTCTGGCACAGGCTTGCGGCCAGCAGGAGCTTCTTCTGCTGGCCCGCGCTGTACTCCGCCATATCCCGCTCCAGCATGGGACGGGAAAAATCCAGCTTTCTCAGGATAGTAAAAAATTGGGTGCGGTCCAGGCCGCGCTCCTCCGCCAGGGAGGCGGGGAGGCCGCAGAGCCGGTCCGCCCTCTGGGGAACATAGGAGATGGTGAGACCGGAGGCCCGCCAAAGGCTGCCGGTGTGCTCCGGCTCCTCCCCCAGCACCAGGCGGAGCAGACTGGTCTTGCCGCTGCCGTTTCCACCGCTCAGGCACAGCCGCTGACCACGCTCCAGTGTGAAGCTGGCCGGGCGGTTGGCCGGCCTTCCGCCGTGGAGGACCACCAGGCCGCGGCCCTCCAGCAGCCGCTGGCTGTGGTGCCGGAGGGGCGTCAGCGTCAGGCTGTCCGCCCGCTCCACATCCTGGAGCAGCGCCGCCTTTTCCTGAATAGCCCTCTGCTGTCGGGACTCAAGGTTCTTTGCCCGCTGCATCAGCTTCGCGGACTTGTGCCCCAGGTACCCCCGGTCCGGACGCAGCCCGGAATTTTGACTGCCGTACTTGCTCTGTTCGACCCGGTCGGACCAGAGGGAGGTCCGGCGGGACGCCTGCTCCAGGCGGCGGATCTCTCCCCTCAGAGCCTCATTCCGTGCGGTCTCACGCTGATCCCTGCGCTCCTTTTCCCGATACCAGACGGAGAAGTTCCCCTGGATCAGCTCGGGGCCGGTGCGGTTCAAAGCCAGAGTATGATCGGTGCAGGCGTCCAGAAAGGCCCGGTCGTGGGACACCAGAAGAAAGCCTCGGTCCAGCCCCCGGAGGTACCGGGCTGTGAGGGCGCGTCCGGCCTCATCCAGGTGGTTGGTAGGCTCGTCCAGCATGGGGTAGCCGTCTTTCTGGCAGAACAGCCGGGCCAGCCCGGCCCGGGTCTGCTCGCCGCCGCTGAGGGAGGAAAACGGGCGGTCCAGAATATCCTCCTCCAGCCCCAGGCGGTTCAGCTCCCGCAGGAGCATCCACTTCTCCTCCCAGGGGATCCCCTCCAGCAGGATCTCCCGGGCAGGCCGCTCCGGCTCCGGCACCGGGAGCGGAAAATAGATGGGACGATCCGGTCGGGTGAGGATCCCGCTGCCGGACAGGCTCCCCTCCAGCAAGTGAAGCAGAGTCGTCTTGCCCCGGCCGTTCCGCCCCACAAGCCCCAGCTTCCAGCGGGTGTCCAGCTGAAGGTCCAGGTGCTGAAAGACGGGGACGTGGTCCCCCTCATAGGTAAAGGAAAGTTCTTGAATGGTGATCTGTGACATCGTCATGCCCTCCTGTCTGTTCTGAGTTCGTTTCACGAAAAAGCCGCAAAGAAGGATCATCCTTCCTTGCGGCAGACCGACAGGACACCCACCGGCCCAGAGACCGGGGGCGCAGATATGGCGATCAGACGGCGGAATGGACAATACCCTCTCGCGGCGGCATGACAGAACGGGGCCCCTTCGGGCCCTTTCATTCTTTTCTCATGCCTCAGCAAGCGGTATTGCGCATCGTTCCGCCTCCTCTCCATCGATTCCGGTGGGACTATATCACAGGAGCACGCGTTTGTCAAGCCGCGATCCCACCGCTCCCGTTTGCTCTTTGGACTGATTCAGGATATAAACAACCTCCTTTCGTCGAAATGACGGAGGGAGGTATATTCGCAGATGATAACTGCTCGATAAACTGGAATTGACATTCATTACGATTCTCTGCTTCTTTTCCAAAGCGTAACCCACCCAAAGACACATACACCTGTGGCAAGTGCAAAAATCCATGATGAAACGAATACACTCAACAGAGAAAGTGCAGTTATCAGGGTTAGAAAAATTTTAACAGTAGTTGTTTTCTTCATAAAAATTCCTCCACCAAATTCAAATTTATCTTTTTATTTACTTTATCATATTGTTCTGCTTTATTCAATGCATAGTGAAATCGACGGAGTTAGAACCAACCAGTCCAAAAGTAAAAAGGGAGTCTAATGCTCCGGAGCAGAGCGACAGGGGTCACGCCCTGGGATGGGCCTTGCGGTAGACGTCCTTGAGCTTTTGATTCAGCAGTCTGGAATAGATCTGGGTGGAGGAGATATCCGCATGGCCCAGCATCTCCTGAATGGAGCGCAGATCCGCTCCATTCTCCAGCAGATGGGCGGCAAAGGAGTGGCGGAGGGTATGGGGTGTGATGTCCTTTTCGATTCCGGCCTTTTCCTGATAATACTTGATCAGCTTCCAAAAGCCCTGGCGGCTCATACGGTCGCCGCTCATATTGACAAAGAGCGCAGTCTCACTGGGGGACTCCACCAGCTGGGGGCGCACCCGGTGCAGGTATTCGCTCAGAGCCCGTACCGCTGTTTGATACAGGGGGATGGCGCGTTCCTTCCCCTTGCTGGCGCAGTGCAGCAGTCCGGCGGACAGATTCAGGTCGTCCACATCCAGGGCGATCAGCTCGCTGACCCGGATGCCAGTGGCGTACAGCAGCTCCAGCATGGCCCGGTCCCGATAGCCCTTCAGATCGGTGCACTCAGGCTGCTCCAGAAGCAGCTCCACCTCCTTGCCCGTCAGGATCTGGGGCAGCTTCCGCTCTACCTTGGCCGGGGCCACCCCCTTGGCCGGGTTGTGGTCCATGAGTCCCAGGGCGATCATACAGTTGTAAAAGGACTTGATGGACGCAATGGAGCGGGTCACGGTGGCGGCGGAGCGGCCCTTCCGGGTCAGCGCGGCGGCGTAGTGCTCCACCTCCTGGGTCAGCACCTCGGTGAGCTCAAGCTCCTGCTCTGACATGGCGGTCTCGAACTGGTGCATATCCCGCAGATAGGAGCTGACCGTATTGGCCGACGCCTTTTTCTCTGTTCTCAAATAGTCCTCATAGAGGTCCAGCAGTTCAGACACGCAGACAACTCCCTCACATAGATTCCAATTACAGCACAAACCGGGCCGAGGCGGCCAGCAGTGCGGGCGCGGCCAGAAATTCCAGCACTACACACAGAAAGAGGCCAAGCCCCCAGAGGGCCAGACGCTCCCAATAGCGCGGCCCAAAGGGAAGCGGCTCTCTCCCGCCTCCTATCGCCCGCCGGAGCAGCCCCATAGAGCCCTCCATGCCCTGGGTGCCCGCCAAAAACAGGATGGGTCCCCAGAGAAAGGCGGGCAGGCCAAAGAGGAACAGGGCCGGTCCAAGCCCCGCCGGACCAAAGGCGCGGCAGAAGCCTGCCACCGAAAAGGCAAACAAAAATCCCCTGGCCCCAAAGAGGACGGGGATCCCCACTGTGCCCAGGGCCGTAAGCCCAAGGACGCAGATCCCCAGAAAAAACCGCCCCTGCTCCCACAGCATAGGCCAGAAGCCCGCAGCCACCCCGCCGGCCTGACCGGCAGTCAGATAGTCCCGCAGATAGCCGGACAGCGCCTCGGCCGCAGGCTGAGCGATCATGCTGACCAGCGCGGCGCCCAGGAGACCGCCCAGCAGAAAGGCGCTCCCCAAAACTGTCAGCGGGCCAAGGCAGCCCAGTGACCGTTCCCCTCTCATTCCGTCCCGTTGGCTCATGGCAGTCACCTCTTCCATGCACCTTATGAGGCGGGAGAGAGAAATAGACGCGGGCCGCGGAACGCGGAACGGTAAAGGGTGAGAGACGGTAAATTTTTCTTTCTGGTATAACTATATCGCGCTCACATCGTTCACGCAAGGGATTTTCTTCATTTTCACAAAATTCGTCAATTCCGCGAAAATATTATGTAAATGTTATTATGTAAAGTAAAGAAACCAAAAAAGAACGCCGCAGGTCTCTGCGGCGTTCTTTCGTGCGGAAATGTTGGTTTTATGTGAAAACTGCCTGCAAAATGTTAGAAATCAATGATTTTGAATTTACTGGCAAGACTCACACTGATTACATTCCGTATAATTACACTTTGTATTTCCGGTCTCTCCCATGCCGGCGGCGATGGCCTTCAGCGCGATGGCACACTCCAGACGCTTCCGTTCCATTTTACAGGCCACCTCATTGGACAGACTTATGTCACCGTTCACCAGAAGGTTGGAGGCGGAGCAGCCGCCGCTGCAATAGAAGCGTGCCCAGCACTCCCGGCAGGCAGGACGGGTGTAGATGTTCTGCTTGGCAAACTGGCCGGAGATGTCCATATCGAAGGAGCCGTCAAACACATTCCCCATGCGGTACTCCTCCTTCCCCACAAACTGGTGGCAGGGGTAGATGTCGCCGTCCGGGGTAATGGCCACATATTCACAGCCCGCTCCGCAGCCCCGCAGGCGCTTGATGACACAGGGGCCCTGGGCCAGGTCCACGTTGAAGTGGAAGAAGTTCACGTCCTTCCGGCCCATAAGCTCCCGGGCCAGCTTTTCGTACTCCGCCTCCACCTGCTCCAGATCCTCCTCCTTGATGGCAAAGGGGTCGTCCAGAGGACCGCTGGCCGGCTCCACTGACACATGGCGGAAACCGAGAGAGGCCAGATGCATCACGTCCTGAGCAAAATCCAGGTTTTCCCGGGTGAAGGTGCCCCGGGCATAGTAGTCCTTGGTGCCGCGTCCGGCTACCAGCTTTTGAAATTTGGGGACAATGACGTCATAGCTCCCCTTCCCGCCTGCGGTGGGGCGCATATGGTCGTTGACGTCCTTCCGGCCGTCCAGGGAGAGCACCACGTTAGACATCTCCCGGTTGATGTAGTCGATGTTCTCATCGCTGAGGAGCATCCCGTTGGTGGTGATGGTGAAGCGGAACACCTTATCGTGCTCCTTCTCCAGAGATCGGGCGTACTCCACTGTCTTTTTCACAGTATCCATGGCCATCAGGGGCTCACCGCCGAAGAAGTCCACCTCGATGTTCCGGCGCTTGCCAGACTTTTTCACCACCCAGTCGATGGCCTGCTTGGCGGTCTCGAAGTCCATGGTCATGCGGTGGCCGGTGCCGAAGTCGCCGGTGGACGCGAAGCAATACCGGCAGCGCAGGTTGCAGTCGTGGGAGACATGGAGGCAGAGGGCCTTGACCACGGCCTGCTTGGGCAGCTCCATGGCGGCCTCCGGGTCCAGATAGTCGTCGCTGGAAAACAGGAGGCCGGCCTCCTGAAGGCTCCGCAGCTCCTCCCAGGTCTCATCCACCTCCTGGTCAGAATACTGCGTCAGCCGCTCACGGATCTCACGGGGGCAGGTCTCCCCCATGGTCTCCTCTTTCTCCAGCAGAGAGAGCAGATCATAGCTCATCCGGTCCAGCACATGGACCGCACCGCTGTTCACATCCGCCACCAGGTACTGTCCCAGGGCGGTAAAGGTATGGATCATGGCAAACAAATTCCTTTCTGCCCGCCCATCCGGGGCGGGGTGTTTCGCGCATGAAAAAGGGCAGGCTGACACCTGCCCTTTTCAAGCGACCGTAAAAATTACTGGTTCTCGCACTTCTGGTTGGCGACCGTGCAGGAAGTCTTGCAAGCGGACTGACAAGAGGTCTGGCACTCGCCGCAGCCGCCCTTGGCCGCGCTGGCCTTCAGGGTAGCGCCGTTCAGAGTCTGGATGTGCTTCATTGGAAATCTCCTCCTAAATCCCTGCAAGGCCGGAGCCTTGCATCAATTTGACTGTATTATACCATATCTGACCGGCTATTTCAATCGTTCATTTACGTTTTTTTCGCACTCTGCCGCCGGCGTTTCCGGTTTGGGCGGGCGCCCAGTACCCCGGCCATAGCCCCGCCGCAGCAGCAGGCCAGAAAGATCAGGGCCCCATCATTGGACACAGACGCGGAGCCGGAGAGCAGGCAGCCCGCCGACAGCAGCAGCAGAAACAGGCAGCCCCCCACCCCAAGTCCCACAGGCAGGGGGCTGCGCCCGATCCGGCGCACGGCCGTCAGCCCTCCGGTCATGCTGCCCAGCACACACACCGCCAGCACCGCCCGGTCCATCATCCCCTCTCCAATGGTCCCGTTGGAGACCAGCAGCGCGCAGGCCAGCAGCGCAAGCAGACTCACGGCTGCCGCCACGCCGCTGCCGCGGAGCACCTCCCGCATCACCGTCAGCCAAATGGCGCCTGTCTCCTCCGTTTTCTTCTCCCGTCTGGTCTGAGCCATAAAAAAACCTCCCCGCAGATCCGTTCTTCACAGGATCCTATGCGGGGAGGGCTTGTCAGCTTGTCAAAAAGTTTCCGGGTCGTCGGCTCAGTGCGCGGCTTCCTCCGCCTGGGCCGTCTTGCTGGAGACTGCCCACTTGGTCAGCTCGATCCGGACGCGGTCCACGCCGCTCTCGATCACGATGGTGTTCTCCTTCACCGTGCAGATGGTGCCGGTGATGCCGCCGATGGTGGTGATCACATCACCCACGGTCAGAGAATCCCGCATATTCTGCGCTTCCTTTTTCCGCTTGTTCTCGGGGCGGATCATGAAGAAGTAGAGCATTGCGAGCATCGCAACGATCATAATCATACTTTCCATAGCTGGTTGATTCCCTCCAAAAAAATAATGTAAAAATGCGTCCTTACAAGTATATCTGATTCCTGTGCAGTTTGCAAGGGTTTTTCTGAAATTTCTTTACTCCTGGGCAGGCCGGTCCAGCAGTCCGGAATAGGTCCGGCGGAACGTCTCGAAGGTCCCCTCGTCCAGGGCCTGGCGGATGCGGGCCATCAGCTCATTATAGAAGTGCAGGTTATGGAGCACAGCCAGACGCATCGCCAGCATCTCCCCCGCAGTCAGCAGGTGCCGGAGGTAGGCCCTGGAAAAGCTCCGGCAGGCGGGACACTGACAGGTCTCGTCGATGGGCCGGGGATCCAGCTTGAACTTCTCATTTTTGATGTTGATGGTCCCCTTCCAGGTGTACAGCTTGCCGTGGCGGGCGTTGCGGGCGGGCATGACGCAGTCGAAGAAGTCCACGCCCCGGGCCACGCCCTCGATGATGTTGGAGGGAGTCCCTACCCCCATCAGATACCTGGGCTTGTCTTTGGGCATACTGGGCTCCACCGCGTCGATGATGTCGTACATCACCTGGGTGGGCTCTCCCACCGCCAGCCCGCCAATGGCGAAGCCGTCGCAGTCCAGCTGGGCGATACGCGCCATGTGCTGCTGCCGGATGTCCGCGTAGGTCCCACCCTGGTTGATGCCGAAGAGCATCTGACCGGGGTTGACGCAGTCCGGCTGTGCATTGAGGCGGGCGTGCTCCGTGATGCACCGCTCCAGCCAGCGGGTGGTGCGCTCCACAGAGGCCTGAACGTACTCCCGGGGAGAGGGGTTCTCGATGCACTCGTCAAACGCCATGGCGATGTCGCTGCCCAGGTTGGACTGGATCTGCATGGACTCCTCCGGCCCCATGAAGATGCGCCGCCCGTCGATATGGGAGGCGAAGGTCACCCCCGCCTCGGTGATCTTCCGCAGACCGGACAGGGAAAACACCTGGAATCCGCCGCTGTCGGTGAGCATTGGGCCGTCCCACTGCATAAAGCGGTGCAGTCCCCCCATCTCCCGGACCACCCCGTCCCCGGGGCGCAGGTGCAGATGATAGGTGTTGGACAGCTCCACCTGACAGCCGATCTCCTTCAGATCGTGGGCGGACACCGCCCCCTTGATGGCTCCTTGGGTCCCCACATTCATAAAGACAGGGGTCTGGACAGTGCCGTGAGGACAGGTAAATATGCCACGGCGGGCGTTCCCCTCGGTCTTGATCACTTCAAACACAAAAAAACTCCTTTGATGAGATCCGTCAGATCTCTGCGTATTTTATGATTTGGAATCAGGAGATGAACATGGCATCTCCAAAGCTGAAGAAGCGGTAGCGCTCCTTCACAGCCTCCTCGTAGGCGGCCAGAACGTGTTCCCGCCCGGCCAGGGCGGACACCAGCATGATCAGGGTGGACTGGGGCAGGTGGAAATTGGTGACCAGGGCATCCAGCACCTTGAAGCGGTAGCCGGGATAGATGAAGATGCTGGTCCAGCCCGCCGACTCCTTCAGAGTGCCGTCCTCGGCGGCAAAGCTCTCCACCGTCCGGCAGGAGGTGGTCCCCACGCAGATCACCCGACCGCCGCTGCGCTTGGTCTCATTGATGATCCGGGCGGTCTCCTCCGGGATCATGCAGTATTCCGAATGCATCTCATGCTCCGAGATGTCCTCCGCCTTCACCGGGCGGAAGGTACCCAGCCCCACATGGAGGGTGACATAGCACAGCCTGACCCCCATCTCCTGGATCTGCTGGAGCAGCTCCGGGGTGAAGTGCAGGCCGGCGGTGGGGGCGGCGGCGGAGCCGTTGATCTTGGAGTAGACAGTCTGGTAGCGCTCATTGTCCTGAAGTTCTTCCTTGATGTAGGGCGGCAGGGGCATCTTGCCCAGCTCCTCCAGCACTTCCAGGAAGATCCCCTGGTAGTGGAAGCGGACCAGACGGTTCCCGCCGGACACCTCCGCCTCCACTGTGGCGGTGAGGCGGCCCTCGCCGAAGGACACCTGGGCCCCCGGCTTCAGCTTCCGGCCCGGGCGGACCAGGCACTCCCAGAGTCCGTCCCCCCTGTCGGTCAGCAGCAGCACCTCACAGGCTCCGCCGCCGGGGAGGCGGTGGCCGATCAGCCGGGCCGGCAGGACCCGGGAGTTGTTCAGCACCAGGCAGTCCCCCGGCCGCAGCAGCTGGGGCAGTTCATAAAAGTGCCGGTGGGCGATCTCCCCGGTGCGCTTGTCCAGGGTCAGCAGCCGGGAGGAGTCCCGGCGCTCCAGAGGAGTCTGAGCGATCAGCTCCTCCGGAAGGTAAAAATCAAAATCTGAGGTTTTCAATGGTCATACGCCTTTCTGTCCATCCGGCTTACCGCACCACGGCGCCGGGGTAGTAAAATTCAATGATCTCATCGTAGGAAAAGCCGCGCTCCGCCATGGCCCACGCGCCGTACTGGCTCAGGCCCAGCTGGTGGCCGTTTCCGGAGCCCCGGAAGGTGAAGCTTCTCCCGCTCACCGTCACCTGGGTGCCGGAAGGGACGTCCGGGGAGCCGCTCTCCCCCGCCTCCTCCACCGGCTGGATGGTGCCGGAGCCGGAAATGGAATACAGCTTCTCACCGGATACCTGGGAGACAGTCCCACTGCCGCTGATGACGAAATAGTCCTTCCCTGGGTCCAGCGCTCCGCCGCCGGCGGACAGCCCGCCGCTTCCGCTCTGGCTCCCGGAGCCGGCCTCCTTTCCGTTGACGGTAAAGCGGATAGACGGGACCCCGAAGGCGCTCCGGATCTTCTCCGGCTTCAGCGTATTGCTCTGTCCATTTTCATAGAACACCTTGACCTGGATCACGTTTCCAAGCTCGGAATAGGTGATCGCCAGGGAGTCGATCCCGCTCCCGGCGGCGTACCCCTTGGACAGGAGCTGCTGTACCAGTTCCTCCTCCGAATAGGACACCGTCCAGAAGGAATAGGGATTTTTCCCGCTCAGGTCCGCCTCATAGGGGTCGGTCACCCCTTTCAGATAGGGGTAGTCCTTCAGAGAGGAGCCCCACACATGGTAGACGCTCTCACTGGCCCCGCCGTGGCTGGAGGAGTAGAATGCCTCGATGACCTGTCCGTCGTACCGGGCGTACTCTCCCTCCGTCTCCTCCACCGCCCGGTCGGTGCGGTCGTTGGCCTGATAGCTGGTGTTGTTGGGGCCGGCCCCGTAGTAGACCTGACAGTCGGTCGTATTGCACACGTCAAAGTGGGAGGCTGCGTGCCGGCTGCTGCGGAGGTTGTTGTAGGCATAGCTACGGGCGCACACCGCCTGGACCTTCAGAGCCTCCAGAGGCCAGCTGTTGCTCATCTCATAGGGGATCACGCCCTTGAGATAGGTCTCCAGATCCACGATATTCACCACGGTCAGGTCACCGCCGCTGATGCGCTCATAGCGAAACCCGCCGTAATAGCGGTTGCCCTTGAACCAGGTGCGGACCTCATCCTCTCCGGTGACGTCGGGCATCACCCCAAGGGCCAGGCCGTCCCCGCCGTCAAACTGGAACAGGATCTCGTCCGTCCCCGTCCGGGTCACGTTGACCCCATAGCTGCTGGTCCCGGCGATGTCCCCCTCCCCCAGGCGGGCCTGGGCGTCCTCAGCCTCCTCCCGGGTGGCGTAGGCCCCGCACCGGACCTGATACTCTCCGTCGATCCAGGCGGGAAACCCGTCCGGATAGTCCTCCGCCGCCCGGACCGCCTCCTCATAGGAGGAGCAGGTCTCCAACTGGAGGTGGTAGCTGCCGATCACCGCGCCGCCATTGTCGGAATTGGCGTAGGAGGAGCCGCTGACCCAGGTGTTCTGGGCCTTGACCATGGTGATCCTGGTCTCTTTGGAGCCGGTCCTGCCCAGTTCCACAAAGTCCAGGTCCCGGTCAAAGTAGCCCAGCCGGTACCCGGAGCCGTATCCGGTATTGTTCTCCAGATTGGCGCTGACCAATGCGCCCGCCCCATAGGCCAGCCCCACCTGGACCGGATCCGTCCCCGTACCGGCCGCCTGTGCTGCCGGAGCCGCCAGTGCCGCGGCCAGAAGGACGGCGGCAAGCCGTGTAAAGATTCCCTTCATCGTATCTCCCATTTCTCTGTTTCGTATTGACACCCGCCTGCAAACATGATAGGATAAACCCAAGTTTTTGCAAGATAGAGGTAGCGGCCGACATCAGTAAGCGTGGCCAGGGAGCCGGTTCCCGTCCATCCACGCCCAAAGGGAAGGCCGCCGAAGGGCTCCCCTGCCCGGAGGGGGCGGGCCCTGGTCGCCGGGTCAACAGCCTTTCGACTGTCATCAGGGCGGTACCCTGATGGAGCGCTGTCTGCTTTTGTAAACATTTTGCCGGCCGGTCTGAACCCAGACCACAGCTGACATTATAGTACAAAATCAGCCGCTTGAAAAGCCGCTGATTTCTTTTTTTCTTGCGGAAACGATTTCCGGCTCCGGACACATCGATCTCGGCAGAGGGGCATACAATGACCCTGAGCCGTTATGGAGGTAGTTGAAAATGGAAAAGAAGTACAAAGTAGGTATCATCGGCGCCACCGGCATGGTCGGTCAGCGCTTCGTCACCCTGATGGAGAACCATCCCTGGTTCCAGCTGACCGTTCTTGCCGCCAGCCCCCGTTCCGCCGGTCAGACCTATGAGCAGGCTGTGGCCGGCCGCTGGGCCATGGATACTCCCATCCCCGCCGGGGCCAAGGAGCTGGTGGTGATGGACGCCCAGGCCGATGTGGAAAAGATCGCCGGCATGGTGGACTTTGTGTTCTGTGCCGTGGATATGAAAAAGGATGAGATCCGCGCTCTGGAGGAGCGCTATGCCAAGGCCGAGTGCCCCGTGGTGTCCAACAACTCCGCCCACCGCTGGACGGAGGATGTGCCCATGGTGGTGCCTGAGATGAACCCGGAGCACCTGGAGGTCATTGCCGCCCAGCGCAAGCGCCTGGGCACCCAGCGCGGCTTCATCGCTGTCAAGTCCAACTGCTCCATCCAGTCCTATGCCCCCGCCCTGCACCCTCTGCTGAAGTACGGGATCGACAAGGTGCTGGTGTGTACCTACCAGGCCATCTCCGGCGCGGGCAAGACTTTCGAGCGCTGGCCCGAGATGGTGGATAACCTGATCCCCTACATCGGCGGCGAGGAGGAGAAGAGCGAGCAGGAGCCCCTGAAAGTCTGGGGCAAGGTGGAGGACGGCCGGATCGTCAAGGCCGAGGGCCCCGCCATTACTGCCCAGTGCCTCCGTGTCCCTGTGTCCAACGGACACACCGCCGCTGTGTTTGTCTCCTTCCAGGGCGAAGCGCCCTCCATGGAGCAGATCAAGGCGGACTGGGCCGGCTTCAAGGGCCGCGCTCAGGAGCTGGATCTCCCCTCCGCCCCCAAGCAGTTCCTCCACTACTTCGAGGAGCCCGACCGTCCCCAGGCCAAGCTGGACCGGGAGCTGGAGGGCGGCATGGCCGTCTCTCTGGGCCGCCTGCGTCCTGACACCCAGTACGACTATAAGTTCGTGGGCCTGAGCCACAATACCCTCCGGGGCGCCGCCGGCGGTGCTGTCCTGCTGGCTGAGCTGCTGTGTGCCGAGGGCTATATGGACCGCAAGTAAAGCCACGGTCTGATTAGGAATTAGGAATGAGGAATGAGGAGTTAGGAATTATGGGGCGAAAGGCAAGAAGGCCGTCCACGCCGAACGCCAAAACTCCCATCTCCTAACTCCTGATCTGTAACATTGTCAGGCTGTCAGGCATAAAAATTCCTAATTCCTAACTTCTAATTCCTAACTCAAAGAAAGGGTGCTTTTTGCGAACCCCTGTCTTTAGCGAAGCTGCTATGGACCGCTAGTAAAGTCATGGTCCAATTTAGGAATTAGGAATGAGGAGTTAGGAATTATGGGGCGAAAGGCAAGAAGGCCGTCCGCGCCGAACGCCAAAACTCCCATCTCCTAACTCCTGATCTGTAACATTGTCAGGCTGTCAGGCATAAAAATTCCTAATTCCTCATTCAAAGCGCAGAGTGAACGCCAAAGCTTTGACCTTCTGACTCCTGCTCTGCAACATTGTGAAGCCCCAGGCATAAAATTCCTAATTCCTAATTCCTAATTTCTAATTCCTAACTCAAAGAAAGGGTGCTTTTTATGCGAACTCCTGTCTTTACCGGCAACTGTGTGGCCATCGCCACTCCCTTTGACGCCAGCGGCACCATCAATTATGACGCCTTCGGCCGTCTCATCGACGCACAGATCGCCGGCGGCGTGGACGCCATCTGCGTCTGCGGCACCACCGGCGAGTCGGCTACCATGACCATCCGGGAGCACATCGCCGCCGTGGAGTACTGTGTCAAGCGGGTCGATCACCGGGTGAAGGTCATCGCCGGCGCGGGGAGCAACGACACCACCGCCGCCGTCTACCTCTCCCTCCACGCCCAGGACTCCGGAGCCGACGCCCTGCTCCATGTCACCCCCTACTACAACAAGTGCAGCCAGACCGGTCTGATCAAGCACTATGAGTACATCGCCGACCGTGTGGATCTGCCGGTGATCCTCTATAATGTGCCCAGCCGCACCGGCGTCTCCTTCACGGCGGAGACCTATCAGGTGCTGTCCCAGAACCCCAAGATCAACGGCGTCAAGGAGGCCAGCGGAAACTTCTCCCTTCTGGCCCACACCCGCCACCTGTGCGGCGACGACTTCTATATCTGGTCGGGCAACGACGATCAGGTGGTGCCCATGATGTCTCTGGGTGCCAAGGGCGTGATCTCCGTAGCCTCCAACATCATCCCTGAGGTCATGGTGAAAATGACCCATCTGTGCCTGGACAACGACTTTGCCTCCGCCTCCAAGATCCAGATCGAGTATATGGATCTGATCGACGCCCTGTTCTGTGATGTCAACCCCATCCCGGTGAAGGAGGCGCTGAACCTTCTGGGCATGGAGGCCGGCCCCGTGCGGCTCCCCCTGTGCGAGATGGAGGAGAAGAATAAGGCCAGACTTCGCGCCGCCATGCAGGCAAAGGGACTGCTGTAAAGGAAGGTAACCTGTCATGCTGAAGATAATCATTTCCGGATGCAGCGGCCACATGGGCCGCGTGGTGGAGTCCATCTGCGCCGCCGACCCGGCGGTACAGGTGGCGGCGGGCTTTGATGTGCTGGGCAGCAGCGACCGGGAGTTTCCGGTGTACTCCTCCCCCAGCCAGTTCACCGGCGAGGCAGACGCAGTCATCGACTTCTCCTCCCCCGCCGCGCTGGACGGACTGCTGGACTTCGCCAGACGCACCGGGACCCCGCTGGTGCTGGCCACCACCGGCTACACCCCGGAGCAGGTGGCCCAGATCGGAGCCGCCGCCCTGGAGGTCCCCATCTTCCGTTCCGCCAATATGTCCCTGGGCATCAACGTGCTGCTGGAACTGGTCAAGAAGGCCGCTTCTGTGCTGGGGGACAGCTACGACATTGAGATCGTGGAGCGGCACCACCGCCGCAAGGTGGACGCCCCCAGCGGCACCGCCCTGATGATCGCCGACGCAGCCGCCTCCGCCTGCGGGCATGAGACTGAGTATGTCTTTGAGCGCCACTCTGTCCGCCAGCCCCGGGACAA
Source organism: Lawsonibacter sp. (assembly GCA_050943915.1). GTDB lineage: Bacteria > Bacillota > Clostridia > Oscillospirales > Oscillospiraceae > Lawsonibacter. The sequence goes on from JBMNQB010000002.1 coordinate 61,865, forward strand.
GAAGGAGATCGGCATCTCCGCCGTCCGGGGCGGCACCATCGTGGGCGAGCATGAGATCATCTTTGCCGGACACGACGAGATCATGGAGATCCGCCACACCGCCCTCTCCCGGGAGATCTTCGCCCAGGGGGCTGTGGAGGCCGCCAAGTTCATGGCGACGGTGAATGCGCCGGGTCTGTATGACATGAGCCAGCTGGTAAAATAAGCTTATTTCCTGAGGCGGCGCATATACCTTCGGTGTATGTGCCGCCTTGTGCGCAGTACCGGCAAAAAACATCACAACATCAGACATACAGGGAGCAGCTTATGGCGGTAAAAATTCTGGTCCATGGTTTCGGCCAGCGAGCATCCAGCTGGAAGGAGACCATCTCCTATCTGCAAAAAAACGAGACGGTTCTGTGTCCAAATCTCTCCTCGATCCTGAGTGGGAAACCAGCAGCCTATCCCGCGCTGTATGCTGCGTTTGCAGAGTACTGCGGGAAGGCAGATGGACAGTTACATCTGTGTGGGATCTCATTGGGCGGGATCCTGGCATTGAATTATGCGCTGGATTTTCCTCAAAAAATAAAAACACTGGTTTTAATCGGTACACCCTGCAAAATCCCCCGGGTGATACTTGGGATCCAAACAGTTCTGTTTCACTTTTTCCCAAAATCAGCGTTTACTTCCATGGCCTTTGATAAAACGGATGCGTTTGCGCTGGTAAATTCTATGAAGGACCTGGATTTTAGCGGCAGGGTGCATCAAATCCAGTGCCCCACGCTAGTCCTCTGCGGAAACAAGGACCGCACAAATCTGAAGTCAGCCTATTACTTGTCCCGGCATATACCAAACGCAGAATTGAGGCTTGTTGCGCACTCCGGCCACGTTGTAAATGAAGAACAGCCAAATGTCTTGGCCAGTATGCTGACAGAGCACTGTGCCAAGTATCCTTAATTTCTTTCAGAAGGATAGAAATCACAATAATCAGGAGAGATGTTTCATGTCCGATCCCTTTATCCGCACCCGACTGCTGGTGGGCGACGAGCCTCTGGAGCGGCTCCGCCGGGCCCGTGTCGCCGTGTTTGGCGTGGGCGGCGTCGGTGGCTATTGCGTTGAGGCCCTGGCGCGGGCAGGTGTAGGTACTTTACACTTATATGACGACGACACCGTCTCAGAGAGCAACTTGAACCGCCAAATTGCCGCCCTCCACTCTACCATCGGCCAGCCCAAGGCGGAGGTCATGGCCCGGCGGGTGCGGGACATCGATCCGGCCTGTCAGGTGCGGGCCATCCGGATGTTCTACCTCCCCCAGAACGCCGACCAGGTGGACCTGTCCCAGTACGACTATGTGGTGGACTGCATCGATACCGTGGCCGCCAAGCTGGAATTAGTGACAAGGTGTACCGCTTTACAAGTAAGGATCATCAGTGCGATGGGCTCGGGAAACAAGCTGGACCCCACCGCCTTTGAGGTCTCGGACCTGTCCAAGACCCAGGGCTGTCCCCTGGCCCGGGTCATGCGGAAGGAGCTGCGCCGGAGGAGGATCTCCCACCTGAAGGTGGTCTGGTCCCGGGAGGAGCCCCGCAGTCCCCTCCGACCCATGGAGGCGGAGCCGCCTGCCTCTGCCTCGGAGACGCGGCCGGGCTCCACCGCCCGCCGTGACACCCCCGGCTCCATTTCCTTCGTGCCCGCCGCCGCCGGACTGGTGCTGGCCAGCGCGGTGGTCCGGGATCTGGGCCAGTTTTAATGCAGAAACGAAGAAAACTCCCCCGGCCGCAGCCGGGGGAGTTTTCTTCGTTTCAGGATGGGATCACTGATCCATGGTAACCTTGTGGAACACCTTCTTGCCCTTCTTGATGACCAGGCCCTCGCCGCAGAAGGCGGCGCAGGTGAAGGCGGCGGACACGTCGGTGACCTTCTCGCCGTTGACCTCCACACCGCCCTGCTCCACCAGGCGGCGGGCCTCCTTCTTGGAAGGGGCCAGCTTGCACTTGACCATCAGGTCCAGCAGGCCGATGGAATCCCCCTGGGCATCCTCCCGGCACAGGCAGGTGCAGGGCATATCGGCGGTATCTCCGCAGCCGCCGAAGATGGCCCGGGCGGCAGACTGGGCCTTCTCCGCCTCCTCCTGGCCGTGGACCAGCTTGGTCAGCTCATAGGCCAGGATCTCCTTGGCGGTGTTCAGCTGGCTGCCCTCCCACTTGTCCATCTCGTCGATCTGCTCCAGAGGCAGGAAGGTGAGCATCCGCAGGCACTTGAGCACGTCGTCGTCCCCCACGTTGCGCCAGTACTGGTAGAACTCATAGGGGCTGGTCTTATTGGGATCCAGCCAGACAGCGCCCTTGGCGGTCTTGCCCATCTTCTTGCCCTCGGAGTTGAGCAGAAGGGTGATGGTCATGGCGTGGGCGTCCTTGCCCAGCTTGCGGCGGATGAGCTCGGTGCCGCCCAGCATATTGGACCACTGATCGTCGCCGCCGAACTGCATATTGCAGCCGTAGTGCTGGAACAGGTAGTAGAAGTCGTAGGACTGCATGATCATGTAGTTGAACTCCAGGAAGGAGAGCCCCTTCTCCATGCGCTGCTCATAGCACTTGGCCCGGAGCATATTGTTTACCGAGAAGCAGGCGCCCACATCCCGCAGCATCTCGATGTAGTTCAGCTTCAGCAGCCAGTCGGCGTTGTTCACCATCTGGGCCTTGCCCTCGCCGAACTCAATGAAGCGCTCCATCTGCTTCTTGAAGCAGTCACAGTTGTGCTGGATGGTCTCCGGGGTCATCATGCTGCGCATATCGGTGCGGCCGGAGGGGTCGCCGATGTAGCCGGTGCCGCCGCCAATCAGGGCGATGGGGCGGTTGCCCGCCATCTGGAGCCGCTTCATCAGGCACAGGGCCATGAAGTGGCCCACATGGAGGGAGTCGGCGGTGGGGTCAAAGCCGATGTAGAACACGGCCTTCCCCTCGTTGATCATTTTGGAGATCTCCTCCTCATTGGTCACCTGGGCAATGAGGCCGCGGGCTTTCAGCTCTTCGTAACAAGTCATCGATCTTACTCCTTTTTATTTTATTCTGAAAAATTGGATGGAACGCTTGATTTTGTACTCTGGCGGGCCTGGAGAACATTATAGCTCACTACCCCGCCGATGACGATGGCCGCCCCGGCCAGTGCCAGCGGGCCCACAGTTTCGTGGTAGAAAACCGCCACCAGGATCGGGTTGAGCACCGGCTCGATGCCGGAGATCAGGCTGGCGGTCACCGGAGGCGTGGTTTTCAGACCGATGGTCAGCAGGATATAGGCCACCGCCACCTGAAAGATACCCAGCACCAGCAGACTGGTCAGGGCGACGGGCTCCAGTTTTTCCTCCCCCAGCAGGAAGGGCAGTCCGGTGACTGCCGAGAGGACGTCCCCCCAGAATACGGAGGAGATGGCGTCGGAGTCCGGCAGCTCATTCATCAGGAAAACACCTGCGTAGGCCACGCCGGACAGCAGGGCCAGCACGTTGCCCAGGCCGCCCCCCATCTCCAGGCTGTCCGCGAAGAAGAAAAGCACCCCGCCGAACACGACGCCGCAGGCCAGCAGATCCAGCCGCCCAGGCTTTCTCCGCCAGAACAAGGCGGAAAACAGGATGACAAAAATCGGCGCAGTAAACTGAAGGACGATCACATTGGCCGCTGTGGTCAGCTTGTTGGCCACGGAGAACAGGGCGTTGGTGCCGAAGATGCTCAGCGCTCCCACCGCGATCCAGCGGTTGAACCGGAGCGGATGGCGGACCGCCGCCAGATAGGCCCCGATCACCACCAGGGCAATGGCGGTGCGGGCCCCGTTGATGGCCATACCTCCCCAGGGGATCAGCTTGATGCACAGCCCGCCGATGCTGTACAGCACCGCCGCCAGAAAGACGCACAGCGTCCCAGTCCGTCTGCCTCTGTTCTCCACCCGTTTCTCCCCCATACGACAAAAAGCCCCCTGTCCGGTGATCGGACAGAGGGCATTACAGTGCAACGCGGTACCACCTCTGGTTCGCCCGCCCCTCGCAGGGCGGACCTCACGGAGTTCCTATAAACTCCCACGCGGTAACGGGCGAAACCCGGCCTGTCCCCTACTGGGCCGGTCCCCGGCTGTTCAGGCGGCTGCTCCAAGGGGTAGGTTCACAGGGCGTCCTCTCCCCCTCTCACCGGCCGGGGGCTCTCTGAACAGGGTGCGCCTTGCTAGAGTTCCTTTTCTTCGCAGTAAGGGAACTGTACCACAGTTTTCAGGGGTTGTCAAGGGCTTGAGACCCGGATTTTATGGGAGCGGCCCGAGGGCCGCTCCCATAACACCAGTAGATTCAAGTTCGGCACATACTGTACAGACTAATCGGTATCAGTACGATCCATAAAACTGCCATAACTTTATTTTTTTGAATATATGCGTCAACTGCCGCACTTATGTCGAATATGATCCATGTAACTTTAGATGTCACCATAGCGGCATCCACGCCGAACAGAAACCAGACCAGTACAGTGGCGGCCACACCGCATAGCAGAACAATTTTTGACCATTTCAGTTTCATGTGATTCCATCCTAACACAGATCTTTATTGAAACACCGGACTTACCTCTTTTCTGTCAGCAATCCATCCGATGACCAATTTCATTCTATCTCTTATCATAAGAAGTTTTTTCAAAAAATGCAACTGATTTCGGCTTATATGAAAAAAATTGTTGATTATATCCGATGTTCTCCTGCTTTTATCGGTTTACTAAGAAAACAGGAGCGGCCCGCGGGCCGCTCCTACGACACTATTTTACGGTTTTACACAAGAAGGATCGCTTTGGTGTTCCAGCTGTGGACCGCAATCAATAAACCTCGTAATTGGCTGTGCAGCCTCTTTCGGGAACATCATTGGAACTCACCACAAAATGGTACTCCTCGCCAACAATCAAGTTGCGGAATCCCACAGGGTTGTTGATCGGCACTTCTTTAAACCAATCAGAAACGGCATTTCCGTGCGAATCAAGAAGGCCGACGTTATAAGTGCTCGCACCAGGGGCATTTGTAATTACAAATGTCACAGTCTGGGCGTCCGCGGTAAAATATCCGCATCCTGTGCCCTGGAAGCCTGTCGTATTCCGGTTCAGTTTCACCGTACTCTCAATACTCACATAGGGCTGAGCAGTATGGTCATTCCAAAACCGATCCACCTCTTCCTGCGTAAAAACATGGCCAACCACATACTTATCTGTGGGGTCTGCGGCAAACGCCGGAATACAAAGGGAGAACATCAGGGCCAGTGCTGTCAGCATCGAAAACAACTTTTTCATTTTCATACTTCCTTTCTTTTCACCGTATCTGTTACTGATGGTCCCGTGAGCACACTTTTTCTTCCCACCTTCTTTCAATAATTTACATATCCAACCACGCTGACAGTATCATCCGAGTTATTACGTACCGCCAGCATATAGTTGCCTCGTTCCTCGACGCGAATGGTCTTATCAATGCTACCTTTATTTACATTGATATGGTAAAAATATCCATCTTCAGACAACAAACCAAAATCTACACTTGCATCGCTCGGAATATATGAAGCAGTAATTGTAACAGTCTCATCGGCGGCCAAAGGCAATTTCTGGTTTGATTTCATCAGGATACCTGACTTAATTGTCCAATCAAATGAGCCAGAGGCCCTTTCCCCATTAAAATCATTTTCGAGTATTTCACTGTTTAAAGTATCACAGTTGATTTTATCTTTTGGCATCCTAACTATTTTGATATTTTCTAAATCAGCTGCATGGGCAGATACCGCAATTGTTCCGATTATCATTGGTATAATAACAAATCGACAAAATGTTTTCTTGAGATTGATATGAGCCTCCATACGAAATCATCCTTTCCATTACCAAACTAAATTTCCGGACTCTACTTCTGTATTGGATACTTCAATTTTTTCCTTTTCTATTTCATTAGCAGAGAGAATATCTGATTTTTGCCATGCAAATATAGCACTTATGACACCAATTATAATAAGTATAACGATTGCGACACACATACAGGTCTGTACCAAAAAAGGGGGGCTTCTCCGATTATTTTGTTTTTTCTCTGCTCCCCCCTCTTTTTTCCCATGAATCAGTTCATCCAACGTGATCCCATACAATCTGCTCAAATAAATCAGATTATCACTGGACGGCATAGCCAATCCCTGCTCCCACCGGGAGACAGCCTGACGGGAGACCTTCAGCTGATCCGCCAGGTCGTTTTGGGACAGGCCGTGTTCCTTCCGCAGCTGGGCCAGACGTTCGTTCAATTCCACTGCTGTTCACCTCTGATGATAAGGATTTTTTGATCAAATGCAACCACGTTCGGTTTACATAGGGGGCAATTACCAGTTGCTCCCCATGTTTTCCGACTTTTGTGCAGATTTTTTAAGAAAACAGGAGCGGCCCGGGGGCCGCTCCTATCATACCATTTTATGCAATTTTTCACAAGAAGCCAGAGGCGAAACGGAGTTTCGCAGGAAGTTCTTTGCCAAGCTTTCTTTCAAGAAAGCGTGCGGGCGACGCCGGTTTTGCGGGCGGCCTCGGCCACGGCGGCAGCCACGGCGGGGACCACTCGGGGGTCGAAGGGCTTGGGGATGATGTTTTCCTCGGACAGCTCCTCCTCCGGGATGACGGCGGCCAGGGCCATGGCGGCGGCCATCTTCATCTCCTCGTTGATGTCGCTGGCCCGCACGTCCAGCGCCCCCCGGAAGATGCCGGGGAAGGCCAGCACGTTGTTGATCTGGTTGGGGTAGTCGCTGCGGCCGGTGGCCACAACCCGGGCCCCGCCCGCCTTGGCGTCGTCAGGGAAGATCTCCGGCGTGGGGTTGGCGCAGGCAAAGACGATGGCGTCCCGGTTCATGGTGGACACCATCTCCGGCGTGACCAGGTTGGGGGCGGACACGCCGATGAACACATCAGCCCCCACCATCATGTCGGCCAGGGTCCCCTGCTTCTTCTCCAGGTTGGTGCGCTTGGCGATCTCCTGCTGGGCCCAGTTCATGTTGGGGTTCCCCTCGTACAGGGCGCCGAACTTGTCGCACAGGGTAATGTCCCGGAACCCGGCCTGAAGGAGCAGCTTGGTGATGGAGATGGCGGCGGAACCCGCCCCGGAGAACACCACCTTCACGTCCTCCTTCCGCTTGCCCACCACCCGCAGGGCGTTGGTCAGTCCGGCCAGGGCGATGATGGCGGTGCCGTGCTGGTCGTCGTGGAACACGGGGATGTCGCACTTCTCCTTCAGCTTCCGCTCGATCTCAAAGCAGCGGGGGGCGGCGATGTCCTCCAGATTGATGCCGCCGAAGGAGCCGGAGATGTTGTAGACAGTCTGGACAAACTCGTCCACGTCCTTGGTCTTGACGCACAGCGGGAAGGCGTCCACCCCGCCGAAGGACTTGAACAGCACGCACTTGCCCTCCATCACCGGCATCCCGGCCTCCGGGCCAATGTCCCCCAGACCCAGCACGGCGGAGCCGTCGGTGATGACGGCCACCAGGTTATGGCGGCGGGTGAGGGCATAGCTCTCCGCCGGGTCCTTCTGAATCTCCAGGCAGGGCTGGGCCACGCCGGGGGTATAGGCCAGGGACAAAGCCTCCTTGTTGTCGGCGGGCACGGTGGCCACCACCTCGATCTTTCCCTTCCACTCCCGATGCAGCCGGAGAGATTCCTTCGCGTAATCCATGGTATGTTCCTCGCTTTCCTGTATGCCCCTGGGGGCGTGTTTTCCTCTTCATTATACCTGCTCCTGCCAAAAGCGCAACACAGCAGGCCGATTTTTTGCCGTCAAACGTCAAAAAATGGACGCAGGCCGCCGCTGGCGGCCCGCGTCTGAGATCCGCCAGACGGCGGCTTTTACAGCGTGTCCTCCTCGTCCCGGTCCAGAGGGGCGTCCAGATCAAAGGGGGGCGCGTCCTCCTGAGGGACTGGAGCCGCAGGGGGCTCCGGGGCGGCCTCCGGCTGGCCGGGGGCCTGGGAGACGATCCCCTGCCGGTACTGGATCTCCTGCCACTGCTCCTTGGTGATGAGCAGCTGACGGGCCTTGGAGCCCTCGAAGGGCCCCACGATCCCCTTCTCCTCCATCTGGTCCACCAGACGGGCCGCCCGGGCATAGCCCAGCTTCAGGCGGCGCTGGAGCATGGAGACGGAGGCCTGTCCGGTCTCCAGCACCACCTCGATGGCGGCGTTGATGAGCTCATCGTACTCCTCCTCCCCGCTCTCCGACGGGTTGGAGCCGCCCACGCCCTTGGATGCCTTATCCTTCTCGGCGGCGTGCTGTTCGATCTCCTGCATGACCTGATCGTCGTACTGGGCCGCGCCGCTGTTCTGCTTGACAAAGTCCACCACAGCGACCACCTCCTGATCGGAAATGAGGCATCCCTGCACCCGGGTGGGCTTGCCGGAGCCCAAGGGGAAGTAGAGCATATCGCCCCGGCCCACCAGCTTCTCGGCCCCCTGGGTGTCCAGAATGATCCGGGACTCCATGGCGGAGGCCACGGCGAAGGCGATCCGGCTGGGAATGTTGGCCTTCATCAGGCCGGTGATCACATCGGCGGAGGGCCTCTGGGTGGCGATGATCAGGTGCATCCCGCTGGCGCGGCCCATCTGAGCCACCCGGCAGATGGACTCCTCCACCTCCTTGGCGGCCACCAGCATCAGGTCGGCCAGCTCGTCGATGACCACAACCACCTGGGGCATCTTCTCCATGCCCTCGGTCCGGGCCGCCTTGGCGTTGTAGGAGGCCAGATCCCGGACTCCCACCTCGGCGAACATCCGGTAGCGCTTCATCATCTCGGTCACCGCCCACTGAAGTGCGCCCGCCGCCTTTTTCGGGTCGGTGACCACCGGGATGAGCAGGTGCGGGATACCGTTGTAGATGCCCAGCTCCACCATCTTGGGGTCCACCATGATGAGGCGGACCTCCTCCGGGCTGGCCTTGTACAGCAGGGAGATGATCAGGGAGTTGGTGCACACCGACTTACCGGAGCCGGTGGTGCCGGCGATGAGCAGATGGGGCAGCTTTGCGATGTTGCCCACGATGCACTTGCCGCCGATGTCCTTGCCCACGGCGAAGGACACCTTGGAGGGGCTGTCCTGGAACTCGGAGGAGCTGAGCACCGTGCGGATATTCACCGGGGAGACCAGCTTGTTGGGCACCTCGATGCCCACCATGGAGATCTTTCCCGGGATGGGGGCGATCCGCACCCCGGAGGCCCCCAGGGACAGGGCGATGTCATCGGACAGGTTGGTCAGCTTGTTCAGCCGGACCCCCTGGTCCAGTTCCAGCTCATACCGGGTGACCGAGGGCCCCCGGGTGACGTTGACGATGTTGGCGTCGATGCCAAAGGAATGGATGGTGTCGGACAGGCGCTGCTTGTTGGCGTTGAGCTCCACCAGTGCCTCTCCCCCCAGCTCTCCGCTCCCCTGGGTGAGCAGTTCCAGGGGCGGGTGCTGATAGGGCGGCGTCTCCTGCTCCATCCCGGCCTGGATGTGCTGGGCCATCTCCTGGGCCGCCTGCTGGTGCTCTGCGGCCCGGTCGGCCCTGGAGACGGCGGGCTCCCGCACCACCTCCGGCATGGGGGGCGGCGGGGTCTCGGTCAGGGGCTTTGGGGCGGGAGCAGGAACGGGTTCCGTCTCAGGGGCAGGCTCCGGCGCCCGCAGGAAGGCCGGAGCGGGGTTCTCCTCCGGCTCCGGAAGAACAGGCTCCGGGGCCGCCGCAGGCGCAGCAAGCTGGGGCGCAGGCTCCGGGACCGGCGCGGGGGCCGGCTCCGGCTGTCTGACCTGAGCCGCCGCCGCGGCCAGCACCTGATCCGGGGCCGGGACCCGGGGCTTGCGGTCAAAAAAGCTCTTCTTCTTTTCCACCGGGGCCTCGGGGGCAGGCTCCTTCCCCACCAGGGGACCGTCCTCCACTGGAATATCGATCTCCGCCGCCCGGTGGCTGGTGTGCTCCGGGACTGCCGCCCTGCTGGGGGCGGGCCTTGCACGGCTGGGCCGCTCCGGGATCTCCTGGGGCTCATACTGGGGCCGGTTGAAGATCCAGTCGGCCACATCCAGGATGGTGAGACGGAACGCCCCCAGGACCATGAGCAGGAAGGCCAGCACAAAGACTACGGTGGACCCCCACACGCTCACCGCCTGGACCAGAGCCTGGGCCAGCACTCCGGCGGCCGCACCGCCGCTGGACATGGCCCGACCGCTCTCCCACAGAGACTTGAGCAGAGCGCCGTCCCAGGGCAGGACCTGGACCGTCAGCCCGTGGACCGTGCAGGCCATCATCAGGGGCATGAGCAGGGCGCACACCACCGGAAGGCATACCGGACGCCCCCGGTGGAAGGCCAGGATATAGCTGGCCAGCAGGAGGGCGGGGGGCACCAGCCAGAAGCCGTACCCGATCAGCCCCTTCACCAGTCCGCAGAAGAAATCGATGAAGAGGGCCTCGATGTGAAAATAGCCCAGGGCAGAGAAAAGGGCCAGCAGCAGGCAGACCACCGCCCCGATCTCCCGGCGGAAGGGCCGGTGAGCGGGCTGGGGCGGCTGCTTTTTCCTGCTGCCGGACGTACTGCTCCTGGATCTGGAGCTGGAACTGGAGGAGGCGGTCCGCCGTCCGCCGGATGAGGCGGCCCGGCTCCCCCCTTTTTTCTTTTGTGTCGTTGCCATAAACTCTTGTCCTTTCCCAGGAAATATGACCGGTCCTCCGGTCGGGACCGGAGCGGATCAGGCCGCGGGGACCAGGGTGAAGCCGGTGAGGCTCAGCACCAGGAAGAGCGCGCCCGCCCCCCAGCAGTAGTAGGCAAATGCGCCGAACTTCCCCTTGGCGGTCAGCAGATTTACAAGGCCGATGGAGAAATACCCCACCACGCCGGCAAAGGCCATGCCCAGAAGATACTTGGGCAGGAGAGACAGGTCCACGCCTCCCTCCTGGACCACATCCACCGCCTTCAGAATGGTTGCGCCGAACACGGCAGGCAGGGACATGAGGAAGGAAAAGCGCACGGCGAACTTCCGGTCCAGGCCGCAGGCCATTCCTGCGGCGATGGTGCTCCCCGACCGGGACAGACCGGGCAGTGTGGCCACCCCCTGGGCCACGCCGATAAGAAGCGCGTCCTTCAGGGTGGCGCTCCGGGCAGTCTTGTGGCCGTGGGCCATCCGGTCAGACAGGAAGAGGACCGCACCGGTGAGCAGCAGGATACAGCTGACTGCCACAGGATAGTTGCCGATCTGCTCCACATAGTCCTCGATCGGCAGCACCAGAAACAGGGGCAGTGTGGCCACAATGATCAGCAGGATCAGCCGCCGGGCCGCCGGAGGCTCCCCCTGGCTGCGGTACCGAGGGACGAACAGGGCACGCAGGCCCAGAAAGAACTCGGTGATCATCTCCCATATATCGCTCCAGTAATAAATGAACACAGCGATCAGGGTGGCAAAGTGGAGCAGGACATTGAACAGGTTATCCGTCTCCGGCATCCCAAAAAAGTGCTGGAACAAAGTCAGGTGACCGGAACTGGAAATGGGTAAAAACTCAGCGACGCCCTGGATGATCCCCAGGACGGCAGCCATCAGATATGACACAGTCTATGTACCTCCGTTGTTTGCAGATTGCCTCATGGGCGTTACAATCTATATTAACACAGATGTCCCTTCAATGCCAGTCTTTTTCGGAAATCCCTCCCTGCGGTCCGGCCGGACCGCAGGGAGGGTCGAATGGCATCGCTCCCGCCCCTTTTCAGGGGGCGTCGGACTCCTTTCGCTCCCGGATCATGCGGTGGAGACAGTCCAGGGCGGCGGACAGGCCGCCGATCTCATCGATGAGCCCCAGCTGGACCGCCTCCTCCCCATAGATCACGCTGCCCACATCGGCGGCCAGCTCCCCTGTTTGGAGCATCATCCGTGTAAAGTCCTTCCGCTTCACACGACTGTTGGCGGTGACAAACTGGGTGATCCGCTCCTGGATGCGCTCGAAGTAGTAAAAGGTCTGGGGGACGCCGATGACCAGACCGTTCAGACGCACCGGGTGGATGGTCATGGCGGCAGATGGGGCGATGAAGGACCGCTTGGCGGACACGGCCAGGGGCACCCCGATGGAATGTCCGCCCCCCAGCACCAGGGACACTGTGGGCTTGGACATACTGGCGATGAGCTCCGCGATGCCCAGCCCCGCCTCGATGTCGCCCCCCACCGTGTTCAGCAGCACCAGCAGGCCGTCCACCTCGTCGCTCTCCTCCACCAGGGCCAGAAGGGGCATGACGTGTTCATATTTGGTGCTCTTGCTGCTGGGGGGCAGGACCTGATGTCCCTCGATCTGCCCCACGATGGTGAGCACATGGACCGCCCCCCGCTTGGAGTGGATCAGCGAGGAGCCAAACTCCAGGATCTGCTGTGTCCCCGGGTCCTCCGGGCTCTGCTCCGTTCTCTCCTGTTCCTCCATAACGGCTGTTCCTCCTTTGTTCCAAAACTCCCTGTCAGGATGCCCGAAACAGGGGATCTTATCCGTATTTCACCCAAAATTGCCCACTCTACTTTTCGTAGGTTGCATTTTGCGGTGGATACAGGTAGAATGGAGGCACAAGAAAGGAGCCATTCTGCGTATGGAGCACATTCAATTCGGAGCGTTTATCGCTCAGCTGAGAAAAGAGCATCAAATGACCCAGCGGGAGCTGGCCGACCGTCTCCATGTCACCGACAAGGCGGTGAGCAAATGGGAGACTGGAAAGGGGTTTCCCGACCTGAAGCTGCTGGAGCCCCTGGCCCAGGCCCTGGATGTATCCCTGGTGGAGCTGCTCCAGGGAGCGCGCAGCCCCTCCCCCACCCTCACCAAGGAGGAGGCGGGACAGGCGGCAGTCCGGGCTATGCGCCAGTCGGAGCAGATCACCACCCGGCGCTATCTGCGGCTGTTCCGGTGGCTGCTCACTGGGATCCTGGTACTGTGTCTCCTGTTCCTTCTGCCGCACGCGGCACTTGCCTGCTGGCATCTTTATGACCAACTGGTCGTGGCCCCGGAGCTGGGGGTCATCGGCGGCGCCGACGGGCCCACCGTCATTGTGACCACCTCCACCGCCGCCTCCTTCTGGTCCTGGCTTCAGCCGCTCCTTTTGACCGCAGCGGCCCTGGCGTCCTTTGTTCTGGCCCTCCGGGTGCGGAGGCTGGAAAAGCGGCTGAAGGACCGGGAGTCTGAGTCCGCTTCTGATTGAAAAATCCTCTGTTCCCCCTTGACAAACCGCCCGTTTTCAGTACAATAGTGTCTGCTAAAACACGTTGTGGATTTTTCCGGCCATTGGTCCCTTTTCGCCACACAGCTGCCCGCAGGGGCGCTGTGTGGCTTTTTTCTGGAATTCAGGAGGTATGCCAAAACAATGAACGAAGCTTTTATGCGGGAGCGGCCCGTCCTGCCGCTGATCGTCACCATGTCCCTGCCCATGGTGCTGTCCATGCTGGTCAACTCCCTCTACAATATTGTGGACAGCTTTTTTGTGGCCCAGATCAGCGAGGCATCCATGGCCGCCCTCTCCCTGGTCTATCCCATTCAGAACCTGATCAACGCCCTGGCCATCGGGTTTGGTGTGGGGCTGAACGCGGCCATTTCCTTCTATTTGGGCTCGGAGCGCCGGGACCGTGCCAGCGCGGCCGCGGTCCATGGGCTGGCCCTCAGCGCGGTCCATGGGGTCCTCCTGACCGTCCTGACCATCGCCCTGCTCCCCTCCTTCCTTGAACTGTTCACCCAGGACCCGGAGGTGCTGGAGCTGGGGGTGCGGTACGGGCGGACGGTGTTCTGCTTCTCCCTGCTGCTCTCCCTGGGGCTGGCCTATGAAAAGATCTTCCAGGCGGTGGGCCGGATGAAGGTCCCCATGGCAGCCCTGCTGACCGGCTGTCTGACCAACATCATTCTGGATCCGCTGCTGATCTTCGGGCCCGGCCCCTTCCCAAAGCTGGGCATCGAGGGGGCCGCTCTGGCCACCGGAATCGGACAGACCCTGACCCTCCTGGTCTATCTGGCTGTCTGGCGCTCCTGCGCACTTCCTGTCACATTGAGCCGGAGGGCGCTGGCCTGGGACTGGCGTCTGGACCTCCGCCTGTACTCTGTGGGCATCCCGGCGACGCTGAGCCTGGCGCTGCCTTCCCTGCTGATCTCCGCCCTCAACAGCATCCTGTCCGCCTTCTCTCCCATCTATGTGGTGATTCTGGGCATCTACTATAAACTCCAGACCTTCCTCTATCTCCCCGCCAGCGGCATCGTCCAGGGGATGCGCCCCGTCATTGGCTACAACTACGGAGCGGGGGAACAGGGCCGGGTCCGGGAGATCTATCGGGTCACCCTGGGGCTGTGCGCCGCCATCATGGCCGCGGGGACCATTCTCTGCCTGGCCCTCCCCACCCAGCTGATGGGGCTGTTTACCCAGAACCAGGAGAGCATCCAGGCGGGGGCGGAGGCGCTCCGCATCATCAGCGCGGGCTTTCTGGTCTCCTCGGTGTCCGTGGCTGCCGGCGGCGCGCTGGAGGGGCTGGGAAAGGGCGGCCCCTCTCTGGTGATCTCCCTGCTGCGCTATACCCTGGTGATGATCCCCGCCGCCTGGCTCCTCAGCCGCCTGATTGGGCCCGCCGGGGTCTGGCACGCCTTTTGGCTCTCTGAGGCGGTCACCGCCCTGCTGTCCATCCTCATCTACCGCCGGACTGTCCGGTGATGCACAAGGCCGCCGGCAAACAAGCCGGCGGCCTTTCAAATCAGAAACAGCACAGCCAAAAAGCCCAGATTGAGCAGGGTGAACAGCTTCAGATAGGGGCTGCGCAGCTCCGGCTCCCGCTCCACCAGCTGCTTGTAGAAGATCAGGCTGGCCATGGAGGCGATCAGCGTCCCCAGCCCTCCCAGGTCCACTCCGATGATGAGCTCTCTCAGGTCGCTGCTGTATCCGGACAGGAGCATAGCGGCGGGGACGTTGCTGATGACCTGGCTGAGGACCACCCCGAGCAGCCGGTCCCGGCCCTCCAGCGCCCCGCGGATCCACACCTGGAGCCCCTCCAGTTGCTTGATATTGCCTACAAAGATAAAAAAGAACACGAAGGTAAACAGCAGAGAATAGTCGATCCGGGCAAAGAGCCTCCGGTCCTTCCACAGCAGAAGGGCCGTCACCACTGCCAGCAGGACCCCATGGGGCACCATTCCGCCCACCGCCGCCACACACAGCAGAAAGAGGCCGAGATAAAAACACACCGGTCCCCGGCGGAGTGGCGGCGCCTCCCCCAGGCGGATGGACAGCGTTCCGTGCCCGCAGCCGAAGCGGACGCACAGCAGGAGCAGCAGGGCCGCGCCCACTGTATATGGCGCGGTGAGCCCCAGAAACTCCGGCAGAGACAGGCCGGACAGGGAGAACAGATAGAGATTCTGGGGGTTGCCGATGGGGGTGAACATACTGCCCAGATTGGCCGCAATGGTCATCAGCGCCACAGCAAAGCACAGCCGTTTCCGCTGACTGGCCATCTCCAGCATCATCATGCCCAGGGGGACGAAGGTGATCAGGGCCACATCGTTGGTGATCAGCATACTGCCCACAAAGCACAGGAACACCAGGGTGGCCAGCAAGCCCCGCACAGTCCGCACCCTGGAGAGCACCCGGGCGGCTGCATACTGGAGAAACTGCTCCTCCCGCAGCCCCTCCACCAGCAGCATCAGGCAGAACAGCGTGATCAGGGTGTTGCAATCGATGTAGCTCAGGTAGCCCGGTCCGGGGGGCTCGATCAGACAGGAGGATACAGCCAGGCATAGTGAGATGGTCAACACTGTGTCACGCCGGAACCACCCTAAGATCCGTTTTCCCAAAGTCTCGTCCTCCTCATAAAACGGGGCCGCTGAACAGCGGCCCCGTTTTGTCCTTATTTTGCCTCGTAAATGGCTTTGACGCCCTTGAAGGTCATATAGCAGTCCAGCTTTCCCACCGTCTCAAAGGGAGAGTGCATGGACAGCACCGGAACCCCGGCGTCCAGGGTGTCGATGTTCCGCTCCGCCATGAACATGGCCACGGTACCGCCTCCGCCGGCGTCCACCTTGCCCAGCTCGGCCATCTGCCAGACCACATCCGCCCGGTCCAGCACACCGCGCACGTATGCCACCAGCTCCGCAGAGGCGTCAGAGGCCCCGGACTTGCCCCGGGCCCCGGTGTACTTGCACAGGCCCATGCCGCAGTTTACCAGGGCGCTGTTCCGCTTCTCGTATACCTCAGCAAAATTGGGGTCATAGGCCGCCGTCACGTCGGCGGACAGGCAGAAAGAGCGCTCATAGCAGGCGCGCAGGGACACGCCCTGGCCCTGACAAAGATCCTCCATAAAGGTGTCAAAGGCGGCGGATTTCATACCGGTGACCCCCTCGGAGCCGATCTCCTCCTTGTCAGCCAGCATACACACCGCGGTGCGCTCCGGGTCGTTCAGCTGGAGGATGGCCGCCAGGGAGGCGTAGGCGCACACCCGGTCGTCGTGGCCATAGGCCCCGATGAGAGAGCGGTCAAAGCCCACGTCGCTGGCCCGGAAGGCCGGAACGGCGGACAGCTCCGCGGAGATGAAGTCCTCCTCCACGATGCCGTACTTCCGGTTCAGCAGCTCCAGGATGGACAGCTTGACCCGGTCGCTCCCCTCGTCGTCCGCCAGAGGGCGGCTGCCCACCAGAATATTCAGGCTCTCCGCGGGGATGGCCTCTCCCAGGGGCTTTCTGGACTGCTCCGCCCCCAGGTGGGGCAGGAGGTCGTCCACGGTGAACAGGGGATCCCCCTCCCCGTTGCCCACGGAGACCCGGACCACCTGGCCGCTCTTGAGGGCCACCACGCCGTGGAGCTCCAGGGGGATGGTGACCCACTGGTATTTTCTCAGACCGCCGTAGTAGTGGGTCTTGAGGAAGGCCAGCTCATCCGCCTCATACAGGGGATTCTGCTTCAGGTCCAGGCGGGGGGAGTCGATATGGGCCGCGGCGATGTTCACGCCCTGGTCCAGCCCCCGGCGGCCCAGCACCGCCAGCATGACCGCCTTGCCCCGGTTGGCCCGGTACACTTTGTCCCCCGGCTTGAGCGCCATCCCGCGCTGGTAGGCACGGAAACCGGCGGCCTCCGCCAGAGCGATGGTCCGGTCCACACACTCCCGCTCCGTCTTGCCGGCGTCCAGAAACTGCTTATAGCCGGTGCAGTAGGCGTCCATGGCCTCCAGCTCCGCCCGGTCCACCCGGTCATAGCCGTTTTTCTTCGTATAGCTCAGGGCCTTCCGCAGCTGCTCGCCCCGGCTGTTCTCCTGTTCCTTCATGGTTCAGACCTCCTTCGTCGTCTGCTGTAAGATCGTCTGGAGCAGCGCCCTGGCCCGGACGGAAAATTCCTCCGCGCTGGCGCAGTCGTTCACCAGAACATGGCCGCAGTGCCCGCGGAAATACTCCTCCGGCTTCTGGGCCCGCACCCGGGACCAGGCGTAGTCCTCCGGGATCCCCTCCCGGGCCATGATCCGGCGCACCCGCACCTCCGGCGGGGCGGTGACTGCCACGGTGGCGGAACACAGGCGGTCCAGCCCACTCTCCACCAGTGCGATGGCGTCGATGGCGGCCAGGGCTCTCCCCTGCCGCCGGCACTCCTCCACCAGCGCCCGGGTCCGGTCCACGGTGGCTGTCTGGGCCACCGCATTGAGCTGTGCCAGCTTCTCCGGGTCGCCGAACACGATGGCCCCCAGCCGCTTGCGGTCGATGGAGCCGTTCTCCCCTCTCAGGGGACCGAAGCGCCGCTCCAGCTCATGCTGCAGGATGGGATCGTGCTCCAAAAGCTCGTGGTATACCGCATCGCAGTCGATGACCGCGCCTCCCAGGGCCTCTACCTCCCGCAGAAGGGTGGTTTTCCCCGCCCCGGTGGGGCCGGTGATGCCGATGAGGATCATCTCAGCGCTTCCGGGTCAGCCAGGCCAGACCCTCCTGCTCATTCTCCCAGAAGCCCACCTGGTCGCCCCGGTTGCAGCCAAAGATGAAGTCCCGCATGGAGGTCTGGTAGCAGTCGTAAAAATCTCCCACAATGGCCAGCCGCATCTTGTTCTGGATAAAGGGCTTGAGCACCTGCTCCGCCACACCGCTGGACAGAGTAAACAGCTCCGGAACAAAGGCGCTGCGGTCCATCAGCACAGAGGTGCAGCCCGTCTGAAAGCGCACCGCGCTGATCAGTTTGGCCGCATCCTGGCCATCGGAAAGAGGATAGCTGGGCCGAACCACGGCCACGTTCTGTTTGATCGTATAGTTCATCATAGTATGTGACTCACATTCCTTTGCGTTTATTTCACTTCCACGATATGGAATCCGGCCGCCTTGTTCAGGCGGTTGTTGATGGCCAGCCCCAGGCCGGACGGGTCGGGGCACTGGGCCCAGATCCGGGGGACCTCCGTGTGGTCAAAGGCCCGGAGCGCGTCGAAAATATGGCGGGCCTGGGCAGATTTGTCCCCTGCCGGGCCCATCCTCTGGATCTGGCAGCCGGGGAACTTACCGGCAAATTCGTCAAAGCAGATCACGCCGTCCCCCGGCGTCATGCTGCGGGCGATGTGCTCCGCAGTATGCTCCGGCGGACCGGCCACCACCGTCACCGGCGCCTTGGGGGCGTAGTGGCGGTACTTCATCCCCGGGGCCCGGGGCTTTTCTCCCGCGGACATCAGCCGTGTGACCGCCTGGTCCACCTCCACCCGGCCCAGGACGGACTCCAGCTGCTCCAGCGTGATGCCGCCCGGCCGCAGCAGCCGGGGGGGCGTCTCCGTCAGGTCCACGATGGTGGACTCCACCCCCACGGAGCAGGGCCCGCCGTCCACGATGGCGTCGATCCTGCCATCCATATCCTCCGCCATGTGGGCGGCGGTGGTGGGGCTGGGACGCCCGGAGGTGTTGCCCGACGGGGCTGCCACCGGCACCCCTGCCGCCTGAAGGATCGCCCGGCACAGCGGGTGTGAGGGACAGCGCATCCCCACGGTATCCATCCCCGCTGTCACCACATCGGGCACGATGGGCCTGCGCTTCAGGATCATGGTCAGCGGTCCCGGCCAGCAGGCCCGGGCCAGGTCAAAGGCGGACTGGGGGATGTCCGCACAGTACCGCTCCAGATAGTCCGCCGAGGGGATATGCAGGATCAGAGGGTTGTCCTGGGGCCGGCCCTTGGCCTCAAAGATATGGGCTACCGCCTCCGGATCCAGGCCGTTGGCCCCCAGCCCATACACCGTCTCCGTGGGGATGCCCACCAGGCCGCCGGAGCGGAGGATGGCCGCGGCCTCCTCCACATCCTCCGGACCCAGGTGCCGGGTCTCCCGGCCCCCCTTCTCCCCCAGGATCAGGGCCAGCAGCTCCTCCGGCGTGGAGGCCAGATAGTCGGCCCCCTCCTGCTCCAGCTCCTGCCGGGACCGGAAGCCCCACAGAACGCCGCAGCTGGTCAGTCCGCCGTTCTTGGCTGTCTGGATGTCCACATTGCTGTCTCCCACAAACAGGGTGTCCTCTTGGGATGCCCCCATCCGCTCCATCAGCCTGTGCAGCAGCGTGGGGTCCGGCTTGGTGGGAACGCCGGGGAGCGCCCCCTGCACCATGGGAAATACCCCGGGGTAATAGCCCTCCACCACGGGGCCGGCCATCTCGTCCGCTTTATTGGACAGCACCGCAACGGACACGCCCGCCTCCTTCAGCCGTCGGACCGCTTGGAGCATCCCGGGATAAGGTGCGGTCTGATCCGCCTTGTGGACGCCGTACCAGGCCATGAACTCCCCCAGGGCCTGTTCCAGGACAGACGCCCCGGTCCCCTCCGGTGCAAAGCGCTCCACCAGCTTGGGGATCCCGTTTCCCACCATTTGCTTGAAGGCATCCACCGAGTGGGTCGGCCAGCCGTGGAGGCGGCAGACGTGGTTGCCCGCGCCGGCCAGGTCGTCGATGGTATTCAGCAGAGTTCCGTCCAGATCAAAGATCACATAGGGATACATGGACCGGCCTCACTCATAGATCCCGATTTCCATGCCGCCGATCTCGATGGCGGTCTCCTTGGAAAAGCCGGCCCGCTGGAGATAGGCCTTCACCGCGATCTGCGCATACTTGGGGTTCACCCGCTCGTCCTCCAGGTCCAGGTCGATGCGGCCCTGGCGGCCGCCGCAGACGGAGCCGTTGTCCTCCAGCACCTCGTTCAGCTCGCCCACAACGTCGGCCAGCTCCTTGCCCTGGGGCAGCTGCTGATAATGAATGTAGAGTTCCATGGTATTTCTCCTTTTTTCTGTTTGCCGGATGCGCCGGAGATCAGTCCGCTCCCTGGGAGCGGAGACGCTCCGCCTGATCGGCGGTCACCAGCGCATCGATGACCTCATTGAGGTCGCCATCCATGATAGTATCAATTTTGTATAAGGTCAAGCCAATTCTGTGGTCAGTCACCCGGCCCTGGGGAAAGTTATAGGTCCGGATCCGCTCGTTCCGCATCCCGGTGCCCACCTGGCTGCGGCGCTGGGCGGTGTACGCCCCCTCCACCTTCTCCTGCTCCGCCTCGTACAGGCGGGAGGCCAGAAGGCGCATGGCCTTGTCCCGGTTCTGGAACTGGCTGCGCTCCTGCTGGCACTCCACCACCATGCCTGTGGGGCGGTGGATCAGGCGCACCGCGGAGGAGGTCTTGTTCACGTGCTGCCCCCCCGCGCCGGAGGCGCGGAACACCTGCATCTCCACATCTGCCGGGTTGAGCTGGACGTCCACCGTCTCCATCTCAGGCAGCACTGCCACAGTGGCAGTGGAGGTGTGGACCCGTCCGCCGGACTCGGTCTCAGGCACCCGTTGGACCCGGTGGACCCCGCTCTCAAACTTCAGCCGGGACCAGGCCCCCTCTCCCTCTATTGTAAAGGAGATCTCCTTGATCCCACCAAGCTCTGTTTCGCTCAGACTGTCCACTTCTGTTTTCCAGCGGCTACGCTCAGCGTACATAGAGTACATCCGGTACAGGGAGTGGGCGAACAGGGCCGCCTCCTCCCCGCCCACGCCGGCCCGGATCTCCACAATGACGTTTTTGTTGTCATTGGGGTCCTTGGGCAGGAGCAGGAGCTGAAGCTGAGCCTCCAGCCGCTCCAGCTCCGCCTTGGCCTGGAGCAGCTCCTCCTGGGCCAATTCCTTCATCTCCGGGTCGGACAGAAGCTCCTCTGCCTGGGCCCGGCGCTCCCGGGCAGTCAGATAGCTTCGATAGGTTTCCACCACCGGGCTGAGTTCATTCTGTTCCTTATTCAGACGGGCCACCGCAGTGGGGTCGTCATAGGTCTCCGGGGCGGCCAGTCGTGCCTCGATCTGGCTGTATTTTGCCTCGATGGCGGCAAGTTTCTCCAGCATGGGAACCTCCAGCATTGGATCTTCTAACGGGCGGACGCAGGCCGCCAAATTCCTAATTCCTAATTCCTAATTCCTAACTCTCAGCGCCTGACCTGCCCGGTCAAACAGGAAGGACTTCACCAGGGCCAGCGGCTCCCGGACATACATATACAGCCGGGACGGCAGGTGGCTGGCCGGGGCCGCCAGGGTGGAGACCCGCTCAAAGCCTGCCCGCTCCGCCAGCATCCTGGCCCGGGTCAGGTGGAAGCCGTTGGACACCAGCAGCACTCCGTCTGAAGTATTGATTTCCTCCCGGTCCAGCAGTTTTCTGGAATGGCCCAAATTTTGGGCGGTATTGTGGGAGTCCGGCTCCAGGAGCACGTTCTCCGCCTTCACGCCGTGGGCGGTGAGGTAGTCCGCCATGGCCTGGGCCTCGCTGGTGGGCTCGTCCGGCCCCTGGCCGCCGGAGACCACCACCGTCATATCCGGGTGATCCTCCAGATAGTCCAGGGCCTCGTCCAGCCGGTCCCGCAGCAGCACGGAGGGACCGTCCTGGCGCACCTGACAGCCCAGGATCACCATGACCCCCGGCTCCCCCTGGATATGGTCGTACGCGCCATACATCACGCAGGCGAACAGTCCGCAGAAGGACAGGGCTCCCACCAGGACCAGGGACAGCAGAGCCCGGTTCCACCTGGAAAGGCGTTTTCCTTTATAGCTTCTCTGCTTCATAGGGTTTTACCCCCTCGCTTCTTCCAGCTGGGCGGACAGGGTCTCCCAGCGGTCATAGAGCCCCTGGAGTTCCGCTTCCAAAGCCTCCCGCTGCTCATACAGCTCCTGAAGCTTCAGATAGTCGGCGGACGCCTCCTCGATCTGGAGGGAGAGGGCGTCCATAGCCTCCTCCGCCTTGGCCACTGCCCGCTCGGCGGCGGTCACCTCTTTTTCCAGGTTCTTGGTCCCGCCGGGCCGCTTGGGCTTCTCTTTTTTCCGCTCCGGCTCCGCCGCCTTTGCTGGCGCGGGGACGGCGTCTGAGGCCGCCTGCCCCGCCGCGCCCCGGGCCCGGGCCGCCTGGAACTCCTGATAGGTCCCGCGGAAATCCGTGATCTGTCCATTTTCCAGCAGCCAGATCCGGCTGGCAAAGCGGTCAATAAAGTACCGGTCATGGGAGACGAAGAGCAGATTCCCCTCGTATTCCTCCACCGCCTCCTCGATCCACTCCCGGCTCTGAATGTCCAGGTGGTTGGTGGGCTCGTCCAGCACCAGCAGATTGATCTTTTCGTCCATCAGCATACACAGGCGCAGACGGCTCTGCTCGCCGCCGGACAGGGCGGATACCGGCTTGAACACATCCTCGCCCCGGAATTTGAACGCCGCCAGCCGGTTCCGCGCCGACTGGGCAGTGCAGTCCTGGGCGTAGATCAGGGTGTCCACCAGGCTGCGCTCCGGGTGGTCAAAGTGGACGTGCTGCGGCAGGTATCCAACCTTTACAGTCGGCCCCATCCGGACCTTACCGCCGTCTGGTGCCTCCTCGCCCAGGATCATTTTCAGCAGCGTGGTCTTGCCGCTGCCGTTGTCTCCGATCAGGGCGATGCGCTCGCCGCCGGCCACTTCCAGCCCCAGGCCGGAAAAGAGGGTGCGCCCGCCAAAGCCCTTGGTGAGGCCCTTGATGGTGAGCACCTCGTCCCCGCGGAACTCCCGCTCTCCGAAGCGGACCTCCATCTTCCGCTCCTTTTTGGGGCGGTCGGTGACCCGCATCCGCTCGATGCGCTTCTCCATGGATTTGACCCGCTTAAAGGTCTTGTCCATTCCGGAATAGGCCCACACCCGCATCTGCTCGGCGGCCTTCTCCAGCTGCTCGATCTTGGCCTGCTCCTTCTCGTACTGCTTCAGCTTCTCCTCATAGCGGCGCTCCTTCTCCACGGCGTAGAAGCTGTAACTGCCCTGGTAAAATTCCGCCCGGCCCTCCTGGATCTCGATGATGCAGTCCACCACCTGGTCCAAAAAATAACGGTCGTGGGAGACGGTGAGCACCGTCCCCTTGAACTTGCCCAGATACTCCTCCAGCCACTCGGTGGCCCGCAGGTCCAGGTGGTTCGTCGGCTCGTCCAGCAGCAGGATGTCGGTGTCCTCGAGGATCAGACGGGCCAGGTTCACCCGGGTCTTTTCCCCGCCGGACAGGCTTTCAAACAGCTGCTCCCGCATGGCCTGTGGGATGGACAGTCCGTTGCACACTTTGTTGATCCTGGTGTCCGTCTCATAGCCTCCGGCCGCCTCATAGGCCGCCGTGAGCTTGTCATACCGGGACATCAGGGCCGGGTCCGTGCCAGAGGCCATCTCCCGGGTGAGCCGGGCCAGCTCGTCCTCCATTTTGCGCAGGGGCTCAAAGGCGGTGGCCAGCACATTCTCCACGGTATAGCCCTCCGGGTAGACCGGGATCTGGGAGATCAAGCCCATCCGCTTTCCCGGGGCGATCATCACCTCGCCCTCGTCATAGTCCATCGCGCCGGTGAGGATGCGCAGCAGCGTGGTCTTGCCACAGCCGTTGGGACCCAGCAGGCCCACCCGCTCCCCGGTGTCCACCTGGAAGGTGAGCCCATCTAAAATTTTCGTGCCAACCTCAAACTCTTTCACCAGGTTGGAGACAGATATGTCGATCATAGCGTCCTCTTTGGTTTGTTTTGATATGCCCCTTCTTGTCCGTCGGGGCTGTAAATCCTTATTTCTCCGGCGTCAGCTCCAAAAGCTGCTCCACCAGCTCCTCCATCCGCATCCCCCGGGATGCCTTGACCAGGATGGTGCTGTCCGGACGGATCAGACCCGGGAGGATCTCCCGGGCGGCAGCCTTGTCGGCACAGGGATAGACGGCGGTCACGCCGGCAGACCGTGCCCCCTCCGCCAGATAGCGGGCCTGGTCGCCCACTGCCACCAGACAGTCGATCTTCCGCTTGCCCAGATACTCCCCCACTCCGGTGTGGAGGGCGGGCGAGTAGGGGCCCAGCTCGAACATATCACCTAAAACCGCCAGCTTCCAGGCACTGCGGCTGTCCGCCAGTACGCTGATGGCCGCCCGCATGGACTGGGGATTGGCATTGTAGGTGTCGTCCAGAATGGTGATCCCATTCCCCCGCTGTACCAGGTTCATCCGCATCCGGGTCGGGACGAAGCGGGCGATCCCCTGCTCGATCTCGTCGGCTGTCAGGCCGAAGTGCTCCCCCACCGCCGCAGCGATGAGAGTGGGATAAATCATGTGGCTGCCCAGGGCGGGAATACACACCTCCCGGTCCATGGACGGCGTAGTAAGCCGGCTGCGCAGGGAGTCCAGCCCCTCGCTGCTGGCCGCCTGGGCCCGGTACTCCAGGCCCTCCCCACTGCCGCAGAACACCGCGGGAACCGGAGTCTTTCCTCTGAGCGTGGCCAGGAGGGCGTCGTCCCCGTTGAGGACCAGCAGGCCGTTTTTCTTCCGGATGTGGGCCAGCAGCTCACACTTGGCCCGGAAGATGTTCTCCCGGCTGCCCAGCCGCTCGATGTGGGCGTCGCCGATGTTGGTGATGACCCCCACCTCCGGGCGGACGATGTCCCCCAGGTAATCGATCTCTCCAAACCGGTCCATCCCCATCTCCACCACGCCGATCTGGACGCTGCGGTCCAGCCGGAGCAGGGTCAGGGGCAAGCCCACATTGTTGTTGAAGTTCCCCTCGGTCTTGAGGACCTTGTACTTCACGGACAGGACCGAGGCGATCATATCCTTGGCCGTGGTCTTGCCCACGCTGCCCGTTACCCCCACGAAGGGGATCCGGAACTGCTCCTTATACCAGAAGGCCAGATCTCTCAGGGCGCGCTGGGTGTCCTCCACCTTGATGTAGAAGCGCCCCTCCTGATAGTGCTCCGGCTCCCGGGCAGTGAGGCATCCGGCGGCCCCCCCCTCCAGGGCGGCGGCAAGGTATGCGTGGCCATCGAAGCGCTCCCCCACCAGGGGGAGGAACAGAGAACCGGGATGGATGTCCCGGCTGTCCGTGTCCACACTGCTGACGGTCTGGTCCAGACTGGCCTCCGGCCCGATCAGCGTTCCGCCCACGGCGGTGAGCAGGTCCCGTACTGTGATGGCTTCCATCTGCCCTTAAACTCCTTCCCGCCGGGCCTCCAGAGAGGCCTCCACGATGGTCTGGCACAGGTCGGCATAGCCGATGCCCACCGCCGCCGCCTCCTGGGGCACCAGGCTGGTGGGGGTCATGCCGGGGAGCGTGTTGATCTCCAGGAAATAGGGGGTCCCGTCCTCGGTGACGATGAAGTCGGCCCGGGCATAGACGGACAGGCCGATGGTGCGGAACACCGCCAGGGCCGCCTCCCCCACCGCCTGTTCCCACTCCGGGGGGATCTCAGCGGGACATACCTCCCGGGCGGCGCCGGGCTGGTACTTGTTGGCGTAGTCATAGAAATCCGCCTGGGGGATGATCTCAATGGAGGGCAGCGCCCGGCCATTGAGCACCGCCACCTGGATCTCCCGCCCCTTGATGTACTGCTCCAGGACTGTGCGCCCACCCAGGCGGACGCTCTCCTCCAGACCCCGGCGCAGCTCCTCCCGGGTGTGGGCGATGGTCACGCCGATGGAGGAGCCGCTGGCGATGGGCTTCACCACCACGGGAAGGGCGGTCTCCTCTGTCAGGGCATCCAGATTTTCCGCGGTGACGGTCACCGTCTGCCAGCGGGGGGTGCGCACCTGGTCGGCCACCAGGCGCTTGGTCATGTCCTTATCCATGGCAATGGCCGAACTGAGGCAGTTGGAGCCGGTATACGGCACCCCCAGCAGGTCCAGGGCGGCCTGGATGCGCCCGTCCTCGCCGCAGGCCCCGTGGAGAGCCAGATAGACCACATCCGCCCCGGCGCACAGTTCCAGCACCCCGGGACCGATGAGGGAAGGGCTCCGGTCTCTGCGGCTGGCCCGCACCTGCTCCAGGTCGGGCGCCTGAGGGCTCACCCTCTTGAACGCCTGGGGAATGGGGGCCTGGAAGGGGTCCACCGTCTGATCAGTCCCCTCCATGCCGAAGAACAGGTCCACCAGGGCCACCTGGTGCCCCTTGGAACGCAGCGCCTCGCACACCATGGCGCCGGAGGACAGGGAGACATTCCGCTCCGGGCTGAGTCCGCCGGCCAATACTACGATCTTCATGTTATCAAACCACCTTTATCAAGGATCGGGATCATATTTACAGTTTACACGCTGACCATGTATTTTATCACAATCCCCGGCAATAGACAAGCCGGAGCGTCCAATTTTGCGGAATTCTTCCGCACCCGCCGCCGGAGTCCCGGCCATAAAAGATCCCCGGCGATCTGGGATCACCGGGGATGCGTGTTTGTTCTGAATTACTTGGTGCCGAAGATCCGGTCGCCGGCATCACCCAAACCGGGGACGATATAGGCGTGCTCGTTGAGCTTTTCATCCACGCCGGCCACATAGATGTCCACGTCGGGGTGGTCGCGGCGAATCACCTGGATCCCCTCGGGGGCGGCCAGGACGTTCATCAGCTTGATGTGCTTGCAGCCGTAGCCCTTGATGAAGGTGATGGCCGCGGAGGCGGAGCCGCCGGTGGCCAGCATGGGATCCAGCACGATCACATCCCGTTCAGAAATGTCAGAGGGCATCTTGCAGTAGTACTCTACGGGCTGATGGGTCTCAGGATCCCGGTACAGGCCGATATGCCCCACCTTGGCGGAGGGGATCAGGTCCAGGATCCCATCCACCATGCCCAGGCCGGCCCGGAGGATGGGGACGATGGCCAGCTTCTTCCCGGCCAGCACCCGGAAGGTGCCGGTGGCCACAGGGGTCTTGATCTCCACCTCCTGGGTGGGCAGGTCCCGGGTGGCCTCATAGCACTCCAGGGCGGCGATCTCAGAGACGATCTCCCGGAACTCCTTCACCCCGGTCCGCTCGTCCCGGAGGATGCTCAGCTTGTGCTGAAGCAGAGGGTGGTCCAAAATGTGTACCTTGTTGTCGTTTTCGAACATCGCAATAAACCCCTTTATTTGTTTTGATTGTCGCGGCTCTGCCGCTCCCGTTCCAGCCGTTCGCGCTCGGCCTGGGACAGCCGGTGATAGACTGGGACCAGCTCCCTGCCTTTCACCAGCCCGCCGGCCCGGATCTGCTCCAGGGCCGCCCGGGCCACCCCCTGGGCGCTCTGCATCCGCAGAGGCTCAGGGGCCAGCTCCAGCTGGCTGTCCTGTTCTCGAAGGGTATTATAACACAGCTTCGCCCCATCTCCAACGACTATTTTCCGCTTTTTGATTTTTTTCAGTTCCTCCCCCAGCTCCTCCAGGGAGATGGCCCGGTCGGGGGCCAGGCGGGTGAGGCGCTCTCCGTCGGTCTGAAACAGGGCGTTATAGACCTGCTTCCGCCGGGCGTCCATGGCACAGACGATCACTGCGTCCCGGAAAAATGCCAGGGGCCAGGCCATGGACTCCAGGGTGGAGCATGGGGCGCAGTCCTTGTCCTCCGCCCAGGCCAGGCCCTTGGCGGTGGCCACGCCGATGCGCAGCCCGGTAAAGGAGCCCGGTCCCGCCGCCACCGCGATCACGTCCACCTGCTCCAGCCCTGTCCCGCAGTTGCTCAGCAGGTCCCGGGCCATGGGCAGCAGGGTGCGGCTGTGGGTCAGGCCGCTGTTTTGAAAGCTCTGGGCAATAAGCCCCTCCTCCCCCCACAGCGCCGCGGAGCAGGCTGTGGCGGAGGACTCCAACGCCAATATTTTCATGGTTTTATCACACACTTTTCTTACAGTTTTAACTCATTTTTCCGGAAACCGGCCCTCTGGCCGGTCATATCTCCGGGGCGTTCCGGATGGAGATCACGCGCTGTCCGTCGTGCTCTCCCCGGCGGATGTCCACCCGAATGGGCTCGTCCTCCAGGGCGGCGGCCACGTTCTCGCTCCACTCCACGGCGCACACGCCTCCCCGGGCCAGGTAGTCCTCCCACCCGATGTCGAACAGCTCCTCCGGGTCGCCCAGCCGGTACATATCAAAGTGGAACAGCGGCAGCCGTCCCCCCTCATACTCATTGACGATGGTAAAGGTGGGGCTGGTCACCCGCTCCGGGATCCCCAGCCCCCGGGCGATCCCTCTTGTAAAGGCGGTCTTTCCCGCCCCCAGGTCCCCGGTATAGGCCACGACGTCCCCGGGGCGCAGGCGGGCAGCCAGCTGCGCCCCCAGGGCCTCGGTCTCCTCCACGCTGTTGGAACAATATTCCATGTCTTTCCCCCGCGTTCACAGTTTGTTTTCCGAATTCTCTCTGATTATAGCACAGTTCCGGTTTACCTTTCCACAAAAAAGTGATAAAATATAAGGCCGTATCCAAAAGAAAAGGAGGGGACGCCGTGCGGACCCTATTCTCTCCACTCCATGAATTTTTGAAAAAGGGGGACCTGGTGCTCCTGTCCCTCTGCCTGCTGACCAGCGGCTTCGGCGTGGCGCTGATCTTCTCCGCCACCCGGTACAACCAGAACAACCGCCCGGTGGCCATCCAGTGCATCGCCATTTTCCTGGGTGTCGCGGTCTACCTGCTGTGCACCTTCGTGGACTTTCAGCTGTTCGTGGAGAAAAACTGGAAGTGGCTTTTCGGGGGCAGCGTGTTCTTCCTGCTCCTGCTGCTCACCCCCCTGGGCAACGACCACAACTCGGGGAACCTGAACTGGCTGGACATCCCGGGATTTCCCCTGGAGATCCAGCCCAATGAGATCATCAAGATCCCCTTCATCCTGCTCCTGTCCCTCCAGATCACCAAAATACAGGACCGGGGACAGAGCATCAGCGCCCTCCCCTCCCTGATCCAGATCGGCGGCCACGCCGCCTTCATGCTGGCGCTGATCGCCGGGATCTGCGGCGATATGGGGATGTGCGTGGTCTATCTGTTCATTTTCGCCGTTATGGCCTGGGGCGCCGGAGTCAAAAAGCGCTGGTTCCTGCTGGCGGGCAGCGCCATGGTCATCGGCTTTTCCGTGCTGTGGATCTTCATTCTGCCCAACACGGCGGCCTGGGACAGCCTGTACCTGGTCAAGCGCTTTCGGGTGCTGTTCGACCACTCCTATGATCCCCAGGGGATCGGCTTTCAGCAGACCCGCTCCATCCTGGCCCTGGGCTCCGGTCAGCTGTTCGGCCAGGGCTATCTCCAGGGGAGCATGACCCAGTCTGAGCACGCCTCCACCCTGCCCGCCCGGCATACCGACTTCATTTTCGCCGTGTGCGGCGAGGAGCTGGGCATGATCGGCTGTCTGGTTCTGCTCCTTCTGCTGGCGCTGATCATCCTCCGCTGTCTCTGGGTCGCCCGGAACGCCAGCTCTCCCTTCCACGCCTATGCGGCCGTGGGGATGGCGGGTATGCTCATCATCCAGATCGCCGCCAATGTGGGGATGTGCCTGTTCGTCTTTCCTGTGATGGGGCTCACCCTGCCCTTTGTCAGCTACGGCGGCTCGTCCATCCTCACCCTGTACGCCGCCATGGGCATCGTATCCAGCATCAAGGCCAGGGCCCTCCCCAGCTGGCTGAGGGACCGGGCCATCCAGTGAACTGGGGACAAGGAGGAAGTATTTTGGATCTGTCCGATGCCGCCGCCCGCCAGAGGGCCTATTTCCGCTCCGGCGCCACCCTGCCCCTCCCCGCCCGCCGGCGCGCCCTGGAGTGTCTGCTCCAGGGATTGACAGACCGGGAGGACGCCCTGCTCTCCGCCCTGGAGGCAGACCTGGGCAAACCACCCTTCGAGGGCTATATGACGGAGCTCGGCCTGGTGCGGGAGGAGCTGCGGTTCCATCTGAAGCATCTGGGCCGCTGGACCCGTCCCCGGCGTGTCCCCACCCCGCTGGCCCACTTTCCGGCCCGGAGCACGGTCCGCCCGGAGCCCTACGGCTCGGTGCTCATCTTGTCCCCCTGGAACTACCCGGTCCAGCTGTCCCTGATGCCTCTGATCGGCGCCCTGTCCGCCGGAAACTGCGCGGTGCTCAAGCCGTCGGCCTACGCCCCCGCCTGCTCCCGTGCTCTGGCGGAGCTGGTCGCCCGATCCCTGCCTCCGGAACTGGCCGCCGTGGTGGAGGGAGGCCGCGCGGAAAACCAGGCCCTGCTGGACCTGCCCTTCGACTATATCTTTTTCACTGGAAGCCCCTCTGTGGGCCGCGTCGTCATGGAGCGTGCTGCCGCCCGTCTCACCCCGGTGACCCTGGAGCTGGGGGGCAAGAGCCCGGTGATCGTGGCCGGGGATGCGGATCTGCCCCTGGCCGCCCGGCGGATCCTCTTTGGAAAGCTGCTCAACGCAGGCCAGACCTGTGTGGCCCCCGACTATGTGCTGGCCCAGAGGGACGTGCTCCCGGAGCTGATCCGCCTGCTCCAAGCGGAGCTGACCGCTCAGCTGGGAACGGACCCTCTCGCCTGCCCCGACTACCCCCGCATCGTCAACGCCCCCCACCTCCACCGGCTGGCGGGGCTGCTGGAGGGCTGTCAGGTGCTCTGGGGCGGCCAGACCGGCGGCGGCCGGATGGCCCCCGCCCTGGTCCTTCCCCCCTCCCCAGACGCCCCGGTGATGCAGGAGGAGATCTTCGGCCCGATCCTCCCTCTGCTGCCCTTTGATACGCTGGAGGAGGCCGTCTCTTTTGTCCAGGACAGGCCCCGCCCCCTGGCCCTCTACCTCTTTACCAAAAGCCGGGAGGTGGAGCGGGCGGTTTTGGACCGGATCCCCTTCGGCGGCGGCTGTGTCAACGACACGGTGGTCCACCTCTCCACCCCCTATCTGCCCTTTGGCGGGGTTGGGGCCAGCGGTATGGGCAGCTACCACGGCCGCGCAAGCTTTGAGACCTTCTCCCACCCCAAGAGCATCCTGAAAAAAGGCGCAGGCCCCGATCTTCCCGTTCGATACCGGCCATACGCCCCCTGGAAGGAAAAGCTGCTGCGGAAATTTCTGCCTTGAAAAAAATTTTTCTTTTGAGGAAGGAAATTCGCCCTGTTTTGCGTATATGGTATATGTGGAAAGTTGACCTGAAACGTACACCCATCCGGGAAGGAGGCGTTTTCCCATGGAGCTTCGACAGCAGCGGGAGCAGCTGGAGGCAGTCACCCTCTCCCCCCATGCCTGCCGGGCCGCACAGACCAGAGGCCGGGCCCGTCCGGAGGCGGAGTGCGGGATCCGCACCTGCTTTCAGCGGGACACCGACCGCATCGTGTACAGCAAGGCGTTCCGCCGCCTCAAGCACAAGACCCAGGTCTTTCTTCAGCCCCAGGGGGACCACTACCGCACCCGCATGACCCACACCCTGGAGGTCAGCCGCATCGCCCGCACCATCGCCCGGGCCCTCGCCCTGAACGAGGACCTGACGGAGGCAGTCGCCCTGGGCCACGACCTGGGCCACACCCCCTTTGGCCACGCCGGCGAGCGCCTGCTCAACGATCTGATGCCCGGCGGCTTTGCCCACTACCAGCAGTCCCTCCGTGTGGTGGACCGCCTGGAGAAGGATGGAGCCGGACTGAACCTGACCTGGGAGGTGCGCAACGGCATCGTCTGCCACACCAGAGGACAGCAGGCCGCCACCTTGGAGGGCCAGGTGGTCCGCCTGGCCGACCAGATCGCCTATATCAACCACGACATTGAGGACGCCCTCCGCGGGGGCGTCATCTATCCCATGGACATCCCTCTTGAGGTCTCCAGTATCCTGGGCTTCACCCATGGAGAGCGGATCAACGCCCTGGTGCTGGATGTGATCCAGGCCAGCCGGGATCAGGACGCTATCCGGCAGTCCGAGGAGGTCGGCGAGGCCATGGCAGTCCTGCGGGAGTTCATGTTTGAAAACGTCTACACCAACCCCCTGGCCAAGGGGGAGGAGGGCAAGGCCCAGGAGATGCTCCGCCGCCTGTTCGACTACTACCGACGCGAGCCGGACGCCCTCCCCGCCGACTTTCAGGAGATCCGCCTGGAGGAGGGGGTGGACCGGGCGGTCTGCGACTACATCGCCGGCATGACCGATCCTTTTGCCATTGAACAGTTCAGCAGACTGTTTATTCCAACCGCCTGGTCTGTAAAATAGGGGCCGGCGATGGGGGCCCCATCCCGCGGATGGGGCGCGCGCAGCGCGTACAAGGTTTTGCCGAAGGCAAATCCTTGGCGCAGGGCGAATTGATTTCGCCCGAGCATTTTAACGTCCCAGAGCTCCCACGGGCCTGCCCCGTGGGAACGGCATGACCGATCCTTTTGCCATTGAACAGTTCAGCAGACTGTTCATTCCAACCGCCTGGTCTGTAAAATAGGGGCCGGCGATGGGGGCCTGCTCCCGTAATTCTGATCTGAAAGGAGGAAGTCTTTTGGCCATTCCGGACCGTTTTTTGGACGAGCTGATCGCCCGCACCGACATTGTGGACCTGGTCTCGGAGTCAGTCCGGCTGACGAAAAAGGGCCGAAATTACTGGGGCCTTTGCCCCTTTCACAGTGAAAAGACCCCCTCCTTCTCTGTGTCGGCCGACAAGCAGATCTATAAATGCTTCGGCTGCGGCAAGGGGGGCGGGGCCATCAACTTTGTGATGGAGCTGGACAACCTCCCCTTTCGGGACGCGGTGGCTGTTTTGGCCAAGCGGGCCGGGCTAGAGGTGCCGGACAGCGGCTATTCCGCCGGGGCCAAGGAGCGCCGGGAGAAGCTGCTGGCCATCAACAAACAGGCCGCCCGCACCTTTCATCAGTGGCTGTATGCCCCGGAGGGAGCGGAGGGACTGGCCTATTTGCAGCGGCGCGGCCTGTCCCGCCGGACCCTCACCAGCTTCGGCCTGGGCTTTGCCCCCAACCGGTGGGATGCCCTGATCCAGGCGCTGGGACAGCAGGGCTATGACAAACGGGACCTGCTGGACGCCGGTCTGGCGGTGAGCAATCAGGACGGCCGGATCTATGACCGCTTCCGGAACCGGGTCATGTTCCCCATCATCGACATCCGGGGCGAGGTCATCGGCTTCGGCGGCCGGGTGATGGACGACTCCACCCCCAAGTACCTCAACTCCCCGGACACCCCCGTGTACAACAAGAGCCGCAACGTGTTCGCCCTGAACATCGCCAAAAAGTCCAAGGCGGGCCGGGTCATCCTGACCGAGGGATATATGGATACCATCTCCCTCCATCAGGCGGGCTTTGACAGCGCGGTGGCCTCTCTTGGCACCTCCCTGACCCCGGAGCACGCCCAGCTGCTCTCCCGCTACTTCCCCGAGGCCATCATCGCCTACGACGGGGACGGAGCCGGCGTCTCGGCGGCCCAGCGTGCCATTCCTCTGCTGGAGCGTGCCGGAATGAAGGTGCGTGTCCTGCGGGTAACAGGGGCCAAGGATCCGGATGAGTTCATCAAGCAGTTCGGACGGGACGCCTTTCTCCGTCTGCTGGACCAGAGCGAGAACCAGGTGGACTACCGCCTGGAGCAGATCCGGAAAAAATACGACCTGAGCGACGACAGCCAAAAGGTGGGCTTTCTTCAGGAGGCCGCCCAGCTCCTCTCCTCTCTGCCCAGCGCAGTGGAGCGGGAGATCTATGGGAGGCACGCCGCTGAGACGGCGGGGGTCTCCCCGGAGGCAGTGGCCCAGGAGGTCAAGAAGGCCTTCCAGCGCCGCCTGAGAAAGGAACAGAAGCAGCAGGAGCGCCGGGACCTCACTCCGGCCATCCAGCTTCAGCCTAAGTCCCGCGGTCTGCGGTATGAAAACATCCGCTCCGCCCGGGCGGAGGAGGGCGTGCTCCGGCTGCTGCTGCTGGACCCCTCCCTCTGCCGGGAGCTGCACCAGCTGAGGCCGGAGGAGTTCTCCTCCCCCCTGCTGGGCAAGGCGTACGCCCTGCTGCTCCGGCGGGCGGAGGAGGGCCTGTCCACCCAGCTGTCCCTGCTGGCGGGCGAGCTCACCGGCGAGGAGATGGATCACCTGACTCAGGTGGCCAGTTCCCCGGAATCTATGGCCAACAGCCGCCAATCCCTGGCTGATTACATAGCCGTGATCCGCGCAGAAGCCATCAAGCGGAGCGGCGCCAGCGAGAATGACCTTCTCCTGGCCGCACAGCGCAGTAATTTGGAAAAGAAAGCATATATGGAGGAGAAACCATGAGTACCAAAAAGAAAGAAAATCCCGCCCTGATCGAGACCCAGCACAATGGCGTGACCATGATCCTGGAGAAAAAGTCCAATGGGAACAAGGCCCCCACTCCGGAGATGCAGGCCCGCATGGAGGCCGGCAAGGTGGAGATCATGAAGGTGGTAGAGGGCGTCCCCGGCGCAGAAAAGCTGGGAGAGCTGATCGAGCGGGGCAAGAAGAAGGGAAACCTCTCCTCCACCGAGCTGATGGACGTACTGGAGGACATGGATCTGGAGTCCGATCAGATGGACAAGATCTATGACACCCTGGAGAATTTGGGCATCGACACTGTGGGCGAGGACTATATCCCCGACCTCCCCGACGACGCGGATCCCCCCCTGGAGGCCATGGAGGAGATCAACGAGGAGGAGATGGTGGACCCCAACTCCATGGTGGACGCCTTCGGCACCGACGACCCGGTGCGGATGTATCTGAAGGAGATCGGCAAGGTCAACCTGCTGTCCTCTGAGGAGGAGATCGAGCTGGCCCAGGCTATGGACGCGGGCAACGCCGCCAAGTCCCAGCTGGAGGAGCTGGAGGCCGCCGGTGAGGAGATCCCCGATGAAGTCCGTACTGAGCTCAACCGGGCCATCAAGAAGGGCGAGCGGGCCAAGCAGCGCCTGGCCGAGGCCAACCTGCGCCTGGTGGTGTCCATCGCCAAGCGGTATGTGGGCCGCGGGATGCAGTTTTTGGATCTGATCCAGGAGGGTAACCTGGGCCTGATCAAGGCGGTGGAGAAGTTCGACTACACCAAGGGCTATAAGTTCTCCACCTATGCCACCTGGTGGATCCGCCAGGCCATCACCCGGGCCATCGCCGACCAGGCCCGTACCATCCGCATCCCCGTCCACATGGTGGAGACCATCAACAAGGTCATCCGCGTCTCCCGCCAGCTGCTCCAGGAGCTGGGCCACGATCCCTCCCCTGAGGAGATCGCCGAGGAGATGTCCATGCCTGTGGAGCGCGTGCGGGAGATCCTGAAGATCGCCCAGGAGCCCGTCTCCCTGGAGACCCCCATCGGTGAGGAGGAGGACAGCCATCTGGGCGACTTCATCCCCGACGAGGACGCCAGCGAGCCCGCGGAGGCCGCCTCCTTCACCCTGCTGAAGGAGCAGCTGGTGGAGGTCCTCTCCACCCTCACCCCCCGGGAGGAGAAGGTGCTGAAGCTGCGCTTCGGCATTGAGGACGGCCGCACCCGCACTCTGGAGGAGGTAGGCAAGGAGTTCAATGTCACCCGGGAGCGCATCCGCCAGATCGAGGCCAAGGCCCTCAGAAAGCTGCGCCATCCATCCCGCTCCAAGAAGCTGAAGGATTTCCTGAACTAAGTTCCTCTCCAAAGTGTTTCCGTATCTGGGGCGCAGCTTTCGGGGCCCCCGCGCGAGCCCAGCACAGCGGGTCGCGTGGGGAGAGCCGGAACTGCGGAATGAGGGAGCTTTCGCCAAGAGGCGGAAGCGACAGATATGGAGCCTGTGACGGCGGCGTGCCACCCTTCCCGCTCCAAAAAGCTGAAGGATTTCCTGAATGGAAGCAACGCAAAAGCGGCAGACCCACACGGGTCTGCCGCTCTGATTTTTCTCAGGCTGCCTGCTATTCTGTGATCTGAACGGGGACGCCGTTGACCTCCACGCCCTCCTCCACCCGGACCAGGATGTACTTGACGCCGTTGATGATCCGGGTCTGGACCAGGTCTGACCGGTCCGGATCTACCTTGATGGTCACATCCGCCGTCTTGATCTCCACACGCCTGGGGTCCACCAGATTCCGGGGGCTGAGCTGGGCGTCCGCCCCGAAGCTCTGGTCGTATTTCTCCTCAAAGGCCTGGATGTGCTCCTGGGAGACGCCGTTGGCCGCCAGGGCCTGGCGGACCTCCCCCTTCCCGATGACCAGGGGTTCCGCCTCATGGCTCTCCTTGTGGTCCTCCATCAGGCCGCACAGCTGGTCGTGGACCGCCTGGACCACCTGGAGGCAGCACTCCTCCTCCAGCGACTCCTCCAGCACCGTGTGAAAGGCCGCCTGCTGCTCGTCTGCGGGCATAGGGGCCTCAGTGCCGAATACCACCTCCACCACAGCGCTCTGAACGTCCTCTGTACGCTTGGTGTAGTAGAGGGCGTTGTACAGGTTGGCGGCACGGTCGTCGAAGGCCGGGAACAGAAAACCCAGCTCCGGCGGGGCCACCACCCAGTCCGCTGTCCGGTTGTGGAACTCATTCTGCTGGACATAGTAGCTCAGGGCCGGCTTGGTCAGCTTCACCGGACACACACTGCACAGGATGTAGGAGAACACCTCCGAGGATGCGTCGTCCTGCTTGTCCCCGTCCTGGGAGCGGTAGGGCACGTCATAGGCGTCATGGACCAGCAGGATCATGTAATTCCCTTCCAAAGTCACCGAGGAAATGACCTTCTGGAAAAATGCCTGGACCACCTCCTCGTCCCCCAGCTCTGAGCTGCGCAGGGCCATCAGCAGCTTGTGCTCCTCCCCGTGGACCACCTGCTGCGTGGCGAAGGTAATGTCCAGCAGGTTTTTGCCCAGCGTCCCGGACAGGGTGCGCTTCAGCAGGCCCAGGATCTTCTCATTCTCCTCCTGGGTCATCACGCCCAGCGGCTGGTCAAACTGGGACACGATCTCCCGGTTCTCATTCACATAGCAGCCCCGCACATGGGAGATGCCGCTCCGGTCCTGCCGGAAGCGGCGGCGGAGCTCCGCGACTTCTTTTTCGTTCATAGCGGTTCCTTTCTCTGGCTCGCTCCGGCGCTCCGGAGCTGTGTATTGCAGACATGATTATAGCACAGATGTTCCCGCTTGACAAAGCTTTCCGGTCGAAACACTGTTTCTCTCCTGCGCTCAAGACTCCACGCGGATCATATCCCGGTAGTCGGACACCGTCACATCCGCCAGAGAGGACGCCTCAGCCGGGTGGCCCGGGCCCACCAGCACCACCTGGAACCCGGCAGACTTGGCCGCCCGCAGCGCCGCCTCCCGGGCGGTGAAGATCACGGTGGCCCGCCGGGCGGTGCGCAGACGCCGCACCGCCTTCTCGTACAGCTCCGGATCCAGAGGGGGCCTCCCCTGCTCCGCCGCCGAGAGCAGGCCGCGGAAGTAAGTCCAGAGGCCGGACTGCTCCAGAGCGGTCCGCACCGGGGATGCCGCGCCGTCACAGATCAGGTACATCCAGACGTCCTCTATCTTCATCAGGGACAAAAATTCCTTCACCCCGGGCAGCGGTACACCGGCGGTATCCAGAAGGGCCTCTGTTCCATCAAACACCGCGCCTTGCAGACGCATCAGACAACACTTCCTTCCTCATCGAGACCCACCGGACGCAGACCGTCCTGGGTCCACAGGTTGACGTGGGTAAAGCCCGCCGCCCGCACCAGCTCCACTGCTTCCGGAAAGCCGTGGCACAGGTGGGAGGTGTGGTGGGAATCGGAGTTCAGGATGATCTCCCCGCCAAACTCCCGCAGGGCGCGCAGAAGTTTTTTCCCAGGATAGGGAGCGGTCCGGTATCCCCGGGCCATGGCCCCGGTATTGATCTCAAACGCCGTACCGGAGCGGACCAGGTGCTCCATAACCTCCAGCGCCCGCCGGAGGTACCGGGGACTCTCCTCATCAAAGGCGGGGGCCCGCTCGTTGAATTTGGTCACCAGGTCAAAGTGCCCGATCCAGTCGCATCCCGTCCGCTCCGGCAGGAGGGCCACCTGGTCGTAGTATGCGTCGGTATAGCGGTACCAATCCCCGCCGAAGAGCTCCTCCACGCACTTCCGCGCAGTCTCCGGGCTCTCGTCCACGGCGAAATACCGGCCGTCCCCGCCGCAGATGGAATGAACCGAGCCGATGGCATAGTCCAGGCCCTCCGGCCGCTCCCCCAGCAGGTCCAGCTCCAGCCCCACAAAGACCTCCATCTCCCCCGCGTATTGCACCTGGAGCGCCCGGG
Source organism: Lawsonibacter sp. (assembly GCA_050943915.1). Lineage (GTDB taxonomy): Bacteria > Bacillota > Clostridia > Oscillospirales > Oscillospiraceae > Lawsonibacter. Next base: position 100,194 of record JBMNQB010000002.1, read on the forward strand.
CCCGGGCCAGATACTCTGGGATCTTCTCCCGGGGAATGCAGTAGTCCTCCTCCAGAGGGCAGTAGCTGTGTCCAGAGAAGCCGAAGTGGGTCAGCCCCGCCGCCCGGGCGGCGGCGGCCATCTCCTCCAGGGAGCTCTTCCCGTCGTCCAGAGTGGAGTGGGTGTGAAAATCTCCGCGCATCTGTCTCTCTCCTTTTCGCCGGATGGGCGCATCCGCGCCCGCCGCCGGTCTTTTGCTCTATTTTAACGGAAAACTGCGGCGGAGGCAACCCCCGCCGCAGTCTGCATTCTCTTTGGCCCCGTCATGCCTGGTCAGAGGCCATCTTTTCCTGCTTGACCTTGTGGTCAATGACGTGCCGGCCGGCCAACTCCTCCCGGACCTCCTCCAGGGAGATGCCCGCCTGGACCATCAGCACCATCACATGGTAGGCCAGGTCGGCGATCTCATACACCGTCTCCCTGTGGTCCTGGGCCTTGGCGGCGATGATGACCTCAGTACACTCCTCCCCCACCTTTTTCAGGATCTTGTCCAACCCCTTTTCAAACAGGTAGGTGGTATAAGAGCCCTCGGGCCGCTGATCCCTGCGCTCCTCCAGCAGGCGGTACAGGCCCTCATAGCTGAACTGCTCCTCCATCTTACATATCTCCTCTCAGATCGATCAAATTCCCGTCGAAGCAGGAGTCGGTCCCCAGATGGCAGGCCGGACCGTCCTTCTTCACCTTTACCAGCAGGGCGTCACGGTCACAGTCCGCCCGCAGCTCCACGATATGCTGGTAATTTCCGCTGGTCTCCCCTTTGAGCCACAGCTCTTGTCTGGACCGGGACCAGAAGCAGGTCAGTCCCCGCTCCAGCGAGATGCTGAGCGACTCCCGGTTCATATAGGCCAGGGTGAGCACCTTCCCCGTCTCCGCGTCCTGGACGATGGCGGGGATGAGGCCCCGGTCGTCAAATTTCAAGGTATCCAGATCCATCACAGCCGCACCAGCACCCCTTTCCTGTCCAGCTCCCGCTTCAGATCCGGGATGGCCACCGTCCCGAAGTGGAAGATGCTGGCCGCCAGTCCGGCGGAGACGTCGGGCACAGACCGGAAGAGATCCACAAAATCCCCGATCCCGCCTGCACCCCCCGATGCGATGACGGGGACACGCACCAGACGGCACACCGCCTGGAGCAGTTCCAGATCAAAGCCGCCCTTGACGCCGTCGGTATCGATGGAGTTGACCACCACCTCGCCGGCCCCCCGGTCCACCCCCTGGCGGATCCACTCCAGAGCATCCAGTCCGGTGTCCACCCGGCCGCCGCCCCGGAACACATGGAACTGCCCGTCCACCCGCTTGACGTCCACGGACAGCACCACACACTGGTCGCCGTAGCGCTTGGCCGCCTGGTCGATCAGCTCCGGAGTCTGGATAGCCCCGGAATTGACCGAGACCTTGTCCGCCCCGCAGGACAGCACCCGTTCAAAGTCCTCCAGGCGGCTGATCCCGCCCCCCACGGTCAAGGGGATGAAGATGCTGGCGGCCACATCCGTCAGAATATCGGTGAACAGCTTCCGCCCCTCCACAGAGGCGGTGATGTCGTAAAAGACCAGCTCGTCGGCCCCGGACCGGGAGTAGTAGTCCGCCAGACGTACCGGGTCAGAGACGTCCTGGACATCCAGGAAGTTGACCCCCTTCACCACCCGTCCGTTTCTCACATCCAGACAGGGGATGATCCGTTTGGTCACCATCTCTCACTCCACCTCCCTCAAAGCCCGGCGCAGCTCCAGCGCCCCGGTGTACAGAGCTTTGCCCAGGATTGCGCCGTACAGACCGATCTCTTTCAGATGCTGTAAATCTTCTATGCTTGACACACCGCCTGAGGCGATGAGATCCAGGTCGAACTGCCGGGACAGCCCCTGGTACAGTGCCACGTTGGTTCCCCCCAGCATCCCGTCCCGGGAGACGTCGGTGCAGATCACCGTCCGCACCCCCAGGGCGCACAGCCGGGCAAAGAACTGCTCCGCCGGCTCGGGGGCGGTCTCCTTCCAGCCCCGGATGGCGATGGCCCCATCCTTCAGATCCACGCCCACGGCCGCCTGGGCCCCAAAGCGGCGGACCGCCGCCTCCAGAAACTCCGGGTCGGTGACGGCCTGGGTCCCCAGGATCACCCGCTCCACCCCTGCATCCAGGTACCGGGCGATGGTGTCCAGGCTGCGGATCCCGCCGCCGATCTCCACCTTCAGCCCGGTGGACCGGCAGATCTGCCGGATCACCTCAAAATTGGGGGTGCCTCCGTCCCGGGCCCCCTCCAGGTCCACCGTATGGAGCCAGGCGGCCCCCGCCGCCTGGAACTCGGCGGCCTGGGCCGCCGGGTCGTCCCGGTAGACCGTCATATTCCCATAGTCCCCCCGGGTCAGGCGGACCACCTTGCCCTCATACAGGTCGATGGCGGGCAGTAAGATCATGGTCGATCACTCCAATTCACAAAATGCCTTCAGGATCGCCAGGCCGGCGGCCCCGCTTTTCTCCGGATGGAACTGGGTCCCATACACATTGCCGTTCTGCACCGCTGCGGTCAGCTCCGCACCGTACTCCGTGGTGGCAGTGCATTGTCCTTTACAGTCAAAGCCCGCGAAGGAATGGACGAAGTAGACGTGGGTCCCCTCCTCCAGGGCCCGGAAGATGGGGCTGCGGGGCCGCTCCCCGGGAAAGTGCAGGGCGTTCCAGCCCATGTGGGGGATCGCCAGGCCGCTGGGGAGCACCGTCCCGATGTCCCGCACCTGGCCGGAGATCAGCCCCAGCCCCTGGTGCTCCCCGTACTCAAAGGAGGTCTCAAACAGCAGCTGCATCCCCAGGCAGATGCCCAGCAGCGGCTTTCCCGCCGCCGCCTGCCGGAGGACCGCCCGGTCCATTCCGGTGCTCCGCAGCTTTTCTACCGCGTCGCCGAAGGCCCCCACCCCCGGCAGAAGGATGTGATCCGCCCGGTCCAGCTCCTCCTGGTCCCGGGTGACCACCGCCTCCTGTCCGATGGCGGACAGAGAGCTTTTCAGCGAAAAAAGGTTTCCTACTCCATAGTCGATCACCGCGATCACTGTGCTCCCTCCTCCCCTTCAAACCGGATCTCCACCGCCCGGGCGTGGGCCGTCAGCCCCTCCCGGCGGGCGAACAGCCCCACCTTCCGATAGTCCCGCTCCAGGGCCTCCCGGGTGTAGTAGCTGAACTGAGATTTTTTGATGAAATCGTCCACCGAGAGGGGGCTGTAAAACCGGGCGGTGCCCATGGTGGGCAGGGTGTGGTTGGGTCCGGCAAAATAGTCCCCCAGGGGCTCCGGATCATACCGCCCCAAAAAGATGGAGCCCGCGTTCCGGATCTGGCTGAGATAGTCGAAGGGCTGGTCCACACACAGCTCCAGGTGCTCCGGCGCGATGCGGTTGGCCACCTGGATCCCCTCCTCCAAAGAGCGGGCCACGATGATCTTTCCGTTGCGCTCGATGGACTCCCGGGCAATGTCCGCCCGCTCCAGGCGGGACAGCTGGACCTCCAGTTCCCTGGCCACCTGCTCCGCCAGCGCGCGGGAGTCGGTGACCAGCACCGCGGAGGCCATCCGGTCGTGCTCCGCCTGGGAGAGCAGGTCCGCCGCCACCCAGGCCGGGTTGGAAGCCCCGTCGGCCAGCACCAGCACCTCGGAGGGACCGGCGATCATGTCGATGTTCACCTGGCCAAAGACCTGCTTCTTCGCCTCGGCCACATAGGCGTTGCCCGGGCCCACGATCTTGTCCACCTGGGGAACGCTCTCCGTCCCATAGGCCAGGGCGGCGATGGCCTGGGCCCCTCCGCACTTGAAGATCCGGGTCACGCCGGCCACCTGAGCGGCGGCCAGAATGGCTGGGGACACCGCTCCGTCCCGGCCAGGGGGCGTGACCATCACGATGTCCTCCACCCCGGCGATCTGGGCCGGGATGGCATTCATCAGTACGGTGGACGGATAGGAGGCGGTACCGCCTGGGACATAGATCCCCACCCGGGCCAGAGGAAGGATCCTCTGTCCCAGGATCACTCCGTCTCGCTGGGTCATCACAAAGCTCTCCCGCTTCTGCTTTGCGTGGTAGGCCCGGATGTTGTCCGCCGCCTCCCGCAGGACGGCCAGGAACTCCGGCTCCACCTGCTCTAGGGCGGCCTCCAGCTCCGCCCCGGTCACGCTCAGGCCGGACAGCTCCGCCCCGTCGAAGCGGCGGGCATACTCGTACAGGGCGCGGTCCCCCTCCGCCCGGACTGTCCGGATGATGTCGGCCACCGGCGCGGACACATCCCGCACCTCGTCACGGCGGAGGAAGATCTCCTGGTCCTGTATGGCATTGAGGTCATAGATCTGAATCATAGCGGTCCCCTCACAGGTTTTTCTCCAGGGCGTCCCGCATCCGCAGGACCTCCTGGTGCTTGAATTTATAGCTCACCTTGTTGCAGATGAACCGGGCGCTGATGTCCACGATGGTCTCCAGAGGGGCCAGGTGGTTCTCCAGCAGTGTCTTACCCGTCTCCACGATGTCCACGATCACATCGGACAGCCCCAGGATGGGGGCCAGTTCGATGGAGCCGTTGAGTTTGATGATGTCGATGTCCCGGGACCGGGACTCATAGTACTCCCCGGCGATGTGGGGGAACTTGGTCGCCACGCGGAGGGTCTTGTTGGGGTCGTCATAAAAGTCCTCCGGACCGGCCACGCACATCCGGCACCGCCCCAGCTTCAGGTCCAGCAGCTCGTACACATCGGGCCGGTACTCCAGCAGGATGTCCCGGCCTGCGATGCCCACATCGGCCGCCCCCCGCTCCACATAGATGCTCACGTCCGAGGGCTTGACCCAGAAGTAACGGACGCCCTTCTCCGGATTCTCAAAGGTGAGCTTCCGGTTTTTCTCCAAAATCGCGGGGCAGTCATAGCCGGCTGCGGCCAGCGTCTCATAGGCCGTCTCCCCCAGCCGCCCCTTGGGCAGCGCCACGTTGATCATGTCAGCACCTCCTCCGGGCCGATCCCGTCTGTGTACCGGACTTTCTTCCGGCAGCGCACCGGACAGGGCTGCCCCGTCTCCCGCTCACAGCGGACCGACCTGCCCTCCTGCCGCAGCCGCTCGGCGAAGGCGGCCAGCTTCACCAAATCCGCGTCCGGCCCATAGGTCAGCAGCACATCGGCATCGTACTGCCGCTCCTGTCCAAAGAACTGCTCCAGCCGCCCCATATACAGGGCAAAGCCGATGGCCCCCACCTCCTTGCCCATCTTCCGGGGGAGGTTGTCATACCGCCCGCCGGACAGGACCGGAAACGGGATCTTGGGCAGAAAGCCCTGAAAGATCACGCCGTTGTAGTAGTCCATACTGTTCACCAGGGAGAAGTCCAGCCTGACCTGCCCGTTGAGGCCGAAGGACTCCAGAATGGAGGCCGTGACGGACAGCTGCCGCAGAGCCTCCCAGCTGGCGTTGTTCCGGGCCAGCGCTCCCGCCTGGGCGATTCCCTCCTTCAACGGGGCGTAGATCTCCATCAGCTGCACCAGATCGTCCGCGTCCCGGCGCTGGAGCTCCCCCTGCCCGGCCATGGCCTGGATGCCGGGGACGTTCTTTTGGGCCAGCAGGGCCAGCACCCGCTCCCGCCGTATGCCGGTCAGCCCCATGCAGTCCAGCAGGCCGCCCACAAAGCTCACGTCGGACAGGTCCAGCACATAGTCCTCTGAGATGGTCCGGAGGGACTTGGCCGCCAGGACGATGACCTCCGCCTCCGCGTAGGGGTCGATCTGCCCCACCGACTCAACCCCCACCTGGAGGATCTCCCGAAAGGTCCCGCCGGTCTCCCGGTATACATTCTCGTTGTAGTACACCTTCTCGCTGTCCCCGCTGTTGTTCTTCATAATGGACAGGGTGATGTCCGGCTTCAGCGCCTTGAGTGATCCGTCTCCATCGGTAAAGGTGATGATGTGTCCCTTTTTCAAAAAATCCTTGTTCTGGGCATACAGGTCATAGTCCTCAAACTTGGACATCCGGAATTTCCGATACCCGTACTCCTCATATAACTGATTCAACTGTTCCTTCAGCATGGCGTCTCCCGTTTACAGCATCCCTTTGGTGGATGGAATTTCGTCCCGGAACCGGGGATCGGTCTCCGCCGCCTCCCGCAGGGCGCGGCCCAGGGCCTTGAAGGCCCCCTCCACAATGTGGTGGGAGTTGCGTCCCGCCAGCTTCCGCAGGTGGAGGGTCAGCCTGGCGTTGGCCGCGAAGGCCCACATAAACTCATAGACCAGCTGGGTGTCAAAGGCGCCGATCTTCTCCGTGGGAATGGCCAGCTCCTCGTAGTACCCGCCCCGGCCGGACAGGTCCACAGCGCACAGGATCAGGGCCTCGTCCATGGGCAGGCACAGGGAGGCGTACCGCCGCACCCCCCGCTTCTCCCCCAGTGCCTGGTCAAAGGCCTGGCCCAGGGCGATGCCGATGTCCTCCACGCTGTGGTGGTCGTCCACCTGGGTGTCTCCATCACAGGTCAGCTCCAGATCCATCCCCCCGTGGCGGGCCAGCAGGGTGAGCATATGGTCCAGAAAGCCCACGCCGGTCCGGATCTGGCTCTCCCCCCGTCCGTCCAGATTCAGGGAGAGGCGGATGTCCGTCTCATTGGTCTTTCGCGCGATCTCTGCCGTTCTCATACAAACTCCCTCAGCTTCTCCAGTAAAATATCCATCTGCTCCCGTGTCCCAATGGTGATCCGGTTGTAGTCCCGGATGCGCTCCTTGTCAAAATGGCGCACCAGGACCCCCCGCTCCTTCAGCCGGCGGTAGACGTCCGCCCCCTCTGTCCCGGGCTTCCTGGCAAACAGGAAGTTCGACTGGGAGGGCAGGACCGTAAAGCCCAGCTTCTCCAGTTCCCGGGCGGTGTAGGCCCGCGTCTCCATGATCGTTTGACAGTTTTTGTCGTAGTATGCCTGCTCCGCCAGGGCCTGCGCCCCGGCCTTCAGGGTCAGGCGGTTGACATTATAGGGGTTGGTGGAAAATTTGATGGTCTCCAGGTCCTGGATGAGGGCCGCGTCTCCGATGGCGTATCCCAGCCGGGCCCCGGCCATGGACCGGGATTTGGAATAGGTCTGCACCACCAGCAGATTGGGGTACCGTCCGGTAAGAGACACGCAGCTCTCTCCGCCGAAGTCCACATACGCCTCGTCCAGCACCACCACACAGTCGGGATTTGCCTGGAGGATCCCCTCCACCTGAGCCCGGCTCAGGGCCAGCCCTGTGGGGGCGTTTGGATTTGCGATCACGATGGTCCTGTGCAGGCCGTAATAATCCTCCGGTTCCAGGGTGAAGTCCTCCCTCAGCGGAACGATCTGGACGGGGATGTGGTACAGATCGGCAAACACCGGGTAGAAGCCATAGGTTATATCCGCAAAGGCCACTCCCCGCCCGTCGGCGGCGTAGGCCAGAAAGGCAAAGTTCAGCGCCTCATCCGAGCCGTTCCCCACAAAAATGTTGGCCGGCTCCACGCCGTACCGCTCCGCCAGGGCCGCCTTGAGGACCTTGGCCTCCGGATCGGAGTAGAGCCGCAGGTCGGCGGCCTCCCGGGCGTTGAGGGCGGCGATCACGCCAGGTGAGGGCGGATAGGGGGATTCATTGGTATTCAGCTTGACATACTGCTGGTCCTGGGGCTGCTCTCCGGGGGTATAGGGGACCAGCCGGTCCAGGCTGCGGTTGAAAAAGCGGGACATATCGCGCCCTCCTCTTTTGTATTCTATTTCATTAGTTCGCTAAAGAGATGGTGTAATCATACTCGCATCCAGGCGGTTTGTCAAGAAAAACTTTTGCCAAAAAACGGGGGCTTCCGACATATCCTCCCCCACAGCATACAAAAGCTCCGTCCGGCAGGGCCGATGACTGCGGCGTCAAAGAAGGAAGTTGCGATATTTTCCTCTCCGTGGTACCATACTGTTATCATCTTGCATCCATAGGAGGTCTCTCATCATGTCCCAGCAGAAAATCATTCCGGAGCGTTCCGCCATCCCCCAGCCCGATACCTGGAACACCGCCGACCTGTATCCCTCAGACCAGGCGTGGCAGGAGGACTTCGTCCGCCTCCAGGGCCTCACCACCCGGCTGGCGGAGTATGAGGGCCGCCTGGGCGGGAGTGCCGCCGTCCTCTACGGCTTTTTGACCCTGGAGCAGGAGGCCGGCGAGCTTCTGGTCCGGCTGATGGACTACGCCCAGCGACGGAGCGACGAGGACACCCGCGTCCCGGAGTACCAGGCCATGGTAGGCCGGATTACCACCCAGTATGTGGAGCTGTCCCGGGCCACTGCCTTTGAGGTCCCGGAACTTCTGCGCCTTGCCGATCAGACGCTGGAGGAGTTTTACCGGCAGGAGCCCCGGCTGGAGCTGTTCCGCCGGTATCTCCACAACATCCAGCGCCGCAGGGCCCACACCCTGTCCGACTGCGAGGAGCGTCTGCTGGCCGCCGCCGGAGAGCTGGCCCAGTCCCCGGACGACATCTTCTCCAAGCTGTCCGACGCCGACCTCACCTTCCCCGACGCCGTGGACGGACAGGGCGGCCGCCACCCGCTGTCCAACGGCTCCTTCACCCTGCTCATGTCCAGCGAGGACCGCGCCCTGCGCCGCTCCGCCTTCCAGAACCTGTACGCCGTCTACGGAGGGGTCAAAAACACCCTGGCCGCCACTCTGAACGCCCAGGTCAAGCAGCTCCAGTTCTTCTCCTCCGCCCGGCACTATCCCAGCGCTTTGGCTGCCTCTCTGGACGGCACCCACGTCCCGGTGGAGGTCTACCACAATCTCATCTCCACCGTCCGGGCCAACCTGGACAAGATGCACCGCTATGTCCGTCTGCGGAAAAAGCTGCTGGGCCTGGAGGAGCTGCACTTCTATGACGTGTACGCCCCCATGGTCTCCGGGGTAGACGCCAGGATCCCCTATGCCGACGCCCGGGAGACGGTCTATCAGGCCATGGCCCCCCTGGGGGCCGACTACCAGGCCATCCTCCGGGAGGGGCTGGACAGCCGCTGGATCGACGTCTATGAAAATGTGGGAAAGCGGTCCGGCGGCTATATGGCCGGCTCGCTGGTCCACCCCTATATCCTGCTCAACTATCAGGACGATCTGGACAGTATGTTCACTCTGGCTCATGAACTGGGCCACGCGGTCCACTCCTATCTGTCCAACAGGACGCAGCCCACGGTGTACCGGGACTATGTGATCTTTGTGGCTGAGGTGGCCTCCACCTGCAACGAGGCCCTTCTGATGGAGCATCTGCTCCAGAGCACCCAGGACCGGCGGCGGCGGGCGTGGCTGCTCAACCACTTCCTGGAGCAGTTCAAGGGTACCCTGTACCGCCAGACCATGTTCGCCGAATTTGAACTGCGCATCGGTCAGCTGGCCGCCCAGGGGGAGACCCTCACCGCCGACCTCCTCAGCCGGGAGTACCGGGCGTTGAACGAGGACTACTTCGGCCCTGATATGGTCATCGACGACGAGATCGCCCTGGAGTGGGCCCGGATCCCCCACTTCTACTACAACTACTATGTGTTCCAGTACGCCACCGGCTACTCCGCCGCCATCGCCCTCTCCCGCCGCATCCTGAAGGAGGGCGCCCCCGCGGTGAAGGACTATCTGGGCTTCCTGTCCGGCGGATGCAGCCAAGACCCCATCGACCTGCTCCGGGGGGCCGGCGTGGACATGGCCTCTCCCCAGCCCATCCAGGCCGCTTTGGACCTGTTCGGCCAGCTTCTGGACGAGATGGAGGAGCTGACCCGTCAGAACTGAGCAGGCCCCAGAAAACAAGACGCGCTTCCCTGTATGCACAGCTGCATACGGGGAAGCGCGTTTTGCACAGATGGGCCAGCTCCGTCCCCGGTCACAGGCGGTCCGGCGGGGTCAGAGTCAGGCTCTTGTAAAAATCCAGGGTGCGGAATCCCCGCTCCAACTGGGTGAGCAGATAGGCCTCCGCCACCCCGGCCAGCGTCTCCAGCCCCGCGCCGTCCAGGCGGAAGGAGAACAGCCGTTTCGGGTCTCCGTAGACAATGTGGCGCATCGCCGCCAGAGAGCCGCTGTCCAGGGGCAGAGAGATCCCCTCCCCCACAGAACCCCGGCAGCCCACGCAGTGGAGCACACCCTCCCGCAGATGGAAGCGGGGCTCCTCCGGGGTGGGACAGCCGCACACCGCACAGGCGTCCAGCAGGGGCTCATAACCCGCCAGACACATGGCCCGCAGCTCAAAGGCCGCCTTCACCAGCCCCAGAGGCCGGTCCAGCCGGTCCAGGGCATGGAGGCTGTTCAGCAGCAGGGAGAGCAGCTCCGGACAGGGTAACCCCTCCACCGCCAGCAGCTCTGTTACCTCGGCAAAATAACAGCCCAGAGAAAATTTCTCCAGATCCTCCCTCATCCCGCGAAATTCCCGGTCTACCGCCGCCTCCTGGACAGTCCAGCGGCCCCGGTACTCGTACAGCACCACATCGGACCACACCAGCAGTTGGCTGCCCGCGGCGATGGGGCTCCCCTTTCTCCGGCAGCCCCGGGCGGAGGCGGTGAGCCGCCCCGCCTCCTGGGTGAGCAGTGTCAGGATCTTATCTGACTCCTTGTAGGCGGTCTCCCGCAGGACAAGGGCCTTGGTTTGCAGGTGCATGAGACGCGCCTCCTATGTACTGCGGGCTTCAGACATCCCGCAGGGTGTTTGGGCCGCCCGGCCCAGAGGGGCGGACCGCACCGGAAACCGGCGGTGTTCCCTGCTCCCCCCGGCTCCCGGCCAGGGCCAGGAACGCCTCTGGCAGCCCGGTTTTACAAAATAATTCCCACAGTCCTGACTCGTCCACAGCCAGCCCTCCCGTTCTGTCGTCTGCCGTTAGGCTGGCTGTTTTCCCATGCCGCTATGACCGGGAAATGTTAGTCTGCTTCTTTTTCCAGTTCCCGCCGGACCAGTCTCCTGGCGATGGAAAATGCCTGGATCCGCCGATGGATTATCCCGCCAATTTGTCCCACAAAAGCTGCCGCTTTTGCGGGGGCCCGTTTTGGATTTTGTCCCGGGGAAGAAACTCCCCCGGGACCAAGGTTTTTCCTCCGGAAAAACACTTGTACGCGTGAAAGCGCGGCTCGCATACGCTCGCAAAGAAAATTGGCTCGTCAGATACCGCCTCTCTGTTACTCCTTGCGGTAGCCGAAATTCTGGATCGCCGATGGATTATCCCGCCAATTTTCTTTGACCTTCACCCAGGTCTGGAGATACACCTTGGTCCCCATGAACCGCTCCATATCCTGCCGGGCCAGGGTGGACACCTTTTTCAGCATGGCCCCCCCCTTGCCGATGATAATGCCCTTGTGGCTGTTCTTCTCACAGTAGATGGTGGCGTCGATCTCGATGACCTCGTCGTCCCGCTCGGAGAATTTGGTGATCTCCACCGCCGTGCCGTGGGGGATCTCTTTGTCCAGGCACAGCAGCAGCTTCTCCCTTAAAATCTCCGCCATGATCTGCCGCTCCGGCTGGTCGGTGACCATGTCCTCGGGGAACAGCTGGGGGCCCTCCGGAAGGAAGCCCTCCAGCACGCCCAGCAGTTCGTCCACACCCTCGCCGCTCTTGGCGGAGATGGGCACCACGGCGGTGAAGTCGTGGGCCTGTCCATAGACCTGGATGACCTCCAGCAGCTTCTCCTTGTGCTCCAGGGTGTCCACCTTATTGATGACCAGTACCGAGGGGCACCCCAGGCTTTTGATCCGGGCAATCAGCTCCCGCTCCGGGTCGCCGATGTTGGGGATGGGCTCCACCAGAAGCAGCACGCCGTCCACGTCGGCCACGCTCTCCTTCACCACGTTGACCATGTAGTCCCCCAGGCGGGTGCGGGCCCGGTGCAGGCCGGGGGTGTCCACAAAGACGAACTGGCTCTCCCCCCGGTTCAGGATGGCACAGATCCGGCTGCGGGTGGTCTGTGGCTTGTTGGTGACGATGGCCACCTTCTCCCCCACCAGGGCGTTGGTCAGAGTGGACTTGCCCACGTTGGGCCGGCCGCACAGGGTGATGATGCCGGATTTTTTGATTGTCATAAGATGATCCTCACTTTCTTGTATTCAGGGGATGCGAGCATTTTTTCTCCCCCAGGTGTGTGTAACCCTACATTCTCTTTTGCAGGGGCGCACAGCGTGCGCCCGTTTTCCTCGAAGCCGCCCTTTGAACCGGCGGGCGCACAGTGTGCGCCCCTACGGATCAAATCAACCCGGTCCGTCCGATTCTTCGGAAGAAGGGGCCTGCGTCAGCCGGTCCAACTGGGCTTGAAGCTGCTGCAGCTGGTCTGCCTGAATCTGAAGCCACGTGTCCATGTCCTTCAGCCGCTCCAAGATCCGGTTAACTGCCGCGCTCGCCCCGGCCAGCAGGCCGGTAGCAAGGAAAAAATATGCCCAGTTCCCGATTCCAAGCAGTCCTCCGAAAATAAGCACACCCAGGCCGCCCAGGATCCAGACCAGCCACATTCCAAAAAACATCTTCCGCGCCTCCTCCCAGTTTCCCACTGAAATGGCATTCACTTTTGTAGGGGCGCACAGCGTGCGCCCGTATTTCCCGAAGCTGTCCTTTGAACCGGCGGGCGCACGCTGTGCGCCCCTACGGATCAAATCAACCCGGTTCGTCCGATTCTTCGGAAGAAGGGGCCTGCGTCAGCCGGTCCAGCTGAGCTTGAATCTGCTGGAGCCGCTTGTCCAGGTCCCTCAGCTGCTCCAAGATCCGGTTAACTGCCGCGCTCGCCCCGGCCAGCAGGCCGGTAGCAAGGAAAAAATATGCCCAGTTCCCGATCCCAAGCAGTCCTCCGAAAAAAAGCACACCCAGGCCGCCCAGGATCCAGACCAGCCACATTCCAAAAAACATCTTCCGCGCCTCCTCCCAGTTTCCCACTGAAATGGCATTCACTTTTGTAGGGGCGCACAGCGTGCGCCTGTTTTCCTCGAAGCCGCCCTTTAAACCGGCGGGCGCACAGTGTGCGCCCCTACGGGTCATACCCGCACGGTTCGTCCCTCTCCGTGGGGCCCTGCAAATGCCCGTTCACCTGGTCAGCTTCCGCCACACCCACCAAAAGGCGGCCGCGGCGGCGCACAGGGCGGCGGAGATCACAGCCAGATCCTTGGCGGGGAACTCCCCCCCGATCTCTGCCGGCTCCTCCTCTTCCTCCAGCGGCACAAGCCGCAGATAGGGCTTCTCTCTCATGGCCGCGTCTCCTGCTCTGTCTCCCGGGTGATCCCCAGTTCCCCCAGGATGGCCTCCTCCCTGGCCCGCATCTGGGCCTTCATGGGGCCCTCGTCCAGGTGGTCATAGCCCAGCAGGTGGAGCACCGAGTGGACGGTGAGGTAACTCAGCTCCCGCTCCACGCTGTGGCCGAACTCCTCCGCCTGGGCCGCCGCCCGCTCCAGGGAGATGCACATATCCCCCAGGGGAACCAGGCCGGTCTCCGGGTCCTCCTCACCCTCCTCCGGGTGCTGTCCGGGCTCCAGGTCAAACATGGGGAAGGAGAGCACATCGGTGGGCCGGTCCACCTCCCGCATCTCCCGGTTGATCTGGTGGATGCCCGCGTCGTCGGTGAGAAGCACGCTGATCTCACAGGGCAGCGTGACCCCCTCCGCCTTCAATGCGGCGGAGATTACCTTGTCCAGTAGGGCCTCCGTCTCCGGAGGGCACTCCACCTCGGTCTCGAAGATAATGGTGTGATCCATCCAAGCACTCCCTTTCTCTCTGTCTGTCATGGGTCTGCCGCGGCTCAGCCCCTGCGCTCCTTCTTGCCGCCGCCCTTCCGGTCCTCGTCCACCTCATAGGCCTTGATGATCCGCTGGACCAGGGCGTGGCGGACCACGTCGCTCTCTCCCAGGCGGCAGATGGCGATGTCCTCCACCCCTTTCAGCACCCGCATGGCCTCCCGCAGGCCGGACACCTTATCCGCAGGCAGGTCGATCTGGGTGATGTCGCCGGTGATGACGATTTTTGAGCCAAAGCCCAGGCGGGTCAGGAACATCTTCATCTGCTCCCGGCTGGTGTTCTGCGCCTCGTCCAGAATGATGAAGCTGTCGTCCAGCGTCCGGCCGCGCATATAGGCCAGGGGGGCGACCTCGATATTGCCCCGCTCCAGGTACTTCTGATAGGTGTCCGGGCCCAGCATATCAAACAGGGCGTCGTACAGGGGCCGCAGATAGGGGTCCACCTTGGACTGGAGATCCCCCGGCAGGAAGCCCAGCCGCTCCCCCGCCTCCACCGCGGGGCGGGTTAGGATGATGCGGTTGACCTGCTTCTCCCGAAAAGCGGCCACCGCCGCCGCCACCGCCAGATAGGTCTTACCGGTGCCGGCCGGGCCGATTCCCAGCGTAACTACATTTTTCTGAATGGCCTCGATATACTTCTTCTGCCCCAGGGTCTTGGCCTTGATGGGCTTGCCCTTGGCCGTGATGCACAGCACGTCGGCCGCCAGGTGGTGGATCTGCTCCTCCCGGCCCTCCCGGACCAGCTGGAGGACATAGCGGACGTTTTGTTCCCCGATGGACTCCCCCCGGGAGGCCAGGGTCATCAGATTTTCAATGACCCGGGCGGCATACATCACCTTTTCCGGGTCCTCCCCGGCAATTTTCAGCTGTGCGTCCCGGTTCACCACCGAGACCCCCAGCTCCGCTTCGATCAATCGGATATTCTCGTCAAAGGAGCCAAAGACACTGATGGTGTCCTCCAGACGCTCCAGGCTGATGCTCTGTTCTGTCATGGGTGTACCTTCTCCTACTCCGCCGGGGTCTCCCCCGGGATCTCGCGGCCGCCGGGGACCTCCATTCCGATCTCCTCCCGGCACTCCGCGGTCAGGGTCACCTCCAGCATCCCGCCGCGGACCCGGGCCGAATACTGGGTGGACAGCACCTGTCCATCCGCTCCGACCGTCTCCCCCAGCCGGAGCAGCAGGCGCTCCTCCAGCATGGTCCGGGCCGCTTCCAGGTCGATGGGGACCGTCTCTTTCTCATAGGCGCGGCAGCGCTCCCCCCGCAGCATCAGGGGCAGGCCCCGCCCACCCGGAAGGGTCAGCTGGTGTACCGTGGTTATTTTATCATACAACGGCCAGGGAATGCTACTGTTTTTATAAAAATCCAGCCGCGCCCCCAGGCAGCTCAGGGACCACAGGGTCCGCTCCTCCCCGGTGTGCCGCTTCACCTCCGCCTGGACGGGGATGGCGGCGGACAGAGTCCGCCAGGTGCGGGCATAGACCTTGCCCCGGGCGTGGGTCTGATAGGTGCGCACCGGGAGGTCGCTGTACTTGGGCGGCTCCATGGTGATCACCCCGGAGATCAGCACCTCTCCCTCCGCCACCGTGTCCCCCTCCTGCACCGCGGCTTCCCCCGCCATGGGCTCCACCTGGGTGATCAGACCGTCCGTCTCCGCCACGATGTCGTAATATCCCTCCTCCCCGGCCAGCTCCGGGGGCTCCACCGCGTCCCGGACCACCACCTCCAGCCGGGTCCCGTACAGGTTGATGGACATCCAGGACAAGCCCTCCAGCCCCCGCAGGGCCTGCTGGGCGATGGTCTTGCGGTCCAGGCCGGGGCCGTACGCCCCCGGCCGCACCCCGTACCGCCGCAGCTCTGACAGGATCTGGGCGGTGGGTACCTTTTCGCTTCCCACCACCTCCACAGTCAGGATGAACCGGGACAGGACGCTCACCGCCAGCAGGGCGAAGGCCAGCCCGATGAGGAAGGCATACCGCCGCCGGAACCGGGCCAGGAAGTCCGGCAGCCCCCGGGTCCCCTCCACCTCCACCTCGCAGCCCACCCGCTGGGCCAGACGGCGCAGCAGGGGCAGGCTTCGGCGGTAGGTGGTCAGACGCATGGTATGGCTGTCCACCCACTCCAGTCCCCAGCAGGCCACCCCCTCCTGGGCGCACAGATTCAGCAGGCGCTCCGGGAACAGCCCCTGTGCCGTCAGGGTCGCCGTCCCCCGCAGATAGTTGACCGCGCGCTTCATCCCGCCGCCCCTATGCCAGCTGAACGCCGGTGATGCGCCCGGTGATGAGCAGTTCCAGCCCGGTCATGGCCCGCAGCTCCAGGGCCTCCCCTGTCACCTTGACGATATAGGAGCCTCCGCTGATGTGGATCTCCTCCGTCCCATAGGCCAGGATGCCCTTGTGGTTCTCCATCCGCAGCTCCCGGGTCCCCACCAGCTCCAGCCGCGGCACCCCGGCCACCGCGTCGGCTGGCAGGTCCAACAGCTCCGCCGTCCGCTCCAGCAGCCCCTCCCGAATCCCTTTGCCCGACATACCATCACCCTTTCCCGCTATTTCTATGTGCCAGCGGGGAAAAAGATACGGGCGCAGGCAAATCCAACGGCACTGACAAGCAGAAACGGCCGCCCTCCGGCGGCCGTTTCGCTGCTTGTCAAAAAAGCCCTCCTGCAAGGAGTTCCGCCGCCCTCAGGCGGCGGAATAAAATGGAATCCCGTCATTTCCGAGGGCGTGTACCTGGGAAATGACACTTCTCACGAAATATTTACCGACAATTTCGCAGGAAATCGAGGTGAATATTTCGTGCGATCTCCCATCGAAAAAGTGGCTGCGCCACTTTTTCGATGGACTCAGAAACGGCCGCCCTCCGGCGGCCGTTTCGCGGACAGGCTCAGCCAAACATGGAAAACAGGTCCATCTGGCTGGTGGCCGGCATATCTCCAAATGCTCCGGCCTCTGTCAGCTTGTCGATATGGGTCTTGGACACCTTGGGGCAGGCGGCCGCCACCTCCTCGATGGAGATGAACCGCTTTCCTTTCACCTGCTCCGCCAGAGAGATGGCCGCCGTGTCGCCCAGCCCGGCCACCGACACGAAGGGGGGGCGCAGCGTGCCCCGCTCCTCGTCCATGGAGAAGTTGATGGCCTCCGACTTGTACAGGTCCATCCGGTCGAAGGTGAAGCCGCGAAGGTAGAACTCATAGCAGACCTCCAGGGTGGTGAGCATATCCTGCTCCACGGCGGATGCCTCCTTGTCCTTGGCCACGATCTCCCGCATTTTCCGCTGGCACACATCCATCCCCCGGCACATGAATGCCTCGTCAAAAGCCTTGGCGCGGATGGAGAAGTAGGCGGCATAAAAGGCCAGCGGGCGGTGGACCTTGAACCAGGCGATCCGGAAGGCCATCATCACATAGGCCACCGCATGGGCCTTGGGGAACAGATAGGCGATCTTCTTACAGGAGCCGATGTACCAGTCGGGCACCCCGTGCTCCCGCATCTCGTCCTCCGCCCCCTCGGGCAGTCCCCTGCCCTTTCGCACCGCCTCCATGATCTTGAAGGAGCGCTTGGGCTCCATCCCCTTGGAAATGAGAAACAACATGATGTCATCCCGGCAGCCGATGGCCTCGCTGACCTTGGCGGTCCCCGAGGTGATCAGATCCTTGGCGTTGCCCAGCCACACATCGGTGCCGTGGGAGAAGCCGGACAGCCGCACCAGAATATCGAACTGGTCGGGCTGAGTGTCCTCCAGCATCCCCCGGACAAAGGTGGTGCCGAACTCCGGGATGGCGGTGCCGCCGGTGGGCCCCAGGATCTTGTCGTTCTCATAGCCCAGCACCTTGGAGGACTGGAAGATGGACATGGTATCCCGGTCGTCCAGCGGGATATCCGTCCGGGCGTTCACCCCGGTCAGGTCCTCCAGCATCCGGATCATGGTGGGATCATCGTGGCCCAGCATATCCAGCTTCAGCAGGTTGCTCTCCATGGAGTGGTACTCGAAGTGGGTGGTGACGATGTCCGTGTTGGGGTCGTCGGCGGGGTGCTGAACGGGACAGAAGTCATAGATCTCCTTGTCCTGGGGGATGACCACCATGCCGCCGGGGTGCTGGCCGGTGGTGCGCTTGACCCCGGTGCAGCCGATGGCCAGGCGGTTCTCCTCCGCCTTGGAGACGATCCGCCCCCGCTCGTCCAGGTACTTTTTCACATAGCCGAAGGCCGTCTTTTCCGCCACCGCCCCGATGGTGCCTGCCCGGAACACATGGGTCTGTCCAAACAGCTCGAAGGTGTAGCGGTGGGCGTTGGCCTGATACTCGCCTGAGAAGTTCAGATCGATGTCGGGGACCTTGTCGCCGCCGAAGCCCAAAAAGGTCTCAAAGGGGATGTTGAAGCCGTCTTTCACATACTTCGTGCCGCACACGGGGCACACCGCATCCGGCATATCCGCCCCGCAGCCGTAGGGGTGGGCGGGGTCCTGGGCATAGTCGAAGTCGGAGTGCTTGCAGTTGGGGCAGCGGTAGTGGGCAGGCAGAGAGTTCACCTCGGTGATGCCCGACATGAAGGCCACCAGAGAGGAACCCACCGAGCCTCGGGAGCCAACCAGGTATCCGTGCTCCAGGGAGTTCTGCACCAGCTTCTGGGCAGACATATAAATGACGTCGTATTTACACCGGATGATGTCGCCCAGCTCCACCTCGATGCGGTCGGTGACGATCTTTGGGGGATCTTCTCCGTACAGTTCATGGGCTTTTCCCCACACCAGCCGCTTCAGTTCCCCGTCGGAATCCTCCAGCTTGGGGGCAAACAGCCCCTGGGGCAGCGGGTCGATGGGGTCGCACCAGTCGGCGATGAGGTTGGTGTTGGTCACCACCACCTCCCGTGCCTTCTCCTTCCCCAGATAGTCAAACTCCTGGAGCATCTCCTCCGTGGTCTTGAAATAAATGGGAAGGGACTCGTCCGCGTCCTCAAAGCCCTTGGAGGCCAGCAGGATATGCCGGTAGACCTCGTCCTCCGGATCCAGGAAGTGGACGTCCCCGGTGGCACACACCGGCTTGCCCATCTCCTCTCCCAGGCGGACGATGGTGCGGTTGAAGTCCCGCAGCTCCTCCTCGCTCTTCACGATGCCCTTGCGGAGCATGAACATATTGTTGCACAGGGGCTGGATCTCCAGGTAGTCGTACCAGGAGGCGATGCGCTTGAGCTCCTCCCAGTCCTTTCCGTCCACCACCGCCTGGAACAATTCTCCCGCCTCGCAGGCCGAGCCGATGATCAGGCCCTCCCGGTTCTCGTTGATGAGGGACTTGGGCATGATGGGGTAGCGCTTGAAGTGCTCCAGCTGGGACAGGGAGATCAGCTTATAGAGGTTGCGCAGCCCCGTCTGATTTTTGGCCAGCACGATGAGGTGCTTGGGCTTCCTGCGCAGCTTCCCGCCCCCCCGGCGCAGCTTGGGCATGGCAGGGTTGATCTCCCCCAGAGTACGCAGCCCCATCTCCTCCAGCCTTTTGAAAAAGTGGGGCAGCATATAGGCCACCGTGGCCGCGTCATCGCTGGCCCGGTGGTGGTTGAAGGCGGGCAGATGCAGGTACTCCGCCACAATGTCCAGCTTGTATTTGCCCAGCTCCGGCAGCAGGTTCTGTGCCAGGATCAGGCTGTCCACCGAGGGGTTGCGGAAGGGGATGCCATATTTCCGGCAGCCCGCGGCAATAAAGCCCATGTCAAAGTCGGCGTTGTGGGCCGCCAGAGGGCGGTTTCCGGCAAATGCCAAAAAAGCCTCCAGCGCCTCCTTTTGGGAGGGTGCCCCCTCCAGCATCTCGTCCGTAATGCCGGTGAGGTGGATGATCTCCGGGCTCAGGATGCGGCCCGGGGACACGAAGGTGTTGAAGCGGTCGGTGATCTCTCCGTTTTTCAGCACCACCGCGCCGATCTCGATGATGACCTCAAATTTCTTATTCAGGCCGGTGGTCTCGATGTCAAAGCAGACGATCTCATCCGAAAAGAGGGCGTCTGTCTGTCCATGGACCACCACCCGGTCGTCCACATCGTTGATATAATAGGCCTCCACACCGAAGAGCACCTTGATCTTCTTGGCCGAGTGCTTGGCGTTTGGAAAGGCGTGGGCCACGCCGTGGTCCGTAATGGCGATGGCCGGGTGTCCCCAGGCCTCCGCCCGCTTGATCACATTCTTGTCGGTGCCGATGGTGGAGTCCGTCTTGAACCCCACCGCTGTCAGGGCGTCCATGGCGGACATATTGGTGTGCAGATGGAGCTCCACCCGCTTCTCCGGGGCATTGTCCATACGCACGTGCTGCTCTGCCGCCATCACGGCCACCGGCTCCAGCACCATATCGCCATAGAAGCGGTCCATGTTCAGCCGCCCCTGGACCAGCAGGCGCATCCCCTTCTTGACTCCGTCCACCAGGACCTTGCCCTCATCCCCCGGGAAAAATTTATTCACCCGAATGGAGCCGGTGTAGTCGGTGATGTCAAATGCAGTCACCCAGGCCCCCCGCTTTTTCAGTTCCCGGTGGTCCACGGCGAACACATCGCCCTCCACCACCACCATGCCCATATCCAGCTCCAGTTCTCCGATGGGAACCGGGGCCCGCTTGATGGGTTTCCCATAGATGGCACGGCCCTTACCCCGCTTTTCGCCTCCGCCCTTGCCCTTGCCGGAAGCCGGCACGGCTGTCCGGACCTTTTTCAGGGCGGCCGCCCGGATGGCCTCCGCCCGGGCGAAAGCGTCCTCCTCCGCTGCGGGTGCTCCCGTCCCGGCCTCCGGCTGGACCTGCTCCTCCGCCGGTACCGGCCGCTCCACCTCAGAAGGGCTTTCTTTTTCTACAAAGTCAAATGTTGTAACGCAATTTAACTTTACAGAATTGAGGCCGTAGCACCGGGCCACCGCCTCCTCCGCCTGGGCCACCAGGTTGGGCCCGGCTCCGGCGGCCCCCTCCACCGTCACCACCGCGCTGCGGCTGGCGCGGTCGATGGCCGCCTCTGTGATCACCCAGCCCTCCATGGCGTTGACAAACTCCGCCCACTGTGTCAGGGCGGCAAACATCTCTAAAAACGGGATCTTTTTGGACATAACCCTATGCGTCTCCTCAAATCTTCTCCATC
This sequence comes from Lawsonibacter sp., assembly GCA_050943915.1. Taxonomy (GTDB): domain Bacteria; phylum Bacillota; class Clostridia; order Oscillospirales; family Oscillospiraceae; genus Lawsonibacter. The sequence goes on from JBMNQB010000002.1 coordinate 121,035, forward strand.
ACAGCGGCCCTCCGGCCGCTCCTCATCCCTTTTACAGGGTATCGATCAGGGCAAACAGCTCGTCCACCAGCTGATCCTGGGGAACCTTCTTGATGATCTGTCCCCTCTTGAACAGCAGACCCTCCCCCACGCCGCCTGCGATGCCGCAGTCGGCGGCGCTGGCCTCGCCGGGACCGTTGACCACACAGCCCATGACCGCCACAGTGATGGGCTTGTCCACTGTTTTCAGCCGCTCCTCCACCTGCCCGGCCAGCGCGATCAGGTCGATGCGGGTCCGCCCGCAGGTGGGACAGGATACCAGCTCCGCCCCCTCACGGCGGATGCCCGCCGCCCGCAGGATGTCCCGGGCGGCATACACCTCCTCCACCGGGTCGGCAGACAGGGAGACCCGTATGGTGTCCCCGACGCCCATAGCAAGCAGACCGCCGATCCCCACGGCAGATTTCAGCGTTCCCATGCGGACCGTCCCCGCCTCCGTCACGCCAATATGTAAAGGATAATTACTTTCTTGGCTCATCAGCTGATAGGCTTTCATGGTGACGGGAACGCTGGATGATTTCAGAGAGATGCAGATGTCGTCAAAGTCGAACTTGTTCAGCAGGCGGATATGCCCAAAGGCGGACTCCACCATGGCTTCGGGACATACCCGGCCGTACTTGGCCAGGATCTCCTTCTCCAGAGACCCGCCGTTGACCCCGATCCGGATGGGGATGTTCCGCTGGCGGCAGGCGTCAGCCACTGCCTTGACACGGTCCTCTCCCCCGATGTTCCCCGGGTTGATGCGCACCTTGTCCGCTCCGGCAGCGATGGCCTCCAAAGCCAGCTTATAATCAAAGTGGATGTCCACCACCACAGGGATGGGGCTCTCCTCTTTGATTTTCCCAACCGCGCGGGCGGCCGCCTGGTCGGGCACCGCCACACGGATGATCTCACAGCCCGCGGCTGCCAGCTTCCGGATCTGATCCAGGGTGGCTGCCACATCGTCCGTGCGGGTATTGGTCATAGACTGGATGGTCACCGGAGCTCCGCCCCCCATAGGGACCCCGCCCACCATGATTTGCTTGGTCACAGCAATTCCTTCCTTTCCAAACGGCCGCCGCCTCCCGGCGGCTCAGATACCGAAGATCTTCCCAATATCGCTGAAGGTCACCAGCAGGGAGAGGGTCAGCAGCCCCGCCATTCCCACCATGTGGACGTAACCCTCATATTTCGCCGGGATCCTTTTCCGGAACAGGGCAAACAGCACTCCATTCAGCAGCAGGAAAAAGATCCGGCCGCCGTCCAGCGCCGGCAGCGGGAGCAGGTTCATCACCGCCAGATTGACCGCGATCAGGGCAGCCAGGTCCAACAGGCTGCGGGCCGCGTCGGCGGCCGTGGGCGACTGGCTCCCCACCTGGGACATGGTATCCACAATGCCCACCGGGCCGGACAGATCCCGCAGGCCCACCGCGCCCCGGATCAGTTCTCCAAGGCTGAGCCACACCATGCGGACATAGTCCACCGCAGTGTTCCAGGCGTAATGCAGCTTGTTGCCCACCGTGGGCGGATCCACCTCCCAGCCGATGTTGATCCCCCGGCGCTGGGTCTCGGTCCCGTTTTCATCCACTCGGGTCTGATAGGGCAGGTACACACCATCCAGCCGGAGCCTCTCCCCATTCCGTTCCACCACCAGGTCCACACGGTCCCCGGCGCGGCTCAGATAGAGGGGAACATTTCCATACACCAGCACTCTGTGCCCATCCACCGACAGAAAGCGGTCCCCCGGCTGAAGCCCACAGTCCTCCGCCCCGTAACCCGGTTCCGCGCCGCTGTACACCGGGATCCGAAATCCCTGGACCGGGGCGTAGAGAATCAGAATGACCAGCAGGCCGGTGAGAAAATTCATCGCCGCTCCCCCGGCCAGAACGACAAGCTGCTTCCAGGCCGCCACGTTGCCAAAGGCCCTGGGGTTGGAGGACTGCTCATCCTCCCCCTCCATGGCACAGTAGCCGCCGATGGGCAGAGCTCTAACACTGTAAAGTGTTTCTCCTTTTCGCTTTTTCAGAAGAGCCGGTCCCATTCCGATGGAAAATTCGTTGACCTGGATCCCAAACAGCTTTGCAGAGGCGAAATGACCGAACTCATGGACCGCAATGAGCAGCCCGAACATAAGAATGGCTAAGATGATGTAGAGCATAGATCCTCCCGCACGATTCAAATTCCAGCCCCTGTCAGGCGCTGAGGACGGCCTCACGGGCCGCCTGGTCCGCCTCCAGGATCTGGGTCATGGAGGGCTCCCGGATCACCGGGACCCGGTCCAGAGCCAGAGCCACCCGGTCCGCGATCTCCAGAAATCCGATCCGGTCCTCCAGGAAGAGGGCCACCGCCGCCTCATTGGCTCCGTTGAGGATGGCCCCCGCCGTCCCCCCGGTCCGCGCCGCTTTCAGCGCCAGATCCAGGCAGCGGAAGGTGTCCAGATCCGGCTGAGCGAAGGTCAGCGGGCCGCAGCTGCACAGGTCCAGAGGGTCCGCCGGTCCCGCAGTCCGCCGGGGCCAGGTCAGGGCGTACTGGATGGGCAGGCGCATATCCGGGGCGCCCAGCTGGGCGATCACCCCATGGTCACAGTATTCCACCAGGGAGTGAATGATACTCTCCCGGTGGATCACAATGGAAATTTTCTCCGGAGGCATCTGGTACAGGTGCATCGCCTCGATAAATTCCAGCCCCTTGTTCATCAGCGTGGCTGAGTCAATGGTGATCTTGGCGCCCATGGACCAGTTCGGATGCCGCAAGGCGTCTTTCCTTGTCACCCCTTGCAGCTCAGCTCGTTTCTTTCCGAAAAACGGTCCGCCGGAGCAGGTCAGGATGAGCCGGCGGACCTCCCCCCGGTCCCGGCAGCCCTGGAGGGACTGAAAGAGCGCAGAGTGCTCCGAGTCCACGGGCAGGATCTCCGCGCCGAAGTCCCGCGCCTCCTCCATTACCAGCTGTCCGGCGCATACCAGGGTCTCTTTGTTGGCCAGGGCGATGCGCTTGCCCTCCCGGATGGCGGCCATGGTGGGCCGCAGCCCGATCATCCCCACCACCGCCGTGAGCACCGTATCGGCAGAGGGCAGCTCCGCCGCCTCCAGCAGGCCCTCCATGCCGGAGGCCACCCGCACCGGGGTGTCCGCCAGCCGGACCCGCAGGTCGGCCGCAGCCCGCTCGTCCATCATAACCGCCAGCTCCGGCTTGAACTGCCGGACCTGCTCCTCCATCCGCGCCGCGTTGGAGTTGGCCGTCAGAGCGGCCGCCTCCATGCCGCAGGCGGCAATCACATCCAATGATTGCCGCCCGATGGAGCCTGTGGAACCCAAGATTGAAATTCGTTTGCTCATATTAAAATTCCTTCCTATGCACATGGATGGACAGGAACAGACCGCCCGCGCAGCCCTTAAAACGCCGGCAGCAGCGTCACCAGAATGAGCAGCGTAGGGGCCGCAAAGGTCATGGAATCGAACCGGTCCAGCATCCCGCCGTGTCCCGGCAGGAGGTGCCCATAGTCCTTGATGCCGAACTGCCGCTTGATCAGGGAGAAGGACAGGTCGCCCAGCTCGGTCACCGCGCTGCCCAGCAGGCCGTACACCGCCATCGCAGGCAGTGAGACCTCCAGCCCCGCGAACTGGCGCAGGATCACTCCATACAGCAGCAGGAACAGCGCGCCGGACAGGATCCCGCCGATGTACCCCTCCAGGGACTTATTGGGGCTAACCTTGGTGATCCCCCGGTGCTTTCCCAGAAAGACCCCGGCAAAATAGGCCCCGCCATCCGTCAGGAATGCGCAGAGCACCGGAAGGAGGACCAGGTAGCGGCCATGCTCCATCCCCTTCAGCACCACCAGAGTGGACAGGGCCATGGGGATCATCAGCCCGCCGAAGAAGCAGAGCAGCACATCCTCCACCCGGACGGCCCGGTCCTCATCGTAAAGCCGGATGGCGATGTAGAACAGAATGACCACCAGGAGCACGGCTGCAATACCGGCCACCAGTGCCCCCCGCCCCAGCCACTGTCCCAGCGGGATGGCTGCCGCGGCGGCGGCCGTAAAGCCGTACAGCCCGTTGTGGTGGGCCACGCCGGTGGCCCGCAGCAGCTCATAGGAGGCCAGGGCACAGATGGCGGCCATCAGCACCGCCAGATACACCGGAGGCAGGAAAAACAGGATCACAAAAAAGAGCGGGGCCAGCACCACTGATACAACGATCCGTGTGACCAAATCATACACCTCCGAATCGACGGCTGCGGCTCTGATAGGCCACGATGGCCCGATGCAGCTCCTCTTTGGAGAAGTCGGGCCACAGCACGTCTGTGAAATAAAATTCCGAATAGGCGGACTGCCACGGCAGGAAATTGGACAGCCGCAGCTCTCCGCTGGGCCGGATGATGAGATCCGGGTCCGGCACCCCCCGGGAAAACAGATAGCCGGAGAACTGGGCCTCGCTCAGATGATTGGGGTCCGCCTTTCCCTCCAGACATTCCTGGGCATAGGCCCGGGCAGCCCGCAGCAGTTCGTCCCGTCCTCCATAATTGAGGCAGACGTTGACCTGACACCCCTCATAGTGGGTGGAGATCTCCCGGGTGCGCTGGCACAGGTCACGGAGCTCCTGGGGCAGCGGGGACAGGTCTCCAAAAAACTCCATCTTCACCCGGTCCCGCTCCATCTGGCCGATGGCCTCCAGGAGATACTTTTTCAGCAGCCCCATGATGGCTCCCACCTCCTCCGCCGGACGCTTCCAGTTTTCGGTGGAAAAGGCGTATACCGTCAGATACTCCAGTCCGATCTCCTTGCAGTAGGTGGCAATGGTGCGGAAGGTCTCCGCCCCGGCGGCGTGTCCGGCGGTGCGGGGCAGGCCCCGCTTCCTGGCCCAACGGCCGTTTCCATCCATGATGATGGCGATGTGGCGGGGCAGGCAGGACAGATCCGCCTGGACCTCCTCCGCTGGTTTAAAAAAGAGCATAATATGTGATCCTTCCAGACAGTCAAAACTCCGCAGTGTGATCTTGCCGGGGGGCCGTTGGCCCCCACCACACACAGGGGGGTGCAGAACGCCTGGACCCCTTGGGCCCCCAAGCATCCCGCACCCCGAGCCTCCGGCCCGCCGGAGGTCCCTGTGTGTCAGACAGCCATCAGCTCCTGCTCTTTTTTGACCGTCAGCTCATCGATGTCCTTGCAGTGCTTATCGGTCATATCCTGAAGCTCCTTCTCCAGCTGCTTCAGGTCGTCCTCCGTGATCTCAGAGGCCTTCTTTTTCTTCTTGAAGTCCTCCATGGCATCCCGGCGGATGTTCCGAAGGGCCACCTTGCCCTCCTCACAGTACTTGCGTACCTGCTTGGTCAGCTCCTTGCGGCGCTCCTCCGTCAGCTGCGGGAAAGCCAGGCGGATCACACGGCCGTCGTTCTGGGGGTTAATGCCCAGGTCGGAGATCTGGATCGCCTTCTCCACGGCCTTCAGCAGGCTGCCGTCCCAGGGCTGGATCACCAGGGTCCGGGGATCCGGGGAGGAGATCGCGGCCACCTGATTCAAGGGGGTGGGCGTCCCGTAGTATTCCACGGTGATGCGGTCCAGCACGCCGGCGTTGGCCCGGCCCGCCCGGACGGAGGCAAAGTTGGACTTGACGACCTCGATGGTCTTCAGCATTTTCTGATCATACACGTTTGTCTCGGCGCTCATGGGTCTGATCTTCCTTTCCGTTTGTTTTTTCTGTCCGGGGCTCAGCCCTGGACGATCGTACCGATCTTCTCGCCCATCACAGCCCGAAGGATATTCTCCGGATCCTTCAGAGCAAACAGGAGCACAGGGATCTTATTGTCCATGGACAGGGAGGTGGCGGTGGAGTCCATGACCTGGAGGCGCTGGGCCAGCACATCCGAATAGGTGATGGAGTCGTACTTCACCGCGTCGGGCACCTTCTTGGGGTCGGCAGAGTATACGCCGTCGATGTTCTTGGCCAGCAGGATCACATCGGCGTCGATCTCCGCGGCCCGGAGCACCGCCGCCGTATCCGTGGAGAAGAAGGGGTTCCCGGTCCCGCAGCCGAAGATCACCACGCGGCCCTTCTCCAGATGGCGGATGGCCTTGGAGCGGATGTAGGGCTCTGCCATGGCACGCATCTCAATGGCGGTCTGCACCCGGACCTCCACACCCTTCTGCTCCAGCACGTCGGCCACAGCCAGGGCATTGATGGCGGTGGCCAGCATCCCCATGTGGTCGGCCCGGACCCGGACCATCCGGTCCCCGCCGTCCTTCACTCCCCGCCAGAAGTTGCCGCCGCCCACGACGATCCCCACCTGCACGCCCAGCTGTACGCAGCGCTTGACCACATCGCACACCTGGCCGATCACATTGAAATCCAGCCCCCGGGACGCGTCCCCGGCCAGAGCCTCGCCGCTGATTTTCAGCAGCACACGTTTATACTTCGGATTTTCCACCCGAATTCCCTCCTTGCGTGTTTTTTCAAACTTCGTTCTTCTCTATTCTAATATAATTCTCCCCTTTTGCCTAGTGGGTCCGGCAAATTTTTTTCCGGGGCCCCGCACCCCCTCTCCCCCGGCCTCATAGGCTGAACCGGCACAGCCTCATTACAGCGGCGCGGACCGGAGGGGGCCGGACGCTCCTCCCAGGCAGAGCGTCTGAGCGGACCACCGACGCGCCGGGAAAGGAACCTCATGTTGACACAAGCACTTCTATGGGCCGCCGGCGGGAGCGGCTTCACCTTTTTGATGACCGCCCTGGGGGCGGCCACTGTATTCCTCTTCCGCCGGACAGCCAGCGCTGGCCTGCACCGGATCATGCTGGGCTTCGCCGCAGGCGTGATGATCGCCGCCAGTATGTGGTCGCTCCTGATCCCCGCCATCGAACAGTCACAGGCCCTGGGCGGCACCGGCTGGATCCCCGCGGCGGGGGGCTCCGTTCTGGGCATCGCCTTTCTGGCCGGGATGGACGTCCTGCTCCCCCACCTCACGCCGGAGCTTCTGGACCGCGGGACCGGAGCGCGCAGCCGCCGAAATACTCTGCTGGTGCTGGCCATCACCATGCACAACATCCCGGAGGGGATGGCTGTGGGCATCTCCTTCGCCCTGGCCGCCCAGGCGGACATCACCCTGCTCCCCGCCTCGATGGCCCTGGCCCTGGGCATCGGCATCCAGAACTTCCCCGAGGGAGCCGCCATCTCCCTCCCCCTGCGGCAGGCGGGCATGGGCCGCGGCCGGGCTTTTCTGATGGGGGCCGCCTCCGGCGTCGTGGAGCCCATCGCCGCACTGCTCACCGTCCTGGCCGCGGGGACCGTCCAGCCGCTGATGCCCTGGCTGCTCTCCTTTGCCGCCGGGGCCATGCTCTATGTGGTGGTGGAGGAGCTCATCCCAGAGGCCAACCTTCGCCACGACCACGAGACCCACGGCGGTACCTTCGGCGTCATGGCCGGCTTTCTGATCATGATGATCCTGGACGTGGCCCTCGGCTAGACCATCTCCCTCCATAAGAAATCCATCGAAACCAGTCTGACACAAAAAAATATCCGGCGGCCGGGACAGTATGAAACCTCCCGTCCGGGAGATACTGGAAGTACAGCGTCACCCGGGCAGGAGGTTTTATAGGATGCAGAATAAAGTGGAGCTCTGCGGTGTCAACACCGCCAAGCTGAAGGTGCTGAAAAATGAGGAGACCCAGGCACTCCTCCGCCGGGCCAAGGCCGGGGACCGGCAGGCACGGGAGGAGCTGATCGCCGGCAATCTGCGGCTGGTGCTGTCGGTGATCCATAAATTCTCCAACCGCGGGGAAAACGTGGACGACCTGTTCCAGGTGGGGTGCATCGGCCTGATCAAGGCCATCGACAACTTCAATACCGACCTGGACGTGCGCTTCTCCACCTATGGCGTGCCCATGATCGTGGGAGAGATCCGGCGGTATCTCCGGGACAACAGCGCCATGCGGGTCTCCCGGGCCATGCGGGACACCGCCTATAAGGTGCTCCAGGCCAAGGAGGCCTATCTGGCCAAGCACCAGAAGGAGCCCACCGTGGACGAGATCGCACAGATCCTGGACATCAAGCGGGAGGACGTGGTCTTTGCTCTGGACGCCATTCTGGAGCCTGTCTCCCTGTATGAGCCCATCTACTCCGACAGCGGGGACACCGTCTGCGTCATGGATCAGGTAAAGGACAGCAAAAATACCGATGAGATGTGGCTGGAGCGCATTGCTCTGAAGGAGGCGGTCTCCCGCCTCACGCCCCGGGAGCAGAAGATCCTGTCTATGCGCTTCTACCAGAGCAAGACACAGATGGAGGTCTCTGAAGAGATCGGGATCTCCCAGGCTCAGGTCTCCCGTCTGGAGAAAAACGCACTGCGCCAGATCCGAAAGGAGCTGTAAGAACGCCGCGCTCAGTGCAGCAGGATGAACAGCAGTCCGGAGACCAGGCCCAGCCCGGTAAGCAGCAGGCCAAAGGCCAGGGAGTGAGTGAAGCCCACCAGACGGCGGGGCTCGTCCGCATACCGGGCAAAATGAAAGTCATCCGCCGCCTGCTCCACGGTGGGACGGGGGGAATAGGTCTCTCCGGTCAATGAGAGCAGAAGCCGGTCCCGGGCCCCAGTCCACCACAGATGAAGGCTCCGGAACAGGTGCGGGATCCCATGAAACAGCAACCGGGGCCCCAGCCGGTCGATCAAAGTAGCCAACACAATGGCTGTCTGGGCCAGAAACCGCAGGACCGGCCGGTACAGGCCCCGCTCCAGATCCATCCAGGGGGGAATGGGGTCCACATATCTGCCCTGCCGGATCAGCAGGGTGCGGACCACCAGGAGGTAGACCCCTGCTCCGATGGCCGCAGAGACCGCCGCCCCCTTCAGATTGACTGCGGCAAAGTAGTCCACTGCGTGGTCAGGCGCCGTCCCGCCCAGGAAGCCCCGGGCAAAGGCTGCGATGGAGTCCATGACCGCGCCGGGCTCTGTCCCCAGGCGCAGCATCACCAGCAGATAGGCCAGCAGCACCCCCACCGAGGCCGGGGCGGCGTAGTGCTCCCCCTCCTGCCGCCACTTCCGGGCCAGGACCTCCTCCGGCAGGAGGTTCCGCTCCAGAAACAGGCAGACAAACAGCTTGAGCATATAGGCCAGGGTCAGGCCGCCGCTGAACAGGAACAGGGCCTCCAGCCCCTGAAACAGCGCAGCCCCCTCCCCCGCGAGGTGGATATACTCCACGATGCTCTCATGGAGCAGAGTCTTGCTGACATAGCCGTTCAAGCCAGGCACACCCGCCAGGCTGAGCATGGGCAGGCCCATGACCAGAGCCAGCAGGGGTTTTCCCCGTCCAAATCCCCGGATGTCGTTCAGATCGAAGGAGTGGGTGGTGAGATGGATGATCCCCGCCGCCGGGAAGAGGACCATCTTGATGAGCGAGTGGTTCAGGATGTGCAGGATGGTCCCGTCCACCGCCAGGGCGTTGTGCTCCCCCAGCAGGCACAGCATGGCGGTCCCCACCAGGATAAACCCGATCTGAGAGATGGAGGAGCAGGCCAGGGTCCGTTTCAAGTCCACGGACAGCACAGCCAGAACCGCCCCCAGCACCATGGTCACAGCCCCCAACACAGCCAGCAGCAGCCCCCATTGCTCATCATGGAGAAAGACGGTGGTGGACAGCACCAGGACCCCGTATATCCCCGTCTTGGTGATGACCCCGGACAGCACGGCCGAGGCGGGCGCGGGCGCCGCCGGATGAGCGGTGGGCAGCCAGATGTGCAGCGGGAACGCCCCCGCCTTGGCGCCGAAGCCAACCAGCACCAGCAGGCCGCCCGCCCAGAGCAGCCCCCGGTCCTCCGCCCCGGCGGCGGCAGCTGCCATGGCGTCCAGCGACAGGGTACCCAGCTGGCGGTACAGAAGGAACAGCCCGGTCAGGGCCGCCAGCCCGCCGATGACCGCCACCGCCAGATAGGTCTCCCCCGCCTTCAAAGCGGGATACTCCTCCGTCTGGATCACCAGCACAAAGGAGGTAAAGGACATGACTTCAAAAAAGAGGAAGGCGGTAAACAGGTCGTCGGACAGGAACACCCCCATGGTGGCCCCCAGGGTCATCAGCCAAAAGAGATAAAACCGGTTCCGCTTATGGACATGGACCATGTACTCCCGGCAGAACACCGTGGCCGCCATCCAGCCCGTAGCCGTCAGCAGGGCCATCAGGGTATGAAATCCCCCTGCGCGCAGCTGGAGTCCCATGCCGCAGAAGCCCTCCACCACCGCGGTGGCCTGGGCCAGCTCCGGCTTGGTCCACAGAGTGAGCACCAAAAACAGCTCCAGCGCGGCCGCCGACATCACAAAGGTGTTCCGCGCCTTCTCATACCAGCACCCGATCCAATAGGCAAACGGCCCGGCCAGGAACGGGAAAAAGACCGGAAACAGCAGAAACTGGGACATTCCTTCCCCTCACTTTCACAGGATCCGCCCGTTTATCCCAGCAGGGCGGCAATCGTCCCGGCCAGACGGCCGGCCCCCAGGCCCAGAGCCACCGAGCCCGCCGCCAGGGCGGTGATGGGCACCGTCATCCTCAGGCCCGGATCCCGCCGGGCCCGCTTGGGGACCCGGACAGAGAGCTGCCGGTTCTGTCTGGGGAAAAAGGCCAGCAGGATGATCTGCATCAGGTACAGGGCGGTGAGCACCGCGGACAGGATCAGTACACAGGCTCCAAGACAGCCCATCCAGGTCCCCAGCCCCGCCGCAGCTGTGGCCAGCAGCCACTTGCTGGTGAAGCCGGCCAGAGGGGGCACCCCCATCAGGCCCAGGGCCGCCGTGGTGAAGGAGCCGAACACCACTGGCATCAGCACGCCGCAGCCCTCCACGTCCGGTACAAAATCCCGGTGGAGCTTATAGTGGACCGCTCCCACGCAGAAAAACAGTGTGATCTTCAGCACCGCATGGAACACCATGTGGATCATCCCCGCCGTCAGGCCGGCCGTGGTCAGGGTGGTCACCCCCAGCAGGACATAGGAGAGGTTGCTGATGGTGGACCAGGCCAGCCGCCGCTTCAGATGCTGGGTGCGCAGGGCCTTGGCGGAGCCATAGGCGATGGTGAACATGGCCGCCCCCATGACCAGATACTGGGCCCAGCTGCCCCGGATGAGGTCCGGCCCATAGCCGTACCAGGTCAGGCGGGTCACCGCGAACACCCCCGCCTTCACCACCGCCACCGCGTGGAGCAGGGCGGTCACCGGTGTGGGAGCCACGGAGGCCCGCAGCAGCCACCGGTGTCCCGGGAAAACCGCCGCCTTCACGCCAAACCCAAAAAACCCAAGTACATAAGCTGCCCGCAAGGTATTTTCCTTTTCAGGTGAGACTGCGACGCTCCCGCCGAATTGAAAGAAGATGCCGCCGTGCTCCAGCAGCATCACCATGGCGATGAAGCCCAGCGCCGCACCGCACATGGAGTAGGTCAGGTAGATCCGTCCAGCGTACCGCGCCTTGCTGTCCAGGGCGTGCATCACCAGGGGCAGAGTGGACAGAGTGAGCAGCTCATAGAAAAAGTACATCGTCAGCACATTGGCGGAGAAGGCGATGCCCAGCGTGACCCCCAGGCTGGCCAGGTAAAACGCAAAGAAGCGGTTCTCCCCTCCCTCCCGGCTCATGTACTCCGCCGCGTACAGACAGGCCAGGGGCCACAGGACGGACACCAGCACGGCAAAAATACAGGACAGACCATCCACCCGGAAGGCGATGGACATCCGTTCCCCCAGGGACAGCAGTTGGAATGCCCCCTCCCCCCGCAGGGTGAACACCGCCGTCAGGGCGGCCGCCGCCCCGGCACAGGCGGAGCCGATCACAAAATCCTGGCGCCGCCGCGGGTCCCGGGGCCGCCAGACCAGAAGGAAGCCCCCTGCCGCGATGGGCAGCAGGATGGCAAGCAGCATCAGCACAGCGCGTTCTCCCTCCTCTCGTTTCTCATGCAGCGCCTCCAAAGATGGGGGCTGTGACCGCCCGGACCGCCGGCTCCAGCAGACCGGGGAACATCCCCAGCACCACCACGGCGGCAGTCAGAGCACACAGTGTGATCCACATCAGCCAGGTATCCTGCTGGCGCATCACCGCCCGGTGATCAAATTTTTCCCCGGGGAAAAAGGCTGCGGTCACGATGGGCAGCAGATAGCCAGCTGTCAGCAGGACCGACACCATCAGCACCCCGACGCCCCAGTAGGCCAGAGCGCCCTCCCCCGCCGCCAGCGCGCCCTCGGCCAGCAGCCATTTGCTCACAAATCCTCCAGTGGGCGGGATGCCGATCAGGGACAGAGAGGCCAGTGTGAAGCACCACATGGTGATCCCGTAGGCGCTGCCCACCCCGCGCATCTGGGACACCTGGGTAAGGTGGGTCTTGTAAATGATGGCCCCGGTGGCCATAAACAGGGCATTTTTCGCCAGGGCATGGAACACCGCCTGGAACAGGGCCCCCTCCAGGGCCATGGGGTGAAAGAGCATCAGTCCAAAGATCACATAGGAGACCTGGCTGACGGTGGAGTAGGCCAGGCGCTTTTTCAGGGTATCCTCCCGCATAGCCAGGGTAGACCCCAGAAAAATCGTGATCAGCGCCAGCACCAGCACCGCCCGCTGGGCCCAGCTTCCATCCAGGAAAGGCCACCCAAACAGGTAGTACGCCACCCGGATCAGGGCCAGCACCCCCATTTTGGTGATCAGTCCGGACAGCACCGCAGAGGCAGGAGCCGGGGCCACCGGGTGCGCGATGGGCAGCCAGGCGTGGAGGGGAAACATCCCCGCCTTGCAGCCGAAGCCCACCGCCATCACGAAAAACACCAACAGCAGCAGCTCCCGGTCCTGCGCCGCCCGCGCCGGGTCCAGCACGCCCCCCGGGGTGAACAGATCCGTGGTGCAGAAGCCCTGGAGGAAAAACAGCCCCAGCAGTCCCAGACCCGCCCCGGCCACAGAGAAGCCCAGATAGCGGTAGGCGGCGTCGAAGGCCTTTCGGGTCCCGATATGGAGCACCAACGGGACGGACAGCAGGGTCATCATCTCATAGAACAGGTAGAGGGTCACCAGATTGCCCGCCAGGCACACCCCCATCAGCGCCCCCAGGGTCAGCAGGTAGAAGCCGAAAAAGCGCTCCCGGTGCCCCTCGTGGTTCATGTACTCAAAGGCAAAAAAGGCCACCGCGAACCACACTGCGCAGATCAGCTCAGCAAACAGGCGGCCCAGGGCATCCGGCCGCAGCACGAAGCGAACCCCTTCCGCCAGGGTGAGGAACACCAGCGGCTCCCCTTCCATGCGGAACACTGCAGCCACCACCAGCAGCTGGACCGCCAGCAGCAGGGAGACCGTCCGCCGGCGCATCCGCAGGGTATGGATCCCCAGCACGCCGATCCCGCCCAGCACAGGCAGCAGAATGGGCAGCAGCAGCCAGCCTCTCCACATCGTCAAATCCCTCCTCCGTCATGGGTGTTCAGTCAAAACAGGGCCAGCCCCTGCCGGATCAGCCCGCGGATGGGCCCAAAGGCGGTCCCCAGAAGCAGATTGCCCGCCAGGAACAGCAGAATGGCGCATTTGCCCTCCCAATTTCCCCGCGCCCAGACCAGAGGCGCGTCCTCATTGGACCGGGCACGGCCCCAGATGGCCAGGATAGCCGGGATATAATACATCGCGTTCAGCACAGAGCTGACCGCCAGCCCAAACAGGGCGGGCGCCGTCTGCCACTCCGCGTCCAGCGCCGCCGCCGCAATACAGTATTTGGCGGAAAACCCAGCCAGAAGGGGCAATCCGCACAGGGACAGGCCGCCCACCGTGAAGGCCGCGCCCCCCAGAGGGGCCAGCCGGGCCGCGCCCCGCAGTTCCCCCCAGTAGTGGCCGCCGGAGGCCCGGATCATCTCCCCCGCACCCACGAAGATCATGGATTTGGTCATGGCATGGGCCAGGATCTGATAACAGGCCGCCGTCCATCCCGCTTCGCTCCCCAGGCCCAGGGCCAGAAAGATATAGGAGATCTGGGCTGAGGAGGAGTAGGCGATCATCCGCTTGACCTCCTCCTGACGCAGGGCGGCCACCGAAGCAAACAGCATCCCCGTCAGCCCCAGCAGAAACAGCAGATCGTCGATATAGGTGGAAACGATCAGCGCCGGGCCAAACACCCGCAGGATCAGCTTCAGCAGCAGGACCAGATAGCCCTTCAGCACCAAACCGGACAGGATGGCGCTGGAGGCTGTGGTGGCGCTGGCATGGGCGTCCGGCAGCCAGGCGTGAAAGGGGAACTGGGCGCTCTTGATGGACAGGCCCAGCGTCATCAGCAGGGCGGACACCACCAGGGGCAGCCTGTACTCCCCCGACTGGACCAGCCGGGCCACGGCCTCCTCCAGCCCGGAAAACAGCAGCTGTCCCGTAATGCAGTACAGCATGGCGATGCCCAGCAGCACCAGCCCGGAGCCCAGACAGCTGAAGATCAGATACCGGATGGCGGCCACCACCGAGCGCCCGCTCTCCTTGGCGGCCACCGCGATGCAGGCGGTCACCGCCGCGATCTCCACAAACACATAGCCGGTGAACAGGTCATCGGTATACACCATGGCCAGCAGAGCGCCGAACAGCAGCTGCATCAGCAGGCAGTACCAGCCCTGCCGGTCCGGCCGGATGTCCCGCCGCAGATCCTCCGCCCCGCCGCTGAGGGAGAGCAGCATCACCACGCTGAAGGTCAGGGCCAGCAGGGCTTCCAGAGGGCCGGCCCGCAGCTCGTTGCCCCAGGGGGCTGAAATATGCCCCATGGGATAGGAGAAGCTGGCCCCCGCCCCGCTCAGACGCACCAGCAGCAGGGCGGACAGACCCGCCACCACCAGCTGCACCCCGCGGATCAGCCGCAGCGCCCCGTCCTCCCGACGGATCAAGGGGACCAGGATCCCGCTGACCAGGGTGAGCATGATGCTGAAAAAGGGGATATTATACGACAAGGACAATTCCTTTCCACCTCTTCTCCATCAATTCATTCCGTCATTCTTCTTCCGTTCCCCTCCGGGCCAGCATCAGGATCACATCCAGGTTGACGCTGTGGTATTTCTGATACAGCCGGTGGGTCAGCGCCAAAAACAGGGCCGTGGTGCTCACCGCCACCACGATCCCGGTAAGCACCAGTCCGCCGGGCACCGGATTGATATAGGCGGCCGCTTCCGCCCCCGGCTCCACCATGGGCGCCTTCCCGCCGTCCACATAGCCCATAGCCGCCAGGAACAGGAACACCGCCGTATCCATCAGATTCAGGCCGATGATCTTCTTGATCAGATTTGGATGGAGCAGAAGGGCGGCAAGCCCCACGCTGAACAGCAGTACCGCCGTCACATAAAACCGCTGTTCCACCAAAACCTCCAGCATGGCTCACTCCTCCCTTCCCAAAAACAGGATGTAAAAGGTATACATGGTACAGGCGACAATGACGCCCACACACAGATTCAGCGGCAGGATCAGGCCGCCGCTGAGGATCTCCCCAGGCGCTCCCTTCGGGACCTCCCACCCCACTCCGTTGGCTCCGGTGAAGAAGGAATAGCCCTTCATCCCCGCGTAAGCCAACAGGCAGAACACGGTCAGGCGGGTGGTACGCCGGGTGGAGAGAAGCTGGGCCATCCGCTCCTCCCCCAGCACCAGGGAGGCCAGGATCAGCCCGCCCCCCAGGACCGCCCCGCCGGAAAATCCGCCGCCGGGGCTGAGGTGTCCATTGACGACCACATAGATCCCAAACAGCAGGATCGCCGGGAGCAGTCCGCGCCCCAGCAGGGACATCAGTTCATCCGGTCCCCGGAAGGTCCGCACCCGAAGCCGGGGGCTGTGGAGCAGCAGCAGAGTGCTCCCCGCCGCCGCAAAGAGGACCGCCGACTCCCCGAAGGTGTCGAAGGCCCGGTACTCCAGGATCATCCCCGCCACTGCGTTCACCGCGCCGGTCTCCTCCACGCCGTCCTCCAGATAGCGGCGGGCCACCTCGTTCATGGCGGGGGCCTCCGGATCCCCAAAGCCGGGCAGGGCTGCGGCGGTCAGCAGAAAAATGCCGGCCAGCACCGCGATCACGCACACACTCAGTCCCCGGTAGAGGCGCAGCTGCCGCCGCAGCGCCCCGGGACGCCTCCGGACCGGCCGCCGGGCCTCCCTCGCCGCCTCCGTCCGGCCCGCCGGGGGCGGCGTGCCCTCCATTCCCTTCTCCCTTCGCTCCCGATAGCGCATCAGGCGATAGGCCCCGAACTCCATATCTCCGTGGGCCTCAATGTACTCCAGATACTCCAGAAATTCCTGGCGCTCCGGGTCCTCCGGCCCCTCCGGTCCATCTGGCTCCTCTCCGCCGGCCCAGCGCAGGAAACGGCTGTACCAGCCCTCGTTCCCGGTCTCATTCTTCATCCCGTTCCATTCCTTTCAGGGCATTGATCTTCCGCAGTGTGAGGAAAAACAGCAGACTGGTCACTCCGGCGCCCACAGCAGCCTCTGTGATAGCCAGATCCGGAGACTCCAGCAAAAACCACAAAATGGACATCACAGCGGAGTAGGACATAAAAATGATGACCGCTGACACCAGCCGCCGGCACAGCACCGTGGCCACAGCACAAAAGATCAAAAACGACAGCAGCAAAAGCTCCAACCCGATCACAGTTCCCGCTCCCCTTCCTCCGGTACCTGGTCTGGGTCCATGCCCAGCCCGGTAATGACCTCCATCCGGGCGATCAGGTGGGCGGACACCGGGTTTACCGCCCACAGAATGACCGCCAGCAGGACCAGCTTGGCCGTGTGGACGGTAAAGCCGCACAACAGGGCAAGCCCTGCCAGGACCAGCAGCAGACCCAGGGTATCCGCCAGTGCGCTGGCCTGGAGCAGCTCCAGCGTCCGCCGGAAGCGGAACATCCCCACCGCCGCGATCACGACCACCAGAACGCCCAGGGCCAGCAGACATACCGCCGCAAAGCTCCGCACTGTCATGTCTCCTTCCCCCTCTTCTCCCGGTGCCGGCGGACCGAAATGCGGCTGAGCACCGCCACCGCCAGCAGATTCAGCAGTCCGTACAAGATCGCCACATCCACCAGATAGGGCGCCCCCAGCAGATAGGACAGGATACACACCATCAGCACTACGACGGTGCAGATCAGATTCAGCGCCACCAGCCGCTCTGTGTACCGTGGTCCCCGGATGGCCCGCACCAGACAGGCCAGCATCACCCCAGTCAGCAGAAAAAGCGCCGCAGTCAGACAGACCCGCAGCTCAGGCGTACACTCAGCCATCCTGTTTCCCCTCCCACCGGCGCAGCCGCCGGACGAATTCGGAGTCCTTGAGACCCGCCGCAAACTCCTGATCCAGAGCGTAGACACACAGCCTGCCCCGGTGGAGCGCCACCGTCACAGTCCCCGGCGTCAGGGTGATGGAGTTGGCCAGCAGCAGCTGATCTCCCGGCTCCCGCAGCCCGGGATCGATCCAGGTCAGGCGCGGTGCGCCCATCCGCCGCCCTGGGCACAGGATACGGCGGATCACCTGGAGATTTGCAGTCCATACCTCCCGCAGCAGAAGGGGCAGATACCCCGCCGCCCGCAGCATCCGCCGCCAGAGCTTCCGCCCACCCCAGAAGGGCAGGCCCAGCACCCGTTTGCAGCCCCAGGCCACAAGGCCGGCCGCCAGCGCCCCGGCCCCCGCGATCTGGATGCTCCAGCCCCCGTTCAGCACCAGCCAGAGCAGAAACAGCAACACAAACAAATTGACCGCCCCTTCCCGGATCATTCCGTCTCTCCCCGCCGGTGTTCTGCCCAGCGGAACAAATGACGTTTTATTATAACAAATCCCAGCGGAAAATGAAAGATTTTCATGGAAACAATTCCATTCTTTTTTGCTGGAGCCCCAGCCGCCCCAGGCATCTCAGAAAAAACAGCAGATACCCGCAAACGCGTGGGTATCCGCTGTTTTCAAACTGCTATATTCCGCCGCCCATCTTTTTCCGGAGCTGCTCCGCCTGGGCCAGCAGCTCCTCCGCGCTCTCCAGCAGGGCGGGTGTGACGGAGACCCCCCCAATGAGGCGGGCCAGTTCCTCCCGCCGCCGGGTCCGGTCCAGCCGCTCCAGCGCGGTGTAGGTTCGTCCGCCCCGCTCCCCTTTGCTCACGGCAAAATGGGTGTCCGCCATGGCCGCGATCTGGGGCAGATGGGTCACGCACAGCACCTGCTTGCGCCGGGCCACCTGGGCCATCTTCTCCGCCACCTTCTGGGCCGCCCGGCCGGACACCCCTGTGTCCACCTCGTCAAAGACCAGGCTGCCGATCTCATCCCCCTCCGCCAGCACGTTTTTCAGCGCCAGCATGATCCGGGCCAGTTCGCCGCCGGAGGCCACCTTCTGAATGGGCTTGAGCGCCTCCCCCAGGTTGGCCGACATAAGGAACTGGACCTCGTCCACCCCGGTCTCGTCCATCCCGGCCTCCCCGCCCTTGGGGGCAAATTCCACCTCAAAGCGGACCTTTGGCATATCCAGCTGGCGCAGTTCCTCCTGCACCCGGTCCCGCAGGGACTGTGCCGCAGTCTGCCTGGCCTGAGACAGGGCCTGTCCCCGCTTCTGGGCCTCCTTCTCCGCCTTTCCCAGCTCCTTCTCCAGTCGGGCGATGGTGTCATCGGCGTACTGGATCTGATCCAGCTCCTGCTGGCAGCGCTCCAGATAGGCCAGCATCTCCTCCACCGTGGGGCCGTACTTCTTCCGCAGGCGGTAGAGCAGGTCCAGCCGCTCCTCCACCTCGTCCAACTCGCCCGGCGAGAAGTCGAAGGTCCGGCTCAGATCCCGGAGGGTGTCCGCCGCGTCGTCAGCGGCACACCGCAGGGCGGTGAGCCGCTCCCCTAACTCAGCCAGCTCCGTGCTGATGGAGGAGACGCTCTGGACCGCACCCTCCGCGTCGGCCACCAGGGCGCAGGCTCCGGCGCTGTCGTCGTCCCCGGACAGGGCAAACTCTGCGGTTTGCACCGCCTCCATCAGCTTTCCGGCACTGCGCAGCAGCGTCCTGCGGGCGTCCAGTTCCTCGTCCTCCCCCGGGTGCAGCTCGGCCCGCTCCAGCTCCCGGATCTGATAATTCAGCGTATCCACCCGGCGGGAGCGCTCCGCCTCGTCCATCTGGAGGGCGGCGATCCTCCGGCGCAGCTCGTGCCAGCTGTGGTAGGCCGCCCGGTATTCCTCCAAAAGCGGCTCATGCCGCCCGAAGCGGTCCAGATAGCCCAGATGGCTGGCCGGATCCAGCAGCTGCTGCCCGTCATGCTGGCCGTGGATGTTCAGCAGCTGCCGACCCAGCTCCCGCAGCTGGGCCACTGTGACCAGCCGGCCGTCCACCCGGCATACATTCCGTCCGTCCCCCTGAAGCTCCCGCTGGAGCAGCAGCTCCTCCCGGCCGGCGGAAAACCCGTTCTCCGCCAGCCAGGCCAGGGGCGGGACCCCGGTGAACACCGCTGTGACCAGGGCAGAGCGCGCTCCGGTGCGGATCAGTTCCCGGCTGGTCCGCTCCCCCAGCACCGCGCCGATAGAGTCGATGACGATGGACTTGCCCGCCCCGGTCTCGCCGGTGAGGACGTTGAAGCCCGCCTCAAAGCGGATGTCCGCCGACTCGATCAGAGCGATATTTTCGATATGCAGCAAGGAAAGCATTGCACTCCCTCATTTCCTTCCAGACGGCGGATCACTTCAGCAGCTTGTGGACCTCCTGGATAAACTGTTCTGCCAGATCGTTGTCCCGCATGATCAGGATGCCCACGTCATCCCCGGCCAGACTGGCCACCATTCCCGATATGTCCATATTATCCAGGGCCGAGCAGGCAGCAGAGGCCAGTCCCGGCATGGTTCGCACCACCACGATGTTCTGCGCCATATCCACCGAGGTGACGCCCTCCTTAAAAATATTCCGAAGCCGGATGTCTGAGTCCGCCAACCCCCTCCGGTCGGAGGACGCATACCGATAGCCGCCGCCGGCCAGCTCCTTCACCAGCCTCAGCTCCTTGATGTCCCGGGAGATCGTGGCCTGGGTGGCAGAATACCCCCTGGCCCGCAGTTCATCCAACAGCTGCTCCTGGGTCTCCACATCCACACTCTGGATGATGTTCAGGATCTCCGTCTGACGCGCACGCTTCATGGCGCATATCCTCCTAACTTCTGATTGATGACCTGATAAAAGCTCCGGCCTGCCAGCTGGACCAGCCGCGTTCTGTATTTGGACTGGGTGATCTCCACCCGTTCATTGGCCGTAATACGGATCACCTTGCCCCCATCCACCGACAGATAGAGGTGCTTCCGGCTCCCCTTGGGCATCTGCACCGTGATCCGCCGGCCGGCGTCCAGCACCATGGCCCGGGAGCTGAGCTGGTGGGCGCACACAGGCGTGACCACGATACACCGGGAGTTCGGCTCCACGATGGGCCCCCCTGCCGACATGGAGTAGGCGGTGGACCCTGTGGGGGTGGCCACAATGACCCCATCCCCCATGATCCGCTGGACCAGCACCTGGTCGGCCAGCACCTCCACCTCCGCCACGCGGGCCATAGAGCCCTTGGAAAAGACCACATCGTTCAGGGCCAGGTCCTGGCTGATCTGCTTCTCCCCCCGGAACAGCTGGATGTCCAGCATCATCCGCTCCTCCGTCACAAAGTGCCCCTTGGCCAGGGGGACCAGCAGGGAGAGCTCCGTCCGCTCCAGTTCCGCCATGAAGCCCACGCTGCCCATGTTCACCCCAAGGATGGGCACCCCATGGAGGGTGGCGTCCCGGGCGGCGTGGAGAATGGTCCCATCCCCGCCGAAGCAGACCAGAAGATCCGCCTTAGGGAGCTCCTCCTCCAGCTTATGGAGGACAGCCTGACGGGGCAGATCCAGCCGTTCCCCCTTCTTGGGGACGAAGGGCAGACACAGTACAGTCTCCGCGCCGGCCTTCCGCAGGATCCGGTCCGCCTCCAGCGCAGTCCGAAGCCCCCGGTCCCGATAGGGGTTAGAGCTCAAAATGATCCTCATGCCTTACTCCCCCTTCAGCTCTCCGTGAGAGGCCGCCACCAGCGCGCTCAGGTCGCCGCTGTATGCCGGGCCCTGTCGGACCGAGAGATAGCCCAGGTACTCAATGTTTCCCTCCGGTCCACGAATAGGCGAAAAGGTAATATCCTTTACAGTGAATCCCGCATGGGCGGTGTGCTCCAGAAAATGCTCCAGTACCTCCAGATGGACCGCCGGATCCCGGACGACCCCCTTTTTGCCCACCTTGTCCTTACCCGCCTCGAACTGGGGCTTCACCAGACAGACCCCTTCTCCGTTCTCCTTCATCAGGGGCCTCAGTGCAGGCAGGATGAGATTGAGGGAAATGAAGGAGACGTCCACCGAAAAGAAGTCCAGAGGGTCCGGGATCTGCTCCTGGGTGAGATAGCGGGCATTGGTCCGCTCCATACACACCACCTGGGGGTGGGTGCGCAGGCGGTAGTCCAGTTGGTTATACCCCACGTCCACCGCATAGACCTTTTGGGCCCCGTTCTGAAGCATACAGTCGGTAAAACCGCCGGTGGAGGCCCCGATGTCGGCGCACACCGCGCCGTGCAGTTCGATTGGCCAGAGCTGCATGGCCTTTTCAAGCTTCAGCCCGCCCCGGCTCACATAGGGGAGGGTCTTACCCCGAACCTCCACCTTCTGCGCCTCTGTCACCGGAGCGCCCGCCTTGTCCACCCTCTGCTCGTCTACAAATACCTGTCCGGCCATGATGACCGCCTGGGCCTTCTGGCGGCTCTCCGCCAGCCCGCGCTCCACCATCACCACATCCAGCCGTTTTTTACTGCTCACGGCCCAGCACCTCCATCGCCCGGCGGAAGAGCCCTGCTCCATCCAGTCCCAGGCTTTTTTTCAGGATCGGAACCGCTCCGTGGGGCACATATCCCGTCCCGCAGTTGACCAAGGCGGTCTCCGCCGGCGTGCCGGCGGCCTCCAGCGCCGCAAGGGCCCGGACGCCCACGCAGCCCTGCTCCACGCACTCCTCTGCAACCAGCAGATGGCCCGTCTTGCGCACAGACTCGATCAGAAGTTCAGTTTCAAGCGGTGTAATGATATTCCACTTTACAACCTCCGCCTGAACCCCGATCTCCGCCAGCTGGTCCGCCGCCTCCAGAAGGTCGTTGATCTCCATGCCATAGCCCGCCAGGGTAATATCTGTACCGGGGCGCAGGACCACAGCCGCGGCATCCCCCGTATCTGCCATAAAGTTTCCCTGTCCCCCTCTGGGATAGCGCACCGCCGCGGGGCCGGTGCAGCGGCTCACCGCCGCCTCCAGCATCCGGTCCAGCTCCGCAAAATTGGCGGGAGAATACACCGTGATCCCGGGGATGCTGTTCAGATAGGCTACGTCAAACACCCCGTGATGGGTCTCTCCATCCTCCCCCACCAGGCCGGCCCGGTCCACCGCCAGGACCACATGGAGCCCGTCGATGGCCATATCGTGGAGCAGCATATCATAGCTACGCTGTAAAAACGTAGAGTACACGGCGAACACAGGCACCGCCCCCTGCTTCGCCATTCCAGCCGCCATGGAGGCCGCGCAGCCCTCGGCGATCCCAACGTCAAAAAACCGCTTGGGATAGGCCTCCGCAAAGGCGGTCAAGCCGGTGCCCCCTACCATGGCGGCCGTCAGGGCACAGATACGCCCGTCGTTCCGGGCCAGGCGGACCAGCGTACGGCCAAACACCTGGGAAAAGTTCTCTCCTCCCGCCTTCCGGGGCGCCCCCGTCTCCGGGTCAAAGGGGGACACCCCGTGAAAAGCGTCCGGATTTCGCTCCGCAGGTGCAAAGCCTTTCCCCTTTACTGTCTTGACGTGGAGCAGGACGGGCTCCTTCAAGCTGGCGGCATACCGGAGGATCTTGGTCAGCTCCGGCAGGTCGTGCCCGTCCACCGGCCCCAGGTAGGTGAACCCCATATTCTCGAACATACTGCACGGGAGCAGGCTCTGTTTCAGGGCCTTTTTCACACTGTGGGTCATCCGGTACACCTGCCGTCCCAGCCAGGTGGCCCCCATGAACCGCCGGTACCCCTGCTTGAAGCTGAGGTACTGGGGCTTCAGGCGCTGCTGCGCCAGGTGCCGGGCCACCGCGCCCACGTTCCGGTCAATGGACATCCCGTTGTCATTCAGGATGACCAGCAGCTGCTGTCCACACTGCCCGCCGTTGGACAGTCCCTCATAGGCCAGGCCGCCGGTGAGGGCCCCGTCGCCGATGAGGGCGGCCACCTGGTAGTCCTGACCCAGGGCGGCCCGGGCCTGGACCATCCCCACCGCCACCGCCACCGAGTTGGAGGCGTGTCCGGCGATGAAGGCGTCGTGAACGCTCTCTCCGGGCTTTGGGAAGCCGGCGATCCCGCCGTACTGGCGCAGTCCGGCCATCTCCTCCCGCCGCCCAGTGAGCATTTTATGGATATAGCACTGGTGTCCCACGTCAAAGACCAACCTGTCTCGGCTGGTGTCGAACACCCGGTGGAGGGCCACCGTCAGCTCCACCGCACCCAGGTTGGAGGCCAAATGCCCCCCCGTCCGGGACACGTCCCGGATCAGTTCCTCCCGGAGGTCCCGGCACAGCGCCGCGGCCTCCTGGTCGCTCAGGTCCGCCAGCAGCGGTCCTGTTTTTTCCTTCTGTTCCTGCAAGTGAATCCCTCACATCTCCGCCGGGCCGCGCGCCTCACCAGATCATGGGCCCAACCAGCCCGATCGCCGTTCCAAGCAGCGCGCCCATCAGCACCTGGGGCAGGGTGTGCCCCAGCTCCTCGTTGAGTTTCTTCCCCTTCAGCTCCTGGGGCAGGTCGTCCCAGTGCTCCCGGACATAGTTGATCACCTTCGCCTGTTCCCCCGCAGCCCGGCGTACATTACAGGCGTCGTACATCACCACCAGAGCAATGGCCGCCGACAGGGAAAACAGGGGGTCCCGCCAGCCGCAGACCTGCCCGATGGAGGCCGACGCGGCACAGATGAAGGCCGAGTGGGAGCTGGGCATATTGCCGCTCCCGATCATCTTCCGCAGATCCAGGTTCCGGTTGGTCACCCAATGCAGCAGCGTTTTCAGCACCTGGGCCGCGAACCAGGCCAGGATCGCCAGGTCCAGAGTCAGATTTCCAGTCAAAAAACCTGTATGATCCATTGTATCCTACCTCTTTAACAGGGCCGCTTGTCCTGTTCCGATCCGGCTCAGCTCCTGCGGCCCGCCAGTGCCCGGGCCAGGCACAGGAGGAAGCCCGGGTCTCCGAAACCGGACAGCGCCTGCTCCGCCTGCCCGGTCAGTTCCTCTACCAAAGCCTGGCTGCGCTCCAGACCCAGAACCGTGACAAAGGTGTTCTTCTCATTGGCACGGTCCGAGCCAACAGACTTGCCCAGCTCCTGATCGGTGCTGGTCACATCCAGAATATCATCCTGGATCTGGAAGGCACGGCCAATGCACCGGGCGTATTCTCTGACGGCACAGCGCTGCTCCTCTGTCCCCCCGGCGGCGATGCAGCCCAGCTCGGCCGCCGCGGAGATCAGGGCCCCAGTTTTGAGCTGCTGGAGCTGCTCCAGCTCTCCCCGGGTCAGGGCTCTCCCCTCCCCGGCCATGTCCAGGACCTGTCCGCCCACCATGCCCTCCGGCCCCGCTTCCCGGGACAGGCACGACACAGCCTCCACCACCCGCTCCGCCGGCAGCTCTGCCTGGGTCAGGACCCCGAAGGCCGCTGTGAGCAGACCGTCGCCGGCCAGGATGGCAGTGGCCTCTCCATACACCTTGTGGTTTGTGGGACGGCCCCGCCGCAGGTCGTCGTCGTCCATGGCGGGCAGATCGTCATGGATCAGGGAGTAGGTATGGATCATCTCCACACCGCAGGCCAGTGGCAGCGCCCGGACCGGATCTCCGCCGCACAGGCGGCAGGTCTCCAGCACCAGCACGGGGCGGATCCGCTTCCCTCCCGCCAGCAGAGAGTACTCCATGGCCTCCGTCAGGTCGGCATACCGCCTCCAGCCCTGACAGACCCGGTGCAGCGCCTCCTCCACCAGCTTCCGGTCCTCCTCCAGTCTCTGTTGGAACACATCCTGCTCCATGCTCAGCGCTCCTCTCCGAAGGGCTGCTCCTCCGGCTGACCATCTGGTCCCGCCGTCAGCAGAGTCACCTTCTGCTCCGCCTGGTCCAGCAGTGCGGAGCACTGCCGCAGGATCCCGGCCCCCTCCTCAAAGAGAGTCATGGCCTGCTCCAGCGGGGCGTCCCCCCGCTCCAACAGACCCACGATCTCCTCCAAACGCGCCATGGACTGCTCAAAATCCAGCTTTTTCTTCGTGGGCATGAGGGCTACATCCTTTCTTGGTTTTTTCATTTCTGTGGGGCTTCCTTTTCACAGGACCCGATCCCCTCATCGGGCCGCCAGCTGGTCATTGTTTCGGATAATTTCACCGCCTGTGAACGGCGAGGGCCGCTCCCGACGAAGGGAACACATCCCAAAGGCCGTCGGGGGACCTTCGTTTCCTGCTTCCCACAGGGGCGTACCCCGTGTGGGCGCCCGCTTTTTGGGGAACTTTCTGAATGAGGCTGGAACTTATTCCTGCTTCTGACCCAAGTCCACTCCTGCTGCGGCGTTTTCGTACTCGTTTCGGAGCAGAGAGACCGCAGTCTGCTGCGCCCCGGATGAATATGCCGTCTCCAGATCCTTTAAATGTCCGGAAAACTCATCGGAATCCCCATACCAGCAGACAGCCGCCAAAGCGGTGTGCTCACAGAGGATCTTCTGCTCCTCCTCTGGCAGGAGCGAGACATAGGTCACCCAGGTATGCGGAGCCTCTATAAAGCGCCGGTACATCTGGTCAAAGCCCTCCTCGGCATAGATCCCATCTGCGCCAAGACAGTAGGCCGCCAGCTTATCCAGCGCATATCCGTCCAAATCGTTCCATTCATCATAGACGATCCCAAATTCCGCAGGATCGGTACTGACCATGGACCATGCAGACGTCTCACCCCGCCAGTCCGGCTTCTCCTCAGGCTCCGCAGACCTGCCCGCCTGCTGACAGCCGGACAGGATCAGGACAGCCAGAACGGCACACACGCTCCCATGCCTCAGTCGGTTTACGTCGCATCCTCCTTCTCCTGTACCACCGCACAATCCACCTGTCCGTCCGACAGCCGCAGGGAGAAGCGCTCCCCAGGCCGGGTGTCCCGGACCGAGGCGATCACACTCCCGTCCTCTTTTTGGGCGATGGCGTATCCCCGGCCCAGCACCTTCAAGGGACTGAGGGCATCCAGTGCGGCGGCCAGCCGGGCAAACCGCTCCCGCTGACCGGATACGCTGGCGGACAGGCCGTGGCCCAGGCGGCGGCTCTGATAGTCCAGCAGCAGACGCTTCTCCTGAAAATAGCACCGCGGATCGGCCATGACCCGGCTCTCCCGCAGGCGCTCCAGCCTCTGGCGCTCCCGCAGCAGCCGCTGACGGGACGCCTGCTCCATGCGCGCCCCCAGCGACGTCAGAGCGGCATAGACCTCGTTCTGGTCGGGCACCGCCAGCTCCGCCGCGTTGGATGGGGTGGCCGCCCGCAGGTCCGCCGTAAAGTCGGCAATGGTCACATCGGGCTCATGCCCCACGGCGGAGATCACTGGGATCTGGGAGCCGTAGACCGCGCGGGCCACGCACTCCTCGTTAAAGGCCCACAGGTCCTCCATGGAGCCGCCCCCCCGGCCGGTGATGATCAGGTCGGCCGCCTGGTGCAGGTTGGCCCACCGGATGGCGGCGGCGATCTCCTGCGCCGCCCCCTCCCCCTGGACCCGCACCGGAAGGATCCGGATCTGAGCCATGGGCCACCGGGCCCCCAGGATCCGGAGCATATCCCGCACCGCAGCGCCGGCGGGTGAGGTCACCAGGGCGATCCGCCCCGGGATCCGCGGCAGGGGGCGCTTATGCGCCCGGTCGAACAGGCCCTCCTGGAGCAGGCGGGCCTTCATCTGCTCAAAGGCGACCGCCAGATCTCCCGCGCCCTCCGGCGTCAGCCGGACGCAGTAGAGCTGGTACTGACCGTCCCGCGGGAACACGGTCACCCGGCCCGCCGCGATGACCTGCATCCCGTTTTGCGGGCGGAAGCGCAGGGAGGCGGCGTCCCCCCGGAACATGACACACCGCAGCGCCCCCTCTCCGTCCTTCAGGGTGAAGTAGTGGTGCCCGGAGGGGTACATCTTATAGTTAGACAGCTCTCCCCGCACCAGCAGGCCGGACAGGACCCGGTCCCGGTCCATGAAGCCCTTGATATACTGGCCCACCTGGCTGGGGGTGAGGACCGTCTGCTCCTGACGGAGGGCGCTCATCGTCCCGCCCCCTGCTCCACGGCCCGCCAAGTGAGGATGGCCGTTCCCATGGCGTTGTCTGTGGCATACTGAGGCTGGGCAAAGACCGCGCCGCAGCCCTCCTCCAGTGCGCCCCGCAGGCGGCGGTTGGAGGCCACCCCGCCGGAGCAGAGCACTGGCAGGCCCGGATATGCCTCCTGAGCCGCATGGGTGGTGCGAAGGATCACATCGGTCACCGTGTCGATGGCAAACCGGGCGATATTGGCAGGCTTCTCACCGTCCGCCAGCAGCTTCTTCACCTGGTTCTCCATCCCCGACAGGGAGAAATGCAGCCCATCCTGCCTGACCCGGTATTTCAGTGGGGCGTCCGCCTCACCGCTGAGGGCGTCCAGTGCCTTCCCCGCCGGGAACTGGAGCCCCAGCAGCACACCGGTGCGGTCGATCAGCTGGCCGGCGGAGATGTCTGTGGTCCCCCCCAGGATCTCCGCCCGGACGGCCACACCGCCCTCCTCCGGCTCCGCCCGCAGCAACTCTGTGGTTCCGCCGGACAGGTGCCAGGCCAGGAAAGGCCGGTCCAGCAGGTCCATCCGTCCGGCGGACCAAGCCGCCGCAGCCAGATGCCCCTGCTGGTGAGAGAAGGCATAAAAAGGTACGTCCAGCACCCGGGCAAGGCTCTGCCCCTGGGAGGCCCCCGCCAGAAAACAGGGCATATAGGAGCCCTCCACCGCCCGCGGGCGGGTGCTTGCCCCCACCGCGCCCAGCGCCTCCAGGGAGGTCTCCTCCGCCAGAGCACTCAGCAGCTCGGGCAGGCGCTTGACGTGCTGAAACAGTGCGTCGCTCTGCCGCAGGCCCAGCTCGCCGGGGCGGACGTCCAGGATGCGGCCACGGTTGACGCCCCCTTCCCCGTCAAATATGGCGCAGGAAGTGGTGTAGTTGCTGGTGTCCAGCCCCAAGACACGCACGGTCACGCCTCCGGCGCGGTCTCAGTCCTGGCCGCCGCCTTCTCCGGCTTGGCCGGCGTGTCCTGAAACTCCGCCCGGACAAAGGACCCCAGGATCCCGTTGACAAAAGCCGCCACCTCCTGGGGCTCATACTGCTTGGTCAGCTCCACCGCCGCGTTGATGGCGGCCGCGTTGGGGATGTCCGGCATATACAGGATCTCATACATAGCCGTCCGCATGATGGCCGCCGCCATGCGGGGGATCCGCTCAAAGGACCAGCCCACCGCATAACGGCTGATGTAGTCGTCCAGCTCCGGGCCGTGGGCAAAGGCGCCCCGGACCAGATTTTTGATATAGGTCTCCTGCTTCTCATTGGGATACTGGGCATAAATTGGCATCTCCTGGGCCAGCTCGCCAAAGCGCTCCCGGTTCAGCTCGCTTTCCAGAACCTCGTCCGCACTCTGTGTCCCGAATCCCAGGGAAAATATCAGATGTACCGCAATCTCGCGGGCATTGTCTCTTGTCATGTCTGTCTCCTCCGTTAACTGGCCCCATTCTGGCGATAAGATCGTGATTCTATTATATACATCCTTATGCAAAAAGGAAACCCCCAAAATTCACAAACTGTGAATTTTCAGGGGTTCCCTCTGGGGTTTATTCAGTTTTTTCCCGGTCACGCATAAAATCTGTGGCCGCCGATCACGGCGATACAGGTACGGTTCCGGGCCGCCCAGCTGTTGGGGGTCGAGTCAAAATAGAGGGCGTTCTTGGTCTTTTTCACCTCGGCCCCATCCAGTACCAGCTTGGCCGCAGCTACGCTGGAGGCGTTCGGGGTACACCCGGCCAGCTTGCCGGAGCGATAGGTGGTGAACTGATTCTTCTGGGCCAGCACACTCTCCACCGAGTTGGGGAAAATGGGGCTCTTCACACGGTTCATAATCACATTACCCACCGCGATCTTGCCATCCAGGGGCTGATTTCCACTCTCCGCATAGATCACACGGGAGAGCCAGAACAGATCCTTCTCATTGTAGAACTGGTTCCCTGGAGTCAGCCCGCCGCTTCCGCGGGTAACCGCCACAGTTCCGGTGGCCCCGTTCCAGCTCAGGCCCGCGTCAAATGCCTCTGTCAAAACGGCCAGGGGGACCGTCACCCGGTTCCCGGTCAGCCCGACGCCCTCAGGGACATACAAATAGCGGCCGTTGGCCACCACATACTGCTGTCCCACCACCGCGGTCAGTGTCAGCTTTCCGCTGGTCACGGTCACTGTGCGGCTTCCCGCATCCCAGGCCGCCGAAGCGGAGGGGTCCAGTGCCTTGGCCATGGGGACCAAAGCCACATAAGTCGTTCCGCTGCGCTGTGTCTTGCCTACCTCAGTGGATACCGGCTCTCCGTCCACGGTCAGGGTCCGGTCCAGATCCTCAACCAGAGTCAGGACACTTCCCCCCGCCACCGCGGGCACCGGCTCCGCCTGATCCGCTTCCTGATCTTGTTCCGCGTCCACCTGACGGACCACCGCTTCAGCGGCCGTTCCATCGGACTCAGACACAAGAGCGGCAGAGCTCTGCTCCACACCAGCTCCCATCAGGAGAAGCAAGGCAAAGGCGCTCAGCGTCAGCGAAAACAGCTTTCGTGTCATTGTCTTCACTCCTATGGTTACAAAATTATGTCAACAAAAATGACACCAAAAGCAACTGTTTGTTACTTTTGTTACCACATTGTAACCAATTTACCCGTTTGAAACAAGGGTAAAATTCACTATACTTTCCCTGAAAATCTTGTGTATTTTTTCTGACATAACAGAAAAAACGCAGTTTTTCGTTTGAAACACTGTGTTTCTATCAAAAAGCATCCTCATAAAATGTACAAAGCATCACCCGCCGTCACGCCCTCACTTCCCAGACCATCCCCCTTCTCTCACCTCTCCCTCCCCTCCAGCGAACGGAGAAAATTTTGCTTGCTTTTTCTTCCCGCCTGTGTTATAGTAATCGAGCAGTTAAGTTGCAGGTGTAGTTCAATGGCAGAATGTCAGCTTCCCAAGCTGAACACGGGGGTTCGATTCCCCTCACCTGCTCCATAAAAATAACCACACCGTTAGGTGTGGTTATTTTTATGGAATCCTGGGATATTTCAAATGCTCGGCGAAAGTGAATTCTGCCTGCGCCAAGGGTTTTCGCCTGCGGCGAAAACCCTTGTACGGCGCAAATGCGCCGCCGGCCAGGTGGCCGGTAGGGCGCGTCGGCTGAAAGTCGTGCAAACTTGAGAATATCGTTTTTGACCGTCCTTTGCACAAAGAAAGACACGACGAAGGGCTACTCCTCATAAGGACATCTTGAGATAAACCCAAGAATGACCGATTGAGAGAGGTCCTGGGTGTCACCCCAGAGAAACATAGGGAAAATAGCTGCAAGCCAAGAAAAGAGGCTTGCAGCTATTTTTATGGGCAATATTCAAAGCAACTGAGCTATCACCGATGTTGCCGCCTCCGTGTCCAGCAAGGCCGCAAAGGAGGCTGCCAAGGACGGCAGCGCCGTGGTCCTGCCTGTGGAACTCCCCGCCGCTAAGACCACCGGGGACGCTCCCGCCGTGGAGGTCACGGTGCCCAAGAGCGCCGGCTCCGTCAAGGTGGAGATCTCCGTGGAGAAGGTCACCCCCGGCACGGTGGCGGTCATCGTCCATGCCGACGGCATCGAGGAGATCGTCAAGACCTCCATCCCCACCGGGGACGGTATACGGCTCACCGTGGACGGCGATGTGACGGTGAAGATCGTGGACAATGCCAAGGACTTCACCGACACCCAAAGCCACTGGGCGGAGGCCTCCATCGACTTTGCCACCTCCCACGAGCTGTTCTCCGGAACCAGCGCGACCACCTTTACCCCGGACAGGTCCATGACCCGCGCCATGCTGATGACGGTGCTGGCCCGCTTTGACGGCAAGGACACCACCGGCGCCAGCGCATGGTATGAAAAGGCCATGGCCTGGGCCAAGGCGAACGGGATCTCCGACGGCTCCACCCCCAATGGGAATATCACCCGCGAGCAGCTTGCCGCCATGCTGTGGCGCTATGCAGGCAGCCCCGCCGGGGACGGCGCTCTGTCTTCCTTCCAGGACAGAGCCCGTGTCAGCGGCTATGCTGTCGAAGCCATGCGCTGGGCCGTGGGCGAGGGCCTGATCTCCGGCACCGATGCCGGGATGCTGGCTCCCCAGAGCAACGCCACCCGGGCGCAGGTGGCCACCATCCTCAAGCGATTTGTAGAGAGCCTGAGCAAATAAACCCTGATGAGCGAAGAGGGCGGAATGGCAAGCCATTCCGCCCTCTCCGGCTGTCATACCGGCAGGCTGTTTCTCGTCTCCATCTGATCACACCGCCAATCGTATCCTTTTGGTAACTACGGCACAATAAAGTGCTTACTTTACAGCAGCAACTAACAGGCTTAAAGGCGTTCTACCATCCTACCTGAGATGATTCTTTTGTTTTAACATGGGAGCGGCTGCATCCCCAGAATGATGCAAGAAAAACAGGAACAGCCTCGAACCTGTTCATTGTGGTTCGAGGCTGTTCCTATTTCATTTTCTGAATGTTATACAGCAGCTTCTCACAATCGGTTTAGACAAGGAGCAGTTGAGACCTCGCCAAATATTCCGCAAGAGAAAGGGGTTACCCACGTGACGAATCTCCCTCCCGATCCGGAGGGGCCATTCTATCAGGACTTTATTTTCGAGACATTAACCCACCCCACAGCATCTTCTATCATGTAGCACAGCTAATATTCAAGCGAGTTCCCAAACGTAAAACACTCCGATACTCACTTGAGTATCGGAGTGTTTTTACCTATCCAAGCCCTTTTCAGGGAGGGCGACAGTATCAAGGATTTCCCAAATCGTGTATTGCCAGTAATCAGAGTGCTGCGTCAGTTTGCCGTTTCTGCTGATTTTTTGGGTATTCAGAAAGTAGACATGTGTTGTCCATATCACCTGGTGCATCTCAGAGTTGCGGATGCAGAAATCTCATCTTTGGTAATCGCTTCCGAATCATAAAATGGTCTCAACGATGTTGTGAACTTGTACGATCTTGTATGCCATGGTACGAACGTCCTTTTCCCTACCAACAACCTTGCCGCACGGCTGGGCGGAGGTTAAGAGATCAGTGATGATCTCTGTCCCATCGACTCAATAGATTCCAGTTTCACACTCTTCCGTTCCATCAGCGCAGAACATTTTTCTCCCTCTCCGCATGGATTTGAGTGCGCAGATAATTTAGCTGCCCGCCGGCCAAAATTACTGCAATCTCTGAACCGGACAGTTCCAGACTGCACAGGAAGCGGAATCTCTGTGTCCGGTTGCAGATCCAAACTTTCCCCCTTTGAATCTGCTCCGGAAAGCGTTCGATTTCCAGTTCATCATGCAAAGCAACCCGGTCATAATCCACAGGATTGGAAAAGCACATCGGAACCACTCCGTGGTTGATCAGGTTGTTTCGGTGGATGCGGGCCATGCTTTTGGCGACGACCGCTTTGACCCCCAAGTACATGGGGTTGATAGCTGCGTGTTCTCGCGAAGATCCCTGTCCATAATTTTCTCCTGCAATGATGATACTTTTCCCATATTCTTTGGCCCGGGTGGCAAAATTCTTATCGCAATTATAGTAGCAGTATTGACTCATCAAGGGGATATTGGAACGCATAGAGGAGAACTCCGCCGAGGCAGGGGTAATGTCGTCGGTGGTGACATTGTCCC
Organism: Lawsonibacter sp.; assembly: GCA_050943915.1. GTDB lineage: Bacteria > Bacillota > Clostridia > Oscillospirales > Oscillospiraceae > Lawsonibacter. The sequence continues at coordinate 153,965 of JBMNQB010000002.1, forward strand.
CCGTTTTCAGACTGACATGGCACACTAGATGTTCCTCCGGAGCCTCTGGAATAGGAATCGGCTTGATATTCGGTCCCCGCACGATCTCCACCTGCGCCGCCTGCTCCGGCGGAAGCGGGAGCAAAAGCATGGAGTCATCCACAGGGTAATGCTCCGGCTCCTGGCAGTGGTTCAGCCTAGCAACATCAGCCCCCATCACATCCTCTGCCGTGCAAAAAGTGCCCTGGATGGCAATGGCGGCTGCGGTTTCCGGGCTGACAAGATACAACTGAGCTGTGGGATTGCCGCTTCGGCCCTTGAAATTCCGGTTGGAGGTGCGCACTGAAATACCGTTGGTGGCAGGAGACTGTCCGATCCCACAGCACGCGCCGCAGGAAATTTCGGTCAGGCGCACCCCCGCATCCAGAAGCATCTCGATATATCCATCTCGCAGCAGTTGCTTGTAGATCTGCCGGGTCGCAATCCCGCAGACGCAGGAGACATTCTCATGAACCTGTCTCCCCTGAAACACCGTAGCCGCCTTGGCAATATCCTGATAACTTCCGTTGGTGCAGCTTCCAATGAATACCTGCTGAACAGGAAGCTTCTCCAGTTCACGAATCGGTTTTACCCGATCCGGCTGGTCTGGGCAAGCCACTAGAGGTTCCAGCATACTAAGATCAATCTGAATCTCCTCGTCGTAGAGACACCCCTTGTCGGGAAGCAGCTCCACAAAATCGTTTTCCCGGCCTTGGGCCCGCAGGAAGCGGCGTACCACCTCATCCGCTGGAAATATGGAACTGGTGGCCCCTAACTCCGCACCCATATTGGCAATTGTAGCCCGAGCGGGGACCTCCAATGCTTCTGCCCCGGGCCCTGTGTACTCATAAATCCGCCCCAGTCCACCTTTCACTGTATAGCGGCGGAGCATCTCTAGGATCACGTCTTTGGCCGCCACGCCGGGATGAAGCCGTCCAATCAAATTGACCTGCACAACTTTTGGCATAACCAACCGCAGAGGAAACCCCGCCATGGCCGCAGCACAGTCCATTCCGCCCCCGCCAATGGCCAGCATTCCAATCGCTCCGCCGGAAGGGGTATGACTATCTGTTCCAAGGCTGGTCTTTCCTGGAACGCCGAAGCGTGCCAGATGGACAGAGTGCATGATCCCGTTGCCCGGTCGGGAGAGATAGATGCCATAGCGGCGGGCCAGCGTTTGCAGAAAAATATGGTCGTCCGGAGTCCGGCTGTCTACATAAAGCAGGTTGTGATCCAAGTAGCTTACCGACACTTCTGTTTTTACCCGTGAGATACCAATACCCTCGAACGCCAAATAACACATCACAGCGTTGATGTCATGGGTCAGAGTCTGGTCAATGCTCAGTGAGAGTTCCTCTCCGGCCTTCAGCTCCGCCGGGCGAGCCAGGTGAGCCTGGATCAGTTTTTGTGTTAGGTTCAGCGGCATCGTGTTCTCCCCTTTCTTCTGCACTGTCTTTCCAGGAAGGCACCTTGCACCTCTCCCTGTGTCTGCGGGCGCAAATCCTGTCCTCACTGGGCAGCGGATGAAGCTCCGCTCCTTCTCAGCATCTCCGCCAGCCGTGGCTGGATCTTCTCCACCATACACTGAAAACCGGCATCGTTTGGGTGGATCCCATCCACTGTATAGTTGCTTTTGGCAACAGCGTCTCGCCATCCAGGAACCACACGTTTTGCTCTCCCGCAGCCACCGCCGTTTCATATGTAGCCCGGATAACTTCCCGCCGCTGGGCACCGTCCTCCACACCGATCTCCCAAAAAATCCAATGCTTCATTACGCGGCAAATTGATTGTTACCTGTTCCAACGAACTCGTGAGATCTAGTCATGCATCACAGATCCGATTCTGAGCATTTTCCGGGGCGATAAAGCCTACATACCGTGAGCTCTCCCCAATCCCCAAAAACACATCCGCCCCCGCTGAACCGCACAGCGGCATACATGGTGCGATTTCCAAGGTTTTCAAACCCATACGGAGCATCAACACTCTGCTGTTGGTACGAAGGCGCACCCGCCCTCCGGAGGCTCGTCTGGCGATCTGGCTGACATTTTCGCTGACTGTATCGATCACCTCATCCGGCAGCCTCCAAAAACTTCCTCTCTCCGTTCGTCCCAGCAACCCATAGATTGAAAAGGGAGGCTGGGTACAGGCGTGGAGCATCATGTTACCGAGCCTCCTTCCGCTCCTGCTCCAGGCTCCGTTCAAACTCTTCACGGATCTCCCGGCGTAGCGCGCTGTTGTGGGCCAGGTCCCATACGGATAGGGCGAGCACCTTGGCCGCCAGCAGTGCAGCATGATGGAGAGTGGGGCTCATGCCAGCGTCCAACCAGGCCTGAGAGTGGCTGGAGGTTCCCTCCGGTACAAAGGCCACCCGGATGCAGCCGCCGGGAACCTGGTGCAGCACGTTTCCAAAATCGGTGGAGCCGGTCTGCTCCCGGTAAGGGATCCGCTGCGGCGCGTCCAGTTCCTCTGCGTGCTCCATCAGCATCCGGTTCAGCCTGGGAACCGGCACCTTGCTCTGACAGTCGGATACCAGTTCCCAGTCCACGGAAGTCTCGGTCATCTCCGCCGCGCCCCGAAACACCTTTTCCACCCGCCGCCACACCTGCTCCAGATATTCACTGGAGTAGGAGCGGGCTGCGAACTCCGCCTCGGCAAAGTCGGGCACTACATTGGCCGACTGACCTGCCCTGCGAATGGCGTAGTGCAGGCGCACATCAGGGCGGACGTGCTCCCGAAGCAGTTCGAGTCCATGAATGGCCAGCATCAGGGCATCCACGGCGCTGCGGCCGTCCTCCGGCTTGATGGCGGCGTGCGCCGCCCGGCCGTGGAAGCGTACATAGGCCGAGCGCATGGCCAGGCTCTTGACGTCCACCGTCGTATTGGGTCCGGCGTGGGTCATCAGGGCAAAATCCAGATCCTGAAAGCACCCGTTCTTGATCATGGTGACCTTCCCGTCCCCATACTCCTCATCGGGCGTGCCATAGATCACCAGCTTCACCGGCGCGCCATCCCACGTCTCCTTCAGGGCCGCGGCTACGGCGACCACCGCTGGCCCCTGCATATGGTGGCCGCAGCCATGCCCGAAGTCCCGCAGAGCATCATATTCACACAGAAGCCCGACAGCGGGCCCACCGCTCCCGTACTCCCAGACCGCCCGGAAGGAGGTGGAGAGCCCCCCTACCCCCAGTTCTACGGAAAATCCTTGTTCCCGTAGAAAGCCGGTCAGTAATCTCTGGGCAAACACCTCATTCCGTCCGGTCTCCGGGTGGGTAAAGATCTCGTCGCACATGGCGCTTAGCTGTCCGCTGTGCTCCTCCAGCCAGTTCAGCAGCGCCTCATTCTCCCGCTTCACAGCATATACTCCCGATAAGTCCCCTCGCATGGAGGACCGTAGCACACCCAGGCCTTGCCGGCGTCCAGATCATAGATGAGGGACGCATTGGTCTGCCACACCTTGCCTGTGCTGCTCACATGGGAACAGATCCCCTGAGGAGCCCCCTGGTGGTCCTTCAGGCAGGCCATGATGTGCTCCAACGTGATCGTGCCAGCCTTCTCATGGAGCAGTTCAAACAGCCGCTCGCCCCGCTGACGCATCCCGCTGGAGGCGTCAAGATCCCGGTTGACCAACAGGTGATTGGCGTGGGTCACAATGCCGTCCGTCGCCTCAAAGCGCACCGGCATTCCGGGCACGCCTTCAAAATCGGCCACCAGGTTCTCCCTGGTCCCAATACAGAGGTTATTGGACACAGTGCGCTTGGTGCCGCGAATCAGTGCAGTGATGTCAGCCATGTTGTCCAGCGTCAGGATCTTGCGCCGCAGGAAGTTGCTGGGCACTCCTGCTCCCTGGCAGTCCAGGGTGGAACGGATGCTATTGGCACACTGTCCCACTCCCTTGCTGCTGAAGCCGTTGCGGATCAGCTGGCCGGCCTCCGTCATGCCAAAGATCACATTGCCAGTCTCCTCCTCGGTAATATGCACCAGCAGAGTATGTGCCAGGAGGCTGGGACGGTTGTCCCAATTTTGTCCCACATAGACATGGCCGTCCGCGGTGGCCTCCCTTTGGAGGGCGAAGGAGGTGCACTCGTTCTTATAAGGAAAATGGAGGATCTCATACCGGCAGTTTAGCACCATCAAATCGGTAAAATCCACCTGAGCGCCTTCGGCGATTCCCCGGGCCTCCGCTACAATATCTGGCATGGCCTCCTCCGTGCAAGGGATCATTGCGGCGGCATACCCCCGCACTGTGTCCCAGCTCATGCCCCGGGTGCTCTGGAATCGGTCCCGGTATGTGTCGATACAGACCTGGATCTCCTCCTTTGCCTGGTGCCCGTACTGGAGCCCCCGCTCGTGAGGCGTGGCGGCGGAGATATGGATCAAACGAAATTCCTTCATCCTGCTTCTCTCCCTTCGGTATGGATCTGGTGACAGGCCACAAAATGTCTATTTCCCACGTCCCGCAGCGCGGTTTCTGTCCGGCAGTATTCCGTGGCATACGGGCATCTGGTATGGAAATGGCATCCTGCGGGGGGATTGGCCGGACTTGGGATGTCGCCCTCCAACAGGATGCGCTCCCGCCGGTGCTCCTCATAGATCTGGGGTGCTGCGGAAAGAAGGGCCTTGGTATAGGGGTGCAGCGGGTTGGAAAACAGTTCCTTCACATCGGCCATCTCCACGATCTGCCCCAGATACATCACGATGATGCGGTCACAGATATGCTCCACCACACTCAGGTCGTGGCTGATGAACAGATAGGTCAGACCCAGCTTCTCCTGTAAGTCGCTCAGCAGATTCAGGATCTGGGAGCGGACTGACACATCCAGAGCAGACACCGGCTCGTCACAGATGATAAAGTCCGGATTGGTGGCGAAGGTACGGGCGATTACAATGCGCTGTCTCTGACCTCCGGAAAATTCATGGGGATAGCGGTCCAAATATTCCTTCTTCAGGTCGACCAGCTCCACCAGTTCCTCCACACGCCTCCGCCGGGTCTCCTTATCCCCATACCTAGAGATAATCAGGGGCTCTTCCAAGATTTCTCCGATCCGCATTTTAGGATGGAGCGACCCGTAGGGATCCTGAAATACGATCTGCATATGCTGGCGCATTTCTTTCATTTCGGCCCGATTCTTTTTCACAATGTCCTGGCCCTTATAGCAGATCTCGCCGGAGGTAGGCTCAATAAGTCTCAGAATCGAGCGGGCCAAGGTAGATTTTCCACAGCCAGACTCTCCGACCAGTCCCAGAGTCTCGCCCTTCCGCACGGAGAAGCTGACGTCATCTACCGCCTTGACATACTTTTTCTCTCCGCCCAGCAGGCCCTTCTTGATGGGAAACCACTTCTTCAGATTCCGGACCTCAAGCAGCACTTCATGTTCGTTCATATCCGGTCCTCCTTATATATGCCGCCAGCATTTGACCGCATGGCACTCCGAAGCTTGGGCACAGGGGGGCGCTTCCTGGCGGCACTGGTCCGTGGCATACTGGCAGCGGGGGTGGAACACGCAGCCCTGGGGCAGCTTGCCGGGAGCGGGAACGCTCCCTGGGATGACATAGAGCTTCTCGGTGCTGCCCCGGGTGGGCAGGCTGCGGAGCAGCCCCTCGGTATATGGGTGCATGGGATTCCGGAACAGCTCGTCAGCGGGAGCCTCCTCCACCACCTGGCCGCAGTAGAAGATGACGACCCGGGAACATACCTCGCTCACCACGCCCAGGTCATGGGTAATGAGCATCACAGAGCTGCCCACCTGTTCCTTCATCTCCCGCATCAGCCCCAGGATCTGGGCCTGAATGGTCACATCCAAGGCGGTCGTGGGCTCATCGGCAATGAGCAGCTTCGGCCGACAGGCCAAAGCCATGGCGATCATGACACGTTGCCGCATCCCGCCGGACATTTCGTAGGGATAGGCGTTGACCCGCTGGTCCGGCATAGCGATCTTCACCATGCGCAACATATCGATCGCCGCCTCCCGGGCCTGCCTGCGGTCCATCTTCTGGTGGATCTGAAACACCTCCATCAGCTGGTGTCCCACGGTCAGGACCGGGTTCAGACTGGTCATAGGCTCCTGAAAGATCATGGCGATCTTGTTGCCCCGGATCTGGCGCATCTCGCTCTCCTTCAGTGCCAGCAGGTTCTGTCCCTCCAGCAGGATCTCGCCCTTGATCACTCCAGGCGGTCTCTGGATCAGCTGCATGATGGCCATGGCCGTCATGCTCTTACCGCAACCGGACTCTCCCACGATACCAACCGTCTCGGCTTCATCGATATGAAAGCTCACGTCGTGGACGATGTTAGTCGTCTCCCCAAAGGATGAGAAGGAGACCGACAGGTTTTTGACATCCAATACTCTTTCTTCCATCTCGGTACCTCCTTAATGCCGGCTCAGCCTGGGATCCAGTGCATCCCGCAGGCCGTCGCCCAGAAGATTCAGAGAAAGCACGCACCATACGATGGCGACGCCGGGCCGGTAGATCAGATAGGGCGACGTGCTGATGAACTGACGGGCCTCAGACAGGATCACACCCCAGCTGGCTGTATCTGGAGGAAGGCCGACGCCCAGGAAGGTAAGGCTGGCTTCGTTCAGCACGGTCAGCGCCGCCGTCAGGGTCAGGCGGATAATGAGGGGCGAGACACACAGAGGGAAGATATACCGCACCATGATCCGGAGGTTGGACGCGCCCATAGCCCGGGCAGCCTCCACGTGCTCCAACTCCTTGGCGCTGATGACGGAGGTCCGCACCGTACGCACAATGCGAGGAATCTGGGTGATGGTCAGCGCCAGCACCAGGTTGGGGATGCCGTTTCCCAGCACTGTGAGGATGACCAGCGCGAGGATCACCGTAGGAAAGGCCATCAGCCCATCCATGATCCGCATAATGATGGTGTCCGCCCAACGGTAATATCCGGCCAGCAGGCCCAGCACCGTGCCGAAGAAGCCGCAGCACACCAGCACGGACAGGGAGATGGTCAGAGAGACCCGGGCGCCGTAGATGATCCGGGCAAAGACGTCACGGCCAAACTCATCCGTTCCGCAAATATGGGCCGCGGAGGGGGCCATCAGCGCCTCGCTCATGGACATGGCAGTGGGGTCGTAGGAGGCCACCACAGGGGCGAATACCGCCAAGAGAAGGATGATGGCGAACATTGTACCACCAATGACAATGCGGCTGTACTTAAACCAGAATTTTCTGAATTTCTGAACCTTCATACCGCACCTCCTCAGCTGTATTTGATCCGGGGATCGAACACCTTGTACAGCAAATCGACCGCCAGATTGACAAACACATAGATCACCGCGACGAACAAGATGTGCCCCTGGATCGTGGGGTAATCCCGCCTGGTAATGGAGTCAAAGGCCAGGCGTCCCAGGCCGGGGATGTTGAACAGCTTCTCCATGACCACGGAGCCGCCCATCAAATGGGCCACAGAAATACCAACCTGGGTCAGGATCGGGTTGGCCGCGTTTTTCAGCGCGTGCAGCCCGATCACGACCCGCTCCCGAAGCCCCTTTGCCCGGGCGGTGCGGATGTAGTCCTCCCCCAGGACGTCCAGCATACTGGAGCGTGTGACCCTGGCGATGCTGGCCGAACGCTGAAGGCCCATGGCCACCGCCGGGAGGGTCAAATACCAGAGTGTGACGGCCAGGCCCTGCTCCCCCACCGCCATATAACCCACCGAGGGAAGGACTTCATGCTGGACCGAGAACTTGATCACCAGGTTCAATGCGATCCAGAAGCCCGGCATGGAGATGCCCACAATAGACAGGATCATTGCCAGCTTATCCAGAAAGTGTCCCCGGTTCACCGCCGCCACCACGCCCAGCAGAACGCCCAGAATGATGGCGATGATCATGGCGTAGGTGACCAGCAGCATGGTGGGGCCCAGACGGTCGATCAGCAGCTCCGTGACAGGAACATTGTAGTACAGGGAATCGCCCAGATCTCCCCGGAGCGCGTTTCCGATCCAGTTGGCAAACTGCACCGGCCAGGGCTGATCCAGACCCATTTTTTCTTCCAGCTCAGCGATCTGTTCCGCCGTGGCGTCATCGGGCAGCATGACCTCCGCGGGACTGCCCGGGATAAAGCGCACCAGCGCAAAAATCAGAACGGCCACCACTAAAATCGTGGGGATGGCCGAAATCAGCCGCTTTATGGTATATTTCAGCAAATCATTCACCTCAGCTTATTCTCATTCCGTGCCGCTCACCGAAGCAGTGACCGGCCGCTGGTCAAAAAGGGTATGAAGAGGGAGGGGCGGGCAAACCTCCCCTCCCGGCATGAGGACTGGCTCTTTTTTGTCCGGATCAGCCGATCCAGGTATTCCAATAGAACTTCTGCTTGGTGTCAAACAGATCGTGGATGTTCTTCTGATACACGATGGGGTTGATGCGCTCACCGAAGGTGATGTTGGGGACCTGCTCATAGATGAGCTGGCAGATCTGCTCCCAGATGGCATAGCGCTCCTCGTACTCCACGGCGGAGGCCAACTGCTCCACCAGGGCATCCTTCTCCGGACTGTCCCAGAAACCTGCCCAGGTGGGTTCCAGGAACACCACCTCGCTGGGGTCATTCTTATCCGACAGGCCGCTACTGAACATATCGTACTTCTCGGGATTGCCGCGGTACTCCTTCAGGGTGGCGTTGTCATACACCTGGACGTCGATCTTGATCCCAGCGGGCTTTACGGCTTCGGCCACTACCATGGCAGTTTTATAGAAGTAGTCGTTGTCCTTGGTGGTGATAAAGCGCAGCGTCTCGCCCTGATAGGAGGATGCGGCCAAATATTCCTTTGCCTTCTCCAGATCAGGCTTGTTGTACTTGCCCCAGTCGTTGTCCACATACCAGCGGCTGCTGGTCGTCATCACGGTGGGGTTCAGGCGGTAGAGGCTGGCATCGCCCTGGGCAGCCATCATCAGGTCATCCATATTCAGGCAGGCCAGGATCGCGTTGCGCAGATTGACATCCGTGCAGGGACCGGACTGGTTGTTGAACACCATGCCGGCAAAAATGCCCAGGTCCTTGGTCTCCACCACCAGGTTGGGGTCGGTGCTGAGCGTAGCCATCATGTTCGCCGGGACACCAATGCCCACATCGTACTCTCCGGTCTGCACACCAGTGATCCGGGCCATCTTGTCACTGACGGGATAGAACAGCAGTTCGTCACAGTAGGCCATCTTGGGTGCGGCCATGCCGCTGGCCCCCTCGTTCTTGGTGGGCTGATAGCCGTCGTACCGGGCCAGTTTCACATAGCGGTCCGGCAGATGCTCCACAAACCGGTAGGGGCCGGTCCCGATGCAGTCGGCATCGGCGAACTTGTCGGAGCCATACTGCTCACACAACGCCTTGGGCATGATGTACAACCCCTGATCATAGGCCCCGATGGCGGTCAGCGCCATTGGAGCCGGCTGGGAGAATGTGAGGACCAGCACGTCGCCCTCCACCTCGATGCTGGAGGTTCGGGAGATGACCTGCTTCTCCGCATTGGGGACATTGGCCGCCCAGCGATCCAGAGACGCCTTTACATCCTCGATGGTGCAGGGATCTCCATTGTGGAAGGTAACGCCCTCCCGCACGGTGAGGGTCAGTACATTGTCCTCAAAGGTGAAATCACATACGCCGGGCCAGGGATCGCCGCTGGCATCCAGAGCGATGGCCGTCTCAAAGATGTGTGTGGCCGGGATCTGCTCCTGCTCCACATTGACCATCATGGCATCCAGGGATGTAGGATCTCCGTTGATGGTGGCCTTCAGGCTACCGCCGTACTGGGGCTCTCCGGCCGGCTGGGACGCCGACACGGAACCGGGATCGGGCTGCGAGCCGCTCTGGCTGCCGGCGGACGGCTTGGGGGCGCAAGAAGTACACGCTACCATAAGGTTGGTGGCTATGACCACTGCAAGGATTCTTTTTTTCATTTGACTTCCTCCGTTCCTGTTATGGTTACGCTCATCTACGGTCCTGAACTATTTGGGGCCTCTCTCCTATGTCTGTCTCACAACACCTCACTGTGCCCGGTCCGAAGGGTACTCCGCCTGACACTGGCTGTTTCCGGACCGGAGTTTCGTTGTTTCTCGCCGATTTATGTGTTTTTATTGTAGTTTATCCTATGCATTATGTCCAATGAATCTTCTAGCTTCCTTCCCATAACCGCACGGTTATGCTATAATTGGGATGGCATTGTATCAATCAGATGAAGCGGAGGGGATCGCCCATGAGAGAGCACCTAGACTTCACTAAGTTCCACTACGTGGAGATGGTAGCGGAACTAAAAAGCTTTACCAAAGCTGCGGAACGGCTGTTTATCTCCCAGCCAGCCCTGACCAAGAGTATCTCCAAACTGGAGCGCGACCTTGGGGTCAAGCTGTTCGACCGTACCTCTACGCCAGTGCAGCTTACCTACGCAGGTGAGCGCTACCTGGCCGGGATGAAAAATATTTCCGTCATGTCCTATCAGCTGGACCGAGAGCTGGAGGAGATTTCCAATACCCGGAAGGAGCGTCTGATTGTTGGGATCCCAGACACCCGGAGCCAGCGGTGGCTACCTAAAATCCTCCCCGACTTTCTTCAGAAGCGGCCTGGGATCGACCTGCGGATCGTGGAGGCCCACTCCACTGGACTGGTGGAAAAACAACTCGCTCAGGGTACCATTGACCTAGCCGCGGTGGTCACACTCCCTATGACCACTGCGGGGCTCGACTATGAGGTGATCTATGAGGAGCAGTTGTTGCTCATGGCCTCCCCACAGCACCCGATTTTTTCTGAGATTGATCTCACCTCCGTGGATTTGCGGCAAAAAGTGCTCCACTATCTCCGGCCGGAGCGTCTGCAGGATCAGCCCTATATCGCCTATACCGTGGAGCAGGGACTTCAGCGGGCAGCAAACCAGCTATTTACCCGCTTCTCTATCCATCCCCGCCAGGTTCTGGAAATCTCCAACACCGCCACGGCCCGCTCTCTAGCACAGAATAATATGGGTTTTATCATTACCACAACTAACAGTGTACTGACCCAAAAACGAAACGGACATGACGCCATCTACTTCACCGTAACAGATCCCGCCATGGTACGCTCCGTCATTGTCTCCTATAAACGGGGGCAGGAGCTCTCCCCCGCCGCTCAGTGCTTCATTAAAACCATCCAGGATGCAGCCCGGTCTGTGCCGGAGTTGTGCCCGCACACCCTTCCAATCCTCCACGATCTTGGGGACTAAATCCATCCACATACCCAGGCCGATGGGATTGTGATAGATCAGGTTCACTTTACTGTATAGTCAAAATTTCCCCTTACTCACTTCCATAATTGTAGTATGATTTTATGCAGGACGAAATAGTAGTTTCGATTTCCTTGACTGCACAGACACAGCCTTATGAAAATAACACCAAGCGGTGCCATTCCAGTTTTAGGTTGGATACACTGGAGGTTATAAAATGTTATCACCAGTTTCAAAAGCAGAATATCGATCTCATCTCTGTGGGTGCCTACTCCGACGAGGGGATTGGCAGTTGGAGACCGACCGAAACATTTTAATAGAAAAGTTCGTCACCTATACGAATGTCACCCCCAGGCCCAAAGGGGTGTGTTCTAGCGGGACTTTATTTTCGAGACATTAACCCACCCCACAGCATCTTCTATCATGTAGCACAGCTAATATTCAAGCGAGTTCCCAAACGTAAAACACTCCGATACTCACTTGAATATCGGAGTGTTTTTTGCCTATTAAGCGCTGAATTGGTGTAAATTTTGTGTAAATCAGACACACCACTTACAGAAAATCCAGCAATTTCAAGGGTTATCGGCTACCTCTTAGTACATGCCACCCTCGGGGAATTACGGCTTTCTATAAGAGATAAGTAGAGAAAAGAAGGGGCATGCGTTATATTCTGTAATTTCTTTCCGATATTCTCTACCATATCGGCATATTGGTTGCCATGGGGTTCCAAGATATCCACGACATAATCAACTGCCGGATCGCTGCGTACAATCAAGAAATCGGGATAAAAGGATTTCTTCTCATTGTTGATGTCGTATGGTAACCGCAGTGCCCAAGAAGCCTTTGCCGGATTGCGCAGCCAGCAAACAAAATCCGGTCTGCGGGCTTCCTCATCAATTAGGTCAGCTTCTCAACCATCCAGTTTAATCTTAGCAATACCTGTATCTGGAGCGGCGAGGAGATGATTTTCATATTCCTTACCGTCAGGGTCTTCCCTTACATAGATGTTTTCTGGAATTGCAAAGATCTGTTCGCTGACCACGGCACTATCAGAACCGTACAATTTGCTCTGTGCCTTATACTGTGCTGTTTTCTACGGCCCTTTTATTTTGTTTTGCGGCGCAATTTTTGAGGAATCCCCTTACCAACTCCGTTTTAAATCCCACGGCACTAAGGATACAGGGCATTACAACCCCGAAAGGAGCAAATTTTTCCTTTTACAACCCCACCTCGGCTCTTTCTCCTGCTTTTTCTCTCGTCCCCGCCTTGCGCTCTCATCGAAGCCAAACAGCGGCCCAAATCCGCATGGAACGCCTCGCTTGGGCAATTCACCCAGTTCTCCAAGTAGCCGCACAGCCATGTCGGCGCGGATTGCATCCCCACCATTTTCAATCGTCTCCGGCGTGAGTTGGAATTCTATCAAACATTTTCTGAAAAATCTTTAAATCCCAGCCCTAATACCTCGCTGGTTTCATTGACCATCACAAATGCACCAGGATCACACTGTCCGATGATCTGCTTAAGTCGGATAAACTCCGACTTCCGCACGGTACACAGCACGACATCGATTGGCTCTCCACTGTAGGCTCCTTTGGCAGGCAAGATGGTTGCGGTACGTTCCAGCTCTTCAATGATCCGATCTACAATAGCTTGGGGAGATTTGGTGACAACGAGAGCCTGACTGCTCACATCACTGCCGTAGAGGATCATATCAATTACTTTAGTCTGAACATATACACTAATAAGCCCAAACAAGCCAGCGTCCACATCCTCAAAGACAAAAATGGACATTACCAGAATGATCCCCTCAATGATCATCAGCGCATGGCCGATAGAGTAGTGGGGAAACTTCTTCTGCAGCAAATAACCAGCAATATCAGTTCCGCCAGTGGTAAAACCGGCCAGGAAAATAAAGGCCATGCCCGCCCCTACCACAATACCGCCATATACGCTACTCAGCAGCCGATCTCCGGCGTACTGTGGGCAAATAGGGGTGACCAGAAAATCCAAGATGATGGTCACCAGCACGGTAGCAATGGCAGTACGGATCGTAAAACGCCGACTAAGATAGAACCAGGCCAGTACCAGAAGAGGAAGGTTAATCAGCAGGGTCAGCGTGCCGATGGGCAACGCGGTAAGATGATTGATCATTAATGCAATACCTACCGCACCTCCCGGAGCGATCTGGGCGGGGACAATAAAATATTGAGTTCCCACACTGTAGATCAGTGCCCCTACCACTACCAGAACGACACTTTTTATCCACTCGTTTTTCATAAAATGCTCCTACTCCCAGCAACCTTCCATTTTGAAGTTTCGTGACTCGCCTTAACCGCCAACCTCCAAACCATACTCCCGAATTCTGCGGCAGAGAGTCTGCCGAGGAATCTGAAGATCCCGGGCTGCCTGAGACACATTCCCTTCCGCGGCTTTCAGAGCCTGGCAAATCAGGGCACGCTCGTACACCCCGACAGCCTCCCGGAGGGGCAGTTTGACGACCTGTTCCTGTTCCACCCTGACTTCAGAACATTCGTCTCTCCGCTGTACGGGGGCCTCCCACAGTTCCTCCAGGTCTTTTCCCTCCAGGACACTTTTGTGGCCAGAGATCCGGCTCATGGCATAGACGATCATATGCTCCAACTCTCGCAGGTTGCCCGGCCAGGAATATTCCTGTAGCCTGGTCACCAACTCTCGTGAGACATACTTTACCTGCTTGTGAAAAGTTGCGTTGTGTTTATTGACATAGAAATTGATAAAGGCAGGAATATCTGCTGTCCGCTCCCGCAGGGGCGGGATGTGGATAGACATCATGCTTAGGCGGTAGTAGATATCCTGCCGTAGCCGACCCTGGCGAATCGCCTCCAGTGGGTCGGAATTCATGGCCGCAATGACCTTCACGTCCACACAGGTGGTCTCTTTTGCGCCAAGCCTACGGAACCGACCGTCTTGCAGCACCCGTAGCAGCTTGGACTGCAGCTGGATGGGCATGGAATTGATTTCATCCAAAAACAGGGTACCGCCGTCGGCCAGTTCAAACAGTCCCTTGTTTTCCGCCGCACCAGTAAAGGCCCCCTTGGCGGTGCCGAACAGAATGCTCTCCAGCAGCGTCTCGGGCATGGCGGCGCAGTTTTGGGCTACAAAGGGTTTATTGCGGCGTGGCCCAGCGTTGTGGATGGCCTGAGCCACCACCTCTTTGCCGGTTCCCGTCTCTCCGCAGATCATCACAGGAAGGTCACAGCCAGCCACCACAGGAATGTAATCCCGTACCTGCTGCATCTTCTCGTCCACGGCAATCATGTCCTCCAGGGTAAAGACCGCGCTGTCCCGGGCTGTCAGTTTCTGCGTTCCAACAGAGGAAAAATCACCTGGCGTCAGGCGCAGTGTCTCTGATTCCGGTATCGCCTCATGATCCCACTCCTGAGTGGATAGATCAATGGCTCCTACGATACGGTCTCCCCACTTGATGGGAATGGACAGGGAGGTGATGCGGATTCCCTCTCGCCCCTTGGTTTTCAGATACTGATTTTCGATATAGGCCGGCACACCTCGCTCCATCGCTTTGATGGTGGTACTGGTCTCCGGGTCCAAATTCTCGTAGACATCCAGAAAGTTTTTTCCTACCAGTTCCTCGGCCTGCCCGCCTTTACGGAACTTGTCATTGAACTTGGCGGTAAACAGGATCTCCCCTTCCAGGTTGATGATGGTGATCCCGTCTATATATCCTTTTCCGTGAAACAGCTCCTGAAGAAATTTCACCGCCGTACACCTCTTTCTACCATCTTTTCTCTTCTGTTATGGTAACAGAACGGCGGAAAAAGGGCAATGGCTTTAGACCTCGCTCTCCCCAGGGCGGTTGAGCGGCAGCTTAATCCACCACCACTTGAATACGTGGTTAACGATAATGCAGGCGGCGAAAATACCCACATACAGGGCAACAAACTGCCAATGTTGTCCGTTCATCAGCATAATGGGGCCCATAGACCAGGCAAACATCTCGATGGGGGTGGTAAAGGGAGCGGCAAAGGCGGTATCGTTGAGTGTCTTGGATTTGTTCTCCGGGTCTACGATCCGCAGCAGGATAAAGCCAATGGCAAACACGCCGGTGGAATAGCCCCAAACAAAGATGGAGCGCTCAAACCAACTTCTCTTGTTCATAGCCGGGCCAAAGTACATCAGGGTCAGTACCACGATAATGATGCCGAATACCAACAGCATGACCAGAGGAACCGCGTACTTAACAATAACCGCGATCTTGATGGAGGCAATGCCGAAGAACACCAGATAGTCGGTGGCAGTGCCGGAGATGCGGCTAATTACATTTTCGTCAATATAATGACTAACCCCAGTTTTCCGGAAAAACAGGAACATGGCAATGGCCACCAGGAAGGCCAGTAGGTAGGATGGCAGATCCAGTCCGGTAGTGTTGACGATCCACTTGTTGAGCAGCAGTCCGGCGCCAGAGGCTACCAGCAGCAGGGCCAGATGCCAGGCCAGGGGGTCGAGCACCACGGAAGAAACGGTCTCCCGGCCCATGATGGCCCGACGGCTCTCGTCCTTGACCAGGCCGGTCTTCAGATCGCCGGAGATGTACTGAAAGCTCTGGATATACTTGGTCCAGCCCTGCTTGGTGCCAATTTTAATGAAGAACAGGCCGCCGAAGATACCGGCCAGGATGCCCACCGTGGCACAGGTCATACCGATATCGGTGGCGTCGGTAAAGCCCAGATTGTTCAAGGCGGAACCCACCGCCGCAGCGGTACCGTGGCCGCCAGAGAAGCCGGCCGCCAGGAGCAGGCCGAAGCTGTAATTGATTTCCGGGAACAGGCGGGAGATGACCAGGATGGAGAACAGGGGCACCAGACCAAACTGAATCACCTGGGCCAGCACCTTATAGGAAAAGTAGGATCCGATGCGGTCTACCTCCGCCTTGAATTCCTTCTTGGAGAAGCTGAAGCCGTTGACGCCCACTGCCGCAAAAATAATAATGATGAGCATGCCGGGATAATCGCCGATAGAGTCGGAGAAGGGGAGGATGTTGAGTCCCTGGCTGCCCAGAGCCAGGGCAATAAACCCGGCAATCATACTGGCGGGGACAAAGAACTTCTGAACAAAGCCCACCTTGGCCCGAATCAGCTGTCCGGCCATAATAAACAGGGAGGCAATAGCAAAATCAAGCAGAAAATCATTCGCGCTCATTAGGGCACCTCCTAAAAATCAGAATAGGGGGACGCACCCTCCGGCGGTCTGAGCCGTCGGAGGGAAGGGAGAGTCAACGCTGGATAAAGTTGTTGGAGCGGGTTCCAGTGGCGGGGGGAGCAAAATCCAGCTTCTGGTCGGCGATCTCCAGAATATCCTCGGGGCGGATCCAGGGGCGGTTCTGGATGGCGCTGGTCTCCTCGTGGGTCAGGTACCCCTTGTAGGCGGTGAGGCTGCGGCGCAGGAAGCCATCCTTGACACAGGCGGCAGCCACGCCGTTATTCAGGATGGAGCGGAAGTGGGGCAGCATGGAGGCGGCGTAGGCGATAGAGGTGGACTGAGCAATGGCGCCGGGAATGTTGCTGACGCAGTAGTGGACAACGCCCTCCTCGATGTACCGGGGATTCTCGTGAGTGGTCTCGTGGAAAGTCTCGATGGCACCCACGTCGTTGCTGATGTCCACGATGACAGAGCCCTTTTCCATGGAGCGGACCATCTCCCGATCGATCATAAATTCGGTGGCGTTCTTAGGCCAGCGCACGCAATTATACACGACATCGATTTCCGGTAGCAACTTTTTCAGGTTGTAGCGGTTGGAGATCTGGGTGTTGACCTCCTCGTTAAACTGCTTGCCAATGTCACGCAGGGTGCCGATGTTGATGTCCATCACGGTAACCCAGGCACCAAGGGCGTGGAGGACAGTGGTCGCTGCCCGGCCCACAGTACCGCCGCCGATGACCAAGGCCTTGACTCCGGGCGCGCCGCCCAGGCCGTTGACAAACTTGCCCTTGCCACCGTGGATGGACTGCAGGGACTCCAGACCCATCATGGCGCCCTGCTTGCCGGCAGCCTCACAGTTGGGGGAGCCGTAGCGGTGGGCATCCTCAGCGGTGAAAGCAATGCACTTGCTGTCCAGCAGAGCCTGTACCTCCTGGGGATGGGCGGCAGGGTGGATACAGGTCAGAACGATCTGGTTTTCCCGCAGCAGAGGGAACTCACAGGGCTCCAGCTCTTTGACCTTGGTCACAAAGTCACAGGTGCCATAGATCTCTTCCATGGTGTCCACCAGCTTGGCTCCCTCCTGGACGTACTGCTCGTCGGCAAAGCCGGCGCCCACGCCGGCACCCTTCTGCACATAGACCTCATGGCCGTCCCGTACAATGGCCTCTACCTCGGCAGGGGTAATGATGGTGCGGAACTCTCCATTTTTAATGTCCTTTAGCAAACCGAATTTCATAGTTGACTCCTCCAATTGTCATTTGATTGTCTTTTGTCGAGAAATGTTTTTGTGTCGTATCCTGTCTTTTTAGAGAAGCAAATTGTGTGCCAAGTTTTTCTTTGAAAATTCGGAAGTTTTTTCTATTTATTTAAATTTATTGCTCATTTTTAAGCATGTCAATTCATCATTTTTGGTGAACTGCTCATTTTAGAGCGGATACTAGATATTTTTTCATCCAGCCCTGAACGTGGAACAAAACCTTACCCAGTCCAATTGTCTCATGTGGAGGAGCTTGATAAGATAGGATTTGATCCTTTTGTACTTGATAAATCAGTATTTCTTTTATCTTTATTTAATTGTGGCCGGTTTTCCAGACATGGGTTATCTATATCCGGGTTTTCCGTATCTGGACAAGCCGTATTCGGATCGTCTACATACAGTTGATCCGTTTGGTGAGATGAGCATCGCATAGATGACATATTTTCGTAGGTTTAAAAAAGTGTTGTTTTCTGAGAAAAAAGCCACTTCTGTGCCATTTTGACACGCTGGGTAATAAATCACCCGTGTCCTCTTTCTAACGGGCAATACAAAAAGAAAAAAGAGGCTTTTTCAACCCCAATCGGTACATTTATTTTGGACATTTAAGAAAAGAGCGGCTGCTTCAAAACAGCCGCCCTAAAACAGGGGATATACAAGATAATTTTCTGTTCGGATGCCCACAAGTCCTTGATATTACTGGGTTTTTCAAAAAGTTCTGTATCACCACTCATACCATATTGAGTGACCAAAATGGATACACTCACCTGAAACCCCTGAGAAATCAGGGGTTTCAACCGTTTTTACCGCCATTTTTTTAATGCGCGTTTTATAGATACACAGAGCAGTTTCAGTGCGATAGGTAGGACATGAACTAAAATCTGGCCCTATTTCTTCCCTCCCGAGACTCATTTTTTCGATTTCAGGTAGTTTTTTTCTTTGGACCACAAATAATTCTTGCACAAATTTTCATAGGGATAGTTGGTTGGTATCTCCCTATCCTTGCGCTGCAAGCAGCTCGTTCAGTGTTTTGCGTATCATATCCAGTTTGGCCGGATTGTCTTTGATGAGCCTTGCTATGTCTGCCGGGATTTCGCTCCGGCCTTCTGCTGCCAGATCGTATAACCGTTTACGCCGAATATCATTGGTTCCAGTTTTTTCATCCAGTACAGCTGCAATCTTATCCTGAAGCGCGGTTGAAGGGGGCGTGGCTGTCAGCAAATCGTAAAAGTACGGTTTTTTAATCCCAACTGCGGTATAAAACTCTTCCTGCGACATTTCTGCCTTTTTGATCTCTCCGACCAGATATTCACCAAATGCTGTTTTCTGCCGATGATTCATACGCCCACCTCCTTTACATTTAGTATGTATGTTTACATACTAACATATTTATAAAATAAATCAAGACAAATCAAAAGATTTTTCATTTTTCCCTCGACAGGTAGAGGTCGAACACTTTTTTCGCAGGAGGGATAAACAAAATAAAACGCCGCTGTCTGCAAATCGCAGACAGCGGCGTTCATACATATCAGGCGCTTTTCTTTGCAATTGTCATAAGTTTATCGTAAATTCATGGCTGTACCTCCGACAATCGCTTGCGTCCGAATGGATTCAGGCTATTGCTTAGTACATACCGCCCTTCAAGACTTCGTGATTTTCAATATATTAGAAAGCGGACAGAAAAGTGAATTTTTGTAGAGTTTCCAACGGGTTTATGCCGCTGTTCTGCCATCAAAAATTATTCGTACATCCGTCGAATGTTCACACAATTCTACGCAAATTCACGGCCTTTTGGCGTAAGCTGTGGCGTAAGTTTGGCCCCATATCAGAGGTTGGCCGCAACCTGTTCAAACGCCTTTTCGACGGACTCATAATTGCTGTGCGTGTATACATCCAAGGTGACACTAGCGTTAGAATGTCCCATAAGATATTGCAGACTTTTCACATCCAAACCGGCCTGCTGTGCATTGGTGCAAAAGGTGTGCCGCAGCACATGGGGCGTCACTTTGGGGAGCGTATTGCCATACAGTTTGACATATTTCCTCTGCATACCCCTCATGTAGTTCTGCAAGTGCATACCTACTTTGGGTTTTCCCTCTCTGTCCAGAAACACAAACCCGCTGTGCCCGTCTATCAGCATTTCTACCTTGGGAGCCACCCTGTCACGCAGCACACGACGGAAAGCCATATACACACCGTCTGTCATGGGAATACGGCGAATACCGCTCTTTGTCTTTGGCTCAGTGATGAAGTACGGTTTTTCAGCAGTTCGGCAAAGCTGATGTCTGACATAGATACAGCGTCTTTCAAAGTCAATGTCTGAACAGGTGAGGCCGTACAACTCACTGACCCGCAGGCCAGTCCCAAGTAGGATCACAATATCGTCATAGTAATTGTCGTGACCGTGATCCCGGATGAATTGCAAATTGCGAATTGTCAAGTCAAGTGCAACAAAGAGCCAAAGAAGATTTCAAAGGGAGCGCGCCAGTCAAGGCATTTGCGGGGTCTGAAATTCATGAGGAATACGAAGTCGTCCAGGAAGGCGTCAGAGAAAGCAGAGAAGTCGGAGTATTTAGGAAACATCTCACGCAACAGGCCGTTGGTGTTTTCGTTGGTGCCCCGCTGCCAGGGTGCGTGGGGGTCTGC
>JBMNQB010000003.1:0-143642 GCA_050943915.1 Lawsonibacter sp.
GAATGTGGAAGGCCCGGTGCATTTTTTCCTGGCTCATTACGCCGATCATGCAGGTGCCCAGCCCCAGGGCGGTGGCCGCATAGCACAGGCCCATCGCCGCCATGCCGATGTCCATCTGAGAGAAATACTGGCTGCCGTACCGCTCTCCCACGCCGGGCTTGAGACGGGCCTTTTCCTCGCAGATCAGGATGAAAGCGGGGACCTTGTCCCCCCAGGGGCAGCCGGTGAGACCATCGTCCACCAGGGCGTCCACCATTTTGGCCTTGGCCTCGTCCTCATCCACCACAATGAAGTGCCAGGGCTGGGAGTTGCAGGCGCTGGGGGAGAGGCGGGCGGTATCCACCAGCCGGGTAAGCAGATCCCGGGGGACCGGCTTGGGTGCGAAGGACCGACAGCTCTTCCGCTGCTGCTGTAACGCTTCAAAGTCCATAAAAATTGCTCCTTTCCGACCTTTGCTGCTGTGAGTGCGGGGGAAAACAGGCGTATACCCAAGACGCAGGCGTTTTCAGAAAACGCCTGCGTCTTTGTGCAGGAAGGGATTATTTGACCTCCGGGTGGAACTGCTTACAGGTGCACTTCTTCCACTTCAGGCCGCTGCCGCAGGGGCAGGGATCGTTGCGGCCGATCTTGATGACCTTGCGCTGGGGCTGCTTCTGGACGGTGCCGTCGCTGGCTCCGGACTCGCCGGTGACCTTGGCTACACGCTCCCGGCGCACCTCCTGATTCTGGCGCAGGCGGACCAGGAACAGGCGGCGGAGGGTCTCCTCCTGGATGGCGGCGATCATCTGCTCAAACATCTCGTAGCCTTCCTTCTTATAGGCGACTACGGGGTCAGTCTGGGCATAGGCCCGCAGCCCAATGCCCTGCTTCAGGTCGTTCATGGCGTCGATCTGATCCATCCAGTATTCATCCACCACCCGGAGCATCAGCACCCGCTCCAGCTCACGCATGAGCTGCTCGCCGAACTCCTTCTCCCGGGCGGCATAGACCTCCTTGGCCTTGCCTTCCACCAGCTCCACCAGCTGCTCTGTGGTGTACTGCTGAAGCTCCTCGTCAGTGAGGGCAAGCTCGCCGGGGCGGAGGAACATGGTGTGGAACACGGCGGTGGCCTCGCGGAAATCCTCGGCGCTCATGTGATTCTGCTCGCCGATGTGTCCCTGGATGGCGTTTTCCACCGTGTTGTGGAGCATGGCCTGAATGGCCTCGTGCAGGTCCTCGCCGTCCAGCACCTTCCGGCGCTCCTCGTAGATGACCTTGCGCTGGGTGTTCATCACGTCGTCGTACTGAAGGACGTTCTTACGGGTCTGGAAGTTCCGGGATTCCACCTGGCGCTGGGCGTTCTCGATGGCGTTGGTGAGCATCTTCTGCTCGATGGGGGTGTCCTCGTCCACACCCAGCTTCTCCATCATGCCCATCACCCGCTCAGAGCCGAACAGGCGCATGATGTCATCCTCCAGGGAGAGATAGAAGCGGCTCTCACCGGGGTCACCCTGGCGGCCGGCGCGGCCGCGGAGCTGGTTGTCGATGCGCCGGGACTCATGGCGCTCAGTGCCCAGGATGAACAGGCCGCCCACCTCACGGACCTTGTTCGCCTCGGCGCGGATCTCGTCCTTGTACTTGGCCTCCGCCTGGGCGTACTGCTGGCGGGCATTCAGGATCTCCTGGTCGTCTGTCTCGGCGTAGCCGGTGGCCTCAGCGATCAGCTCGTCGCTCATGCCGGACTTGCGCAGGTCGGCCTTGGCCAGGTACTCCGCGTTGCCGCCCAGCATAATGTCGGTGCCGCGGCCGGCCATGTTGGTGGCCACGGTGACCGCCCCCAGCTTACCGGCCTGGGCGACGATCTCGGCTTCCTTCTCATGGTTCTTGGCGTTGAGCACATTGTGCTTGATGCCTTTGCGCTGGAGCATATCAGACAGCTGCTCCGACTTTTCGATGGAGACGGTACCCACCAGAACGGGCTGTCCCTTCTCGTGGCACTCCTCGATCTGCCGGACGATGGCACGGAGCTTGCCTGCTTCATTCTTATATACCACATCGTGGTGGTCGATGCGCTGGACGGGGCGGTTGGTGGGGATCTCCACAATGTCCAGCTCATAGATGGTGCCGAACTCCTCCTCCTCGGTCATGGCGGTGCCCGTCATGCCGGAGAGCTTGTCATACAGGCGGAAGTAGTTCTGGAAGGTGATGGTGGCCAGGGTCTTGGACTCGTTGGCGACCTCCACGTGCTCCTTGGCCTCGATGGCCTGGTGGAGACCCTCGTTATAGCGGCGGCCGAACATCAGGCGGCCGGTGAACTCGTCCACGATGATGACCTGGCCCTCTTTGACCACATAGTCGATGTCGCGCTTCATCACGCCGTGGGCCTTGATGGCCTGGTTGATGTGGTGGGAGAGGGTGGTGTTTTCCGGATCGGCCAGGTTTTCGATCTGGAAGGCCTGCTCGGCCTTCTGGATGCCCCGGGCGGTGAGGGTGGCGGTGCGCGCCTTCTCATCGACGATATAGTCGGCGTCGATGTTGACGTCCTCCTCCTCCTTGGTGTCCACCTTGGCGATGCGCTGGCATTTCAGGCGGGAGACGAACTGGTCCACAATGGTGTACAGCTGGGTGGACTTCTCACCCTGGCCGGAGATGATCAGGGGGGTGCGGGCCTCGTCGATGAGGATGGAGTCCACCTCGTCCACCACAGCGAAGTTGTGGCCCCGCTGCACCAGCTCGCTGGAGTAGATGGCCATGTTGTCCCGGAGGTAGTCGAAGCCGAACTCGTTATTGGTGCCGTAGGTGATGTCGGCGGCGTACGCGTCCTTCTTGGCCTGTCCCATGACACCATGGATCACCAGACCCACAGTGAGGCCCATGAAGCGGTACACCTTGCCCATCCACTCAGAGTCGCGCTTGGCAAGGTAGTCGTTGACGGTGATGATGTGGACGCCCTTGCCGGACAGGGCGTTCAGATAGGCGGGGAGGGTGGCCACAAGCGTCTTGCCCTCGCCGGTGCGCATCTCCGCGATGCGGCCCTGGTGCAGGATGATGCCGCCGATGAGCTGCACCCGGTAGGGGCGCATCCCAAGCACGCGCCAGGCGGCCTCCCGGCAGGCGGCGAAGGCCTCGGGAAGGATGTCGTCCAGCGTCTCGCCGTCGGCGAGGCGCTGCTTGAACTCGGGGGTCTTGGCCTGGAGCTGGGCGTCAGTCAGCGCCTTGTACTCCTCCTCCAGCCCCTCGATCTTGTCCACCAGGGGGAGGATCGCCTTGACCTCCCGCTGGGAGCTGGTCCCGAAAATCTTTTTGAATACGTTCATAAACACACCTCAATGTTGTAACTCTTCTCTCAGGATCTATGTCCAGCGCCGGATCCCTCCGTGGGGAAAGCCCTCTGAGGGCATACCTGGGCGCATTATGTTTTAGTATACCATATTCGTGCGCCGGAAAAAAGAGCAAATTGTAAACTTCATACCACAATCTGACCAATTTTCCTGATGCAATTTCAGGATTTCCTCCGTGTGCGTATAAATGTGCGCGTGGGGTTGACATTCTGGGGGCTTTGTGGTAACGTATGCAATACAAGTGAACAGGACAAACGAAGCGTGCAGGAAAAGCGCGGGTTCCCGCCTACCGAAGGAGTAACACTCTCAGGTGTCCGGCCTACTGGGCTGGGACGAGGACTGTACGTGGATGTGACTCTGGAGAAGCTCGACGAACGAGTGCCGAAGGTGCAATGCGGGACCGGCTCAGCCCCCGTAAATCTCTCAGGCAAAAGGACAGAGACGAAGAAAGCGCCCCTGCTGTGCCCAATGGGCCCGGCCGGCGGGTGTTTTTTCCGCAATGTTTTCGGACCGTGGAGCGTGCTCCACGGTCTGTTTTTGTTCAGAAAAGGAGAGGGATCCATCATGTTAGAGTCTTTGGAAGCGGCACTGTACCCCATTGTAGTCAACATCAATACCTATTTGTCCAGCTATATTCTGGTCTTTCTGCTCATCGGTGTGGGCCTGTTTTACAGCATCCGCACCCGCTTTGTGCAGGTGCGCTGCTTCGGCGAGGGAATGCGGAAGGTGTTCGGCAGCCTGACCCTCCGGGGCGGGAAGCAGGAGCACGGGATGAGCTCCTTCCAGGCCCTGGCCACCGCCATTGCCGCCCAGGTGGGCACCGGCAACATCGTGGGCGGCTCGGGCGCCATCCTGGCCGGCGGCCCCGGCGCCATCTTCTGGATGTGGGTCATCGCCTTTTTTGGCATGGCGACCATCTATGCGGAGGCCACCCTGGCCATCGAGACCCGCCAGAAGGACCCTGACGGCTCCTACCGCGGCGGCCCGGTGTACTACATCACCACCGCGTTCAAGGGCGGCTTCGGCAAATTCCTGGCCGGCTTCTTTGCCGTGGCCATCATCCTGGCCCTGGGCTTCATGGGCTGCATGGTGCAGTCCAACTCCATCGGCTCCACCTTCCAGACCGCCTTCGGTGTGCCCTCCTGGATCGTGGGCATCGTGCTGGTGGTGATCTGCGGCTTCATCTTCGTGGGCGGTGTGCAGCGCCTGGCTTCTGTCACCGAGAAGATCGTCCCCGTCATGGCCGCCATCTTCCTGGGCGGGGCCCTGGTGGTGCTGGTGATGCGGGCCAAGTACATCCCTGATACCATTGCCATGATCTTTCAGTATGCCTTTCAGCCCCAGGCCATCATTGGCGGCGGTTTCGGCTATGCGCTGAAGGAGGCCATCAGCCAGGGCGCCAAGCGCGGCCTGTTCTCCAACGAGGCCGGCATGGGCTCCACCCCCCACGCCCACGCCCAGGCGAACGTGACCGATCCCCATGACCAGGCCGTGGTGGCTATGGTCAGTGTGTTCATCGATACCTTTGTGGTGCTCACCCTCAACGCGCTGGTGATCATCTCCACCCTGTATACTGAGGGCGGCCCTCTGGCCAACGGCTATACCGGCGCGGTCACAGAGACGCTGGGCAAGACCAACCTGGCCCAGACTGCCTTCGGAGTGGTCTTTGGTCAGGAGGTGGGCGCCATGTTCGTGGCGGTCTGCCTGTTCTTCTTTGCCTTCTCCACCGTACTCAGCTGGAACCTGTTCGGCAAGATCAACGCGGCCTATCTGTTTGGGAAAAAGGCGGTCCCTGTCTACTCCGTCATCGCCCTGGTCTTTATTTTCCTGGGGACTGTGATGTCCAACGACCTGGTGTGGGAGCTGACCGATATGTTCAACAATCTGATGGTCATTCCCAACGCCATCGCCCTGTTTGCCCTGTCCAACATCGTGGTCCGGGTGGCCGACCGGAAGAAGGCAGCCGGAAAGAAGGAATGACTGGACCGGGCGTTCTGCCCGGAAAGAGCCCGGTCTGCCCCGGCGCATCTTTGTAAAAAACGCTGAAACGGCGCTCCGCCTCTTGACAAGGGGCGGAGCGCTGATGTATCCTGAGCGCGGATCATATAACTGACGGAAGTGGTGGAACCACGGGGAGTATGATCGTCATGTTTGCCGACCGTCTGGGCGCCGAAGAGGGCCCGGAGGGGCGGCTTTTTTGCGCCCTTTTTTGGCCAAATCCCCGTTTTTCAGAACAGGAGGGATCCCATGACCGGATATATCCATTCCATGGAGAGCATGGGCCTGGTGGACGGCCCCGGGGTGCGCTGTGTGGTGTTTCTTCAGGGCTGCCCCCTCCGGTGCCTCTACTGCCACAATCCGGACACTCAGACAGCAGAGGGAGGCGAGGCGGTGGAGCCGGAGGCTCTGGTCCGCCGGCTGCTGCGCTTCCGCCCCTACTTCGACCGCTCAGGCGGCGGGGTGACCTTTTCCGGCGGGGAGCCGCTGCTCCAGCCGGAGTTTCTGGCGGAGTGTCTGGATCTGCTCCAAAGGGCCGGGATCCACACCTGCCTGGACACCGCCGGGGCGGGCCTGGGGGAGTATGAGGCCATCCTGAGCCGCACCGATCTGCTCCTCTATGATGTGAAGCACGAGGCCCCGGAGGAATACCAGAGGGTGACGGGACGCTCCATGGAGCGGACGCTTGCCTTTGTGGAGGCTGTGCGCCGGGCGGGGACGCCCATGTGGGTGCGCCATGTGGTGGTCCCCGGACTCACCGATCAGGAGGAGCATCTGGCCGCCCTGCGGAGGTATGTGGACGACCTTCCCAATGTGCAAAAGGTAGAACTGCTCCCCTTCCACAAGCTGGGGGCAGAAAAATACCGGGGGCTGGGCCGTACAGATCCTCTGGCAGAGGTCCCCGCCATGGACCCGGAGCTGTGCCGGCAGCTGCAGGAACGCTGGTTTTCCGATTTGAATGGGTAAAATCGATACCAACTGAGAATTGAATGATTATAGATAGATGCAGAGGAGGATTCTATTATGGTGATGCAGGATCAGGCATGGAACGGCTTTGCCGCCGGAGAGTGGCAGCGCTCCATTGATGTACGTTCCTTTATTCAGAAGAACTGGACCCCTTATTTGGGGGACGACGCCTTTTTGGCCGGGCCCACCCAGCGTACGAAGGCGGTGTGGGAGCGGTGTGAGGAGCTGCTGCTTCAGGAGCTGAAGGACGGGATCCTGGATGTGGATACCCACCGGGTGTCCGGCATCGACAACTACGCCCCCGGCTATATCGACAAGGAGAACGAGGTCATTGTGGGCCTTCAGACGGATGCGCCTCTGAAGCGCATCGTCAACCTGTATGGCGGCACCCGTATGGCCAAGTCTGCCCTGGAGCAGTACGGCTATCAGCTGGACCCGGAGATCGAGGCCCACTTCACGGAGTACCGAAAGACCCACAACGAGGGCGTCTTTGACGCCTACCCCGCGCGCACCCGGGCCGCCCGCCACGCGGGCCTGCTCACCGGCCTGCCCGACGCCTATGGACGGGGCCGCATCATCGGCGACTACCGCCGGGTGGCCCTGTACGGCGTGGACCGCCTGATCGAGTGGAAGAAGCGGGATCTGGAGGAGCTGGACGGCCCCATGGGAGAGGAGCGCATCCGCCTGCGGGAGGAGGTCTCTGAGCAGATCCGCGCCCTGGGGAAGATGAAAGACATGGCCTCCCGCTATGGGGTGGACCTGTCCAGGCCCGCCGCCAACGCCCATGACGCCATCCAGGCCCTGTATATGGCCTATCTGGCGGGCATCAAGGAGAACAACGGGGCGGCCACCTCTCTGGGCCGCACCTCTACCTTTGTGGACATCTATCTCCAGCGGGACTTGGAGAACGGGGTCATCACCGAGGAGGAGGCCCAGGAGCTGGTGGACCAGTTCATCATCAAGCTGCGCCTGGTGCGCCATCTGCGCACCCCGGAGTACAACGAGCTCTTTGGCGGCGACCCCACCTGGGTCACTGAGTCCATCGGCGGCATGAGCATCGGGGGAAAGACCCTGGTCACCCGCACCTCCTTCCGCTATCTGCACACCCTCACCAACCTGGGCAGTGCGCCCGAGCCCAACCTCACCGTCCTCTGGTCCGAGCATCTCCCTGAGGGCTTTAAGCGCTACTGCGCCAAGATGTCTATTGCCACGGACTCCATTCAGTATGAAAATGATGATGTCATGCGCCCGGTGTACGGAGATGACTACGCGATCGCCTGCTGTGTGTCCGCCATGGCGGTGGGGAAGCAGATGCAGTTCTTCGGGGCCCGGTGCAACATTGCCAAGTGCCTGCTGTACGCCATCAACGGCGGCGTGGATGAGCGGTCCGGCGCCCGGATCGTCCCCGGCATCCAGCCCATCACCGACGAGGTGCTGGACTATGAGAAGGTCCGGGAGAATTACAACAAGGTGCTGGCCTATGCCGCCGAGCTGTACGCCGACACGGTGAATATCATCCACTATATGCACGACAAGTACGCCTATGAGGCCAGCCAGATGGCCCTCCATGATACCAAGGTGGAGCGCCTTACCGCCTTCGGCATCGCCGGCCTGTCTGTGGCCGCCGACTCCCTCTCCGCCATCCGGTACGCCAAGGTGCGCCCCATCCGCAACGAGCAGGGGATCGCCGTGGACTTCGTCACCGAGGGCGACTTCCCCAAGTACGGAAACGACGATGACCGGGCGGACGACGAGGCGGTCTATGTGGTGCGCACCTTCTCTCAGGAGCTGAAGAAGCATCCCCTGTACCGGGGAGCCAAGCACACCCTGTCCGCCCTGACCATCACCTCCAACGTGATGTACGGGAAAAAGACCGGCTCCACCCCTGACGGCCGCAAGCTGGGCGAGCCTCTGGCCCCCGGCGCCAACCCCATGCATGGCCGGGATGTGAACGGAGCCCTGGCCAGCCTGAACTCTGTGGCCAAGATCCCTTATCGGGGTGTGTGTCAGGACGGCGTCTCCAACACCTTCTCCATCGTCCCTGAGGCCCTGGGCAAGGACGAGGCGCAGCGGGAGAGCAACCTGGTCTCCATTCTGGACGGCTACTTCTGCCAGGGGGCCCACCATCTGAACGTGAACGTCCTCCGGCGTGAGACCCTCATCGACGCCATGGAGCATCCCGAGCAGTACCCCAGCCTGACCATCCGGGTGTCCGGCTATGCGGTGAATTTCAGCCGCCTGTCCCGGGAGCAGCAGATGGAGGTCATCCAGCGCACCTTCCACAGTGCGATCTGAGTGGGAACGCGCGGCAAGACCGGGCAATAAAAATATGGCATCCAAACTCAGTTTGGATGCCATATTTTTTGTGTCAGCAGAAAAGAAACAGACCGGCTCAGCGCTGATACTCGAACTCCAGGTCGTACAGGGAGACAATGTCCCCGTCCTGGATGCCCATGGCCTCCAGCCTGTCGAACAGGCCGGACTCCCGCAGCTTGCGGTCGAACCAGTTGCGGCTCTCATAATCGCCGAAGTTGACGTTGGCCATCAGATGCTGGAGCCAGGGGGCCTCCACCACCCAGGTGTCGTCGTACTTCTCGATGGAGACCTCGCCGGAGGTGTCCACCTCGGGGGGACGCTCCACATAGGTGGGCTCATACACCGCCACAGGGGGTAGCTGAGCCAGCTCCTGGGCGGCCTTTTTGACCAGCTCCCGGGTTCCCTGATGGGCCGCGGCGGAGATCTCGAACAACTCCAGCCCCAGGGCCTCTACATGGGCGCGGAGCTTGTCCAGCAGGGCGGGGTCGGCCATGATGTCCGTCTTGTTGGCGGCCACGATCATCTTGCGGGAGGCCAGCTCGGGGGAGTACTGCTTCAGCTCGGCGTTGATGGCCTCGAAGTCCTCCACCGGGTCCCGGCCCTCGCTGCCAGAGACGTCCACCACATGGATGAGCAGGCGGCAGCGGTCAATGTGGCGCAGAAAGTCGTGGCCCAGTCCGGCGCCGTCGGCGGCGCCCTCAATGATGCCGGGGATGTCCGCCATGACGAAGGAGACGCCCTCCTCCACATACACTACGCCCAGGTTGGGGAAAAGGGTGGTGAAGTGATAATTGGCGATCTTGGGCTGAGCCCGGCTGACCACGCTGAGCAGCGTGGACTTACCCACGTTGGGGAAGCCCACCAGCCCCACATCGGCCAGCAGCTTCAGCTCCAGCACCACCTCGCGGCTCTCGCCGGGATAGCCCGCCTTGGCAAAGCGGGGAACCTGCCTGGTGGGGGTGGCGAAGTGCTGGTTGCCCCAGCCGCCCCGGCCGCCCCGGCAGAGGATGAAAGGGGCGTCATCCGACATATCGTGGATGATCTCCTGGGTGGCGGCGTCCCGGATGATGGTGCCCCGGGGGACCCGCAGGACCAGGTCTGCGCCGTTTCTGCCGGTGCAGCGCTTGCCGCCTCCGTCTGTGCCGTTGGCGGCGGTGTACTTGCGCTTATAGCGAAAGTCCATCAGGGTGGACATATGGTCGTCCACTGTGACCACCACGTTGCCGCCCCGGCCGCCGTCGCCGCCGTCCGGGCCGCCGGCGGCCACATATTTTTCCCGGTGGAAGGAGACCACGCCGTTGCCGCCGTTGCCGGAGCGGACGGTGATCTTTGCGGTATCTACAAAGGGTGCTGCCATACAGAACGCCTCCTTACAGTGTGATGTTCAGGTTCAAAATTCCAGCAGATTGAGCCCCACGGCATCGCTGAACTTCCGTCCCACCTGCCCGTCCCAGACCTGGAGGAAGAGCTCCAGGGTGGCGCTGATGGTGGCGGAGGAGAGATGGCCCGCGTGGACCTCTCCGGTCACAGGGTTTCCGATGGTGATGTGGAGATGGAGATAGGGCGCCCCGTCCTTCCGAGTCACATTGCCCACCAGGGCGGAGATCTCATAATCCCCCTGATACCGGTGGGAGTAGTATTGCTTCTCCACCGTGTTGAAGATACCAATGGTCACGTCGCTGGCCGCCCCCAGGGCGGAGACGGAGGCCAGCTGGACGCCTTCCTCCTCCACCAGCCGGGTGAGGGAGCGGACGATCTCCTCGCCGGGGTCCAGACGCAGGACATACCCCTGGGAAAACTTACGATATTCCATACAAGAAAACCTCTTTTCCGGATAAAAAGAGCCGCAAACGGTGATCGTTTGCGGCTTTGTGGCTTGATTACTGAGCGATCTCGATGATGGAGACCTGCTTGCGGTCCTTGCCCAGGCGCTCGAACTTCACCTTGCCGGACTTCATGGCGAACAGGGTGTCGTCGCTGCCCTTGCCCACGTTCACGCCGGGGTGGATGTGGGTGCCGCGCTGCCGGACCAGAATGTTGCCGGCCAGCACGAACTGACCGTCGCCGCGCTTCACGCCCAGACGCTTGGACTCAGAATCGCGGCCGTTCCGGGTGGAGCCAACGCCCTTTTTATGGGCGAAAAACTGCAGACCGATATTCAGCATAGTGTTACACCTCCAAAACGGTAATATGGTCGGGATATTCCTCCGCCAGCTGGACCAGATGGACCATGAGGGCAGTCAGGAGGACCTGACAGGTATCCTCGTTGGCCGGTCCCAGCTGGGCGGGGAGCTTCAGTGTAATGGACGCGTCCTTCTGCCGTACCTTCACCGGGGCCTCCAGGCCGAGCACGTCATTGACGGCGCACTCCGCCAGGCGCACGGCGCTGGTCACCGCGGCACAGACGATGTCCTCTCCCTCCGAGGCATAGCCGCTGTGTCCCTGGACAGTGAAGCCGGTGATGCGGCGGCCTTCGGTGTGGAATGTGGCGGTGGTCATAGATCAGGCCTTGATGGCGCCGATCTGCACCTTGGTGTAGGGCTGACGGTGGCCCTGACGCTTCCGGTAGCCCTTCTTGGGGGTGTACTTAAAGACGCGGACCTTTTTGCCCTTGCCGTTCTTCACGACGGTGGCGGCCACAGAAGCGCCCTCCACGGCGGGAGCGCCGAAGGTAGCCTTGTCGCCGTCCAGGATGGCCAGAACCTGATCGAACACGATCTCCTGGCCAGCCTCGGCCTCCAGCTTCTCGATGAACAGAGTGTCGCCCTCCGCCACCTTGTACTGCTTGCCGCCGGTCACAATGATTGCCTGCATGATATTCAACTCCTTCATTACGGGCTCGCTCTTACGGGAGGGAAGGGGAACTTCCACTTTTCACCCCGCTCAAAGCGGCTACAAAATTATATCAGTGGAAAAAATCAATGTCAATAGCTTTTTGCGAATTATTGCAAAAAAACTGGCGGTTCCGGGGCGGAAACGGGGCTGTTTTGGATCAGCTCCAGCTTCTGCCGCCGGGTGAGCCGCTTTATGGCCCGTTCCCGCCGGAGGGCGGAGGACCGGTCCGCCGCCTGTTCCCAGTAAACCAGGACCACCGGCCGGCGGCTGCGGGTATATTTGGCCCCCTTTCCGGCGTTGTGGGCGGCCAGCCGGCGGTCCAGATCGTTGGTGCAGCCGGTATAGAGGGTGCCGTCAGAGCAGCGGAGGAGATAGACGAAGTACATCAGACCGCCTCCTCTTCCCTGGGAGCCGGCGCGGCGGGGAGGAGAAAGGAGATCCGGGTGCCCACGCCCTCCCGGGAGACCACCTCGAACCAGCCGCCGTGCCGGTCCACGATCCACTTGGCGATGGACAGGCCCAGTCCGGTGCCTCCCGTCCTGCGGTCCCGGGACTGGTCGGTGCGGTAAAAGCGGTCAAAGATGTGGGGGATGCCCTGGGGGGCAATACCCATGCCCTCGTCCTGGACAGTGACCCGGGCGTAGCCCTCCTGGGCGGTGACCCGGAGATAGATCCGCCCGTCCGGCGGGCTGTATTTGACGCTGTTGTCCATCAGGATGCGCATGACCTGCTTGATGAGGCCCTGGTCGGCACGGACCGGGATGGGGGCCTCGCCCCAGCGGGGGAGGAACACCCGGTCCTGATGGATCATCTCCTCCTCCCGCAGGACCTCGCCGGCCAGGGCGGTGAGGTCGAATGTGACGGGCTTGACCGGCTGGGTGTCGTTGTCCCCCCGGGCCAGGAAGAGAAGCTGGGCCACCAGCTCCTCCATGGCCTTGGCCTCGGAGCGGATGGCGTGGATGGACTCCTGAAGGGCCTCCGGATCGTCCTTGCCCCAGCGGTCCAGAAGGGCGGCGTAGCCCTGGATGACGGCGATGGGGGTGCGCAGCTCGTGGCTGGCGTCGGAGACGAAACGCATCTGGGCACTATACGCCTTGTTGATCCGGTCGAGCATGGCGTTGATGGCCTGGGCCAGGGCGCGCAGCTCTTTTTGTGTGGCGGGCAGGTCGATGCGGCTGTCCAGATGCTTGGCGTTGATCTTCTCCAGCTCGCCGGCCAGGGCCTCCAGCTCCTGCCGGGACATATGGGTCATGGAGTTCAGGCGGGCGGCGGTGGCCGCCAGGTCCTGAATGGGCTTCAGCACCTTGTGGATGGAGCGGTTGTTCCGGAACAGGTTGGTCAGCAGGGACAGCCCCTGGCAGATGAGCAGCACCGCCCCGGCCCAGCACAGTGCGCCGGAGATGCCGGTGAGATCCACTGTGACCGCATAGGGCTGCCCGGCGCTTTTCAGCTCCACGGAGTAGTACCGCATCAGGTCATACTGGTGCAGGGCCTCTGCGGTCTCCCGGCGGATCCGCAGCCAGTCAAAGGGGACTGGGATGCCCTGGGGCTCCCGGTCCAGGGGGATGATGCTGTAATCGCTGGCCTCCATCCAGGGGATGGCGTCTGCGGTGGGCACCCCTCTGACGTCCACCAGGGCAACCACGTCGGCGCAGCGGTTCTCCGCCCACAGAAACAGGCCGGTGGTGGCCATGATGACCAGCAGCAGGTCCATCACAAAAAAGATGCCCAGCTGGCGGAAGAAAAAACCGAAATTCAGGCGGAACACCAGGGAGGACCGGGCTCCATGCAGGGGGTCATGGGCGGGCGGGGCCTGAAAGCGGTGACGGCGTTTTGACATGGCGGGCCTCCTTTCTGGGCGGGAATGTCTGGGGGAGGGGATCAGCCCTCCCTAATGACGTAGCCCACGCCCCGCACCGTGTGGATCAGCTTGACGCCGAAGGCCTCGTCCAGCTTGCTGCGGAGGAAGCGGATATACACATCCACTGAGTTGGTCTCCCCCACGAAATCAAAGCCCCAGACGCTGTCCAGCAGGGCCTCCCGAGAGAGGACATGGCCTTTGTTTTCCAGCAGGTGGCGCAGCAGGTCAAACTCCTTTTTGGTCAGCTCCACCGGCTGGTCCTTCATGGTGACCTGATGCTTGTCCACATTCATGGTCAGGGGGCCGGCGGTGAGCAGGGTCTCCTCCGGGGCGGCGGTCCGTTTCCGCAGGGCGGCCCGGATCCGGGCCAGCAGCTCCTCGATGGCGAAGGGCTTTGTGATATAGTCGTCCGCCCCTGAGTCCAGGCCGGAGACCTTGTCAATGACGCTGTCCCGGGCGGTGAGCATGATGACGGGGGTGGTGCGCTCCCGGCGCAGGCGGCGGAGCACCTCCATGCCGGACAGCTGGGGGAGCATGATGTCCAGCAGCACCAGGTCAAAGCTGCCGGACAGGGCACGCTCCAGGCCGGTGCGGCCGTCAAAGGCCTTTTCTACCTCATAGCCCTCATACCGAAGCTCCAGCTCCACCATGCGGGCCAGCTTTTCCTCGTCCTCCACCAGAAGGATCGTTTCAGCCACAGTACATTCACCTCATTCAAGGGCGGAGCGCAGGCCCCGCCGGGATCTCTGCGGACAGCTTCCGGCTGTGCCGCTTACTTTTTTCGACCGCTGTATTTCTCGTGCTGGGATCTCAGCTCATCCATCACCTGCCGGCCTACATCGGCGGCGGTGTCCGCCACCGAGCCCATGACGCCGTTCAGGGCATCGTCCTCCAGGTCGGGGCCTGTGACCTGATACCGGAAGCCGAAGAACAGCCCCAGAAGCATGAGAGGCAGGGCGATCCAGAAGAAAAAGACCAGGATGACGATCAGCAGCAGCATGGGGATGGCGGTGATGGGCTGCTCCCTGCGCCAGATCTCCAGCTCATTGTCCAGCAAAAGGCCCCTCAGGCGGCGCATCATCCGGCGCAGCCTGCCCCGGCGGCGCTTCTTCCCGGCGGCGGGCTCCACCGGGAGGGGCAGGTCCTGGACGGGCGGGGGCGGGGGCGACTCCCCCTTGGTGGAGTAGTAGGCGTCCTCCGGCCTGGGGATCACCCCACGCTCCTCCAGATAGATCAGGGCGTCCAGCAGATTGCCGCCGCTGTACTCCAGGGCGGCCTTGGCCTGACCATAGGATACGGCGGCCTTTTCCCGCAGGCGCTCCACCTGTTCCAGCGTGATCTCCATGATAACAGCTCCTTTCGTGCCGGGATGGGCGGGACCCTCCGGTCCCGGTCATGCTTAGGATACCATACCGGCCTTGAACCGTACTTTACTGTTTCTTAAAATCCCATTAAATGTGCCGCCGCGGGGGGCGGCGGGCGCTTGCCCAACTGATTATACTATGTTATAATCCCGATAGCAACCGGGGCGCGCGGGGTGCCCCGGTCTCTTTTTCCGCGGCCCGGCCCCGGAATGAGTACGGTTTGGAATGGTGATGACATGGAAGGACGCAATATCGCGCTGAAGCTGATGTACAATGGTACGGCTTACCACGGGTGGCAGGTGCAGAAAAACGCGGTCACCGTGGCTGAGACCCTGGAGAAGGCCCTGAGCACCGTGGTGTGCCACCCGGTCAAATGCACCGGGGCGGGGCGGACCGACGCCGGCGTCCACGCGGAGACCTACATTGCCAACTTCCGCACCACCTCCTCCATCCCCTGTGACCGGATCCCGCTGGCGGTGAACACCCGCCTGCCCCGGGACATTGTGGTGGTAAAGGCCACCCAGGTGCCTGACAGCTTCAACGCCATCGGCTCCTGTTTGCGGAAGGAGTACACCTACCGCATCTACAACTCCCGCCTGGGCAATCCCTTTTTTGTGGACCGGGCCTGGTTCTACCCCAAGCATCTGGACGAGGCGGTCATGCAGCGGGCGGCAGACCAGTTTGTGGGCACTCACGACTTCCGGGCGGTGCGCTCGGTGGGGACGGAGACCCGCACCACGGTGCGCACGGTGTACTACTTCGATGTGTCCCGCACCGGCGATCTGATCGAGTGTCGGGTGTGCGCCAACGGCTTCCTCTATAATATGGTGCGGGCGATGGCGGGGACCATCGTGTACGCGGCAGAGGGGAAGCTGGCGCCGGAGGACATCCCGGCGATCCTGGCCTCCGGAAACCGGACCCTGGCGGGGCCCACGGTTCCGCCAGGCGGGCTGTATATGACCAAGCTGTGGTATGAGGAGGACGTGCTGTGAAGGCGGTCCCCTGGCACGGGCACAGCGGATGAGAGGCGATACCATGAAGGAAAAAGAAGAAGGGGCAAAGCCACGGAGATCGGGCCTTCTGGTCCGGCTGACCGCCCTGGCGGTGACGGCGGCCCTGCTGCTGGGGGCTCTTGTGCTGGTGGTCTACCGGGACCGCTTCAATCTGGACGCCCTGCGGCGGTGGTTTGAGTACCGGGAGCTGGAGACCAGCGAGACGGGGGAGGCGGAGCCCTTTACCCATGCCGGCGGAGAGCAGGCGTCCTTCGCCTATTTGAAAAACGGAGTGCTCATGGCCTCCGCCGCCGGGGCGCGGTACTACTCCCTCGCCGGCGAGCTGTATGCGGAGGAGGTGCGGCATCTGGAGCACCCTGTGCTGTCCGCCTCAAAGGAGGCGGGAGTGGTGTACGACGCCGGCGGAGAGGACCTGTTTGTGTTCCGCGGGGTGGAGGAGGCCTTCCACCTGGACCTGGGGAGCGGAGGCGAGCTCCTGTCGGCCCGGCTGAACGACGCGGGCTGGCTGGCGGTCACCTATCAGGGGGGCGGCCACAAGGGATCGGTCACCGTATACGACGGGACCTATACCAAGGAGATCATCAAGATCAATTTGTCCACCTTTATTGTGGATGCCGCGGTCTCTCCCGATTGCCGGACGGTGGCCATCGTCACCATGGGGCAGGAGAACGGCTCCTTCCAGAGCCAGATCCGCTTCTACCCTGTCAACCAAAAGGAGCCCTCCGCCACGGTTTCGCTGGGCAACATGGTGGTGATGGATCTGGACTATGAGAGCGGGCGGCTCTGGGTGCTGGGGGAGGACCGGGTGTCTGCGGTGTCGGAGGACGGCTCCGTGACCGGCTCCTACTCCCTGGGCCGGAACTATCTGAAGGGGTGCAGCTTCGGCGGCGACGGCTTTGCTGTGCTGCTGCTCAGCCGCTACCGGGCGGGCTCCGCGGGCCAGGCTGTGGTGGTGGGGCCGGATGGGACGGAGACCGCCTCTCTGACCCTTCCGGCCAATGTGCTGGATCTGGATGCGGCGGGGCGGTATCTGGCTCTGCTGAGCGGCGAGCGGCTGGAGGTGTACACCTCGGACCTGACGCCGTACAGCAGTCTGGAGCACACCCAGAACGCGCGGCACCTCTCGCTGGCCGACTCCGGCGCGGCACTGCTGGCCAATGCCCAGAGGGCCTGGCTGTATCTTCCGTCCTGACGGCCCAGCGGCCGGTCAATGTAAAAGGAGTGTTCCATGAGTTGGTTGATTTTTGACGCGGTCCTGGGGATCGCGCTGATTCTTGCGGTGGTCCAGGGCTACCGAAAGGGCTTTGTCCTGACACTGTGCGGCTTTCTGGCTGTGTTTGTGGCTTTCTTTGGGGCCAGCGTCCTGTCCAACGCCCTGGCTGGCCCGGTGGCGGACGCCATCCGTCCGGTGGTGGAGGAACGCCTGGAGCAGGCCATGCAGAAGAGTCTGGAGGAGCAGGGCTGGACCGCCGGAGAGGGGGAGCAGCCAGAGGACGGAGCCCCGGCTCCGGAGGAGCAGTTCTCTCTGGAGCAGGTGCTGGAGCTGATCCAGGAGAGCAGGCTCTTTCAGAGCTTCTCCGGGGCCCTGCACAGCGCGGTCAGCCAGGGGCTTCTGGAGGTGACCACCAGCGCGGCCCAGGCGGTGGCGGGCTATCTGGCCCGGGAGGTGGCCCGGATGGCCCTCTTCCTGATCTGCTTTGCGCTGGTGCTGGTGGGGTGGACCCTGCTCAGCCGGGTGCTGGATCTGGCCTTCCGTCTGCCGGTCCTGTCCACCCTGAACCACTGGAGCGGCGCGGCGGTGGGGCTGGGAAAGGGCTGTGTCCTGCTGTTCATCGCCTGCTGGCTGTTCCGGGATCTGTTCCCGGCGGAGGCGGTGGAGCAGTCTGTCCTGCTCCGGTTCTTCTGTGGCGCCGGCCCATTGGCCCTTCCGGGCGCGTTTTTTTAAAAGATTCATCACCAGTTCATAATTATAGTGTACCCTCGAAAGGTACAGGCGCGCTCCCGGCGGGAGCTGCGTCTGTGGATCAGAAGTTTTCTCCTGAAAGGAGTTGGAACATAGTATGCAGCCAACACTGTGCAGCCGCTGCCGCAAGAATGTAGCGGTGATCTTTATCAGCAAGCTGGAGGGGGGCGAGACCAAGAACGAGGGCCTCTGCCTCAAGTGTGCCCGGGAGCTGGGCATCAAGCCCATCGACGACATGATGAAGAAGATGGGGATCTCGGACGACGACCTGGATAACCTCACCAATGAGATGATGTCCGCCTTTGGCGGGGCGGAGGGGATGGAGGGCCTGCTGGCCCAGCCGGACGGCGGGGACGATGAGCAGGACGACGGCCGTACCGCCACCTTCCCCTTCCTGAGCCAGCTGTTCGGCGGCGGCTCCGCCGCCGGAGGGGGCGGCCCGTCGGGGGAGCCCCCCAAGGGGGAGAAGAACGCCGCCAACGGGAAGGGAGAGCGCCCGCCCAAGCGGAAGTTTTTAGAGAACTACTGCATCTCCCTGACCAAAAAGGCCCAGGCGGGACAGCTGGACCGGCTGATC
This sequence comes from Lawsonibacter sp., assembly GCA_050943915.1. Classification (GTDB taxonomy): domain Bacteria; phylum Bacillota; class Clostridia; order Oscillospirales; family Oscillospiraceae; genus Lawsonibacter. Next base: position 18,214 of record JBMNQB010000003.1, read on the forward strand.
GGCCGGGACCGGGAGCTGGAGCGGGTCATTCAGATCCTCAACCGCCGGCAGAAGAACAACCCCTGTCTCATTGGTGAGCCCGGCGTGGGCAAGACGGCCATCGCCGAGGGGCTGGCCATGAAGATCGCCAAGGGGGAGGTCCCCTACAAGCTCCAGGACAAGGAGGTCTATCTGCTGGATCTCACCGCCCTGGTGGCAGGCACCCAGTTCCGCGGCCAGTTTGAGAGCCGGATGAAGGGTCTGATCGAGGAGATCCGCAAGCTGGGCAACATCATCCTGGTTATCGACGAGGTGCACAACATTGTGGGCGCCGGCGACGCCGAGGGCTCTATGAACGCCGCCAACATCCTAAAGCCCGCCCTGAGCCGGGGGGAACTCCAGGTGATCGGCGCCACCACCCTCAACGAGTACCGCAAGCACATCGAAAAGGACACCGCCCTGGAGCGGCGCTTCCAGCCCGTTATTGTGGAGGAGCCCTCCATTGAGGACAGTGTGAAGATCATGGAGGGGATCGCCCCCTACTATGAGGCCTACCACCAGGTGTCCGTCTCCCCGGAGATGTGCCGGCTGTCGGTGACCATGAGCGAGCGGTACATCACCGACCGCTATCTGCCGGACAAGGCCATCGACCTGCTGGATGAGGCCTGCTCCAATGTGAACCTGAAAAACCGGACCCTGGCCCGGCGGGCGGAGATCGACAAGGAGCTGGCCGACCTGGCCAAGGAGAAGGAGGTCATGATGGCCGCCGACACCGAGGAGGCGTACGCCCGTCTGGCCAACATCCGCAGCCAGGAGCTGCGCCTGGCCGCCGAGCAGCAGCAGCTGGAGGGCCAGTCGGTCCCCGCCCTGACGGCGGAGCATCTGGCCAATGTGATCGAGCTTTGGACCAACATCCCGGCCAGCCAGATCCAGGAGCAGGAGTATCAGCGCCTTTCCCAGCTGGAGGAGCGGCTGAAGGCCCACATCATCGGCCAGGACGAAGCGGTGCAGGCGGTGTCTGCCGCCATCCGCCGGGGCCGGGTGGGCATCAGCCCCAAGCGCAAGCCGGTCTCCTTCATCTTTGTGGGCTCCACCGGCGTGGGCAAGACCGAGCTGGTCAAGCAGCTGGCCCAGGACCTGTTCAATGTACCGGAGGCCCTGATCCGGCTGGATATGTCGGAGTTTATGGAGAAGTATGCCGTCTCCCGGATCATCGGCTCCCCTCCCGGCTATGTGGGCTATGACGAGGCGGGGCAGCTCACGGAGAAGATCCGCCGCAAGCCCTATTCTGTGGTCCTCTTTGACGAGATCGAGAAGGCCCACCCCGACGTGCTCAACATCCTCCTCCAGATCCTGGACGACGGCCACATTACCGACGCCCACGGACGGAAGGTGAACTTTGAAAATACGGTCATCGTAATGACCTCCAACGCCGGCAGCAACAGCAAGGTGGGCTCTGTGGGCTTCAACCGCACCGCCGACGAGCAGGGGAAGGAGCGGGCCATGAAGGCGCTCCAGGAGTTCCTGCGGCCGGAGTTCCTCAACCGGGTGGACGAGGTGGTCTACTTCCACCAGCTGACGGAGGAGAATTTCCGGGCCATCGCCGCTTTGATGCTGGGCGAGCTGCGGGACTCCCTGGCGGAGAAGGGACTCACCCTCGCCTGGGAGGACAGCCTGCTGGACTATCTGGTGAAAAAGTCCTACTCCGCGGTCTACGGCGCACGAAACCTGCGCCGCCTGATCCAGAAGGAGCTGGAGGACGCCATTGCCGCCCGGATCATCGACAGCTGGGAGCACCCTGTGACCCAGCTGCACGCCTCCGCCGACGGGGAGGAGCTGTGTCTCACCGCCCTGTGAGCCGGGTGGTGTAAAGCAGTGTAAAAAAGAGTGGAAAAAGGCCGCCCCAGGGCGGCCTTTTTCAAGTAGCGGGCTTGGCCTGCTGAGGAGGTTTTCCACATGGTGCACCTGTATTGTGGAGAGGGAAAGGGAAAGACCACTGCCGCCATGGGCCTGGCCCTGCGGATGGCGGGCCGGGGCAGGGAGGTGGTGGTCGCCCAGTTCCTGAAGGGGGTGGACAGCGGTGAGCGGCTGGCCCTGGCCCAGGTGCCGGGGGTACAGCTGCTGGAGGTGCCGGAGCGGGTGAAGTTCTCCTTCCGGCTCACTCCGGCGGAGCGGGAGGCGGAGCGGGCCCGGAATACCCGCCTGCTGGCTCTGGCCCGGAAGGCGGCCCGGGCTCCCGCCTGCGGCCTGCTGGTGCTGGATGAGGTGTGTGCCGCAGTGAACACAGGGCTGCTGCCTTTGGAGGATGTACTGGACTGTCTGGACGCCCTCTCCTGTGAGGTGGTCCTCACCGGCCGGGACCCGGCCCCGGAGCTCCGGGCGCGGGCGGATTATCTCACGGAGATGCGGAAGGTCCGCCACCCCTTCGACCGAGGGGTGTGTGCACGGACTGGGGTGGAGCGGTGAAGGAGAAGCCGCTTCGGCAGAACTGTGCCAGGAGCGGGGAGCGGAGGACATCAGGCCGCGCCCTCCAGCTCCTCCCAGGCCTCACGCTCGTTGTCGGCTGAAAAACAGAAGCGTCCGGCTCCGTCGTATACCTCGATGTGTCCCCTTACCCATACCATGCTGTATTCCATGTGCTGACGCCTCCTTCTTTGATGTTGGGTCCAGTATAGCGAAATAAAAGTCCGATAAACCGGACTTTTATGGGGCGGGTCTGTGTGGACGGATGAGGACGCACCGGCGGGGCGTCAGGCTGAGATCAGAGGGGGTGAGAGGAATGGAACCGATTTTTTACACTGTCCGGGAGATCAATGGGGACTATGCGGGGCTGGTGACCGACGGAGGCCAGGAGCACTCCATCACCATGTTCCTGCTGCCGGAGGGGACCACTGTGGGCAGCAGGCTGAAGCTGGAGAATTTCCAGTGGGAGCTGTTAGAGATGTAAAAAAGCTGGCAGGTGCATAAGCATCTGCCAGCTTTTTTGATCCAAACCGTATTTTCCTGTAAAAATTACTTGTTGGAGCGTCTCCAGATGTGCATCTTCTCTGCGTCCTGGATCAGCTGCTCCCGGAAGTCGGGGTGGGCGATGCCGATGAGAGCCTCAGCCCGCTCCCAGGTGGACAGGCCCTTCAGGTTGACCATGCCGTACTCCGTGACCACATAGTGGCCGCAGGAACGGGGATCGGTACAGATGGAACCCTGGGTCAGGGTGGGGACGATGCGGCTCTTGACGGTGCCGTCCTTGCCGGTGACGGTGGAGGACATACAGATGAAGCTCTTGCCGCCATTGGACAGATAGGCGCCCATGGCGAAGTCCAGCTGGCCGCCGGTGCCGGAGATGTGCTTGATGCCGGCGGACTCCGCGTTGATTTGGCCGAACAGGTCCATGTCAATGGCGTTGTTGATGGAGATGAAGTTGTCGATCTGGGCGATGACCCGGACGTCGTTGGTATAGTCCACCGGAGCGCCCATCACATCGGGATTGCGGTCCACATAGTCGTACAGCTTCTTGGTGCCGGCGGCAAAGGCGAACACCTGGCGGCCGCGGTCCAGGGCCTTGTTCCGGCCGGTGATCTTGCCGGCGGCAGCCATGTCCACGAAGCCGTCCACATACATCTCGGTGTGGACGGACAGGTCCTTCAGGTCGGACTGGGCGATCATGGCGCCGATGGTGTTGGGCATTCCGCCGATGCCCAGCTGCAGGCAGGCGCCGTTGGGGATCTCGGGCACCACCAGATTGGCCACGGCGCGGTCCACATCGGTGGGCTCGCCGCCGGCGCCCAGCTGAGCCACGGGGGGATTGTCGCCCTCCACCACGTAGGTCACGTCCTGAATGTTGATCTCGGTGCCGGTCAGGCCGTACACCCAGGGCATATTTTCGTTGACCTCCACGATGATGCACTTGGCGCGGGACATAATATCAGCGATGTGGGAGGCGGCCAGGCCGAAGTTGAAGTTGCCGTGGGCGTCCATGGGAGTGGTCTGGAGCATCACCACGTCCACGGGGGAGAGGTTTTCCCGGTAGAAACGGGGCAGCTCAGAGTAGCGCATGGGGGAGAAATAGCCCATGCCCTTGGTGATGATCTTGCGGTCGATGCCGCTGCAATGCCAGGAGTGCCAGGTGAAGTGATCGCCGGCGTCCTCGGCCTTGGCGATCTCGGGCATCCACATGGTGACGCCGCCGCGGATCTTTACGTCGGTGAGCTCGTCCTTGCGCTCAGCCAGGGCTTTATCCAGGGCCACGGGATGGTTGGTGCACCAGGTGTAGTCCACCCAATCGCCGGATTTGACCACCTTGACAGCCTCCTGGGCGGTGGTCAGCTTCTGCTGGTACATAGCATGATAGTCCATTTTTATACCCTCCGTTTTATAATAATGATATGATCGCTTTTAGTTATCTAAATAGTAGGGTTTCATCAGGCTGTGCTGCTCGGTGGAGTCCTTGGTCCGGCTGGACTTCATGGGCTCGACGGGGCCCCGGGGCCCTCCGTGGGAGCGGCGGCGGTCCGGGCGGCGGGAGCCGCCAGGTGCGGGCGCGGCCTTGCGGTCCGGATGGGCGCTGTGGCCATTTCTGGTGCTCTGAGGGGCCTCCGCCTTGACGGGTGTCTGACGGGAGCCGGCGTCGCGGCTGCCGTGCTTCCGGCTCCGGGGGGCGGAGCGGCGGCTGCCCTCCCGGCGGCTCTCCTGGGTGGAAAGGGGCTTGCGGGGGGCCAGCAGACGGGCGGTGGCGTCCATAATATGATCCCCGGCCAGGGGGTCAGGGCGGTCAAATTCTGTGCGGGGCATGGCGGAGCCGGTCTCCAGCCGGGTGCCCGGCCGGGTCAGCTTGCTGCGGTGGGCGGGCTCCTGAGCGGGGAGCTGGGGCGGTTGGGCCGCCTGTGCCTCCTGGGAAGCACCCTTCCCTCTGCGCCGACGGCGCTTTCGGGCGGGCTTCTCCGCGCTGTTGTCCGGTGCGGCCTCTGTCTCCAGCAGGGCCTGAGCCGCTTTGCGCTTGCGCTCCTCAGCGGCGGCCTTGTTGGCCGCGTCCCGCTGGCGGCGCTGCTCCTTGGCGGCGGCCCGGGCCTCCGCGTCCTCCTCATTGACAATGCGGCCGCGGGAGTCCCGCTTGGGGGCCTCCAGCACCACCATGGGGAAGGGATGATCCTCCACCACCGGGACAGAACGGCCGATGAGCTTCTCAATGTCCTTCAGCAGAGGCTTCTCCCCGAAATCACAGAAGGAGACTGCCACGCCCTCCCGGCCTGCGCGGCCAGTGCGGCCAATGCGGTGGACATAGGTCTCAGGCACCTCAGGGAGATTGTAGTTGAATACATGGGAGAGGTCCTCGATGTCCAGTCCGCGGGCGGCGATGTCGGTGGCCACCAAGCAGCGGATCCGTCCGGCCTTGAAGTCGGACAGGGCCTGCTGGCGGGCGGTCTGGCTCTTGTTCCCATGGATGGCGGCGGCGGTGATCCCCTCCTTGCTCAGATCCCGGGCCACCTTATTGGCCCCGTGCTTGGTGCGGGTGAACACCAGGGCGTTTTTCACATCCAGCTGTTCGATCAGAAGGGCCAGCAGCTTGGTCTTATTGCCCTTGTCTACAAAATAGACAGACTGCTGGATGGCCTCTACCGGGGAGGATACCGGGTCTACCGCCACCCGGGCCGGGTCGTGGAGCAGGGAATTGACCAAGTCTGCGATCTCCGGCGGCATGGTGGCGGAGAAGAGCATGGTCTGCTTCTTGGCGGGGAGCCACTTCAGGATCTTTTTCACATCGTGGATAAAGCCCATGTCCAGCATCCGGTCGGCCTCGTCCAGGACGAAGATCTCCAGCTCCTCCAGCCGGACGAAGCCCTGCTGGTACAGGTCCATCAGCCGGCCCGGTGTGGCCACCAGGATGTCCACGCCGCGGCCCAGGGCCTCCACCTGAGGATTTTGACCCACGCCGCCAAAAATGACGGTGTGGCGCAGAGAAAGGTGTGCTCCATAGGCGGCGAAGCTCTCGCCGATCTGGATGGCAAGCTCCCGGGTGGGGGTGAGGATCAGGGCGCGGAGCCGGTGGTCCGGCGTCCGGGCCGCGCTCAGCCGCTGGAGGATGGGAGCGGCAAAGGCACAGGTCTTGCCGGTGCCGGTCTGGGCGCAGCCCAGCACATCCCGTCCCGCCAGGGCAGGGGGAATGGCCTGCTCCTGGATGGGGGAGGGGGCCTCATAGCCCTGCTCCTTCAGAGCAGCAAAAATGGGGGCGCACAGCCCCAGGGATTGAAATGTCATGTTGTTCTTCCTTCTTTTCGTTCCGGCCCGTGGGAGATCCCAGGGCGGCCCGCGTTTTCCGGCCTGGAGCCGGAGCCCCGCGGGCTGGGGTCAGGGGAGACCCTTCTCCAGAAAGGCCAGCACATGGGAGACGGTCTGAGCCAGCTCCTGTCCCGGGAGAGCGTCCACAACTCCGTCGGCGTACTGCTCATACAGGGGGGCGCGGAGGGTGAGGATGTCCTCCAGCGTCTGACCGGGCTCCAGGGCGATCCCCCGGGAGTCCAGGTTGTGGATGCGGGACTTCAGTTCCTCCAGGGGTACCCGGAGATAGATCACAGGTCCCATGGACTTCAAATGGTTGATCGCTCCCTCACGGCAGACCACGCTGCCCCCGGGGGCGATGACATAGTGGTCACAGCGGACAGAGCGCACCGCCCGCTCCTCCGCGTCCAGAAAATAGGTCACGCCGCGGCGGTCCAGGATGTCCTGAAGCAGGGCGTTCTCCTGCTGCTGGATGACCAGATCGGTGTCAAGAAAGCCGCGGCCCAGCGCCTTGGCCAGCAGGACGCCCACGGTGCTCTTTCCGGAGCCCGGCATCCCGATCAGTGTGATATTGCTCACAGTCCCATTCCTCTCATGCTGCTTTGGTAACAGCCATTAGTTTACCATAGTTTTTATAAAAAAGAAAGTGGGAAAAGCGGCGGACGGGGATTTCTGGGAGGGTGAAACGGGCATCTGCCCTCCAGGAGGAAAATTTTATTGCAATCGGCGGCGGTTCACGCTAAAATAAACTTGATTCCAACGAAAGAGCGGAGGGGCTGCACCACAAAGCGGTCCTTGTTTTCAGACTGATGCTATGAAAAGGAGGTATCCAAGTGGATACGATCTATATTACCGGACACCGGAATCCGGATACGGACTCCATTGTGTCTGCTATGGCCTATGCCGCGCTGAAAAATGCCCTGGGCGACCGGCAGTACCAGGCGGCCCGCCTGGGACAGATCAGCGACGAGACCCAGGCGGTCCTGGACCGCTTCGGCGCGCAGCCTCCCATGCTGATCTCCAACCTGCGTACCCAGGTCCAGGATCTGGACTATGACACGCCCCCCATTCTGTCCCCAGGGGTCACCGTCAGCCGCGCCTGGCAGATGATGCAGACGGACAAGCTCTCCGTTCTTCCCATTGCCAATGAGGACGGGACGCTGTACGGGATGATCTCTGCGGGCGATGTGGCGAACAACGATGTGGCCTCCGTCCGGAACCCTGTGATCCAGGACATTCCGGTGTATAATCTGCTGTCTGTGCTGGAGGGCCATGTGCTCAACCGCTGCGGCGAGGTCAAGGACACCATCTCCGGTGCGGTGTCCATCGCCCTGCCCACGGACCGGGAGAACCTGATGTTTTCCCATCCGGACAGCATCGTCATCTGCGGCAAGCAGCCGGATATGGTCCGCCGGGCCATCGGGATGAATGTCAGCTGCGTCATCGTCTGCCAGGCGGAGGTGGAGCAGGAGCTGCTGGAGCAGGAGACGGACACCTGTGTGATCTCCACCCCATTTGACGCCTATCAGGTGGTGCGGCTGATCTGTCACGCCATGCCGGTCAGCCACGTCTGTAAAAACCATGATCTGGTCTATTTCCATCTGAGCGACTATATCGACGATGTGCAGAACCGGGTGCTGGAGAGCCGCTTCCGCGCCTATCCCATTCTGGACGAGAATGAGCGGGTGGTGGGGATGCTGTCCCGCTTCCATCTGCTGCGCCCCCGGCGCAAGCGGGTGGTGCTGATGGACCACAATGAGCGGGCCCAGTCCGTGGCGGGGCTGGAGCAGGCGGAGATCCTGGAGATCGTGGACCACCACCGCTTGGCGGACATCGAGACAAAAAACCCCATCTATGTCCGCAATGAACCGGTGGGCAGCACCTCCACCATTGTGGCCGGGATGTATCAGGAGAAGGGCCTGATGCCCTCCACCAAGATGGCGGGTCTGATGGCGGCGGCCATCGTCTCGGACACCGTGATGTTCAAGTCCCCTACCTGCACCCAGCGGGACATCGATCTGGCCAACCGCATGGCCCGCATTGCCAACGTCTCTCTGGATGAGCTGGGAAAGGCCATTTTCTCCGCCACCTGCGGGGACGACAAGACGGTGGAGGCCATGCTGAACACGGACTATAAGGAGTTCCACATCGCGGGGCATAATCTGGCGGTCAGCCAGATCACCTGCATGGACTCTGACCGCCTGCTCAAGCGCAGAGGCGAGTTCTTGCAGGCCATGCAGGCCATCCGTCAGAAGCAGAAGATGGACACGGTGCTGCTGATGATCACCGACGTGCTGCTGGACGGCACGCAGCTGCTCTATGTGGGGGATGAGAACACCATCCGCCAGGCCTTTGACATCCACAGCGAGGAGGAGAACTGCGCCTTCCTGCCCAAGATCATGTCCCGGAAAAAGCAGATCATTCCCATGCTGTCCGGCCTGTGGGGCTGACCCGTCCGCTCAAAACAGAAAGAAAGCTCCGGGAGCTGTCAGGCGGCTTCCGGAGCTTTTTGTATGTAAGATGGACTTTAATATGTAATGTTTATCAGGCGTACGATGTTGATGATCAGAACGGTAAGAAACGAAAGATAGGGATGCATAAGAATCGTTCCAATTCCAATCCGGCAAGGGTATTTCCCTCCCTCAATTTATTTTATAGCGGTTCGTCTGTATTTAGAAAAACAAAAAACAGCCGTCTGTTCAGACGACTGTTTTCTGGTGGAGATAAGCGGGATCGAACCGCTGACCTCTTGAATGCCATTCAAGCGCTCTCCCAGCTGAGCTATACCCCCAAAAATCTGCTGCGCGTTTCTGTCTTGCCTCAGCGCAAGATATATATTACCAGACGGAACGGGATTTGTCAACAAAAAAATCAAAAAAATTTCCCACTTCTCTCCGGCGTTCCTGTTGGTGGGAAAGCAAGGTCAGGACGGGAGATACAGAGGCAGGCAGGGCCGCTGTTTTTGGTGCAAGGGCACAGAAAACGCCGCAGCACTGATGTGCTGCGGCGATTCATGGGCTTAGTAATACTTTTTGCGGTTCTTGCGAGCGGCCTCGGACTTCTTGCGGCGCTTGACGCTGGGGCTCTCGTAGTGCTCACGCTTACGAACCTCGGCCAGCACACCAGACTTGGCACAGCTGCGCTTGAAACGCTTCAGAGCGCTCTCCAAAGACTCGTTTTCTCTGACACGGACTTCCGACATTTATATTTCCCTCCCTCCGGCGCGGCGGGGCGTCCCCTGCTGCGAAAGGGCCATTTATATGGCTTTAACAGAACCATTATATTTGAAATCAAGTCAAATGTCAAGTTCTTCTTTGGACGAAAAATTTGAATTTTTTGTGACCGGGGAGCGGGCAGGCTTATGCCTTAGGCTTGAAGATCAGGCTGACCAGCTTACCCTTGACCACGATGGACTTGACCAGATCCTTGCCCTCGGCCAGCTTGGCCACCTTGGGGTCGGCCAGGGCGGCGGAGACGATCTCCTCATCGCTGGCGTCGGTGGGCACCACGATGTTGGCCTTTACCTTGCCGGATACCTGGACGGCCATCTGAGTGGTAGCGGCCACCGTCTTGCTCTCGTCATACTCAGGCCAGGTCTGGAGGCATACCTGCCCGCCGTAGCCGGCCATCTCCCACAGCTCCTCACACATATGGGGGGCGAAGGGGGAGAGCATCAGCAGCAGGGCCTTCATGTCGCCCCGGCTGGCTCCGTTGGCATAGAAGTCGTTGACCAGGGACATCAGGGCGGCGATGGCGGTGTTGAACTTCATGGCCTCGATGTCCTCAGACACCTTCTTGATGGCCTTGTGGACGGCGGCCTCGTTGGCCTTGGAGTACGCCTCGCCGGTGTGCTCCTGCTCGGTGGCCAGGTTCCACACCCGGTCCAGGAAGCGCTTGCAGCCACGGACAGAGTCATCGGACCAGACGGCAGTCTTTTCAAAGTCGCCGATGAACATGATATACAGACGCATGGTATCCGCGCCGTAATCCCGGATCACGTCGTCGGGGTTGACCACATTGCCCAGGGACTTGGACATCTTGACAGAGGGACGCAGGGCCTGATTGCCGTATTTTTCAATGAGGGCCTGCTTCTCCTCCTCGGTCTCCACATTACCCACATAGTGGGGGTTCTTGCCCAGGATCATGCCGTGGCTGGTGCGCTTGGCATAGGGCTCAGCACAGGGGATGACGCCAATGTCGTGGAGGAAGTTGTTCCAGAAGCGGGAGTAGAGCAGGTGGAGGGTGGTGTGCTCCATGCCGCCGTTGTACCAGTCCACCTGGCCCCAATACTCCAGGGCCTCCTTGGAGGCCAGGGCCTTGTCATTGTGGGGATCCATATACCGCAGATAGTACCAGCTGGAGCCGGCCCACTGGGGCATGGTGTCGGTCTCGCGCTTGGCCGGGCCGCCGCAGCAGGGGCAGGTGGTGTTGACCCAGTCAGTCATCTTGGAGATGGGGGATTCGCCGTCGTCAGTGGGCTCGTAGCTCTCCACCTCGGGCAGCAGCAGAGGAAGCTGATCCTCGGGGACGGGCTGCCAGCCGCACTTGTCACACCAGATCATGGGGATGGGCTCGCCCCAGTAGCGCTGGCGGGAGAACACCCAGTCCCGCAGCTTATAGTTCACCTTGGCCTCGCCGATGCCCTTCTCCTCCAGCCACTTGGTGATGACGGGGATGGCGTCCTTCACCGTCAGGCCGTTGAGGAAGTCGGAGTTGACCATGATGCCGGTATCGTCCTTGGCAGTGAAGGCGGCCTTCTGCACATCCTCGCCGCCGGAGACCACCTCGATGATCTCACAGCCGAACTTCTTGGCAAACTCCCAGTCGCGGTCGTCGTGGGCGGGGACGGCCATGATGGCGCCGGTGCCGTAGGTGGACAGGACATAATCGGAGATGAAAATGGGGATCTCCTTGCCGTTGACCGGGTTGACGCCCCGGACGCCGTCCAGCTCCACGCCGGTCTTTTCCTTGTTCAGCTCGGTGCGCTCCAGATCGGACTTGGAGGCCGCCGCCTTCTGATAGGACACAACCTCATCCGCATTTTTCAGCTTGCCGCTCTCCAGCCAGCCTCTCACCAGGGCGTGCTCCGGGGAGAGGACCATATAGGTGGCGCCGAACAGGGTGTCGGGCCGGGTAGTAAAGACCTTGATGTCCTCGCCGGTGGTGGCCTTGAATACCACCTCAGCGCCGGTGGAGCGGCCGATCCAGTTGCGCTGCTGGGTCTTGACCCGGTCGATAAAGTCCACGGTGTCCAGGCCGTCGATCAGCTTCTGGGCGTACTCGGTGATCTTCAGCATCCACTGGCTCTTTTCCTTGCGGATGACGGGGGCGCCGCAGCGCTCGCACACGCCCTCCACCACCTCCTCATTGGCCAGCACGCACTTACAGGAGGTGCACCAGTTCACCGGCATGGTGGTCTTATAGGCCAGACCGTGCTTGTACAGCTGGAGGAAGATCCACTGGGTCCACTTGTAGTAGCCGGGGTCGGTGGTGTCCACCACCCGGTCCCAGTCGAAGGAGTAGCCCAGCATATGGAGCTGGCGGGTGAAGTTGGCGATGTTGTCCTTGGTCACCTTGGCGGGGTGAATGTGGTTCTTGATGGCGAAGTTCTCAGTGGGCAGGCCGAAGGCGTCGTACCCGATGGGGAACAGCACATTATAGCCGTCCATCCGCTTCTTCCGGGCGATCACATCCATAGCGGTATAGGGCCGGGGATGGCCCACGTGCAGACCGGCGGCGGAGGGGTAGGGGAACTCCACCAGGCCGTAGAACTTGGGCTTGGAGGTGTCGCCGTTCTGACAGGCGAAGGTCTTTTCCTCCGCCCAGCGGGTCTGCCACTTTTTTTCAATGGCGGTAAAATCGTACTTCAAAATTATCACGCTCTCTTGTTATTGTTGCCGCTTCTGCGGGAAAATTCTATAAGCCGTAATATTATACCTAAATTTCCCCGGAATTGCAAGGGCTTGACCGGGGAAAAGCGGCAGGGAAAAGCGGCAGGGACACGCGCCGGCGGCCGTGTGCAGGGCGGGCTCGGCTTTCGGGCAGGGGCGCGGGGTATGGCGGAAAGCCAAAACGGATTTAACCTGTATTTTACAAAAAAAGCATATCTTCCCGGTGCGGCCCGTGCTATACTAAACCATAAAACCTCTGCATAGACAGAGGACATCCAAAAGAAAGCAGGGGAGCGTATGCCGAAAATGGTGGATACCCGCTATACCCAGGACCGGGAGCTGTCCTGGCTCCGCTTTAACGAGCGGGTTTTGGAGGAGGCCAGGGACGAGGACGTCCCGCTGATGGAGCGCCTGAAGTTCGCCGCGATCTTTACCAGCAACCAGGATGAGTTCTTCATGGTCCGGGTGGGCTCACTCTATGATATGACGCTGGTGAAGGAGCCCCACATCGACAGCCGCACAGGACAGACGCCGGAGCAGCAGCTCCAGGCTATTTTCAAGGCGGCGGGCCCCCTGTATAAGCAGCGGGATAAAGTGGTGGAGCAGCTGGAGAGCCGGCTGCGGGCCTGCAACATCTGCCGGCTGTCAGTGGGAGAGATGGATACCAAAGAGCGCAAGCAGGTGGAGAACTGGTTCCGGGACGAGGTACAGCCCATCCTCTCCCCCCAGGTGGTGGACGCCCGCCACCCCTTTCCCCACCTGTCCAATAAGACCCTGAATGTGATGCTCCGATTGGAGGGGGACGGGCAGGAGGCACTGGGCCTGATCCCCGTGCCCCAGAGCCTGCCCCCCTGCTTCATCCTGCGGGAGCGGGGCCTGCGGTATATCCTGACGGAGGATGTGCTGCTGGCCCATGCGGACCGGATGTTCCCGGCCTTCTCCATCCGGAGCCGGGCGGTGATCTCCGTGACCCGGAACGCGGACATCAGCCCGGAGGACGAGGCGTACGAGGTGGACGAGGACTACCGCCAGCACATGAGGAAGATCGTCAAAAAGCGCAACCGCCTGGCTCCGGTCCGCCTGGAGGTCCAGGGCAGCCGGGACGAGAAAGGGATCGACTCCCTGTGCCGGCGGCTGAACCTGAGCCGGGAGCAGGTATTTTTCTCCAAAGCGCCGCTGCGGATGGGCTATGTCTTTGCCCTGGAGGGACAGCTGCCCCCGGAGAGCCGCGCAGCCCTGTGCTTTCCGCCCTACGCACCCCGGCCCACCGCGGCCCTCCGCCCGGAGGAGAAGGTGCTGCCCCAGGTGCTGCGGCATGACGTACTGCTCTTTTACCCCTTCCAGTCCATGGACCCCTTCCTCCGTCTGGTGCGGGAAGCGGCCTCCGACCCCTGCGTGCTGTCCATCAAGATCACCATTTACCGCCTGGCAGCCAAGGCCAAGCTGGCGGAGTATCTGTGCGCGGCCGCCGAAAACGGAAAAGAGGTCACCGTCCTGATGGAGCTGAGGGCCCGCTTTGATGAGCAGAACAACATCCAGTGGGCCGAGCGGATGGAGGAGGCGGGATGCACCATCCTCTACGGTGCGGAGGACACCAAGGTCCACTCCAAGATCTGCCTGATCACCCGGCGGGAGCGGGGGCGGCTCCAGCACATCACCCAGGTGGGGACAGGCAACTACAACGAAAAGACGGCCCGACAGTACACCGACCTGTGCCTGATGACCGCCCGGCCGGAGCTGGGGGCGGACGCTGCCGCGCTGTTCCAGAATCTGGCCACCGCCAACCTGGAGGGGACATACGAGCGCCTGCTGGTCTCCCCCTATCAGCTGCGGGACCGGTGCATCCAGCTCATTGACCGGGAGATCGCCAAGGGGGACCGGGGGTATATTTTCCTGAAGCTGAACTCCATCACCGACCGGAAGCTCATCGACAAGCTGGCCCAGGCCTCCCAGGCCGGGGTGGAGGTGGTGATGAATGTGCGGGGAATCTGCTGCCTGCGTCCCGGGATCCCGGGCCTGACCGACCGCATCACCGTGTTCTCCGTGGTGGGCCGCTATCTGGAGCACACCCGGATCTACCGCTTTGGCCGGGGGGAGGACGCGGACCTGTTCCTCTCCTCCGCCGACTTTATGACCCGGAACACAGAGAGGCGGGTGGAGGTGGCCTGTCCCATCCTGGACCCGGAGCTTCGGCGCAGGGTGTTCCACATCACCGATGTGCTGATCTCAGACAACGTCAAGGCCCGCCAGCTGGGTCCGGACGGGCTGTGGCATCCCCGGCACAGCGGAGGGCCGCCCTGCTCCAGCCAGGAGGTGTTCCAGCAGGAGGCGGTGGCGGAGGCCGAACAGATCCCCCAGCATACCGCGCACGCCGGCCGGAAGGAGAGCCCCTGGCGCCGTCTGCTGGAGCGGCTGGGCCGCGCCTGACAGAAGAAATACCATATCAGCAGGACACCCCCGCCGCATCAAAAAATGCGGCGGGGGTGTCTGAGTTCGGAATTTTAGGAACCCTGTTCTGAGGACTGGAGCGGGTGTCCCGCGCCGTACCAGATGGCGGCGGCCTTCAAAAGCAGAAGGAGCAGGCCCAGGGGACCGAAGCCGTGGCGGAACAGAAGGGCGCAGACCCCCAGGCTGTACAGGGCCTGTGGAAGGTGGACCAGCAGGAACCGGCGCTTCCATGGGACGGCGGCAGCTCCGCTGCCCAGGAGGAACCGGCGCTCTCCCCAGAGGGTGAGAATCAGAACGATGGCGAAGAAGCCGATCGCCAGCAGGTCCCCCAGCAGGGGCGTCCAGCGGACTGTGAGATAGAGGACGAAAAGGGAAAGAAATTCCAAATCAAAGACGGCGTGGACAGGGATCAGAGGGCAGAAACGGGACAGAAATCGGCCAAATTCCATTCTGATAACGCTCCTCTCTGTATTGGATCTGTATTACAGTACAATAAGTATCACATTTTTATAAAAAAAGCAATTCACATTTCTTACGAAAAAAGGAAACTTAGAGCACGAATCTGCCAAATACCGGGGGCAGACTGGAAGCCGCTCAGCGGTCGGAGGAGACAGGGGCCGACGGGGCCCCCGGGACCGCCAGCGCGGCGATCAGGGGGCGGATGGTCCGGCAGTAGAGGATGAGGGTGACCACACAGGTGACAGACTCGGCCAGCAGGAAGGACAGCCAGACGCCGTCGGGGGCCAGCCAGAGAAACAGGGCGGCGAGGGGGAGCAGGAGCAGGATCTGCCGCAGCAGGGCGATCAGCAGGGAGCTCCCGCTGTGCCCCAGGGACTGAAAGGCGGCAGACAGGATGATGCTCACCGCGGCGATGGGGAAGGAGAGAGCGGCCATGCGCAGGGCGGGCACCCCCATGGCGGCGGCCGCATCTCCGGCGTGGAAGCAGTACCGCAGCAGGGGGCCGGCGGCCAGAGCCAGCAGGACAGCCCCCGCAGCGGCAGCGGACAGGGCCAGCTTCACCCCGAAGCGCACCGCCTGGGAGAGACGGGGGGCGGATTTTGCCCCGTAGTTATAGCTGAGAATGGGGATCAGGCCGCTGTTGACCCCAAAGATGGGCATAAACACAAAGGACTGGATCTTGAAATAGACGCCCAGCACAAAGACGGCCGTGTCCGACCAGAGGGTGAGCAGCTGATTGAGGCCAAGGGACATAAAGCTGGACAGGGACTGCATCACCACGGCGGGGGCTGCGATGCGGAGCAGCTCCGCAGAGAGGGCACGGTCCGGACGGAAGCCCCGGAAGGAGACGGAAAACTCCCCCCGGATGCGCCACAGCAGGAAAAAGCCGATGCAGGCCCCGGAGATCTGACCGATGACGGTGGCCGCGGCGGCCCCCACCACCCCCATATCCAGCCCGAAAATGAACACCGGGTCCAGAATGATGTTGAGGATGGCCCCGGAGCCCTGAACGATCATAAAGCCGGCGGGGTGGCCGGTGGTCTGGAGCAGGCGCTCGGTGAGAAACTGCATACACATCCCGATGGACAGGCCGCAGCAGATGACCAGATAGGAAGTCCCCGCCGCCGCCACCGCTCCATCGCCGGTGGACAGGCGGAAGAAAAGGGGCGCGCCCAGCAGGGCGAAGGTCAGGAACAGCAGCCAGCACAGCCCATAGAACAAAAAGCCGTGACAGGCCACCCGGTTGGCCTCCTCCCTCTGCCCGGCCCCCAGGCGCTGGGCGAACAGGGCGTTGAAGCCCACCCCGGTACCGGCGCAGAAGGCCACCATCATCAGCTGGACCGGATAGGCATAGGAGAGGGCCAGAAAGTCCAGTTCGCTCACCTGGGCCACATAGATGCTGTCCACCAGATTATAGATGGCGCTCATCAGCATGGAGAGCATGATGGGGGAGGACATGGTCCACACCAGCTTTGGGACCGGAAGGGTCCCCAGAATATTGTCGGCAGGGCGGCTCATCCCGCATCCCCCTCTCCAAAACGCGGTCCGCCGGAGCGGACCCGGTCAAGTGTCAGTATCATGTCTGAGGCCCCCTTGATCCTGATTCGGAATGATCGGTTCTAACCGGTTTTGCTGCATCCAGTGTAATGGATTTTTTCCGGAGATGCAAGTCCCTTTCCTGCCGGATCCGTCCCGGTCCGGCACAAGCGCTCATAAAATAAGAAGCGGGCCCCGTTCCCTCAGTTCAGAGGAACGGGACCCGCTGTTCTCTCAGCTCACAGAGCGGAGTCAGCTGACCAGGTTGGTAAATACCGTCAAAACGGCAGAGTTCGTAAAGTCGATGAACATACCGCCCACCAGGGGGACCACAAAGAACGCCTTGGGCGCGGGGCCGTACTGGTTCTTGATGGTCAGCATATTGGCCATGGCGTTGGGGGTGGCGCCCATGCCGAAGCCGCAGAAGGCGGCGGTCATCACGGCGGCCTCATAGTCGGCGCCCATGACACGGAACACCACAAAGGAGGCAAACAGGTACATCAGCAGGGTCTGGACCGCCAGAGTCACCACGATGGGCAGAGCCAGCTCAGCCAGCTGCCACAGCTTCAGGGTCATCAGGGCGATGCCCAGGAACACATTCAGGCTGGTGTTGCCCGCCACATCGATGGCCTTCAGGGGCAGCTCCTTACCCATGGCGTCGGCCACGTTGCGGATGATCAGTGCCACGATCATGCCGCCGATATACACCGGCAGGTTGATGCCGATCTTGGCAAAGGCATTGGTGATGTAGGTGCCGATGCCGGTGGCAATGATGATCAGAACAAAGGAATCCAGGAAGGTATTGCTGTCCAGCTTCTCCGCCTTGGTGAGATAGACGGTCTCGGGCTCGCCCAGATTCTCATCCTCCGCCGTCATATGGGGCTTCAGGTTGTACTTTTTGATCTTCCATCTGCCCAGAGGGCCGCCCATGAGGGAGCCGGCCACCAGTCCGTAGGTGGCGCAGGCCACAGCCACCGTCAGGGCGCCTTCCACACCGGCCTTCTGGAAGGTATCGCCGAAGGAGGCGGAGGTGCCGTGGCCGCCCACCAGGGGTACGGAGCCCATGCACAGGCCCATGCGGCCGTCCAGATCAAAGAGACCGGCCATGCCCACGCCCACCAGGTCCTGCATGGTGACCATGATGGTGGCCAGCAGCAGGAAGATCATAACAGGCAGCGCGCCTTTCTTCAGCAGCTTGATGCTGGCGCCGAAGCCCACGCTGGTGAAGAAGAAGTCCATGAAGGCCACGCGCAGGGTCTCATCGAACTCCAGGGTCAGGATCCCGGTCTGATAGGTGACCAGGTGCAGGATGGCGAAGATCAGTCCGCCCACCACCGGGGCGGGGATGCAGCAGCGCTTCAGAAAGTCGACGTGATTGACAATGAAGCGTCCCAGGAGGAACAGCAGCATCGCCAGGGCAGCTGTCTGAAGCATATCCATGTGGATCGTCAGCATAAGTTTCCTCTCTCCTCTATCTGTTTTTTCAGCCGTACCGCGGCTGTGTCATACTTCATATTCTATTTTATACATCTGCTTCAATTTCCTTCAAAATTCTACAATGTGAATTTGATTTCCTGCACTTTCCACAATTCTGAATATTCGTTTTTGAACAATTTCACGACGATTATCAGAAAAAAGCCTTTCTGCGGCTCTTTTCTCGCTCCGGATGAAGAAAAAGCGGGATTCTGAACCAAAATTTACAGTGTCTGAATGGTCCGGCGGGAGCGGGGAAAAGGGCGGCAGAGGCGTGCCGCTTCCGCGGCGGCTGCCGGCCCCACGCCGCCGCTTTCAGATTAAAAAGAAAAAATATTCCGTCCCCGGAATAATCTTCCCGGGACAGGGACATACTGGAGGGCGAGGTGATGTCCATTGCAGTACCGCGATCTGTACGCACTGTTCCGCCGGGAGCCGGAGGCCAAGCGCTATTTCGACGCGCTTCCCGCCCACGTGCAGGACCGGCTCCGTACACGCCCCAATGGGGTCAACTCCATGGCTGATCTGAAGGACCACGCCGCCGCCTTACTGCGCGGCGGCAGCGAAACGGAGGGATTTGAATGGCAAAGAAAGGCATGAAGCGCCCGGAGAACACGGAGCCCGCAGCCCAGAACCGGAGCCAGTCCGGCGCCCAGAACGTGGCTGGCGGGGCGAAGGGTAAGTCCGAGCCTGCCCAGCAGTCCTGAGCGCATCCCCGCCTCCAGTTTTGGGGGCGGGGAGCTTTTTGCAAAAAACACAGTCCGCCGGGATATACTAAGCCGGGGGTGATGGGAACCATGGAGACAAGAAAACGGGAGAAGCCCCGCAATATTCTGGGCGAGGATCTGCGCCTCAATCCCCAGCTGCGCCTCTGTGCCCGGTTCGACGACGTCAGCATCGCCGAATTTCCTGTGGCTGCGCCGGGGGAGATGGGCTTCCGTGTGGTGGACAACTGCGCGGAGGAAAACATTCAGTAAGAAGGCCCGTGGCCCGGACGAGATTCGTCCGGGCCACGGGCCGTTTTGATCACTCCACAGTGACGCTTTTTGCAAGATTTCTGGGCTTGTCGATGTCGCACCCGCGCATCAGCGCCACATAATAGGCGAACAGCTGCATGGGGATGACCTCCAGAGAGGGCAGGAACATGGGGTGGATGTCCGGGATGGTCATGGCGCTGTCCACCAGAGCAGCCAGCTGCTCCCTGTGGCTGGCGGTGGAGATGCCGATGACGTCCGCGCCCCGGGCCTTGACCTCTTTTACATTGCTCATCAGCTTGTCAAACAGGGTGTTCCAGCTGGCCAGGGCCACCACCAGGGTGCCGTCCTCGATGAGAGAGATGGTCCCGTGCTTCAACTCGCCGGCGGCGTACGCCTCCGAGTGGATGTAGGAGATCTCCTTCAGCTTGAGGGAGCCCTCCAGTCCCACGGCGTAGTCGATGTTCCGCCCGATGAAAAAGACGGAGTCGTGGTTGAAGTAGATGGAGGCGTAGTACTGGATCTCCTGCGTATGGGCAAGGATCTCCTCTGCCTTGGAGGGAAGCAGCCGCAGCTGGGCGACCAGTTCCTGATACTCCTGCGCTCCGATCCGGCCCAGCAGATCAGCAAAGTAGAGGCCCACCAGATAGATCACCGCCAGCTGGGTGGAGTAGGCCTTGGTGGTGGCCACGGCGATCTCCGGCCCTGCCCAGGTGTACAGTACGTCGTCCGACTCCCGGGCGATGGTGGAGCCCACCACGTTGACGATGGACAGCAGGCGGGCTCCCAGGCGCTTGGCCTCCCGCATGGCGGCCAGGGTGTCGATGGTCTCTCCGGACTGGCTGATCACCAGGGCCAGGGTCCGGTCGGTGACGATGGGGTCACAGTACCGGAACTCCGAGGCCAGGGTCACCTCCACTGGGATGCGCAGCAGCCGCTCCAGAATGTACTTGGCCGCCACTCCCACATGGTAGGAGGAGCCGCAGGCGATGATGTACAGGCGGTCCATCCGCTCCAGCTCCTCCCGGGTGATGGTCAGGTCGTCCAGCACCACCCGGTCCCCCCGCAGACGGGGGAAAATGGTGTCCCGCAGGGCCTTGGGCTGCTCCATGATCTCCTTGAACATGAAGTGCTCATAGCCGCCCTTCTCCGCCGCGGAGATTTCCCAGTCCACATGGGAGCGCTCCTTCTCCACCGGCCGGAGCAGGGAGTTGTACACCTGGACTGAGCCGGGGGTGAGCACGGCCACCTCTCCGTCATCCAGATAGCATACCTCCCGGGTATGCTGGATGACAGCGGTGACGTCGGAGGCCAGCAGGTTGAAGCCCTCTCCATATCCCAGCACCAGGGGGGAGTCCTTCCGCACCGCCACCAGCTTATCCGGCTCGTCGGCACATACGATCCCCAGGGCATACGCCCCTTCGATGCGGTGGAGCACCTTGGAGACTGCGTCCAGCAGGTCGCCGGCATAGTAATACTCCAGCAGCTGGGCCACCACCTCGGTATCTGTCTCAGAGGCGAAGCTGACCCCCTTGGATTCCAAAAACTCCTTTAGCTTGGCGTAGTTCTCAATGATCCCGTTGTGGACCACGGCGATCCGTCCGGACTGGCTCACCTGGGGGTGGGAGTTCACGTCGTTGGGCGCGCCGTGGGTGGCCCAGCGGGTATGTCCCACACCCATGACGCCGGGGACCAGCGCGCCGCCATCCGTCAGGTCGCACAGGACCTGGAGGCGGCCCTTGGCCTTCACCACCTGGAGCCCCTTCTCCGGGTCATAGACCGCCAATCCGGCGGAGTCGTACCCCCGGTACTCCAGACGGGAAAGACCCTCCAGCAGGATGGGCGCAGCCTGCTCTGTCCCAATAAAACCAACAATGCCACACATAAAACGGTATTCCTCCTAAATATTCAGCTTCGGGAGGACAAACTCGCAGACATTTGTACCCTCGTCTCCCGGTCACAGCCCCTCTGTTCTGCGGTCACCCGCATATTTGCTGACTGTGTACGCACCCGGGCGGTGCGGAAGGGCATCCGCCGAATTTTCAGACCGCGGCCCAGCCGCCGTCCTCTCGATACTCCCTTCTCCTCGTCGTCCTGCCCGTTGGGCAGGCTCTGGCGCTTTTGATGCACGCTCCGGCGTCGGTTCCGCCGGGCAGGCATGGTCCTCCTTTCTCTCTGCGAAGGGTCCAACAAACGGTTATGGCTCCTCTGAGCCGCCGGGGCAGATGGGGCGCAGCACCCGGCAGGGGTTACCAGCCGCCACCACGTTGGGTGGAATGTCCCGGCTGACCACGCTCCCCGCGCCGATGACCGCGCCGGAGCCGATGGAGACCCCGGGCAGGACGGCTACATTGCCGCCAAACCAGACATTGTCTCCCACAGTGATGGGCCGGGCGAACTCCAGCCCCGCGTTCCGGGTGGCGGCGTCCAAGGGGTGCCCCGCCGTATAGAAGCCGCAGTTGGGCCCAATGAACACATGGTCCCCAAAGGTCACCGGGGCGCAGTCCAGTATGACGCAGTTGTGGTTGATCTCGATTTGGGAACCCATGCGGATGTTGCAGCCGTAGTCGCACCAGAACATAGGCTGGATGGAGATATTCTCCCCCGCCTCGCCCAGCAGCTCCCGCAGCAGCCGCGCTCCGGCCTCCGGATCCTGCACGGCCTTCAGATTGAAGCGGCGGCACAGCTCCTTGGCCCGCTGTCTGGCCCGGGTCAGCTCCGGTGTGCCCGCCTGATACAGGGCGCCTGACTGCATTTTTTCCCATTCCGTCATGTCGTTCCATCCTTTCCGACAGCCCGCATCCGGTCCGCCGCCTGTTGAACAGACAACATTATAATCGATGAAAAAACCGGAGTAAAGCACATCAGGACGAAAAATCTTCTTATTTTCTGAATTTTGTAAGAAATTTTAAAATACCACTTTACAATGGGAGAAAAGCCTGCTATAATAATAAAGCTTTATAAAAGAAGCGCCCGTAGTTCAATGGATAGAGCGTCAGATTCCGGTTCTGAATGTTGGGGGTTCGAGTCCCTTCGGGCGTACCAAAAAGCCGCAACAATTTGGATATAGTGGGCTGTAAGTCTACTGTGCCAAGGTGTTGCGGCTTTTTTATTTTCAAAATTTCTGAAGTTCAAAAAAAGATGCCAAACGGGAATTTTTTAAACCGAATGGACTTGAACTCTGGATTTAGACTTTTTGAAACCCAAGGCAGCAACGGGCGCCCTTTTTCAAGCCCAAAAGGGCGCTCGAGAACAGAAAAATTATATACGAAAAATAGAGCCCCGGTTTGTTGGTATCAGAGAATCAACAGACCGGGGTTCTTCGTTTTCCGGCGCAAATGAAAAAGGGCGCTACCCATCCACGCTGGAGGTAGTAGATCGGGCAGCAGAGACTGCCAACTGCAAAAGCCGCAGCGAGTATCTGGAACGCGCAGCTCTGTTCTATGCAGGATATATTTCCGGACAGGATGCCACGGCGTATCTCCCGCCTGCACTCTCCAAGGTCATGCGGGGGATCGTGCGCGACACAGAGAATCGGATCTGCCGCATGCTGTTCAAACTGGCGGTGGAACTGGATATGGTGATGAACCTGCTGGCGGCGGCTATGGAGATCCCGGAAGCACGGCTGCGTGAGTTGCGGGTGCGCTGCATCGAGAACGTGAAAAAGACCAACGGCAGCATCACTATGGAAGATGCGGTGGCCTATCAGAACGGCGACAAGTGACCCGGTGGTGATGCACCATGCCGCGGATCATCTTCAAGTGTCCGTACCTTAAGGGAGGCGCGAAAAGCGCCTCCCATCTGAACAACTATGTGCGCTACATGGCGACCAGGGAAGGCGCTCAGCGCCTCTCCCCAGACCTTGCACAGCATCCTGTTACACAATCGCAGAAGCAGCTGGTGGAACGGCTCCTCCGGGATTTCCCGTTGAGCCGTGGGCTGTTTGAGTACGAGGACTATGTGGCAGCACCTACTCAGGGCAACGCAAGTGAGTTCATTACCCGCGCGCTGGAGGACAACGCTGACCAGATCGCCAAGCGGGAAAACTATGTGGACTATATCGCCAACCGGCCGCGCGCCCAGCGGAGAGGGAGCCACGCGCTGTTCACTGACACAGATGAACCTCTGGTCCTGTCTCAGATCGCTGACGCAGTGGCACATCATCCCGGCAACATCTGGCTCCCCATCATTTCGCTGCGCCGGGAGGATGCCGCACGGCTGGGCTACGACGACGCAACACAGTGGCGGGAATTGCTCACTGGGTTTGCTCCAGAGATGGCGGAGGCTATGAAGATCCCCGTGGAGCAGTTCCGCTGGTACGCCGCCTTTCACGATGAAGCCCACCACCCTCATCTGCACATGGTCTGCTTCAGCGCGGATGGGAAGTCCGGCTATCTCAACACGGATGGCATTGAGAAGATCAAGGCAGGTCTGGCAAAAGAGATTTTTCGCCAGGAACTCCATGAGCTATATGGTCAGCAGACGATGCGCAGGAATGCACTCACACAGGATGCCCGAGAACTCCTGCGACAGATTACGGAACAGATGCAAAGCGGCACTCTGGAGAATCCCAAGATCGAACAGCTCATGGTATCCCTGTCTGACCAACTAAAGACCACCAAGGGAAAGAAGCAGTACGGATATCTGAAGGCGCCTTTGAAGTCTGTGGTGGATGAGATCGTGGACGAGCTGCAGAAGGATGCGCGGATCTCTCAGGCTTACGGACTGTGGTACGAACTCCGGGATGAAGTGCTCAGGACCTATCGGAAAGACCTGCCGAAGCGTCTCCCTCTGTCCAGGCAAAAGGAGTTCCGCCAGATCCACAACCTTGTGATCCAAGAGGCAGTACGGCTGGGTGAAAGCGGCACTGTGTTCCCGCCTCTGGTATCCGACGAGCCAGAGATCTCCTCCTCGGAATGGGAGGCGCTCACTGCGGTCGATACGCCTCCCGATCAAGTCCGAATGCTCTTGGAGCGATTGACACAAGCGGCAGAAGAAGGCCAAGCCCCGGCGCAGTATACGCTGGGGCGGCTCTACCGGGACGGCGGCCCCGTAGAGAAAAACCATCTTCGTTCAGTGATCTGGTTGACTCAGGCGGCGAAACAGGGGGACCGCCGCGCCATGTATGCCATTGCTAAACTCTATTTGGAGGAGGATGATCTCCCAACTGCGATGCGCTGGTTTCAGCAGTCCGCTGAGTTGGGGGACGCTCTGGCCCAGTACCATCTGGGCAAGCTCCTGCTGGAGAGCGGCAATACCGACAGCAATACAGAGGCGGTCCGTTGGCTCACCGGTGCTGCCGAGTGCGGAGATCCGTATGCCCAGTATGCATTGGGAAAATTATACCTGCTGGGAAAACATGTGCCCCCGGATCATGATGCCGCTGTCCGTTGGCTGAAGCAGTCCGCGGCGCAAGGGAACGAGTCTGCCCGCACAACGCTGGAGCGGATGGAACACTTCCGCGGTCCCGCTGTGCTGTCGGCGGCTACCCGGCTCCTGCACCACATGAGCAGGATCTTTCAGGAGCAGTCGTCCAGCGGCCCCATTGCCTCGATCCGGTTCACAGACAGCAAACTGCGCCAGCGCATCCGGGATAAGAAGATCGCCATGGGCCACAGGCCGGATGACCATGAAGATCAGGAGATCCGTATGAGTTGATGGTGCCAAATGAATCCCACTTCCCTTTTTTCATACATCATGCTATACTGGATCAAGAGGTGATCTCACAATGACGAGCAAACAAATCAGCCGGCGGATCGCCGCAGTAAAAACGGCGGATGCCATCAATGCGATCGAGGGCGTCCCTGTATCCAACTATGCCCGGATGCTTTCGCGCAGTTGGGCCAGAGGCGAGTTGAGCGGCGAGCAGATGAAAGCCGCACTGCTGGCCTCACACCGGAAAATGGCAGAGCAGGTACAGCGCCATGGCTGATCCCTATTTATATGCGGATACCCCGGTCCTAAAAAACAAACTGGACATCCGGGATGAAAAGGTGCTGGATCTGGTAGAGGCTGAACAGTCCCGCGCCAATATGATGCTGCTCTATGAGCGTGGGTTTTCTGATTTCACCCCTGCGGGCTTGTGTGAGATTCATCGGTTTCTGTTTGGAGATATCTATGACTGGGCCGGAAAGTACCGGATCATCAATATTGAGAAGCGGGAAAAACTGCTGGCTGGCCGAAGCGTATGGTACAGCAATGATGAGGATATCCCCCGGGATCTGGAGAACGCATTCCAAGAACTTCTGTCGCAGGACTGGCTACAGTTCTCCAGACAGGAGTTTGTCCGCCACCTGACAACCGGCTTCCCGAAGATCTGGCAGGTACACCCGTTCCGGGAGGGCAACACACGGACCCTGGTCATGCTGATGACCTTTTTCGTGGAGCATCACGGATTCTATATGGATCAGGAATTACTGGAAGCCAGTTCCGGCTATGTGCGGGACTCGTTGGTAATGGCATCGCTGGATCAATTCTCCGAGTATGAGCATCTGGAACGGATCTTACTGGATGCAGTCTGTGATGAACCGATCCTCTATGATGAGTCCGCGTTGGAGGTCACAACTCCTGCTGAAATGCAGCAGGAGAAGTACAAGAAGTATCAGACCGAAAAATATGTCCCCCAGCCGCACTACCAGCGGGAGGACTGAAACAACAACTAAGCCGTGGGCACAGGCCCACGGCTTTTCTTTTTTTGGAGGTGAACGATCATGCCCTACATCCATTTTACCGAGGAGCAGAAACGGCTTGCCGCCTCTGTGGACTTGGTGGAGTTTCTGCGGCAGCGTGGAGAGAAACTGCTTCCCTCCGGCCATGAGAAGCGGCTGGACAGTGACCACAGCATCACGGTCCGGGGCAATGCGTGGTACGATCATGCGGCGGAAAAAGGCGGAGGCCCGATCTCCTTTGCCCAGACCTTTTACCACCTCAGCTACCCGGATGCCGTCACGCTCCTGCTGGGTGGAGCAGCGGCAGGCGCCTGCTCTCCGACAGAAAAACAGGCTGAGGTGGAAAAAAAGCAGTTCGAACTGCCGCCTGTTAACCACACTATGCGCCGGGTCTATGCCTATCTGCTCAAAAAGCGGCACATCCAGCGTGACGTGCTGAACGCCTTCGTCCACGCCGGGCTTATCTACGAAGACGAAAAATACCACAATGCCGTGTTCGTCGGGAAGGATGAACACGGCGTTGCCCGTCATGCCCACAAGCGCAGCACCCATGACACAGGCAGGACCTTCCGCATCAATGTAGAGGGCAGCGACCCACGGTGCAGCTTCCATTGGACAGGTGCCAGTGACCGGCTCTATGTGTTTGAGGGCCCGATCGATCTGCTCTCCTACATCACGCTCCACCCAGAGGACTGGCGGAAACACAACTATGTGGCCTGCTGCGGGACCTCCAGCCTGCCGGTGCTCTGGATGCTGGAACAGGACCCCGTCCTGCGGGACGTCTATCTCTGTCTGGACAACGACAAGGCGGGCCATACCGCCAGCCTCCGTCTGGCCGAACAGATCGCGGAGCGGTTTGAGATCGCCTCAAGCCGCCTGATCCCGGAGAATAAGGACTGGAACGACGACCTGACAGAGCTGGCCGAACAGGGTCACCCTGTACAGATGGTCCAGCAGATGGGGTGATACCATGATGATAGAAGCGATCATTCCCCTTGTGATCATGGGCGGCGCCTTTATGCTGATTGCCATTGTCGCCCACACCTCCAGTCAGGGAAACCTGGACCACATCAAATCCAAGACTGTGGGCGATGGCCAGCACGGCACCGCTCGATGGGCCACCAAAAAGGAGATCCAGCAGACCTTCAAGCATATCCCTTTTCGCCCCGAGGCGTGGCGTAAAGGAAAGGATCTTCCTGCCGACCAAGGATTGGTGCTCGGGTGTGTGGGCGGTGGTCCGGCTGCCAGTCCCATATGGGCCACGCTGTTCAAGCAGAGAAAGAAGGGCCCTGAACGCCCCACCATTCAGGCGCTGGTGGATACCGACGACATCCACTGCCTGATGATCGGCGCATCCGGCATTGGCAAGACGGCCTTCTTTCTCTACCCCAACCTGGAATACGCCTGTGCCTGCGGGATGAGTTTTCTGGCTCTGGATACCAAAGGAGATCTGGCGCGGAATTATGGGACCATCGCTTCCCGGTGCTATGGCTACCAGGTGGCGGTCATTGACCTGCGAAACCCCACCCGTTCAGACGGGTACAATCTGCTGACGCTCATCAACCACTACATGGATATCTGTCGGGAGGATTCTGAAAACCTTGCCGCCCGCGCCAAGGCGGAGAAGTATGCCAAGATCCTCTCCAAGACCATTGTCAATCCAGATGGGGATGCCTCCCAGTATGGCCAGAACGCCTTCTTCTATGACGCAGCCGAGGGCCTGCTCACTGCTGTGGTCCTGCTGTTGGCGGAGTATCTGCCCCCTGACAAGAAAACAGGGACAGAGCGTCGGCACATCGTCAGCGTGTTCAAACTGGTGCAGGACCTCCTGGCGCCCAGCAGATCCGCAAAAGGCAAAAACGGATTCCAAATGCTGATGAACAAACTTCCGGACACCCATAAGGCCCGGTGGTTTGCTGGAGCGGCTTTGAATAGTGCGGATCAGGCGATGATGTCTGTCATGTCTACGGTCCTCTCCCGGCTCAACGCATTTCTGGATTCGGAGCTGGAGCAGGTCCTTTGCTTCGACAGCGCCATCAACGCCGAATCCTTCGCCAGCAGAAAGTCCGCCATTTTCCTCATCCTCCCCGAAGAAGATCCCAGCAAGAATTTTATGGCCGGCCTCATGATCCAGACACTCTCCCGTGAACTGTTCGCTGTAGCAGATGAAAATGGCGGCAAACTGAAAAACCGGGTGGTGCTGTTCTGTGACGAGCTGGGCACCATGCCCGCTTTTGACATCCTACCCCTCTTCTCTGCCGGCCGGTCCCGGAAACTGACACTGGTACCCATCATCCAAAGCCTTGCTCAGTTGGAGAAGAACTACGGCAAGGAGGGTGCGGAGATCATTCAGGATAACGTGAAGGACACCATTTTCGGCGGCTTTGCACCCAACAGCCAGACCGCCGAAGTGCTGTCCAAAGCCCTGGGCAGCCGCACCGTCCTCTCCGGCTCGGTGAGCCGTGGCAAGAACGATCCCAGCCAGTCCCTCCAGATGATTGAGCGGCCACTGATGACGCCGGACGAACTCAAGTCCATCCCCAAGGGTCACTTCATCGTGATGAAGACAGGCACGCACCCCATGCGCACCCGCCTGCGCCTCTTTCTGGAATGGGGGATCACCTTTGAAGAGCCATATGTCCTGCCGGAGAAAGCTGCGCGGAAGGTGGCCTATGCCAGCAAGAAGGAACTGGAGGCGGCCATCGATGCCTATGTCCGTGATCAGGCAGCAGTTCAGGTAGAAACCGCCGACACATCCCCTGCTCCCACAGGCGGTGACCCGCAGAACGACAAAAACGATGCGGAGCAGCCGAAACCGGTCGACCTTCGCACGGATACAGAGAAGGAGCGCGACCATGGGGTATTTTGAAAAGATCTACCGCTCTGACCTGAGTCATCGGGCCAGAGCGGTCTATATGTATCTGAAGGACCGGGCAGACAGCAGCGGGAGCTGCTGGCCCGGGATCAACACCATTGCGGTGGAGCTGGGCTTGTCCCGCTCCACCGTCAAGAGGGCGCTGGCTGAACTATGCCGGGAAGAACTGATTGCCAAACTGCCCAGGCAGCGGAGTAACGGAGGATGTACCTCGAATCTCTATCGACTCCTATGACGATAAAAAACGGACGCTCCCGCCAAGGGGGGGCGTCCGCTTATTTTTAGGACCGGGGGCCGGTCCAGGATGGCCCCACAAGAAGGACCCACTCTAAGGAGAGTAAGACAGAGAAAGAACAATCTTCTATCCTATATGAGCAGAAAAATGGCCGGGAGAAATACCTCGCCCAGCCATTTTATGTGTCATATCCCCGTTTCCGCATGGACACCTTCATCGCCCGGGCCAAATCCGTCAGCATCCGCAGCTCCTTGGGGGTGCAGTCTCTGGAAATCTCCACAAGCTGGCTCTCAAATGCCTCCCGCTCGTAGGTAAGGCTGTCGCACAGTAGGTCATCCACAGAGCATTCCAAAGTGTTTGCAATCCCCACCAGGGTCGCAAGGCCGACCTTGGAAACGGCCCGCTCAATGTGGGAGATGTTGGACGGCTCGATCCCCACCTGCTCCGCCAGATAATTCTGTGTCATGCCCTTGCTCTTGCGGATCATGCGGATACGCTCACCCAGTGCTGCATAGTCTAACTCCATCCTGTCACCTCCGACAAAATGATTGTAGCCCCTTTTTGGATGTGGTAGAATAATATCATACCCACAAAAGGGGTTATATTCATTTCCGGAGGGAGAAAAATGACCAGCAGAGCCTGCGCCATCACCGGCCATAGACCGACACGCTTTCGCTTCAAATATGATGAGAACAACAACGGCTGCAAGCGGATCAAGAAACGCATCCGGGATCAGTTGATCCAGCTCTATGAGCAGGGCTTTCGCCAGTTTTGGGTGGGCGGTGCTCTGGGCGTGGACATGTGGGTCGGGGAGATATTGCTGCGGCTCAAAGAACAGCCCGAGTATTGTGAGATACAGCTGAAGATCGCTCTGCCCTTTGAGGGCCACGACACAGACTGGGAAGATCGCAGCCGCAGCCGTATGTCTTTTCTGATCCGGCACAGTACGGAAACCATAGTAGTAGGCAATAAAGATATGCCCCCGGCGGTCAATTACCGGAGGCGCAATGAGTATATGATAGATCATGCAGACTGCTTACTGGCGGTCTATGACAACGACCGTTCTATCCGCAGCGGAACGGGCATGACCGTCAACTACGCCAGAAAAAAGGGACTGCCCATCACTCTGATCCACCCGGATAAGGCAACGATATCAAAAGAAAAACCTGAACGATGAAAACTACCCGCTGCGGATAGGGCAGGTTTATGGAATCCATGTTATACTGAATTTAAATGGATACTCCACGAAATGAATTCAATAAAGTATCCTGTTTCAACTGGCTTTTTTTACCCTCAGCAGATATAATGAAAACGAGGTGATGCGATGTGAAGGTACGAAGAATTGCGTCGTTTTTGCTGGCAGGTATCTTGCTGGCCTGTTGCTGCGCGGGCTGTTCCGACACGGCCAAAAAAGAAGAGGCACCGACCACCATTACGGTCTGGCACGTCTATGGCGGTCAGACGGATTCCCCACTCAACGACCTCATCGATGCGTTCAACCAGACGGTGGGAAAGGAGCAGCGGATCAACGTGCAGGTCACCTCCGTGTCCAACACCAACACCATCCACGAGCTGGTGCTGGCCGCCGCCAACGGAGAGCCGGGCGCCTCGGAGCTGCCTGACCTCTTCATCTCCTATCCCAAGACGGTGATGGCCCTGCCCGACGACAGCATTTTGGTGGACTACCGGGACTATTTCAGCCAGGAGGAACTGTCCGCCTTCCTCCCAGCCTTTCTGGAGGAGGGGACGGTCAATGACCGTCTGGTGGTGCTGCCGGTGGCCAAATCCACAGAGATCATGTTCATCAACCAGACCATCTTCGACCGCTTCTCCCAGGCTACCGGTGTAACGATTGAGGATCTGGATACATGGGAGGGGCTTTACAGGGCTGCGGAGATCTACGCGGACTGGACCGACGACCAGACGCCGGATATTCCGGGGGATGCCAAGTCCATGTTCGTTCACGACTACTACTTCAACTACTTCCAGGTAGGAGCCCAGTCCCTGGGCGAGGACTTCTTCCGGGGGGATGTGCTGGCCTTCGGCCCCGCCTTCCAGACGGCGTGGGAACCCCTGGCCCGGGCCGCCCTGCGGGGCGGCGTCTGGCTCAAGGGCGGGTACGCCACCGAGTCTATCCGCACCGGCGACAGCATCGTCAGCGTGGCCTCCTCTGCCAGCATCCTCTATTACAGCGATGTGGTGACCTATCCGGACAACACCTCTGAGGACATCACCATCATCTCCCGTCCCTGCCCGGTGTTTGAAAACGGAGAAAAACTGGTGATGCAGCGGGGCGCGGGCTTCTGTACTGTCCGCTCCACCCCGGAGCGGGAGCGGGCCGCGGTGACCTTCCTCAAATGGCTCACCGAGCCGGAGCACAATGTGGAGTTCGTGACCCGGACAGGCTATATGCCGGTGACCCAGGCCGCATTCGAAACGGAGCTGCCAAAGGCCATTGAAGGTCTGGAGAGCGCCAAATATGCCTCTCTCTATCAGGCCTATCTGGATACCCAGCAAAACTATAAATTCTATGTGCCGCCCCAGCTGGAGAGCTACCTGAGCCTGGAAACCACGCTGGAGGACCATGTGCGGGCCCAGCTGGCCCTGGGTCGCCGGGATTATCTGGAGGCCGGAGAGACCGGGCTGGAGCAGATCAGCGCGGACCGGCTCCAGTCCTTCCGGGAGATCATGGAGCGATAACCTGTAAGAGAGGAGGAACCACCGTGCGCAATAGACTGAAAGAGCTCCGGGCGTTGAACGCCTTTGCCAAAAAGCAGAGCGTAGGGATGCAGCGAAAGCTGATGCTCTACTGGGTGTCCATGATCCTGGTGGTCTTCGCGGCGGTGATCCTTCTGCTGTCCATCGCTGGGGCCTTCTCCCGGGATGATGAGCAGCTCCATGAGGTAATGGAGCTCCACCTGAGCAACACAGGAGATACGCTGGCCAGCCAACTGGACCATCTGACCGCCCAGAGCCTGAATCTCTCCAAGGAGCTCAGCCGGGAGATCGAGGGGGCGCTGGTACAGGAGGGCATTTCGCTGCAGGAGGTCAACGATGATCCGGAGCGGCTGCTGAAGCTGCAGGAGGTCATGTACCCGCTGATCAGCACCACCCTCCAGACGGCCAACTGCAATGGCGCCTATGCGATCCTGGACGCCACCACCAACACCGGCCTGGAGGGGGCAGACCACTCCAGAAGCGGCATCCATCTGCGCTACTCCAACCTCAGCGCCAGCAGTCCGGTCACACCCACAGTGGTCTACTTCCGCGGCATCCCGGACATCGCCCGTCAAAAGGATCTGGAGCTGCACAACCGATGGAATCTGGAATTTGACACCGATCAGATCCCGGGCTGCCGGGAGCTGATGGATGCGCCGCTGAGCCGACCTGCCGACCGCTACTTCTGGTCCCGCCGGATCGATCTAAAGGATACCTGGGAATCCGCTATGCTGCTGTGTGTCCCCATTGTGGGGAGCGACGGAACGGTGTACGGCGTGTGCGGGGTAGAGCTCAGCGCCCTGTATTTCCAGTTTTCCTATCCCACCCTGGAGGGAAAGTTCGGCTCCGCCGTCACCGTGCTGGCTCCGGTCCAGGACAGCCGTCTGCTGCTGCCGGATGGATTGGTGGGCAGCGTCAACGGCACCTACCTGGACGGTCAGGAGACTCTGGCCATCCATCAGGGGCGATACTATAACGAATACGACACAGGCGCTGGACGGTATATCGGCCTGCACCAGACCATACCCATCTCCAGAGGGAAACCGGAGGACACCGTCTGGGCCGTTGCCATCCTGATCCCCCAGGAGAGCTATGCCGCCTACACAGCCGGCGTCCAGCAGACCTGGATCATTGCGGCCCTGGGACTGCTCCTGGTGCTGCTGGCCCTGTCCTTCTTCCTGTCCCGGCGATTTGTCCGGCCCATCACCGACAGTCTGAAACGGTTCCAGCAGGCGGAGGGGCCGGAACAGGGGATGTCCTCGGGCATCTCGGAGCTGGATGAGCTGGCGGAGTTCCTCAATGCCCGGGCGCGGAATCAGCGGCTGGAGCAGGGAGAGCTTCCTCCCAACATTGCGGAACTGTTCGACCAGTTTGTGGAGCGGAAGGATCTGCTGACCGAGGCGGAGCGGAATATCCTGCGCTACTACATCGACGGGCACGAGATCGCGGAGATCCCGGACCTGGCCTTTATCAGCATGAGTACGGTCCGCAAACACAACCGGAGCATCTACGAGAAACTGGGGGTGGCCTCCCGGGATGAGCTGATGCTCTACATCGATCTGCTCCGCCGCTGCGGAAGGCTTCAGGAGCTTTTCTAAGACAAGTTTCTCCATCACAGCAAAGCGCACAAAACCAGAGGACTGGTTTTGTGCGCTTTCTCTATTATCCAATGGATACCTTTGCGAAAAAGTGGGAAAAAGTATCCGACGGACCATATACTCCCGCCCCTTACTCCTGTTATAACAGGAGTAGAAACGAGGAGGTGCGGAATATGACAAATCTCTTGTCCAGCCACTTAGAGGACCGGTCCACGCCCCAGTATTTCTGCTTTTCCATCCGCTGCGAGGTGTGCGGAGAATTTTGGTACAGCAGCAGCATCCCCTTTTCCAAAGCGCTGCAGGCGGCGGAACACCG
This sequence comes from Lawsonibacter sp., assembly GCA_050943915.1. Lineage (GTDB taxonomy): Bacteria > Bacillota > Clostridia > Oscillospirales > Oscillospiraceae > Lawsonibacter. The sequence continues at coordinate 51,657 of JBMNQB010000003.1, forward strand.
GGAGAAGAAGGAACTCTATGACGCCATCTATCAGCGGGAGAAGCAGCGGGCCATGCAGGCGGCCGGTCAGGAGGCCAGGGAGCGATTCAGCCAGTGCCCCATCTGCCGGCGGCTGGTCTGCGACGCCTGCTTCCTCATCTGCGATGAGATGGATCTGTGCCGGGAGTGTGCCGGCCGGATGGAGGAGTCCGGGGAGCCGGTGGCTCCATGAAGGGGCGTTGGCTGCCGCTCCTCCTGCTGTGCCTGATCCTGGCCGGGTGCGGCACGGTGGACGCAGGGGACCGTCTGATCGCCGGAGCGGAGGGCGCTGAGGCATACAGCGCGGCTCTCGTTCCCTTCCTCCCCGGGTATTCCCTTCAGACGGCAGAGGATACCCTCTACGCGGAGGTGAGCCGAGGCAGCGCCGTGGCCTGCTTTGATGTACAGGCCATCCCGGCGCTGGAGCGGGGCATCGGTCGGTATTGGTATCCCCATGTCACGGCCACCGTGATCCTGGCGGTGGACCGCAGCCGGACGGACGCCGCCGTCACCGGCTGGAACAGCCTTCGGGAGAGTCCGGTCCCCGTGGGCATCAGCAGCAGTTCCGTGATCCGCAATATGCTGGCTCTGGGCGCCCTGTCCTACGGTCTGGACCGGGAGGCGCCCTCCAAGCGTGACGCTCTGGAGCTGCTGGAACACCTTGGTCAGAACGGAAACTTCCGGCTGGAGGCGCCGGATGCCCCTATTCTGATCTGTCTGGACTGCGAGGCTGCCGCGTGGAACCGGAACGGAGGAAATTATGAGATCATCGTGCCGGCAGAGGGCACGCTGTCCTACCGTATGGGGCTGCTCTCCGATGTCCCTCTGACGCTGGAGCCGGGGCTGGATGAAACCCTTCTGTCAGCAGGGCTGCCCCTGGCGGACGGGGAGCGGCCGACTGACTTCCCCGGCGATTACCGGTCGGCCCGTACCCTGAGCGAGGAGGACTACGGCTGGTTTCTGGAACTGACCGGGGACAGCAGCCGGGACCTGCGCCGGCAGGTGCTCCACATCCGGCGCTATACCACAGCAGATCTCCGGGAGCATATTTTATCCGCCCTGTTCCTTGCCGCCGCCATCCTGCTGTGGAAGGGGACGGTATCCCATCGGATGATCCGCCGGGATGTCCGCCGAGTAGTCGGGGTCATGGGCTGGCTGATGGTGGGATGGCTGCTGCTGCGCCTGTTCAAATATCAGCTGACAGCAGATGGGCTTCTGTGCCGGATGTGCTGGTACGGCTATTACATCTTTCAGCTTGCCCTTCCGGTAACGCTGCTGTATCTGGCCGTGATCCTGGACCATCCGGAGGGTGAGAAAAAGCCGCTGCGCCCTCTGTGGCCGCCTCTGGCCTGCTATGCCCTCTCTGTGCTATTGGTACTCACAAACGATCTCCACCAGCTGGTGTTTCGTTTTGACCCGGCCGGGGACTGGGCCTCAGACTACCGGTACGGTCCGGGATACTGGGGCGTAATGGCTTTATCCCTCCTGTTCCTGGCCTGCGCAGTCTGGAAGCTGCTCCACAGGGGGCGGTATAGCCCTTACTGGGCCGGCAGGATGGTTCCGCTGCTGTTCTGCGCGGGGCTTCTGGCCTATATCACTGCTTACATCAGGCGGGTGCCTCTGGCGTGGGAGAGCGATCTTACCGTGAACATCTGCGTGCTGTCCGCCCTGTTTTTTGAGTCGGCCCTCCACGCGGGGTTTATCCCGGTCAATCTTCAGTATCAGCGCCTGTTCACCGCCACTCCCATTGGGCTGACGCTGCTGGATGAGCAGGGCCGTACCGTCCTGTCCTCCCGGGGCGCGCCTCCCGTCTCCCGCTCCATCTGGCGGAGGATCTCCATGGATATGGCCCATCCGCTGCTGCGGGACAGCGACACCCAGCTTCACGCAGTTCCCATTCACGGCGGTATGGCGGTATGGCAGGAGGACCTCTCCCAGCTCAACCGGCTGCGCAGGGAGATCCAGGCTGTGCAGGCCCGTCTGGAGGCAGCCAACGCCCTGCTGCGTGAGGAGAGCGAGGTGAAAAAGCGCCTGCTGGCCGCGGAGACAAACCGCGCCATGTTTGAACAGCTGGACCGGGACATGGAGCGCCGCATCCAGACGCTGGGACGGCTGATCGAGACTCTGCCGGAGACCCCCCATCCCCGGGGCCTGACCGCCTATATCACTCTTTGCCTGTGCCATATCAAACGCAGATGCAATCTGTTTTTCCTGGCACGTCAGGGGGATGGACTGCCCGGAGAGGAATTGAGCATTTATCTGGATGAGCTGGCAGAACTGGCCCGCTATGCGGGGCTGCGGCTGCTCATCCGCTGCGGGCAGCGTGGAGTGCTGGAGATCCGCAGGGCGGCACTGTGCTACGACTTTGCCTTTGAAGCCATATCCTGGGCCCTGGGGGAGAACGCCTCTCCTCTGCTGGGGTATCTGGAGCCGGAGGGCGCCCATCTGGTTTTCCGCTTTCTTCCGGGCGGTGATCCCGGACAATGGCGCTTTTCGGAGGAACTGACGACGGCGGCTGCCGCGCTGGGCGGTCAGATCGCCTGCAAGGATCTGGACGATGCCGTTGGGATCTGCATGACGCTGCCCTTGGGAGGTGAGTCCTGTGGCTGAATTTTACCGGTTTCCCCATTGGGTGCTGACCACATTGGTGATGGCGGCCGCCCTGTGCATCGTGTTTCAAACAAGGGCCATCTCTTACAGCATCCGACGTCTGCCCACCGGCTGGGTGCGCCGGGTGGAAAATGGGATGGAGTGCGCCATCCTCGGGGTGCTATTCATCTTCGCCGCCCTTCTTGCACAGGTGCAGTATGGGCTGTTCTGCGGCTTTTTGGCGCCCAGCGCCTACGGCCTTGTCCGGCAGGCGGTGTTTTTGCTGACTGCGGTGCTGGGAACCACCGCCGCGGTTGGGATGGAACTGATCTGGCCGTTTTTTGCCGTGGGCGGGGCGGCTGTCCTGCTCCCCCTGACAGAGACGGTCACAGGGCCCGCCTATCCCGTCTTTTTTCTGATGAGTATGGCGTTCTTCCTGCTGCGTAGCGTACATATCTGCCTGTTGCGCCGACGGGAGCTCTACACCCAGCTCTCCTCCGTATCCGTCAAGGAAGCCATTGATACCCTGCATACCGGTCTGCTATTCTTTCGGCGGTCGGGGGAGCTCCTGCTGTGCAACCGCAGCATGGAGGCGCTGGCACGGCAGATGACGGGGCAGCCGGTACAGGACGGAAGGCTGTTTCAGCGGCTGCTGGAGTGCGGCCCGCTGTGCGGCGGCTGCGCACGGGAAGTTCTGGGTGGGCAGCAGGTGTTTCGCCTCCCCGATTCCTCCGTATGGAGCTTTTCCGCCCATGAGCTCCCCATGGGGCGCCGGACCATGCTTCTGCTGACCGCCGATGATGTCACGGAGCATTGGGACGCGGTGACCTTTCTTGCCCGGCAAAACCAGGCGCTGGAGCAGCGCGGACAGGAGCTTCGCAGCACCATTGCGCATTTACAGGCCATCTGTGAAGCGGAGGAGATCGCCCGAAGCAAGGCGAGGGTACATGACCTTTTGGGACAGCGGATCAGCCTGCTGCTCCGGGCGCTGCGGGATGACCGGCAGATGGATGAGTCGCTGCTGCTGGACTTTGCCCGCAACCTTCCCACGGCCCTCCGGGAGGACCGCACGCCCAGCCCTGCTCATCGTCTGGAGATGCTGCGGGAGACCTTCCAGGGCATGGAGGTGTCGGTGGAGTTCCAGGGCGCGCTGCCGGAGGATGGGGCGGTGGCGGACAGTTTTGCCGAGATCGCCGTGGAATGTGTCACCAACGCCGTGCGCCACGGGTATGCCACCCGCATCCAGTTCCACTTTTTCCAGAATGACTGCTGGCGCATGACGGTCACCGACAACGGCATCCCGCCCGCCGGACCCATCCGGGAGGGCGGCGGCATCGGCGGGATGCGCCGCAGGGTCCGTCAGCTTGGCGGCAGAATGGAGCTCTATACTGTCCCCCGATTCCGAATCGAACTGTCTGTTCCAAAGGAGGCTGTGGAGAAATGACAAACGTTCTGATTGTGGAGGATCACGTTTCCATGCGGGAATCGCTGACCACGGCGCTGACAGCGGCGGGAGATTTTTCCGTGGTGGGCGAAGTGCCCAACGCAGACTACGCCCTGGATTTCTGTAAGCATCTGCATCCGGAACTGGTGCTGATGGATGTCTGCACCGAGGGCGGCGCCTCTGGGCTGAAGGCGGTGGAGGCCATCCGCAAAACAGATCCGGAGGTCAAGATCATCGTCATGACCGCCTTTGACGAGATCACCTATATCCCCCGGGCCAGGGCCGCCGGGGCCAACGGCTTTATCTACAAAAGCCGGAGCCTGCACGATTTTCTTGAGGTGGCCCGGACGGTGATGGCGGGGGGCAGCAGCTTCCCAGAGCCCAGGACCATTCCCATGCCCCAGGGAGAGGCTCCCCTCACCGACCGGGAGATGGAGGTGCTCCGGCTGATGTGCAGACACATGACCAACAAAGAGATCGCCCAGGAGCTGTTTATCAGCGAAAACACCGTCAAGTATCACAAGATGAACATGCTGGGCAAGACCGGCTTTTCCAAGGCGGTGGATCTGGCCTTCTACATGATCTCCAACGGCTGGATCAATCCCCTGTATTAAAGAATTGCACTTCCTATCCACCGGCTTTGTGCCGGTGGATTTTTTGTTTCAGGGAAAAGACTACCCGCAGCGGGTAGGGTGCAAATTCGAAATAAGCTCTACAATAAATCTGTAATACAGAAGATATGGGAGGTGGGGAGGCTGAAAACTGTGCTCCTGATCATGCGGCGGGCATCGCTGGCTCAGGGCCTGATGGCGAAAGTGCGGGACGCCCCGGGAATACAGCTGTGCTATGAGCCGGACTATGCCAACGCGGATGTGGCCATCCGCAGCCATCTGGCCTCTGGGGCACTGCTGGAGGTCTCCGAGGACGGCGATCACGGCATCGACTTCTGTCTGGCCCTGTGCGCATGGCTGCGGGAAGTCACGCCCCACTGCCGGCTCATGCTGATGTGCCCCGAAGGACAGCCGGAGGCTGTGAGCCGCGCCATCGAGGCTAAGCGTAGGGGCGAGATCGACGACTTTGTGTTTTATGATGTATCTCTGGACTATTTGGCCGCCAGTCTGCAATCCCTTTGAGATAGGCAAAGATCATTTTGAAATGGGGGTACCCCCATTTCAACGCCTACCGCGGTAGGCGTTGATCCGGCTCTGGTCGATTCGGTTTTATACACAAAGACGGCCTGGCGGCGAACACCAAGAGACAACGGAAAAGGTGCTGCGGTTTTAGGGGGCAGAAGGGAGGAAAAAAGAGGCCGCACGCCGAGAAACAATGCGGGGACAATGGACATCCAATCAAAACAGGAGGAAGATAGAACATGAGAAAACGAATTACCAGTTTATTGCTGACGCTGGCCATGCTGCTCTCACTGCTGCCCGCCATGGGCGTGACGGCGAGCGCGGCGGATGATACTTACGGATACGGCAACATCGAGAACTGGAGCTGGTTTAAAAGCTATCTCGAGTCGACCACTTCAAGAGATCTCACGCTGGAAAATGACATCGATTATACGATGGGCTATAATGATGATGCGATCATTATAAAGAAAAGCCAAAAACTGGACCTGAACGGCCATAAGATCAGGATCGACGCAAGCAAGCGGGCGGAGTTTTACAACCTGATCACAATTCGCTCCGGCGAATTCACGCTGTACGACAGCAAGGGCGGCGGCGCGATCGAGGTTGAATTTGCGAGGGACTCCAAGGGGCACTGCATCATCATGATAAGCCCCGACAGTGCTGGCGCGCCTGCCAAATTCACAATGAACGGCGGCACGCTGACAAGGCTAAATCCGCTGGAATCGAGAGCCTATGGAAACAACGGCTGCATCAGCGACAACTATTTTGTTCCGTTCGAGGGCGGTGAGCGCCCGCAGATCACGATCAACGGCGGCACGATCAACTGCGCATACGACTGGGACAGAAGCAATGTCAGTATGAGGCAGGTTGAGTATATGCCGACGGCACTGCTGCTGCGCTATTCCAATCTCACAGTCAACGGCGGTACCGTCAACGGCATTGTCTGGACGGATGAGCTGTCGTGGAAAGAGGGAGATGCGGAGCCGCGCGTTCTCCTCAACGGCGGCGTGTTCAACTTCCCGTTTGCGGTGACCGGCGTGCTGGAAAATGTGACGCAGATGGTCATAGACGGGGCGCGCTTCAACGATGGCCTTTATGTTGCCGGAAGAAAAAAGGTAAAATATTATGAGGGGAACGAGCCGGCGATGCTGATCAAAAGCGGCGTATTCGATGCGTCCGGCCAGTATCTCAAGCTCGATATTTACAGTGTCACCAGAGAGCGTGGGTACGATTCGCGGGTCAAACAGCAGGTGATAGAGCGCGTTATGAAGTTCTTCCCGAACAGCGCGATAAAGGTGAACGGGAAGATCTATACCTCCGAGAACATCGGCTCGCGCGTGATATTTGACGACAATCCTTACGGTGGGTCTTTCTATCTGAATTTAAACTTGAAGGGCCCCATCGAGGTCATCCCCAACGCATGGGGCATGAAGTCCGTCACGCTGGACGGCAACCCCATCGACTACTTCAAGGACTGGAAGGGCACCGTTGAGAATCTGACCAACGACAAGGCGCATACCCTCAAGTTCGAGTGGAATCCTCTGGCGAAGGAGCTGAAAGACGCGGGCTATACCTATCGAACCACATGCGAGCATTATATCTCCGGTTCTACCGCAGTACAGCAGACAGATAACATCGCTGCCGATAAAACCTCGCATACGATCACCATTCCTGCGGGCGCAGAACCCAAGGTCTATTCCTTTGATTTGAAGCTGAATCTGGAAAAGAACGGCAACCTCGTCGGTATCGTCCACAACCAGCATATCGTCAAGCTGGTGGTGAGCGAAGCTCCTCCCGCGCCGCCCGAACCCCCCGCTCCCGTGGCGCATAGCATCACGGTCACGAACGGCAGAGGTACGGCAAATACCACCTCGGCATTCGCAGGAGATACCGTTACCGTAACGGCGAAAGATGACACCGCCAACAACATGATGTTTACCCAGTGGTATGCAAAAACCGCCGGCGTGACCTTCGCAGATGCGACCCAGAAGAAAACAACCTTTACCATGCCGGACTGCGATGTGGAAGTGAACCCCGGATTCCAGCAGGTTTCGTTCACCAATCAGCCTACCGACAGCTGGCTCTCTGCGCAGGATGACAGCAGTGTTTACTTCGCGTTCAGCCAGCCCATCACAAGCTGGAAGCTGGTGAACGAAAATGATCAAACGCTTGCCAGCGGCGACGCCGCAGACGCGAATGCTCTTGTTGCGGCAAAACTGACTCTACAGCCTGAAAACACAGTGATGACCTGCCGGGTTATCGTTACCGCCAATGGTCAGGACTTTACAAGCAATGAGTTTACTTTGAAATGGTATAAAGTCCCGGGCGCACCGGATGTAACGGTATATCCCGCAGGCGGCAAGTTCGTTGAGACGCTTTCTGTAAACCTGAAAACGCCGAGTACCTATTGGGAGATTGCCTATACCACGGACGGTTCTGACCCGTATGACAAGAGTGGAACGGAATGGTTACTCACTCCAAGTGCGAAAATAGTAGACGATAGTATACAAGTACCGATTAACAAGAACACCACCATCAAGGCTTGCCTTTATAACTATGATGGTCCTACCAACATGCAGAAGTTTGGCGACATCGTAACCTGTGACTTCACTAAGGTTGAACTCACGCCACCTGTTGCCGACCCTCCTTCCGGCACCAGCTTCTATGATAGCCTGAACGTCTCCCTGTCCACTGATATTGTCAATGCAAAGATCATGTGGTCTGATGCTGATCTGGATGTGGATGCTCTCGACCGTCCCGGCACGTGGAAGGAATATGAACCGGAGAAGGAGAACATCACTCTTAGCGGTAGTTATGGTATGCACGGATTCTACGCACTCACCGGTATCCAGATGGAGCATCCCTCTGGTTATACATATTGGGTGCATAGCGATAAGCAGGATTATTCCTACCCTCGCATTACCTATGCCACTATTGCCGACGCAAGCGTAACCGGCAAGGTAAATGAAGAAATCAACCCTGTCGACGTAAGCATTACGCTGAGTGGCGACGTATTCGCGGAAGAGCTTACGGCGGGTGTGGATGTTTCCAGCTGGTTTACCAATCGGCCCGATGGCTTGAAAGCGACCGTCAAGGAGAAAACCAACTATACAAAGACCTTGGTCATCACCATCAGCGGCACACCCACGGCGACCTCCGCCGCGGCCATCAGCGTAGAAATGCCGAAGAGCGCGCTGCGCTACACCGGTACCGGCGATGCCATTGAACAGACTGTCCTCTCTAACCCTAAGGCGTATTACAGCATCGGCACGGCAGCAGCTCATACCCACGATACCGGCAACCAGTCCTGGGCATCTCTCAATGACTATGAGCATTACAGAAACTGCACGGCAGGCGATGATCCGCAGTTTGAGCCGCACAGCATCACCAGCTGGACGGACAATGGCGACGGCACCCATACCGGCACCTGCACCGATTGCGGCTATGTAAAGACCGAGAGCCACAACTGGCAGTGGGTGGTAGACACTGCGGCAACCCCCAATGCAGATGGCAAGAAGCATGAGGAGTGCGTTGACTGCCACGCGAAGCGCAGTGAAAACACCCCGATCCCCATGCTGACCAGCATCATGGTGGAGCACCTGACCGTTGCAAAGCCCGTCAAGGACGCTGCCGCGGCTGCGGCCAGCACCACTGACAGTGCCTACACTGTGGCATACACCGAGTGGATGTCTGCGGACGGCGCCTCCCTTGTCATCGGCGATAAGTTCCAGCCCGGTACGGTCTACACCGCAAAGATCACATTGGAGACCTCCGGCGCAGGCGTGTTCTCCGCCAAGTCTACCTATAACCCCATCGAGGGCAAGGCGGCCACGGCCACCCCCGTGCTGACCGGCGATATTCACGCGGACAGCGTGATCCTGACCTACACCTTCGATGCCACCGAGGGCAGTACCAGCGGCAGCACAGGTGGCGGTGGCGGCACAGGTGGCGGTGGTGGCAGTGGTGGAGGCGGTGTCACCACCTACGCGATCGCCGTGAAGGATTCCAAGAATGGTGACGTGACTGCCAGCCACAAGTCCGCTGCCAAGGGCACCACCGTCACCCTGACGGTCGATCCCGACAAGGGCTATGTGCTGGATACCCTCACTGTGCTGGACGATAAGGACAAGGAAATCAAGCTGACTGAGAAAAACGGCAAGTATGTCTTTACTATGCCGTCCGGCAAGGTTACCGTAGCGGGCAGGTTCAAGGTCGAGCAGCCTGCCGGCAAGCATCCCTTCACGGACATTCCCTCCGGCGCTTATTACGAGGACGCTGTTGTCTGGGCGGTTAAGAAGGACATTACCTCCGGCACGAGCGCTACGACCTTCCACCCGGACGGCAGCTGCACCCGTGCGCAGGCTGTGACCTTCCTGTGGCGCGCTGCCGGTTCCCCCGCAGCCAAGAGCAAGGTCATGCCCTTTACTGACGTTCCCTCCGGCAGCTACTACGAGACGGCGGTGCTGTGGGCGATGGAGCAGGGCATTACCAAGGGTACAAGCGACACCGCGTTCAGCCCCGACGCCACCTGTACCCGCGCTCAGATCGTCACCTTCCTGTACCGTGCGGCGGGCAGCCCTGCGGTCAGCGGAGGAAGTGTATTCAGCGATGTAAAGGCCGGCGCTTACTATGCCGACGCGGTCACATGGGCGGCGAACAAGGGCATCACCGGCGGGATCGGCAATGGCCTGTTCGGTTCGGATAACAACTGCACCCGCGCCCAGATCGTCACCTTCCTCTATCGGTATGTGGAATAATAACAGGATATTCTTACTAAGCGGAGCGGCAAATGCCGCTCCGCTTTTTTGCGTTTTGTCCGAAAAACTACCCGCTGCGGGTAGGGCGCAAAACAGCGGCACCCGGTAAAATGAAACCATAGTAGAGCGCAGAGGAACAAAAACAGAAAGAAAAGAGGTGTCGTCATGCAAGTAACTGCAAACAGGAAAATGATGATGTCAAGGTGTGCCGTGAGATGAAACGAGTATGGAAGTCTATGCTGGTCTTGCTGTTGGCGCTCTGCCTGACGGCCTGCGGCGGTGCCCCCGGCGGCGGAGAAGAGCCGCCCGAGTCTCCTCATGACACAGCGACCTCCGCCCCTCCGTCCGACCATAACTCCGACAGTTCATTGGGCGGCACCTATTGGACGGCTGTACAGCACGAGTCCTACAACGATCTCTTTGACCGCACAGAGGTGAGCCAGATGCCCACGGAGCGGTGGTGGGCCGATCTCTTTCTCAACGAGGACGGAACGGCGCAATTCCGTGAGGTCCTGGGCGACAGCTTCAACAGCTATCTGGGCAGCGGGACCTGGTGGCTCGGCGCGGATCACACCCTGCGGCTGACAAGCTCGGACGGCGATGAAGATGGTGAGATGAATGGCCGCATTGAAGATGGCCGCATCATTTTGGAATCCTTCTATGGGGATCGATTCTATTTTGAAAAAGCGGAGCGGCCGGGCCCGGGTGGCGAGATGTGCATCGCAAACCTGCATGGGACATGGCACATGACCACAGGCGAGGTGGATGGATGGAGCTATAACGCCCGGGAAGAAGGCCTGGCCTCCACGCTGGTTTTTGAAAGCAGGTGGAGCGACGCCATCGAGGGATATGTGCTGAGAGCGGATTATTACTTCGCGGACTTTCTGGATACGGATGAGCCGGAATACCGGCAGGAAGCCGAGCTTCGGACGGAGCTGCTGGAGGAACCGCTGTTCCACGGCCTCTCCAACGAGCTTTGGAGCGTCCGGCTCTTTCACGATGATACCGGCGCGGAGTTCTTTCTCACGCTGACCGATCCGGATACGCTGTATCTCCAGGAGCATTACGAGACGGACAGCGCTCCGGCGGTTCGCACGGCGGTCTACCAGCGGGTAAACGCATTCCTGCCGGAAACACTGCAGACGGCTTTGTATGAGGAGCCTTCTGACTGCCTGACCTTCTACTGGCCCAACCCACCGGACGATGTATCCGCATGGCTGGAGGTACTGCCGGTCACAAAGCTGGAGCCGGATGGACTGGACAGGCTGCTGGTGGTGGGGCGCTGGTATGAAACACAGATCCGGTTCTGTACGGGCGAGCCCCTGTGGGATGACAGCGGACGGCTTCTGGATTGGGTCACGGACGAGATCCTGTACGACGAAACGCTCAACATTGATGAGCCTCGGTGGTTTTCCCTGACGATCCCGGAAGGCGTACCGAACCTGTGCCTGCACATCAAGCGCTCCTGGGAGGATTTTTGGTACCTCTGGCCTATCACCGACACAAACGGGTATCTGGTAGATGGGTGGACATTCCTGACACCATAACAAATAAAACAAGAGAGGAGATCGCATTATGGGACTGATCAAAGCTGCATTGGGCGCAGCCGGCGGCGTGATGGCCGACCAGTGGAAGGAATTCTTCTACTGCGAAGCCATCCCCGCGGATGTACTGGCCGTCAAAGGAAAGAAGAAGGTCACGGGCCGCTCCAGCAACACCAAGGGTGATGACAACATCATCACCAATGGCTCTGTCATCGCCGTGGCCAACGGCCAGTGTATGCTTATCGTGGAGCAGGGCAAGGTGGTGGATATGTGCGCCGAGCCGGGCGAGTACACCTACGATATGTCCACCGAGCCCAGCCTCTTCACCGGCGATCTGGGGGAATCCATCAAGGGCGTGTTCCAGAACATCGGCAAGCGTTTCACCTTCGGCGGAGAGGCCCCCAAGGACCAGCGCATCTACTATTTCAATACCAAGGAGCTCACCGGCAACAAGTACGGAACCCCCAGCCCCGTCCCCTTCCGGGTGGTGGACCAGCGGGCGGGTATCGACATCGATATCGCCATCCGCTGCTTCGGCGAGTACAGCATCCGCCTGAAAAACCCCATGCTGTTCTATACCAATGTCTGCGGCAACGTCAGCGAGGACTTTAAGACCGAGCAGATCGCGGGGCAGATGAAGACGGAGCTGCTCACCGCCCTGCAGCCCGCATTCGCAAAAATCTCGGAAATGGGTATCCGTTACTCCGCTCTCCCCGGTCACACCCTGGAGCTGGCAGAGGCCCTCAACGAGCAGCTCTCCTCCCGGTGGCGGGACCTGCGGGGCATGGAGATCGTTTCCTTTGGCGTCTCCAGCGTCAAGGCCAATGAGGAAGACGAGCAGATGATTAAGGAGCTGCAGCGCAACGCAGCCTTTATGGACCCCACCCGGGCGGCGGCCCATCTGGTGGGCGCACAGGCCAGCGCCATGCAGTCCGCGGCCAGCAACCCCAATGCCGGTCCCGCTATGGCTTTTATGGGCATGGGGATGGCTGGACAGATGGGCGGAATGAACGCCCAGAATCTCTATCAGATGGGCGCGCAGCAGCAGGCTCAGCCCGCACACGCACCTGTACCCACGCCCCCGCCTGCCGCCCCTGGCTGGACCTGCGCCTGCGGACAAAGCGGCATCACTGGCAGCTTCTGCCCTAACTGCGGCAGCAAAAAGCCGGAGCCCAAGCCGGCAGCAGAGAGCTGGCAGTGTACCTGCGGTGCAGCCGTCACCGGAAAATTCTGCCCAGAGTGCGGCAAGCCCCGGCCCGCAGCGGACGGCTGGACCTGTTCCTGCGGCGCGGTGAACAAAGGGAAATTCTGCGCGGAGTGCGGGGCGAAAAAGCCCGCCGGCGTGCCCCAGTACAAATGCGACAAATGCGGCTGGGAGCCGGACGATCCCGCCCGTCCGCCCAAGTTCTGCCCGGAGTGCGGCGATCCCTTTGACGATGGCGATGTGCAGGGATGACCCGTGGAAGAAAAACCGCCGTATTTTCTGTTGTAGGTCTGTTCCTGCTTCTGGCGGCTGCGGGATATTGTTTCAGAGGTCATCAGGGAGGTGATTCATCCATACAGAAGAAATCTGCCGTGCCGCCCGGTACCTTGACCGGCGTCACATACAGCCACACCAGCGGCATGGTTGCCAGAGCGGATTTTGCCATCACGCTTTCGCCGGAGGTCATTCTGGAAACAAGCTATTATCCGGCCCTTGATCCGGATACGGCGGAGGACGAGGACTGGTATCACCCGTCTACCAAAGAGAATGTCCCCATCACCGCGGCTCAGTGGTCGGATGTGGAGCAGATCATTCTGGAGCTCTACCCGCTGATGGAGCCCATCCCGGAAAACCGGCGTGAGGTGAAGCTGCCACCGGGGATCGAAGTCATGGATGGCGGGGACTCCACCAGCCTGATCCTGACCTGGAGCACAGAAGACGGAACACGGAGCATCCGTTATGATCCGCCAAACGACCGCCGTATCCATACGCTGATCGCTCTGCTGGAGGAGCTGGCCGACCCCATTGAACGGGAGATCCCCCGCTATGCCCCGCCGGAGCTGAGCGGCTTCTATATGGGGCAGTCCGGGGCTCTCTTCTCCAAGGACTATTCCTTCCAATTCGACCGGGGTCCGTCTGTTGTGTACGGAGAGGACGCCCCCTATATCCTCCGGGCCAGATTTACCCCGTCCGGTCGGAAGCAGGAGATCTGGAGTGACTGGGCCGTGTCAGATGAGGAGTGGGATGCCTTCACCGCGTTTGCGGAGGAGATTCGTCTGGAAGAACAGCCGGACGGCAGCTCGGAAAAGCCGGCCTGCACCCTCTATTACTCTGACGGCAAACAGCAGCAGAAGAAATTGGATCAGGAAACAGCGAAGCAGCTCCGGGCGTATTTTACAGAGCTGGCCCTGTGCCTGCTGGATGAACAGCCATAGTACGCAAATCGATCCATAAAAACAGAACATAGGAGGTACTACAAATGAAAGGGCAGAAGATTTTGAAAGTCACATCCATTCTCATGATCATCGGCGGCATCATCGCCGCCATCGCCGGCGTCATCGCCATTCTCGGCGTCAGCGCCCTGGCAGCCCTGTCGGGGAGCGCGGAGGGTACCGGCCTGCTCTATGCCAGCTCCATTCTTGTGACTGTGGCCTCTGTGATCCAGTTCATCTCAGGCATTAAGGGCATCGGGGCCTGCAGCGCACCCCAGAAGGCCGCTTCCTGCGTCAAATGGGGCATTATCATTGCGATCTTAGCGATCATCTCCATCATCATCGGCCTTGTAGGCGGAGGCCAGTTCAGCATCACCAGTCTGGTGCTCAACCTTCTGCTGCCGGGATTGTATGTCTACGGCGCCATGCAGATGAAGGGCACCGCGTAAGCGGCTTCAGAAAGGGGTGCAGATGATGGGGCTCTTTGGAAAACTATTTGATAAAAAGGAATGCTCGGTCTGCGGCGGCGAGATCGGGCTGCTGGGCAACCGCAAGCTGGAGGACGGCAATCTGTGCAAGGAATGCGCCGCCAAGCTCTCCCCCTGGTTCAGCGACCGCCGCCAGAGCACGGTGGCGGAGATCCAGGAGCAGCTGGCCTACCGGGAGGCCAATCAAGCCAAGGTATCCTCTTTTCGCACCACCCGTACTCTGGGTGAGCGTACCAAGGTGCTGCTGGACGAGGATGCGGGTCTGTTTATGGTCACCTCCGCCAGAAATTGGGAGGAGGCCAATCCGGATGTGCTGTCCTTCTCCGATGTGACCGGCTGCAAGCTGGACATCGACGAGCGCAGGACGGAGATCGAATACAGGGATAAGGATGGAGAGCGGCAGAGCTTCAATCCCAAACGGTATGCCTATTCCTACGATTTCTACATCGTGATCAACGTCAACAATCCCTATTTCAGCGAGATCCGCTTCCAACTCAACAGCAGCTCAGTGGATAACGATGAGGAAACACTGCTGGATGGACCCGACGCCATGCGCAGACCTCGCGGGGGTCTCCGGGCTAAAGCCGGCGGAATAGGCGGCTCCCTGACCTCCAACGCGGAGGAGGTGCGCTCCAGCGTGGAATACCGGCAATATGAGGAAATGGGCTGTGAGATCCGGGATGCGCTGCTGCAGGTCCGGCAGCAGGCGCGGGAGGAAGCGGCCGCGGCCGCAGCACCCAAGGCGGCGGTGACCTGTCCGTACTGCGGGGCGACCACCACACCGGATGCCAGCGGCTGCTGCGAGTTTTGCGGCGGCGCAATCAACGGATAAGAATACCTTGGAGCAATAGAAAACAACGAAAATGAAAGGAGCTTCACCATGAAGAAGTATGAAATTTTAGGAGAAAATCTGCCAGTCGTCGTATGTGAATTGTCCCCAGGCGAATCCATGATCACGGAGAGCGGCAGCATGAGCTGGATGAGCCCAAATATGAAAATGGAAACCACCACCGGAGGCGGTATGAAGAAGATGCTGGGGCGGCTGGTGTCCGGCGATTCCGCATTTCAGAACAAGTTCACTGCGGAGGGCGGGGACGGGATCATCGCCTTCGCGTCCAGCTTTCCCGGGGCCATCAAGGCCCTGCAGATCAGCGCAGGCCGGTCCATGATCGTGCAGAAAAGTGCGTTTCTTGCCTCCGAGGAGGGCGTGGAACTATCCATGCACTTCCAGAAAAAACTGGGGAAAGGGCTGTTTGGAGGCGAAGGTTTCATCATGCAGAAGCTGAGCGGAAACGGGATCGCCTTTATTGAGATCGACGGTCACGCGGCAGAGTATGACCTGAGCGCCGGACAGGAGCTTCTGGTCAGCACAGGGTACCTGGCGGCCATGGAGGAGAGCTGCACTATGGATGTGGTAGCGGTCAAGGGCGCCAAAAATATGCTGCTGGGCGGAGAGGGTGTTTTTAATACCGTTGTCAGAGGGCCTGGCAAGGTTATTTTGCAGACCATGCCCATCAGCAAGGTTGCCGAGCTACTGACTCCGTTTTTTGCCGACAAAAAATAGAAATAAAAAGAGGTGAATGGCCATGAAAAACAAGTCAAAGATATCGTGTCTGCTTCTCGCGGCGATGATGCTGTTCAGCCTCACTGCCTGCGGCAAGGACAACCCGGAGCCCAGCTCGACATCGGAAGGAACCGAACAGACAAAGCCTCCTGTGGAAGCGGGAAGCGGAACAACGATCCATACAAATCTGTGGGATCTTACTTACGATGAGGCGGACGGCTGGGTCTATGAGCAGGACGACTTTCATGACGATGAAACATCCTCCAAGATCATCCTGACGCTTCCCAAGGAAGGAGAGGATGGAAGCATCGTCGATGCGGAGATCCGCGTTTCCGTGGAAGATCCGTATTCCTTCCGGGACTATCTCACCAGCTACGGCTTTGACGAGTACGAATATGCAGTCGATCAGGCCTATGATCTTACTCCCGTCGGCGGCATCGATTGCCTCAAAGCAGAAGGAAACTATTGGGGCTCCCCCTGCCTGCGGTATATGAACCGGGTGGAGGGTGCGGGAGCCACCGTATTTATGGAGATCATCGGCGAGTTCGAGGATGAGCGTGTAGACAAGCTGCTCTCCGGCCTGACGATCCATCTGGAGGATACCGGAAACGAGGATGGCCCCTGGTACTGGGAGGGTGAGCCCTTTTCCGCCCAGCCCCGCAGCGTCATGGTGGGGACGCACACGCTCAGCAGCCAGTGGCTGCCTATTACAGACTGCATCATCACAAAGGAGACCTTCAATCACGCGGCTGCTGTCACAGGAGATCAGACTTACCTTCTGGTGGACGGAGAATTGAAGCGCTTCGATTACGACGGCGCCTCTTTGAAATTTGCGGAGGATATTGTGCTGGACGCGGAATATGAGGATATTTCCGCCGACACCACAGGGACCCTCTGGCTGGCGAATTTTATGGAGCCGCTGATCAGCTGGAAGGACGGCGCACAGACGGCGTCCTATGAGGGCCCGGATCACGTCACCATGCACCCATCCGGGACCTGGGGCGTCAGCTGGTTCTCCGGCCCGGAATGTGAAAAGATCACGCTCTCCGGCGGAGCTCCCAAGACGGAGCCCATGGTATTCCAGGAAGTGGACATCCTCAGCCATCTGCTGATCGACGACAGCCACATCTATGTCTGCGGATCTGCCGTGGATGGCAGCGGTCACAAGGTGTTTGTCTATGATAGCAATGGTGCGCTGCAAATGACTTTGGCAGATTCCGACGGAGGCGGCCTGGGAAGCATTACCTTTATTACGCAGACCGCAAATGGCTATCTGGCCCTGGACGGAAATATGCGTGAGGTGGTGCTCTGGACCAAGGACGGCACCTATCTCGGCGAGGCGGATGACGGCGACCTGTTCGGTACGGACTATCCCTGGTTCTGCGGCGGCGCGAAGCTGGCTGACGGCAGCATCCTTGCCATTATGACCGAAGACAGAGCGGACGAGTCCGCAATGGAACTGGTGGCATTCAAACTCAGTGGCTTTTAAGGAGGATCTGACATGAAACGCACGAGGTTATTCTGCGTCCTGCTTGCGGCGGCGATGCTGCTCAGTCTGGCCGCCTGCGGCAAGGACGACCCGAAAGAGTCCAATTCGCTCCAGATCGGGGACTATGCGCTGCTCTACAAGGGGGCCAGCATCATGGAGGACTCAGATGGAAACGACGCGCTGGTCCTGACGCTGGATTTTACCAACAACAGCAAGGACAGCGGCTCCTATGTCTGGTCCATCTCTGAAACAGCGATGCAGAACGGCGCAGAGCTGGCCGTCGCCACCGTCTTTACGGACAGCGACTCCTACGACACGGTGATCGACAGTCAATTTACGGATGTCGCGCCGGGTGAAACCCTTGAACTCCGAACCGCCTTTGTGCTGGCGGATACCACCAGCAAGGTCGAGGTGACCTTTGAGGAGGCGTTCGGCGACAAAAACGGTAAAATCACCGTTGATCCGTCCACACTCAGCCGGGAAACGGCGGGAAGCGGTACAGGTCAGGATACTGGAACCGGAGATATACTGCTGGACTGGTGGAACGGTGACTGGTACGGCTGGTGGACTATGACTGGATGCTCCGGCTATTACGAGGATATGGAGGGCGCCTGGTGGGACATCTGTGGTGCCATTGACATCGGCGGGGACGGCACGGGCACTGTCACCCTCTGGGATGAGGACTACACGAAATCGGAACCGATGGTCTCTGCGTCAGTCAGCCTCAGTGGTGATGGAACCAGCATATATGGCACCATGACATCCGAGGGCGGTGCCTTCACGGATATTGCGCTGGAGCACGGGGAGTGGATCGTTGATCCGGGACTGGTGGATTATGGGGACATGATCCATATTGATGGTGACTATGAAAATGGCGAAGACGCCTTCCACTATGATATCGTCCTGCGCCCGTGGGGGACCTATTGGGTGGATGTGGATGAGGAGGATCTGCCCAATCTCTATGACAGCTGGTATCTGCCTCTGATCGATGCGGAGGAGCCCATGCCGGACAGCATCGGATAACACCAGAATGGGGATCGTTCCCGCCCCATTTGGGGCGGAGCGATCCCCGTTTGCGCAATGGTATGGAGCAGTGACATTTGAAAGGAGCAGTTATGAAAAGGACATCAAAACGAGTGATCGCATTTTTTCTAATACTGGTTCTGATGCTGTCTCTCTGTGCCTGCGCGCAAAAACAGCAAGCGGGAACAGACGAACCAAATCGAAGCGCCGATGGTGAGACGCTGTCTGGTATGCCCGATCAGAAACTGCCGGAAAAGCTGCGCCCGGGGGCCGGGGGATCGGATATGCAGCCGACACCGACCGGATTCTCCGCGGAAGCGGAACAATCTCTTGTTTGGCTGCGGGAGAGAATGGCTTTTCCGCAGACCATGTTCGGCGCGGCTTATCTGGGCTATGTGGAAAAAGCCGGCGATTGGCTGTCAGCGGCAGACCAGGCCATGCTGGAGGAATATCCCTTCCTTGCGGAGATCGACGAAACCCGCATCATCGGCAGTTCAGGCCATCTGTACGGTATCGTGCCGCTGGATGAAAATGCGACGGTTTCCGTCAATCTCATGCGGTGGGATCCGAAATCAGATACCGAAGAGGTCATCGAGGTTCTCTACCGGTCTGAAGTTGGAGATCCGCTGCTGATCTTTGCAGCCGGCGGGGACGATGCATACGCATACCTGTCCTACATACAGGTCCAGATCGTAGACAACGCAGGCAACAGCTGCGTGTGGGAGCCGCAGCTCTATACATCAACGGGGCACATCGTGCCATGTTTCTCGGAAAACGGAGACTACCTCTCCTTCGACTTTACGGAATACGGATGGCAGGGCGTTCCTTCCGAGCTTGCACCGTGGCTGGCAGACGGCTGGAGCGGCGTATATGCCTCCGGGCTCGGCGGCAGCTGGACAACGCAGGCAGCGGCATGGGATACGGACCGTATCGCAAATTACTACCTGTGGTTCTTTCCCGAGGATGAGACAGGCGGAACGGTCGATCTGTACTGGGAATATGTGGGCACCGATCCTTCTGAAACGACGTGGGAAGAGGTGTGGAGCGGTTTCTGGACGACCACATCCGTCATGGATGGGCCCAGTTATGTGACCGTCAGCCTGTCCCTTGTTGGCGGTGATAACTATGGCGTCACAGACGGCCCGTATTATATCTCGGAGACTTATCCGATTTTGATGAGTCCCAGCGGCGAGGAGATGGTGATCGGCGCTGGGGAGAACGAAGTCAGCCTGCCGTTTATGCCGAAGTACGACGCGCAGCTGTGCGTCCTGACGCTGGACAGCTTGCTCACCGACCCGCTCGGCTGATCTTCTGCGGATTACGGCCTGTTTCGGTATAGACCGTTACAGCGCCGGCATGGGAAGGAGGAATTTCAGATGCCAACACAGGTAACAAATTATCAATGCCCCAGCTGCACGGGACCGCTGCATTTCTCCGGTGCGTCCGGCCGGTTGGAGTGCGAATACTGCGGTGCCAGTTACGATGTGGCGGAGATCGAGGCGCTCTATGCAGAGAAAGAAAAAAAGGCGGCAGACGCCCAGCAGGCGGCGGAGGAAGGCGGCGCCGGGCAGGGCGCGCCAGCCGCGGATGGAGGCGCATGGGACACCTCTGACTTTTGCGAGGATTGGGGGGCTGAGGGCGACGGTATGCGGGCCTACGGCTGCCCAAGCTGCGGCGCGGAGCTCATCTGCGAGGAGAGCACGGCGGCGACCTCCTGCCCCTATTGCGGGAACCCCACCGTGGTGCCGGGCCAGTTCTCCGGGGCACTGCGGCCGGATTTCATCGTTCCGTTCAAACTGAGCAAGGAAGATGCGGTAAAGGCTCTCAAGTCCCACTACAAAGGGAAGTTTTTCCTGCCGAAAAGCTTTACCGGTGAAAATCATGTGCAGGAGATCCGGGGGATCTATGTTCCCTTCTGGATGTTCGACGGCGAGGCGGAGGGCGATGCCCATTATGAGGCTGCCCGCTCCCGTACATACCGTTCCGGCGACTACGAGATCACGGAGACGAAACACTACGATGTCTACCGGGCCGGAACCGTCACCTTTGAGAAAGTGCCGGTGGACGCCTCCAGCAAGATGCCGGACGGCCACATGGACTCCATTGAACCCTATGACTACAAGGAGCTGAAGCCCTTTTCCACCGCGTATCTCCCCGGCTTCCTGGCCGATAAGTTCGATGTGACGGTGGAACAGAGCCGGCAGCGGGCGGATCAGCGCTGTGAGGGGACCCTTGCCTCCGCGCTGCGCGGCACAGTGAAGCGTTATGACCTCTGCGTTCTCAGAGAAAGCAGCGTTCACCTGCGCAGGGGCAAGGTGCATTACGCCCTGATGCCCGTCTGGATGCTGAATACCAAGTGGCATGGGAAGGACTTCCTCTTTGCCATGAATGGACAGACCGGAAAGCTGGTGGGCGATCTGCCGGTCAGCTGGGGGAAGTTCTGGGGGCTGTTTGCCGCCATCGCCGTCCCCCTATCTGTGATCAGTTCGGCGCTGGTCCTATTGCCGTGAGAAAGGAGGCGGACCGGATATGAAGAAAGCATATACTGCTCTCGCGCTGGCGTTCCTGTTGGCGCTGTCCCTCTGCAATCCCGCAATGGCGGCAATGGAGTACGGCGTGATCTATGACGAAACGGAATCCTTGGGATCGCAGGAGCTGACCATGCAGGGAGAACAGACCCTCCCCCAGCTCTCCCAGGCGCTGGGCATTGATCTGCGGGTGGATGTATTGACCCAAAACAGCTATGACGGACTTGGCGACGCCGCCGCGGGGATCTATGAGGAATATGATTACGGCTATGGCGAGCACAAGGAGGGCGTTACGCTGACCATTCTGCTGGAACCGCAGGATGGGGATACCTACAGGATGGTTGACGAAAATGACTGGTGTGTCTACACCAGACTGAGCGATGAGCGGGGCAGCGGCCAGGAATTGTCCGACGCCGTCTACGATGCGGTACAGCCCTATATGGCGGCGCGGGCATGGAACGGTGAGGACATGACCATGAGCGCCGTGGCGCTGACCCAGGCAGTGGACGCCATGGCAGAAACGGCGGAGGAGTACATCCGCACAAATTGCCCGCCAGCCGGCTCCGGCGAGGATGCCGGCGTGGAAGAACCGGTGCAGGGCAGCGTCACGATGCAGTATGTATTTGATGCTGCAGACCTTCTTCCCTATGAGAAGTGGGAAAAACTGGAGGCTCGGGCCGAAGCTATTTCCCAAAAGCAGGATTGCGGCGTTTATTTTGCTCTTGTGGATGATTACACGGAATACGGAAACGGCAGTGTCTTTGAGGTCACCTATCAGCTCTATCACGGCAGTGAGCTCGGTATGGGCAGCGGGCGGGATGGGATCATCGTGCTCCTGAGCATGGCCGAGCGGGACTACGCCATGTTCGTCTACGGCGAGTACGCCGAGTATGCCTTTGATGAATATGGGCAGGAGAAGCTGGAGGAGCAATTCCTGGGCAATTTTGGGGAAAACGACTGGTATGGCGGCATTTCCAATTACTTAGACGCCTGTGAGGAATATCTGACGAAGGCCGACATTGGCAAGCCGGTGCGCCGTCCTTACTGGATCTGGTTCGTCATTTCAGCAGGATGCTCCTGTCTGGCTGCGGGGACGGTTTGCCTGTGGCTGCTGCGTAAGATGAAGTCCGTCCACCAAAAGGCGGAAGCCGATGCGTACCTCACCGCTGGCGGCTTACACCTGACAAAGCAGTACGACCGGTACACCCATACCACCGAAACACGCACCAAGATCCAGAAAGAGAGCTCGGGCGGCAGCGGCGGCAGCACCTACAGCGAAAGCGGGGGCGGCGGCAGCGGCCGCAGCGGGAAATTCTGAGAAGGAGGCCGGATGATGAAGAATTTGCTCCGGCGCCGCTTTCTCCCGGCGATTTTGTGCATGACGCTGGCCCTTGGCCTGTCTGCCTGCGGAGGAAAAGACACACCGCCCGTTGAAACGGAAACGGACGGTGCGATGGGCACCCTTTCCGGCAGCAAGGGAGGAAAAGATTCCGGGGTGGGTGTGTTCTCCGGCAGCGGGGAAGAAACAGCGGAGGCGGAATTGGCGGAGGAGTCCCTGAACCTGTTGTATGACGCCATGGCATACGATGACCAGTACGCCGGCGCGGTCGCCTATCTGGGATACAGGAAGCAGGGGGACTCCACCCCGCTGTCGGACTGGCTGGTGGAGAATTGTGCCGGATTGGTCGAGGCGATGCCGTTTCTGCTGCATATACCGGCCGAACGTATCCTCGGCGCAGGTTGGGGGGATTTATTCTGCATCGTTCCCTGGGATGAGAATACCAGCCTTGCCGTGAACCATGTCACCTGGGAATCTCTCGGTAACGGCGTTTGGCCTGTACCGGGTGAGGTGCTCTACCGGGAGGAGTGTGCCCAGCCTGTACTGACATTCGTAAATTATGAGCAATGGCAGGATGAACCGGACACGGAGATCGTCCTTGTGACAAACGATGGCGTGGAGGTGAAGTGGCTCCCGCTGACCGATGAATACGGCATTCCCATCGTGCCCACCGGGGAGAACTACCTTCCCATGCTGATGGATTTCGGCATCTGGGGCTATGTGACCGGGTTGGACTACCCCGAGGACTGGGAGCCGTCCGGGGACGACTGGTGGCTGCCTCCCACAGACTGGGGGCTGGCTTACACAAATTGGACCTGCGAGCACTGGTACATGGAGTTCGGCTGGGGCGACAGCGACCCGGTCTATTCCGGGCGCATCGATCTCTACCATCAGCCGGAGGATGGGCAGGAGTATGCATACTCATATTCCGGCATCTGGCGTATGGAGGGCGACTGCCTGTATCTGGACCTCTCGGACGGCGCGGGCACCCGCATGAGCGGCAGCTTCCCGGTGCTGATCGACCCATCCGGCGAATCTCTCCATATCCAGCAGGATCGTGAAACCGGTATGTGTCCACCCTTTTTTGGCGAGGGCATGACCTGTATGGATCTGATACGCGCCTATGGCTGAGAGAACATCAGGCGCACGAGTGGGGGACAGGCGTGAAAGGAGTATTTGTATGAGTATTTTTGACAGGCTAAAGCAGTCCGCCGTGGATGCTGCGGCGACGGCAGCCACAGCCATTGGAAACAAGCGGGAAACCTTTACCTTCGCGGCCCTCCCTGAGAGCCTTGCCCAGCTGCAGGCTCTCCCGGAGGCGGCCCTTGACACCCCCTTTCAGACGGCGGCGCTGACCGTGCTGGCCCTGTGCGCCTATGCCGCTGACCGGCAGATCGGCACGGATATGCTGAATTGGCTGCGTGGGCCACGTCCTTTGAGCGGACAGGAGATCTCCTTCTTAAACGACCGTTTTCGTGACGGAAAGACCTACCTTCCCTTCACCTACTTCGCCGGCTCTACCCCCGACAACAATTATACACCCGCCCAGCCCTATACCATCCGGGTGGAAAGCAACCATGTTTCCGGTGAGGAGCAGGGCTATATGAAACTGTTTATCCCCTGCGGCGGCGCGGACAGCCCTCGCCCCATCAAACTCCGACAGCGGGGCAGCGATGGGAAATGGTTCCTCTGGGAGCAATACCTGCTCACCGGTGTCCGTACCCCCAAGTCCGCCGACCCCTGGGCGTGAGTCAGGCGGCGCGGCTGTGGAGGCTCGGCTCATGGAAGCCGGAGCAGGCGGGAGCGATCAGAAAACCATCTGTATTTATCGGATTGGATAGAGGGTGCCGATCATGAAAACAGTGCTGTTTATATCATCCAATAAGGTGCTGGGACAGGGGTTGTCAGCGGCCATCCATGCAAAGCCGGAGCTTGACTTCCTGTGGGCGGCCCAGCTCCATTATCCGCAGGCTGTGGTCGGCGTTGATATCTTTCATGCGGATGTGGTGATATTGGATATTGTGGATCAGGCGGATATGGATCAGGCGGTCGGGATCTGCCAACCTCTTCGGCAGGTTGAACAGGACCTCAAGATCCTGCTTCTGGTCAGGCCGGAACAGTCCGCCGTATGCAGCCGTGTCATAGATGCAAAAAATGCCGGACTGATCGATGATTTCGTCTTTTATGATAGTTCTCTGGCGTATTTGCTGGCGAAATTGGCGGCGTTTTCATAGAATGATTGGATATCAATGAAAAAAACCGACTTGCAATTATCTAACTTGTAACTACGAATAAATGAGTGATTGCTATGCGGCATGAGTCAAAATGGATCTGCTGTCCTCAGTGCGGCAGCAAAACGAAAGTCAAAGTATATGAAGAAACGGTTTTAGTAAAATTCCCGCTATACTGTCCAAAATGTAAAAAGGAATTCATGGTCAATGTGGTAAAACTGAAGATGGTATTGAGCGACGAGCCGGATGCTTAAAGCACAGAGCCTGCTGATCCCCCTGCCGGGGAAAAGCAGGCTCTGTTTTTTTATGTAGTCATCCAATCTCAATGGCGCCCTTTGTCCGGAGTGCGGCAATGACCGATTCCACCACCGGGATCAACGCTTCGGCTTCCTGCTCACTGCATTCCTCAATCATAAGCCGAAGCTGTTGTAGAGCGGGAGTTTCGCGCTGCAGCTCAGGGTTAAAAATGGTTCTGGCATCAATACGGAGGGCACGGATCAAAGGGTAGAGCACTTCCATCTTGGGATTTGCCTTGTAGTTCTCAATATTCATCACGGTTCGCACATCGATATCCGCCATGTCTGCTACCTGAAGCTGGGTCAGACCGCGCCGATAACGTGTGCTCTTCACCGCATTCCCCAATGGATAGGAGAAGTCATACATCGCAGTTCATCTCAAAGATATTCTACAATACATCTTTTTGCGGGTGAATGCGACACAATTCGCTTGTTGGGTGTATCACGATACATGAACCAACAAGCCTGAGATACATAAAACTGAATTACATTATCGGCAAGACAGTCGCATTTGCCGAAGAACAAAAATTTTAAGGGGGTGATGCTGGCTGTCTGTGTGCCGGCCGCGTAAGTGGACAAGGAGAAATGCAACATGGCAGACAAAAGCTGCCGCATTAAGTTGTTCCATCTGGTTAAGCCGAGTCACACTGCTTTCAGGACAGCACGGGGTAAAAGAACAAAAAGTTGCCGAGGCAAGCAGGTTGATCATACAAAAAAGGAGGAGAAACCTCCACCTGCAGTCTCAGGATCCCTCTGTGGACTTCTTAATGCAGATTTAATCAGGATTTCCGAATTCCTGTCATTTTACGTAGACGGAAGCTATATTGCTTGTTATGGCTTCCAGATAAGGTGCCGTGGCCCTCCCTTTCTGGCATTTAGCTTTCCAAATGTTTAGAAAAGGAGGAACAGCGCAATGCTGATTAAAATAGCGAAAAACGGCATCGAATCTGAGTGGTTTCAGCTAACTAAGAAGCGCCACCGCACATTGCTGCTGGAGAAACCAGATGCTGTGTTTGTCCATATTGATTCCCTTTATCCCAAGAGCCCAGAAAGCGGGCAGATTGTTGAATTGAGTTTTCCTTGCTTCAATCTCCTGGCTCGCGAATTCGTTTTGGAGGAAAACAGGCAGGAAAAACAAAATGAACGGCATCAAGGCTACAGAGCCATGGAAGATATCAACCCAAGGGAGAATGGTGCGCTAATGACATCGCTGGAGGAAATATATCTTAGGCAGGAGATTAAACGCATTCTTTATGGGCCATCCAATGTCCTAACTGATCTCCAGCAACGCAGACTCCGACTCTTTTTGGATGGATATACCCTGACACGGATCGGAGAGATAGAGGGGATTTCCCATACTGCAGTCAGAAAATCTGTTATCTCTGCAATAGAGAAAATAAAAAAAGCACTTTGAATGATGGTTTCAAAAAGGCACTTTTCTGTCGGATTAAGTGAGAGGAAAACATATCCTCATTGAACTTTGAAAAGCACCGCCGGGAGGCGGTCATATCCGGCAGCTTGGGTACGTCCGTTGGCGAGAGGCCCCTGAGAGGGCGGCTGAAGCGACGTTGGAGGATGCGCCAAGACCATCTGTGCGGGAGACTCCCGCATCAAAGACGGCCAAATAAGGTGCAGAGCGGTTCCCATCCGTCCATAAAACAGCCTGTGGCGGGCTGTTTCGCATTGCGGCGGGACTCACAGGAGTCCTGCCCGACCCTCGCCGGCAATCCAGTAATGATACTCCTGTCCAGCCACAGCCGCAAGCAGTGGGGGCAGCTCGGAGAGATCCTCGGAGGGGTGAGATTCCCGTGACGCGCGCCCGCGCGGTCCAAGCCTGCCGCCCACGGCTCGGGAAGTAGTGTCGAATAGGGCCATCATTGGAAACGCAAATGTCAGAAGCGGCGGGGGCCGCCCTGAAGGGTATCGCAATGCTGCCACACATCGTGGAGCAGCCCCCGCTTGTTTTCATACACGACTGAAAAACGAATGAAGGATTGGCTGTGCGCCGGAGCTTATCTCTGGCGCACCATCATGGGAGGCATAAAGCTTATGGCGGAAAAGAAGAAAGCATGGCTGTATCTGAAAGCCAGGACCAATGAAGACCTGAAGGCCCAGAAGTCGCTTTTGCTGGAGTACGCAGATAAAGCAGGATATGAGGTGACGGAGGTTGCCGCTGACTATTCCCCGAGCCAGAGCAGCCTGAAGGATGTGCGTCTTGGCGCGGCGAAGCATGACTTTGAGGTCCTGCTAATTTCTTCGTGGAATCGGCTGGGGAGAGACCTTTCAGAAACACTTGATACGATGACAGAACTGAAGAATCAAAACATAGCGGTGCAAAGTGTCAAAGAGAAGAACTTGTCTCTTGATCGGGCTCTTTCCATAGCGCGCTTCGCGGCCGCGATGCAGATCCCCGATGAAACACTGCCCGAAGAACCGGATGAGGCTCCCTCCGAGGACCAGGAAGAATCAGAAGGATTTGATATGACGCAGTCCTTCTGAAAATAAAACTGCCTGGTCTTTCTTTGGATGAAGAAGCCTGATTTGGAGGTAAAGAGCATGAACGCGAACATCAACTACATCGGTATGGTAAACCTGCTGCGGGCCTTGCGGGACGCCAGTATTATCAGCGAAGCGGAGGCGCGGAAGATTGCCGCGCGGCTCCGGGTGGAAACAGGAGCGGACGTCATATATCCGCCTCAATAGTTGTTGCATTTGAGTATAGCTTTTCAGAGAAAGTTAGGGTATTGTGTGTGGCTGAACAGAGGTGATTTGGATGAAGATACAAACAGCAATCAATGGTTCCCTCGCATTGGACAGCGCCCCTCGCGTGATTACGATCCCGGCCTCCGGGCCGGTCCGGACCCGGAAACTGCGTGTGGCCGCTTACGCCCGCGTCAGTTCTGACTCTGAATACCAGCTCCACTCCTTTGCCGCGCAGAATGCCTACTACACAGAACTTATCACCGACAACCCGGAATGGGAGTTTGTGGACGTATATGCGGATGAGGGGATCACCGGGACCTCCGCGGAGAAGCGGAATGACTTCCAGCGGCTCCTGAAAGACTGCCGCAGAGGTCGCATCGACAAGGTCCTGACGAAATCCACCGCGCGGTTCGCACGAAACACCAGTGAGAGCCTGATGGCGGTCCGGGAGCTGAGGGACCTGGGGATCGGGGTCTGCTTTGAGGAGCAGGGCATTGACACCGCCCAGATGTCTGGTGAACTGCTGACAGCTATATTCTCCATGATGGCTCAGAAAGAAAGCGAGTCCATCTCTGAAAATATCCGCTGGACCTACCAGAAGAAAATGAAAAAGGGCTGCTTCATCACCTGCAAGGCCCCGTTTGGATACCGCCTGGTCGGCGGAGGGCTGGAGATCGTCGAGGCAGAGGCCGAGATCATCCGCCTGATCTTCCAGAGATACCTCAATGGACGCAGTATGGAGGACATCGCAAAAGAGATCACTCGGTACGGGATCCCAACAAGAGATAAGACCCCATACTGGCAGACGACGTCGATCCAATATGTCCTCCACAATGAGAAATACGCGGGTGACTCGCTGGCACAAAAGACCTATACCACCCGAACACTGCCCCACAGGAAGAAGCGAAATCAAGGTGAGTATGATCAATATTTCGTACCGGGCAGCCATCCGGCCATCGTTGACCGGGAGGTGTTTGACCGGGCACAGGCACTGCTGAAGCAGAAAGGCGCTGTGATCCACCCAAAGTCCGGAGTCACATACCCATGGACCGGCACCGTTGTCTGCGGAGCCTGCGGTTCCATATTCAAGCGAAAAAAGTGCCGGGAGTCCGCCTATTGGACCTGTAGGCTCCACGATAAGACGCCCGACAAATGTCAGATCACGCAGATCCCGGAATCTGAATTTGAACATGCCTTCCTCCGCCTGTATTACAAGCTGCGGCGTCATGGAATGCCAGTCCTCTCCCAACTGCTTACAGACCTCCAGACAGCCCAAAACGGGAAGCTGCTCTGGAGCCTGGACGTCGTGGAAGCGAACAAACAAATAGCGGATATCGTCCGTCAGGAGCGACTACTGGCCGAGCTGAAGCAGCAGGGCCTTGTCGATCCTGACATTTATATTACCCGGAGCAACACGCTGGCTGAACAGCTCCGCACCGCCAAATTGGAAAAGGAACGGTTTCTGGAGTCCGAGGAGGACCAGACCATCCGGCAGACTCAGCTCCTGCTGGAGGTATTAGAAGACGGGCCGGAATTTCTGGAGGCGTTCGATGAGGAGCTGTTCAGCGAGCTGGTTGCAAAGATCATCGTGGAGAATAACGAATGCCTGCGGTTCCGGCTGATCAACGGGCTGGAGCTGACGGAGACCATCGAGAGGACGGTGCGCTGATGATGAACAACCGAAAGCAGCCCTTCGGATACCAGATGGAGTTCGGAGCATATATTCCCCAGCCGGCAGAGGCGGAAACAGTCCGCTGGATCTACCAGACCTATCTGGCCGGGGCGTCCTATCGGGAACTGGTGGAGGCGCTCCAAGAGCGGGGAGTTGCCTATGGCGAGGGAAAGCTGTGGAACAAAAACATGGTGGCCCGCGTTCTGGAGGATGAGAGATACATTGGTACGGACCGGTATACCGCCATACTCCCGGAGGAGCAGTTCCGCAGCGCCCAGGAGCGTCGCTGGAACCGGGTGGTCCCGGTCGGGAAAACACCGGCACAGATGGAGCTGCGGCGGCTGTGCGGCGGTCCTCCGCCTGCCTGGGTGGAACAGCAGAGCCTGACGCTTCTGAACCGTCTTATTCAGGACCCGGAAAGTATCGCCCCTGGCCGAACAGAGGTGGAAGAACCAGCAGAGGCCAGGAGACTGCGCCGGGAACTGGAGGAGGAGCTTCACTCCCCACCCGTGGATGGAGAGCGGGCCAGAGATATGGCGCTTCGGCTGGCGGAACACAGACTCAACGCCATTGGGGCGGAGGAATATGAGACGACGCGGCTCCAGAAGCTCTTCCGAAACCATCCGCACATGGAGGAACTGGAGCGGGAGCTCCTGCGTGAGAGCGTCCGACAGATCACATACAGAGAAAAAGGCATTCAGGTCCGGCTGAAAAACGGCCAGACCATGAAGGGAGGACAACAGCCATGACAGTAACCGCGCCAAAAGTCATCGTGATCCCGGCAAAACAGGAAACGCCTCAGGAACAGGCGAGAAAGAGAAATCTGCGGGTAGCGGCCTACTGCCGTGTATCCACCAACAGCAAGGAACAGCTCACCAGCTATGAAAACCAGCTTGCCTACTATACCGAGAAGATCATGAAGAACCCCGACTGGACCATGGTAAAGGTGTTCGCGGATGAGGGCAAGACCGGCACCTCCACCTGTAAACGGAAGGAATTCCTCCAGATGATCCGGATGTGCCGTCAGGGGAAGATCGACATGATCCTGGCCAAAGCAGTCTCCCGCTTCGCAAGAAATACGGTGGACACCCTCAACTATACCCGGGAACTTCGGGAACTGGGTATCCCGGTCATCTTCGAGGAGCAGAACATCAACTCCATCTATCCGGAGAGCGAGTTCCTTATCGCCATACACGGCGCCTTCGCCCAGTCTGAGAGCGAGAGTACCAGCAGCCGGGTCCGCTGGGGTCAGCGTCAGTCTATGAAAAGTGGGCGTGTCACAATGCAGTACAAGTGGATGCTGGGGTATGAGAAAGGCCCGGACGGAAAGCCGTTGATCAACGAGGAGCAGGCGGAGACCGTCCGCTTTATCTATCAGCGGTACCTGGCCGGAGACACCCTGCGGCCCATCAAGAGCAAGCTGGAGGAGCAGGGGGCCTTGAACGCGATAGGAAAACAGGAGTGGACCATCAAAAACCTTATGAGCATTCTGACCAATGAAAAATACTGTGGAGACGCGCTGCTCCAGAAGAGCTTCATTCAGGATTGCATCAGCAAAAAGGTGATCCAGAACAACGGACAGCTCCCCAAGTATCTGGTCCAGGACCACCATGAGGGGATCGTGAGCCGGGACGTCTTCTACGCGGCGCAGCTGGAGATAGCCCGGCGCAGGGCACAGACAGGCGGTACCAGCAAGAGCGCCCCCACCGGGCGGAGCAAGTACAGCGGGAAGTACATCCTGACCAATCTCATGTTCTGCGGCCACTGCGGGACAGGCTATCGCCGGTGCGTATGGAACAAGGGCGGGATGAAGCGGGCTGTGTGGCGGTGCGGGAGCCGTCTGGATTATGGGGCAAAATACTGCAAGCACTCGGAAACGCTGGAGGAAAAGCCACTCCAGCAGGCGATTCTGAACGCCATCAACCGCGTGATGGGCAGCCGGGAGCAACTGGAGACGCAGCTGCTTGGCGCTATGGAGCAGGAACTGGCGCCCATCCCCGGCGAGTCCATGAGTATTGCGGACATTGACCGGACGCTGGAGGAGCTGGAAAAGCAGTTCAATAGCCTGCTGGCAGAGGCGTCTGCCGCGGGCGGCACGGAGGACTACGCAGAGCGGTTCCGCATGATCTCAAATACGATGGCAGATCTCAAGGAACACAAGGCACGGATCCAGCAGGTCTATCAGGAAAATGAACTGGTGAGTCAGCGCCTCAAAGCCGCCTCGGTAGCCATGAGCGCCTATGCGGCAGAGCTGACGGAGTGGGATCAGATCGTAGTCTACCAGCTGGTGGAGAAAGTGACCGTCCTTGCAAAAGACAAGATCCGGGTTACCTTCCGGGACGGTGCTGAGGTGGAGCAGGAGATCGAACAAGTGGATTGGAGGAACGCATCATGAGCGTCTATGTCACAGGCGATACACACGGCGGATTTCAGCGGTTTGGGATGAACTACTTCCCGGAGCAGAAAAAGATGAACTGCGAGGATACGGTTATCATCGCAGGCGACTTCGGAGGACTCTGGGGTGGAACCCATGCGGAGAAATATTGGCTGGACTGGCTGGAGGACAGGCCCTTTACGACTGTCTTTCTGGATGGGAACCATGAGAACTTCGCCATGCTGAACGCGCTGCCGGAAAGGTTGTGGCACGGAGGCAGGGTCCATGAAGTGCGTCCCCATGTGTTGCACCTCATACGCGGGCAGGTCTTTGACATCGAAGGGTACACATTCTTCACCATGGGTGGAGCTTCTTCCCACGATATTCAGGATGGTATCCTGGACCCGGAGGAAGCGGGCTTCGAGGAGCGGTACTGGCGGATGCGCAGAGGCAGGGCCAGGTTCCGGGTCAAGGGCGTGTCCTGGTGGCCAGAGGAACTTCCCTCCGATGAGGAGTATGAGGAGGCCCGGAAGAACCTGACCGCCCATGGCTGGGCGGTGGACTACATTCTGACCCACTGCGCCCCCACCAGCATAACGCGGAAGATCATCCCCCACGCTCAGACGGACCGGCTGACAGACTTTCTGGAGGAGGTCAAAAACCGATCCAGATACCACTACTGGCTGTTCGGCCACCTGCATGACAATCAGGCGGTGGACAAAAAGCACATTCTCCTCTGGGAGCAGATCGTGCAAGTGATATAATAAGCGGAAGCCGTAAAGGAAAGCGCGGAGGTTTCTCCGTGTTTTCCTTTGCGGCTTCCTTGAACTAAGGCGGATCACGCCGGGAAGGAGCAGCTATGAACATCCGGAAACCAAGCGATTACTCTTCTCTGTATTCGGCGCTGGATGTCCTGATGGGCTCCGATCTGACAGAGATGGAGCTGTACTGCGGGGTCGGCAGGGCTGTATGCGCCAGGCCGGAGAAGGGGGCTGCTGTTATGGCCGCTGAATACCTTCAGTCGAGGTGCCCGGAGCGAAAGGGTTTTTCGCCCCGTAATCTGCGCCGTATGCGGTCCTTCTATCTGGCCTATGAAACACACCGGCCCGGCTGGAAAAGGCGCTGGGGCTGGCGTGGACGCAGAATGTGACGATTTTGGAAGCCTGCGAAACAGCGGAGGAACAGGCGTGGTATCTCAATGCCGCGCTGGAGCATGGCTGGGGCAAGACAGAATTGCTCAGACAGATCCAAAGCGGCGCGTGGGGGCTTCATAGGCTCGACGAACCGGAGGATATCTGCTATACTGAAGAAAAAGAAACTGTAACGGAGTGCGGAGAACGTGAAAAAGATACTTTTTATCTGCCACGGCAATATCTGTCGGAGCCCAATGGCCGAATATGTTATGAAAGACTTGGTGAAGCAGGCCGGTTTGGAATCCCAATTCCATATCGAATCTGCGGCAACGAGCCGGGAGGAGATCGGGAACCCTGTCTATCCTCCTGCGCGGCGCAAACTGGCGGAGCATGGGATCTCCTGCGAGAGCCATGCGGCCCGGCAGCTCCAGAACAACGACTACGAGGAGTACGACCTGCTGATCGGGATGGATCGGGCCAACCTCCGGGATATGTACCGCATCTGCGGCGGAGACTTTGCGGACAAGATGCACCTGCTGTTGGACTACACGGACCGCCCCGGTCAGGAGGTAGCCGACCCGTGGTACACCGACGACTTCGAAGCGACATGGCGGGATGTGGAGGAAGGCTGCCGGGGATTGCTGCGCCATATCCAATTGCAACCCGCCAGTCATGGAGGTGCTTTCTGAATGAATAACAAATTAATTGTCCATGGGACAGAAATTGCGGTCACTACTGTTGACGATAAAGATTATATCTCCCTGACTGATATGCTTAAGGCAAAAGATGGTGACTTTTTTATCTCTGACTGGCTGCGAAACAGAAACACGGTCGAATTTCTTGGGATATGGGAACAGGTCCACAACCCGGATTTTAATTATGGCGAATTCGCCGCAATTAGAAGTCAGGCTGGCTTGAATAGCTACAAACTTAGCGTCAAAGAATGGGTCGAAAAAACTCATGCGATTGGATTGCGCGCGAAGGCCGGACGATATGGCGGCACATACGCATATAAAGACATCGCTTTTGAGTTCGGTATGTGGATCAGCCCTGAGTTCAAAATCTATCTGATCAAAGAGTTTGAACGGCTCAAGGCCGAAGAAATGAAACAGCTTGGCTGGGATATCAAGCGAAACTTGGCCAAGATCAATTACCGCATCCATACAGATGCCATCAAGGAGAATCTGATTCCGTCGGAACTTTCTGCAAAGCAGATTTCCATGGTGTATGCCAGTGAAGCTGATGTGTTAAACATGGCTTTGTTCGGTATGACCGCAAAACAGTGGCGGGACAGCCATCCCGATCTGAAAGGGAATATCCGCGACTATGCCAATGTCTCTCAGTTGGTCTGTTTGTCCAATCTGGAGAACCTGAATGCGGTGTTCATCAGCGAAGGAATGTCTCAGGCCGAGCGGCTGGCAAAACTTAATGCCATCGCCATCAGTCAGATGGAGATCCTGACGCAAGACCATCGCATCGATGAGTTTAAGCAGTACGGGACGCTACCTGAAGGACCTGATAGAGAAATGACATAGGGGTGCCGAAGGCTGCTTGATTACCTGATGAGAACATAGAGAAAGAGAGCATTGAATATGGGCTTGGAGGATACGATTCAGCTTTTTGAAGATAAGCGTATCCGCACAGCATGGGATGAAGAAAAGAGGAATGGTATTTTTCCATTGTCGATGTGGTGGCGATACTGACAGAAAGTAAATCCAAATAACTATTGGAAGGTTTTAAAAAAGGTTGAAGGATGAAGGGAATCAGTCGGTTATAACCTGTAACCGACTGAAACTCAAGTCATCTAAAGACGGGAAAAGGTATTTGACCGATGTTGCCGCTACTGAGCAGCTTTTGCGGATTATTCAATCAATTCCATCTCTGCATGCGGAGCCCTTCAAAAAAGCCCTGAAAATCTATGCGCGAGATGAGCTCGAGTTTTGTAACCGTTGCGGCGCACGGCTTTTATAGATCCAGGGTTCGGAATTGTTCCCCCCTGCCAAGTTGGAAGCTACATTTTAGCCTTGTAAATGAGGCTGAAATGTAGCTTCTCTTTTTGTAGAAACCTCCATGTTATACTGCTCATGAACACATGAGTAGAGAACATGGAGGTTTTGTTATGTCCGGAAATGTTGTCGAGATACCACAAAGTAAAAATCTTGCACCTATTTGGGTCCAGCAGCTTAGGGTGGCGGCTTACTGCAGAGTCAGCACGGACCATGAGGAGCAGCAGAACAGTTTGAAGAATCAAATCGAATTTTACAGCGATTACATCTGGCGGAATCCCTGCTGGCAGTTTGTCGCTGTTTACTATGATACCGCCTCGGGCCTGCGAAAGAATTATCGCCCCGGCTACCAACAGATGATGAGGGTTTGCAGGAAGAAGAAAATCGACCTCATTCTTGTAAAATCACTCAGCCGATTCGGACGAGATACATTGGAAACAATCAAACAGATACGGAGGTTAAAGCGTATGAATATCGGTGTTTATATCGAAACCGGAGGCATCAATACATTGACTGCTCACTGATGGTGGCCGGAGATACCTTGCTGCCCCACAGGGCCTCGGTAATGTCCTCCACACGGCGCACAGAGACGCCGGCAAGGTACATCTCAATGAGGGCTTCCTCCACGCTGCTCTCCCGGCGGCGATACCGCTCAATGATGGCCGTCTCAAAAGAAACGCCCTTGAGACGAGGTACGTGGAGCGTGACATCTCCAGAGGTAGTGGTAAGGTTCCGGTCGTAGTGACCGCTGCGGTAGCCCTGGCGAGCTTCGTTGCGCTCGTAGCGGGCAGCCTGGGTCAGCTTCTCCGCTTCCTGCTCCAGCAGTTCATTCAGCGTTTCTTCTACGCTGCCACGGACCAATTCTTTGAGCTGACCCTTGATTACTTCCTCGTTCAGTTGTACAATCTTCTCGGACATGGTTTACAGACTCCTTTCAGAA
Organism: Lawsonibacter sp.; assembly: GCA_050943915.1. Taxonomy (GTDB): domain Bacteria; phylum Bacillota; class Clostridia; order Oscillospirales; family Oscillospiraceae; genus Lawsonibacter. Next base: position 87,343 of record JBMNQB010000003.1, read on the forward strand.
TGGTGTGTGGTAACTTCATTCTACCAGAGGTCTGCAAACCATGTCTCTTTTTATCCTCTATTCAATTTGCACAACTTATCTTACATTATCAACCTCGGCGCAGGCGGAATTCATTTCCGCCGAGCATTTTAAAATCTCCAGGTATCCAAAAAGAAACACCAGCCAACAGGCTGGTGTTTCTTTTTGGAGGTGCCACCCAGATTTGAACTGGGGAGTGGAGCTTTTGCAGAGCTCTGCCTTACCACTTGGCTATGGCACCAGACGGAGCGGGACGCTCCAGAAAAATTGGAGCGAGTGACGAGGCTCGAACTCGCTACCTCCACCTTGGCAAGGTGGCGCTCTACCAGATGAGCTACACTCGCAGATTGCCTGGAAACTAAGTTCCAGGACTTTTTTAGTTGGTGCCTCCGGTCGGAATCGAACCAACGACACGAGGATTTTCAGTCCTCTGCTCTACCAACTGAGCTACAGAGGCATCTCTTTCTTTCAAAAGAGCAAGCAAACAGGAACACTGCGCACTTTCTTTTTCAAAAGAAAGTAAGTGGCGACTCGGAAGGGACTTGAACCCTCGACCTCCGGCGTGACAGGCCGGCGTTCTAACCAACTGAACTACCGAGCCAGGTAGTTAGGGAGTGGTGGGAACAACAGGGCTCGAACCTGTGACCCCATGCTTGTAAGGCATGTGCTCTACCAGCTGAGCTATGCTCCCGAGTGGGTCGCCGCTCTTGCGACGGCTTTGTTAGTATACTAAATCTTCCGCCGGTTGTCAACAGGAAAATGAAAAAAACTTGGATTATTTTTTTCGACTGCTTTCCCCCCGCCGAAGCCTCCGGTCTTCACCGTCCTGCCCGGCTGAATACTACTTGACAGGAAGAAAGAAGGCGTGACATAATAAGTCCGTAATTATAAGCAGATCTGACTCCTTTTTTCAAATTAAGAAGGACCATAATAAAAGAAATGTGCAGACCAGGAATTGATTTCGGCAAGGAGGATCCAAATGATGGACAGTAAGGTAAAGCGTATCGGCGTTTTGACCAGCGGAGGCGACGCGCCCGGCATGAACGCCGCAGTGCGCGCCGTAGTGCGCGCCGCCGTGGGACGCGGCGTGGAGTGCGTCGGCATCCGCAGAGGCTGGAACGGGCTGATCAACAGCGACTTCATCCGGATGGATGCCGCCAGCGTCAGCCACATCATCGACAAGGGCGGCACGGTGCTTTACACGGCGCGCAGCCGGGAGTTCATGCAGGAAGACGGCCGTGCCCAGGCGCTGACCACCTGCAAGCTGCTGGGACTGGATGGGATCGTAGCCATCGGCGGCGACGGCACCTTCCGCGGCGCGCTGGCTCTGTCCCGCCAGGCTGCGGCCCAGGGGGAAGAGCTCAGCGTAGTGGGCATCCCGGCCACCATCGACAACGACATCGGCTGTTCCCACTACACCATTGGGTTTGACACCGCCTGCAACACCGCCATCGAGTGCATCGACAAGCTGCGGGACACCATGCAGTCCCACGAGCGCTGCTCGGTGGTAGAGGTGATGGGCCGCCACGCCGGCTATCTCGCCCTGTATGTGGGCATCGCCGTAGGCGCCACCGCAGTGCTCATCCCGGAGCGCGAGGTAGACTTTGAGCATGACGTGGTGGAAAAGATCCGGCGGGCCCGGCTGGCCGGATCCACCCACTATATGGTGGTGGTGGCGGAGGGCGCCGGCAGCGCCATCGACATCGGCAAGCGGATCCACGAGGAGGTGGGCATCGATCCCCGCGTGACCGTGCTGGGCCACATCCAGCGCGGCGGCTCCCCCACCGCCCGGGACCGGGAGACTGCCAGCCGCATGGGCTATGAAGCAGTGCTCTCCCTGATCGAGGGCCGGGGGAACCGGATCATCGGCACCCATGACGGGCGGATCGTGGATCTGGATATGGAAGAAGCCCTGGCCATGACCAAGCAGTTCCAGATGGACCGCTATCAAGTGCTGGAGGCACTGACCAACAACGGCGGAATGCAGTAAGGCCCTGATCAAATGGAATGTACAGAAGGTGCACGGCAAAAGCCGTGCACCGGAGACTGTCGAAAAAGCGGCGCAGCCACTTTTTCGATAGGATAGGCGGAGCGCCTTGCAGGAGGGCTTTTTTGACAAGCTGAGGCGCACGGCTTTTGCCGTGCGCCTCAGCTTACTTTTTACATTTGATCCAGGATGACCTCCAGGTCCTCCTTGGTGTAGTGGTAGACCGCATCGCAGAATTGGCAGGTCAGATCCGCCTGTCCCTGCTCCCGGATCAGGGACTCCAGCTCCTCCCGCCCCATACTGATCAGAGCCCGGGTAACACGGTCCCGGGAGCAGTAGCAGCGGTACTCGATGGGGTGGCTCTCCAAAAACTCCAGCTGGAATTCAGAGAGGACCGTCTGAAGCAGCCCACGGGCATCCGCCCCCTGCTCCAAAACCGGCGTGACCGGCCCCATGCGCTGGACCCCGGCCTCGATCTTACTGATGATCTCCTCCCCCGCACCGGGCAGCAGCTGGATCAGATAGCCTCCCGCAGCGGTGACCGACTGGTCCACCCCCACCAGCACCCCCAGGGCGCAGGCGGTGGGGATCTGTTCACTCTCCACGAAATACATGGCGATGTCATCGGCGATCTCTCCGGAAAACAGACCGATGGTACCCACATAGGGCTCCTTCATCCCAAGGTCCTTGATGACGGTGAGGCTCCCCTCTGTCCCCACGGCCCAGCCCACGTCCAGCTTGCCGGGAACCTTCTCCCGCAGCTCCACATGGGGATCCTGTACATAGCCCCGCACGTTGCCGCTGTTGTCCGACACGGCCAGCACTGTGCCCAGCGGCCCGCCTCCCTTGATCTGAAGGGTGAGGGATGCCCCGTCTATCTTCAGCATATCCCCCATCATCGAGGCGGCCAGCAGGGTCCGCCCCAGGGCCGCGGTGGCCATAGGCAGCATGGTGTGGATCTCCCGGGCCCGCTCCACCAGGTCCCGGCCAGTTACAGCCACCGCCTTGACCAGGCCGTCCGCCGTGATCGCTCTTACCAGTTCGTCGCGCATTCGTTTCTTCCTCTCTTCTCGCTTCTTCATCCCGGCCGGTCTCAGACCTGGCCGGTCATATTCGGATCCTTCCGGGCCGCAAAGAAGATCCGGTCCTCTCCCTCACGCGGGGACCTCAGCTTCAGGTTCCCATACTGGCGGATGTCCCGGAACCCGGCCTCCCGCAAAAAGCCGGTCAGTTCCTCCGGCTCATAGGCCCGTTCCCGGTGCAGCTCCTCCCCCCGCTCCCACAGGCCGGAGCCGGGATCCAAACGGAAAATGTCCATGAAATAGGAGCAGATCCTGCTGCGTTTCTCATACTCCGCCCGCCAGACGCAGTAGGTGTCCTCCGTCTCGTCCAAAAAGACCTGCCCGTCCAGCCCGCGCAGCTTGGCCGGCGTATTGATGTCAAACAGGAACAGCCCGCCGGGCATGAGAAACAGCCAGACCCTGGCAAACGCCTTTTTCAGCTGCCTGGGGTCGGTGACATAGTTGACGCTGTCCAGACAGCAGACGCAGGCGTCAATGGTCCCATACAGGTCCAGCTTGTCCATGGATTGACACAGGAAAATAGGGGGCGTCTCCACGTCCTCCCGGCCCTTGGCCGCCGCCTCCGCCAGCATCTCCGGCGAGCGGTCCACCCCGATCATCTCGTACCCCCGGGCAGCCAGTTCCCAGGTGAGGGAGCCCGTCCCGCAGGCCAGGTCCAGCACCGTCCGTCCGGGCAGCCCCTTTCGCCGAAAGTGGGACTCCAGATAGTCCGCCCAGGCGGGATAGCCCACATCGGCAGTCAGCTCATCGTAGCAGCCCGCCAGAAAATCATAGCTGCTCATCACGCTGCTCCTTCAGACGGGGGAGGATGGTGCGGTAGCCGTCCGCCCCATAGTGCAGACAGCGGTTCACCCGGCTGATGGTGGCGCTGGAGGCGCCGGTACGCTCCAGAATGTCGCTGTAAATCAGCCCCTGATCCAACAGCATGGCCACTTCCATCCGCTGCTCCATCGCCTTCAGCTCTGACACTGTGCACAGGTCCTGTAAAAAGCGGCGGCACTCCTCCAGATCCTTGACCTCCAGAAGGGCCTGATACAGCAGATCACTGGAGGGCTTATCGTAAAACTTCGACATGGGCGAGACTCCTTTCCCCGCGGGCTCCGGCCGCGGGCCGGCTGGCTTTCTTCTGATATTGTAACACGCTACCTTATGAAAGTAAACAAAAATCACTCCCTCCCGCACGGATTTTTCCATCCGCGCATAGGATGGGGCAAAATCGGAGGGGATGCACATGGAGACGGCGGAGAAAAAGCAGGCAGGCTGGGCAGTCCTGTGGCAAGAGGAGCGGCAGACGCTGTCGCTGCAAGGGGAGCCGGTGCTGGAGTACGCTCTGGTCCGTCCTCAGATCCGGGACGGAGGGCGGGGCGGACGGCGGCTGGACCGGTATTATCAGCATCTGGCGGAGGTCTGGCGCCGCCGGTGGAGCCGCGCGCTCTACTGGCAGGCCTGTCTGGACCTGGCCCGCTGCCGGGAGCAGTCCCGTCCATTCCATCCCTGGCAGGCCCGCCTGGAGGGCCGGGTCCTGTTTCAGGACCAGGACAGCCTGAGTATCCGCCTGGATGCGGAGGAGGTCCACGGAGACGGCCGCCCGCTCCGGGTACGGATGGGGGATGTCTGGTCCCTGCCGGAGGGAGTCCCGCTGCCGGCAGGAGCCTGCTTCCCCGGCGACCGGCGGTGGTGGCTCCACCTGACCCGGAAGCTGCGGGAGCAGGGGGAGGCCCGCCGGGCGGCGGGGGACTGCTTCCTGGATCCGGATTTTGGGCCCCGCTTGCGTCAGTTTCTGTCCCCCCACCGGTACTGCCGCACCCCAGAGGGACTGGAATTTTATGTCCCACAGTGCGCGCTGGCCCCGGCGGCAGAGGGGGTCGTGGCCTTCTCCCTCCCGCTGGAGCGGAAGTAGGGGCCTGACCCTGACACCCCCGCGTCCCAAAAGTCTCAGACGCCCCGCCGATGCCGGCGGGGCGTCTCGCTTCCGAATAGAATCACAGCCGCTCCAGCAGTTCTTCCAGCTGTGACTCCCCATAGACCGTGATCCCGTTCTCCTCCAGCAGCTGGGCTGCCACCCCGGAGCCGGGGATCAGCGTGCGGGAAAAGGTCCCGTCATAGATCCGCCCCCGGCCGCAGGAGGGGGAGCGCTCCTTCAGGACCGCCAGAGCACAGCCCTGCTTCCGGGCCAGGGCCAGGGCCTGTTCCGCGCCGGAGCGGTACTCCGCCGTCACGTCCCGCCCCTCCCGGGTGACCACCCGGCCGTCCGACAGCCGCTCCGCCGGCGGACGCGGGGTGGGCAGACCGCCCAGCACCTCCGGGCAGACCGGGATCAGGGTGTGGCCCCCTTGTCTCAGCTTCTCGATAGCAGGCTCCGCCTTCCCCGCCCCATCATAGCGGCAGGGAACGCCCAGCAGACAGGCGCTCACCAGGATCTTCATTCGTATGCTCCCCTTTCCGTCAAAAACAGCCCGCCGTGCCTGCGGCGGGCTGTCCCTCTGCTTGTCAAAAAAGCCCTCCTGCAAGGAGTTCCGCCGCCTGCGGGCGGCGGAATAAAATGGAATCCCGTCAGTTCCGGGGGCGTGTACCTCGGAACTGACACTTTTCACGAAATATTGACCGACAATTTCGCAGGAAATCGAGGTGAATATTTCGTGCGATCCCCCTCGAAAAAGTGGCTGCGCCACTTTTTCGACAGTCTCAAAAACAGCCCGCCGTGCTGCGGCGGGCTGTCTCTGTTTCCTGCTCTGCTCAGTGGGTCAGATAATACTTGACCAGGGTCTGGAGCAGCTCGTCCCGGTCTACCTTCCGGATCAGGGCCCGGGCGTTGTTATGGTTGGTGATATAGGTGGGGTCCTCGGAGAGGATATAGCCGACGATCTGATTGACCGGGTTGTAGCCCTTTTCCTGAAGCGCCTGATATACAGAGGCCAGGATCGCCTTGATCTCTAAATCGCGCTGGTCGCCGAGCCGGAATTTCCGGGTGAAATCCATCTCGTCCATCGAAAACACCTCCTAAAAAATAAGCACGGAAGATTTGTGCCTAGTTTACTCCAAAAACCAGACTGTGTAAAGGGAGGAGCGGAAAAATTTAATAAAAATTTAGGATTTCTCCTCCCCCACGCCGGCGGAGGGACCGCTGTCCACGGTTTTTCACCCAAATCTGCGCGGGAACATTGCTATTGCAGCCAAAATGTGTTATGCTGTATAAGTATTTTTATGCCTATAACATTGTTCCGCCCTCACGCCGCGCACTGCGCGGGCGGACGGGACGGCATTTGACATCTTGATAAAAAGGTTGTGTTTCGATATGGAAGAAGCGAAAAAGAAAGTCATGCTCTCCGGTATTCAGCCCAGCGGCGACCTACACCTGGGCAACTACCTGGGCGCCATCAAAAACTGGGGCGCCCGGGCCGACGAGTTCGACTGCTATTACTTTATGGCGGATATGCACACCATCACCGTCCGGCAGACCCCAGCCGACCTGCGCCGCCGCACGCTGGAGCAGCTGGCCCAGTATATCGCCTGCGGCCTGGATCCGGAGAAGAACACCCTGTTCATCCAGTCCCACGTTCCCGCCCACGCGGAGCTGGGCTGGGTGCTGAACTGCTACACCATGTTCGGCGAGCTCAGCCGCATGACCCAGTTCAAGGACAAATCTGCCAAGCACAAGGAGAACATCAACGGCGGTCTGTTCACCTATCCCGCCCTGATGGCCGCTGACATTCTTCTCTACCAGCCCGACTTTGTCCCCGTGGGCGAGGACCAGAAGCAGCACTGCGAGCTGACCCGGGATGTGGCCCAGCGCTTCAACAACATCTACGGCGATGTGTTCAAGATCCCCGAGCCCTATATCCCCAAGGCCGGCGCCCGCATCATGGGCCTGACCAACCCCGAATCCAAAATGTCTAAGTCCATCCCCGAGGGCTGCGTATTCCTCATGGAGAAGCCGGAGGACATCCAGCGCAAGTTCAAGCGGGCCATCACCGACAGCGACACCGAAAACTGTGTGCGCTATGACCCTGCCAGCAAGCCCGGCGTGGCTAATCTGATGAACATTTACTCCGCTGTCACCGGCAAGAGCTTTCAGGAGATCGAGTCTGAGTTCTCCGGCTGCGGCTACGGGAAGTTCAAGCCTGCCGTGGGCGAAGCCGTCATCGAAACCCTGCGCCCCATCCGGGAGGAGGCCACCCGCATCCTGGCCGACAAGGCCTATCTGGAGAGCGTCTACAAGGCCGGCGCGGAGAAGGCTTCCTATACCGCCTCCAAGACACTGCGGAAGGTCTATAAGAAGGTGGGCTTCGTAGCCCGCTGACCCCATGACATCAACTGCTATATCAACTGCAAAAGAGGAACTGCTTCATGTTGTCTTCTGCTGAACTCTCTGTCATCGGCGCGGTGGCCGCCGCGCTGTTCGCCGCCGCTGTGGTGGCCTTCATCACCACTCCAGTGGTCCGCTCACTGGCCTTCAAGATCGGCGCAGTGGACGTGCCCCGGGACAACCGCCGGATGCACAACCACCCCATCCCCCGGATGGGCGGACTGGCCATCTTCTTCGGCTTTATCCTCAGCGCCCTGATCTTTATCCCCCTGACCACGCCCCTTCGCGGGATGCTCCTGGGGGCCGTGATCATCGTCATCCTGGGCATTTTTGACGACATCTATGCCCTGCCCGCCATGCCGAAATTCCTGATCCAGATCCTGGCCGCCCTGATTGCCGTGCTCATGGGCAACCGGATCGACATTCTCTCCAACCCCAACATCTTCAGCAGCGATCCCTACTGGGTGCTGGGCTGGCTGTCCATCCCCATCTCCGTGTTCTGGATCGTCGGCATCACCAACGCAGTCAACCTCATCGACGGACTGGACGGGCTGGCCTGCGGCGTGTCCACCATCAGCTCCATGACCATGCTGGTCATCGCCCTTACGGTGGCTGAGCCCGACGTAGCCCTCCTCATGGCCGCCCTGGCCGGCGGGTGCATCGGCTTTCTTCCCTATAACCTGAACCCGGCCAAGATCTTCATGGGGGACACCGGTTCCACCTTCCTGGGCTTTATCCTTGCGGTGGTGTCCATTCAGGGGCTGTTCAAGTCCTATGCCATCATCTCCTTTGCGGTCCCCTTCCTCATGCTGGGCCTTCCCATCTTTGACACCTGCTTTGCCATCTTCCGCCGGGTGTCCCACGGCCAGAGCCCCATGGCCCCCGACCGCGGCCATATCCATCACCGGCTCATCGACATGGGCTTCAGCCAGAAGCAGGCGGTTGCTGTGCTGTATGTGATCAGCGCCATCCTGGGGCTGTCCGCCGTGGTGCTGACCACCACCAGCGTCTTGAAGGCCATGATGGTCCTGCTGGCCCTGTGCGTGGCCGGCGGCCTGTCCGCCAAGCTGTATCTGGACCGGGTGAACCACCGGGAGCCCCCCGAGCCCCCTGTTCAGGACGGCGCCCCTGCCCGCCCCCGGAAGCTCCGCCAGCCCCCTGGGGATGTGGCGGGCAACGACTACTTTTTCGGTGAAGAGGAGCGATCTGACAAATGAGACCCGTCACTGTTATGACGATTTTCGGCACCCGGCCGGAGGCCATCAAGATGGCCCCCCTGGCCCTGGAGCTGTCCCGCCGCCCCGGGCTGAACGCCCTGTGCTGCGTCACCGCCCAGCACCGGGAGATGCTGGACTCGGTGCTGAACATCTTCCGGCTGAAGCCGGACTATGACCTGAATATCATGGAGCCCCGCCAGACCCTGTCCACCATCACCTCTAAGTGCCTCACCGGCATGGACGGGGTGCTGGAGCAGGCCAAGCCTGACCTGGTCCTGGTCCACGGGGACACCTCCACCACCTTCGCCGGGGCCCTGGCCGCCTTCTACCACAAAGTGCCGGTGGGCCATGTGGAGGCCGGCCTGCGGACCTATGATAAGTGGTCCCCCTACCCGGAGGAAATGAACCGGAAGATGGTGGGGGCCATCGCCGACCTCCACTTCTGCCCCACTGTGGCCAACCGGGAGAACCTGGCCCGGGAGAACATCACCCAGGGGGTGTTCCTCACCGGAAACACGGTCATCGACGCCCTTCAGACCACGGTGCGCCCCCAGTTCACCTTCCAGGAGGAGATCCTCAACCGCCTGGACTACGCCGCCCGCCGGGTCATCCTGGTCACCTGTCACCGGCGCGAGAACTACGGGCAGCCCATGACCAACATTATGACCGCCCTGCGGCGGATCGCCGACGCCTTCCCCGACGTGGAGCTGGTCTACCCGGTCCACCTGTCCCCGGTGGTGCAGGAGGCCGCCCACAAGTACCTGGACGGCCACCCCCGCATCCACCTCATCGCCCCGCTGGCGGTGGACGAGATGCACAACCTGATGGCCCGCTGCCATCTGGTGATGACCGACTCCGGCGGCCTTCAGGAGGAGGCCCCCGCCCTGGGCAAGCCGGTGCTGGTCCTCCGGCGTGAGACCGAGCGCCCCGAGGCCGTGGCCGCCGGCACCGTGAAGCTGGCCGGCGTGGAGGAGGAGGACATCTTCTCCATGGCCCGCGAGCTGCTCACCGATCCCAGCGCCTACGCCGCCATGGCTCACGCGGTCAATCCCTACGGAGACGGACTGGCCTGCCGCCGGATCGCCGACGCCATCGAGTGGAAATTCGGCCTGCGTCCGGAGCCCCCCGCCCCCTTCGGCGGGGCGTGACCGCCGAACCCCGGAACAGGAGGTGTGGATTTGGATTCTAAAAACCGTCTGGCCATCGCCATCGCCATCACCTGTCTGATCGTCGCGGCCATCTTCGCCAGCTTCGGCCGCAGCCTCTTTTTCGTCCATATCCCCTCCATCACCCTTGGCGACGCCAGTTCCGGAGAGGACCCCGCCTCCGGCTCCTCCGGACATGAGGCGGCCGACCAGTACTGGAAGGTGGACGTCACCCCCGAGACTGTTCAGAGCATTGTGGCCACCCTCACCCGTCCGGACAGCTACTACCGGGAGCTCACCGTGGAGACCCTCTGGTCGGAGGGATCCTTTTCCTCCTCTGTTCAGTATTGGCAGGACGGAGACTGGTCCCACACCCGGCAGGATCTGGCCTCCGGCGCGGTGCGCCATGACCTGGCCGGCCCGGAGGACGCCTACTACTGGTATGAGGGCTCGTCCGACTGGAACGCGCTCCCCGCGGATGAGCGCTCCCACGATCTGGCCCAGCACATCCCCACCTATGAGACAGTGCTGGACCTGGATCCCGCCTCCATCACAGAGACTGGATATGAGCTGCGGGGCTCCTATCCCTGCGTCTATGTGGCCTTCCAGAGTGAGAATGGCTCCGCGGTGGAGCGGTACTGGATCAGCACGGACAACGGCCTGCTCATCTCCGCGGAGCGCGAGCTCAACGGAGCGCTGGTATACCGCATGACTGCCTATGGACAGGTCCAGACGCCCTGTCCCGCCACGGCCTCTTTCGCGCTCCCCGATGGCCAGGTGCTCCACACGGTATAAAAAGAGCCGTGGCAGCCTTGGCTGCCGCGGCTTTATTCCATTTCTTTCCCATCCTCATCCCCCAGTCCCATGATGAGGGCCAGGCCCAGGGCAATGACCAGCTCCAGGTCGTCCCCCTCCCACAGGAGGAGCAGCACGATGAGCAGCAGCAAAATATCCCCGCTGTCCAGTCTGTCCAGCTTCAGGGAGCGGAGCAGCCCCGTCAGCCCGCCGCCCCCTCTTGTCCCGCCCCCCAGCAGGGACGCTATGGAGAAGGGAAGTCCGCCCGGCGTCCGCTCCGGCCCGCCGGCGAGGGGGGCGTCCTCCGGCAAACGGCCCCGGGGCCCTGTTTTCTCCTCCTCCACGGGGATGCGGGTATAAACCGCCCCGTTGGGGATATAACGGTTATACACCCTCCCCCTCCTCCTTCCCGCTCAGAGACTGGAAGGCCACCCGGAGCACCCGGGACAGCCTGGCGATCTGGATGGCCCGGTCCAGCCTGGCATACCGCTCCTTCCGCAGGAAGGGGCGCAGGGCGGCCAGCAGGGCGGCGTTCCGGTCGTCCCCCGTCCGGTACTCCTTCAGCAGCCGCATCCCCATCTGAACCATTCTGGGGTCCAGGCTTCCCAGGGCGGACAGGGGGTCCTCCTCCGCTCCGCCGGCCGGGACAGGCCCGCCGGCCCGCTCCCACCCCGGCTCCCCGGACTCCTCCGGCTCCGGAGCGGGGGGCGCGGGCTTTCCCAGGGACTGGGCCAGGGCCATGATCTGGCCCATAGCCTCCTGGTTCCCCAGGATCGAATTCAATTTTTCCTCAAATTCCCCCACATACGCTCCCCCTCTCCGGCCCGGGCCGGCTCATGTCAGGACAGTCCGGACTCTTTGGCCTGCCGGCTGATGCGCTCCACCAGCTCCGCCCCCTCCCGGGTGTTCATCAGGCGGTCCATCATCTGCATCAGCTGCCCCGGGTCGCCGTCCGCCGCCGCCCGGGCGGCCTCCTGCACCCCGCCGCTCTGCTTCAGCAGAGACACCAGCTGCCGGGCCTCTCCGGACCGGGCCAGCCGCGCCAGAGCCGCCGGGTCCTTCACCCGCTCCCCTATGGGGAGGGACGTCCCCTCCCCGCGATTCTTGTGCTGCATCCTTATTCACCCCCAAACTGGTCTCAGCTTCAGTATATGCGGCGCAGCAGGTAAGGTGACAAATTTGAAGATCCTTGTATTTTCCGACTCCCACCGCTCCTGGTCCGGCATGATCCAGGCCATCGACGAGCAGCAGCCCGACCAGGTCATCCACCTGGGAGATCTGATCTCCGACGCGGAGGAGATGTCCTATCTCTATCCCCAGATCCCCATCTGCATGGTCCCGGGCAACTGCGACGGCTGGACCACTGTCCCCGCCATCAAGCAGATCACCCTTCAGAGGCGGAGCATCCTCCTGTCCCACGGGCACCTGTGGGGCGTCAAATCCGGCTGTGACGCCGCCGTCGCCCAGGCCCGGGCGGTCGGAGCGGACATTCTGCTCTTCGGCCACACCCACCAGCCCCTCTGCCAGCAGCTGGAGGACGGCCTGTGGGTGCTCAACCCGGGCCCCAGCCGATCCAGCTGCGGCGTCATTCTGCTGGAGGACGGGCTGATCCGCTGCTCCCTGATCCGCCTGGCCTGATCCGCTCCCCCCGGTCCGGACGTTCTCAAAAAGGAGGCGTATCCTGTGAAAAAGGTCCTGTATATCCTGTTTCACCGCTCTGTCCTGGTGGCCCTCTCCCTGCTGGCCCAGGTGGTCACGCTGGTGGTCATGGTCAACATCTTTTCTGAGTATATCAACAGCTTCTACTGGTGCTGCATCGCCATCAGCGTGATCGCCGCCCTGCTGATCCTGGGCAGCCGCATCGAGCCCGCCTATAAGATCGCCTGGCTGCTGCTCATCCTCCCCTTTCCGGTGTTCGGCGGCATCTTCTATCTGCTGGTGGGCGGCGGACACATCCCCAAGCGGATCAGCCGCCGGATGCGCCGTGTGGCCGAGCAGTCGGAGGAAAACCTGCGGGAGGACTTCAAGGCCGACGACCTGCTCCCCCTGGGGGAGGACGCCGCCGGACAGGCCCGCTATCTGGAGCGCTGTGCCCACTGCCCCGCCTATACCAACACCGAGACGGAATACTTCGCCCTGGGCGACCTGGTCTTTCCCCGGATGCTGGAGGAGCTGAAGAAGGCAGAGCGGTACATCTTCCTGGAGTACTTTATCCTCCAGCCCGGCGTCTTTTGGGACAGCATCCTGGACATCCTGGAGGAGAAGGCCGCCCAGGGCGTGGAGGTCCGGCTGATCTATGACGACATGGGCTGTATCTTCAGCCTCCCCCGGGACTACAATGAGCAGCTGGCCGCCCGGGGCATCCAGTGCCGGGTGTTCAACCGCTTTGTGCCGGTCATGTCCCTGCGGCTGAACAACCGGGACCACCGGAAGCTGATGATCATTGACGGAAAGGTGGGCTTCACCGGCGGGATCAACCTGGCAGACGAGTACATCAACCAGCGGGAGCGCTTCGGCCACTGGAAGGACAGCGCCATCCTGCTGGAGGGGGACGCGGTGTGGTCCATGACGGTCATGTTCCTCACCATGTGGGACCACTGCTGCGGCTGGGAGGAGGAGTTCCGCCAGTTCCGGCCGGAGCCCTCCGCCGTGCGCCCCTGGACCGGCTATGTCCAGCCCTACACGGATACGCCCCTGGACCGGGAGACGGTGGGCCAGGCGGTCTATCTGAATATGATCTCCAAGGCCCGGAAATACATCTACATCACCACCCCCTATCTGGTCATCGACGTGGCCACCAACACCGCCCTGTGCAACGCGGCCAAGGCCGGGGTGGATGTGCGCATCATCACCCCCCACATCCCGGACAAGCGCTATGTGTTTGAGGTGACCCGCGCCCACTACCCCCCCCTTCTGGAGGCCGGTGTGCGCATCTATGAGTACACCCCCGGCTTCATCCACGCCAAAAACTTCGTGGTGGACGACCGCTTCGCCACGGTGGGCACAGTGAATCTGGACTACCGCAGCCTGTTTCTCCACTTCGAGGACGGCGTCTGGCTGTGCGAGGCGCCCTGCATCCGGGACATCCGGAAGGATTTTGAGGACACCCTGGCCGTATGCCAGCGCATCTCCCTGCGCCAGTGGCGGCACCTGAATCCCCTGCTCCAGCTCTACCGCAATATCCTGCGTATCTTCGCCCCTCTGATGTGACTGAAAAAAGGACCCCGGGAGATCTCTCCATTGAGATCTCCCGGGGTCCTCCGTCCTCAGACCTGCTCCCCTCCGAAATAGGCAGCCAGCAGGTCCACACAGGCCCCGTAGGAGCGCATCCCCAGTTCCTGACCGTTCCCCTTCAAAAAGGAGTCGTACACCTGCTCCGCCGCGTCCTCCACCGGCGAGGCCAGGGCCGCCCAATAGGCGTTGTTGGCATTCCAGTCGTCCGCCAGCTCCTGGGTAAAATACCGCTGCACAATGTTCTGCCACGCCGCCCGGTCCACCGGGACCAGAGCGTTGCACAGCTGGATCAGCCCCATCAGGTAACCGGAGTATTGATACACCGGGTCCCCGCTGGTCACCGCCGCCAGGATCCCCACAAAGTTGGCCTCCTGCTCCGAGGCCACCATCCGCTGGTGGGCCATCTCGTGGGCCACTGTGGCCGGAAGGAGACAGGCTGGGGCGTCCACATTCACATTGGCCTCCCCGGTAAAGGGGAAATACACCCCGGTAAAGCCCAGCCTGCTTTGCAGCCGGGAGAAGAAGATGGGCTTGGCCGCGGTCTGGCCCTCCAGGGCCAGGAAGGGAAACTCCCGCGCCACATTCTCATAGACCTCCGGTCCGCGGGCCAGGATCTCATCCCGGTCCACAGAAAACCGGCCGTCCCCATCCCGCTCCACCTGTGTGGAAAACTCCGCCGCCCGCTGGGCAAACAGGGCGGTCACCTGGATCAGGGTCTCCACCGGATAGGGCTGGACCCGCAGGCCGCTCTTTTCCTGAAAGCTGGAGGCGTAGTAGGCCGCATTCCACATCCAGCAGAAACCGCACCACAGCCACAGCAGGACAGAAACCAGGGCCGCGGTCCGGCGGCCAAAGGCCCGGACGTCCCACCTCCGGAGCAGTCCGGCCACCGTCCAGATCAGCCAGAGGACGCAGCCAGTCAGCAGCAGGGCGGTCAGCAGCTCTGCGACTGAACACCAGGGGATCCGCCCCCACAGGCGGCCCAGCTGCTGCTCCACCGGAGCCATCACCCCGGACACCCACCGCTCCATCAGGGCCCGGTCCCACTTCCGCGTCTCAAACAGCAGGACCAGCAGGACGGGCAGGACCAGGGCGGCGCCCCAGACAAGCGTGCGCCCTCCCATTCGTCTCTCCATCTGTCTCCCTCCTCACAGCCGTACCGGCCCGGTGGTCCACTCCCGACCCGGGGCGGGGACCTCCGGCAGGCACAGATCATACAGATCGGTGCATTGGGCCTCCAAGGCAAACAGCCGCCGCCCCGGCTCCTCCAGCCCCCTGGCGTGGGCGGGCTTAGTCAAAATTGGCAGAGCCGCCCGGGACTTCATGGCCTTCAGCAGGGCCTGTCCCCGGGCGTTGAAGCCCAGCACCCGCAGATAGGGAGGCGCGTCCGGCCGGTCCGACTGGGTCAGCCCCAGGAAGGCCCACACCAGCAGCCGCCTCATCCGGGCCCGGGTCCAGTGCCGGGGTTTGGCCAGCTGTAAAAACTCCTCCATGGACCGGCACTGCTTCCCGGCCCGCTCCAGACGGGGGGGCAGGCCCTCCGCCGCTCCGCTGTCCGGAAGGGCGGCCCAGTCCCCGGCGGTCATGGTCCTCAGCCGGGCCAGCAGGCCCCGCTCCGCCCGCCGGAGGCTGGGCATCCCGCCCCAGTCTCTCCGCAGAAGCTCCGCACCGCCGCCGGGGAGATAGGGCTCTGCCGCCCGCCAGTCCTCCGCCGTCAGGAAGGCACGCAGCTGAGTGGCGGAGAGAAACTCCGGAGGCTTCTCACCCCCCAGCAGGCTGTCGTGGGGGGCCCCCTCCCGGCGGACCGTCACCGGGCGGATGGCGCTGCCCAGCCTGTCCAGGGCCCGGAGGTACTCCACACCCAGGTTGTTGTTGGGCGTGGACAGAAGCGCTGAGCGCTCCGGCCCCAGGATCTCCCGCGCCGCCTCCTGCCGGGCGGCGGCAAAGGGCATCCCCCCGTCCACAAAGCGGCGCAGGCCCGCTTCATAGTCCGGGCTGTTCAGGCACGCGGCCACCTGCCGCAGCCGTTCCGCCTCTCCGCACTCGCTGCCGAAGGAGAGGATGTCCACCACTCCGGTGGCAGCCAGGATGCCCACCGCCCCCCGGGCAAAGGTCTCCGCCGAGGACACCGCCCACACGGTGGGCAGCTCCAGCACCAGGTCCACCCCGCCGGCCAGGGCCAGCCTGCTCCGGGTCCACTTGTCCGCCGCCGCGCAGCGCCCCCCCTGGACCCAGCAGCCGCTCATCACCGCCACCACAGGGGCGTCCTCTCCCAGCTCCGCCCGGGTGCGGGCGATCTGATAGGCGTGCCCCGTGTGGAAGGGATTATACTCCGCGACGATGCCAACGACTTGCATAGATTGACCTCCTGGTGAATTATCTTCCTTTTTTTCAGAAAAGTAGTTGTCCTGATTTCTAAAAAGCGGTACAATGTAACCAGTTATGGGTTCAGGCTGTCTATCAGTGTACTACAAGCCCGGCCCCAAAGGCAAGTCTGGTCTTGCCAAATTGAACATCCCGACTTTGTCCTGCGTTTCCGCTTCCGTTCGGGGAGCAGAGAGCCCAGACAGCTCTCAGACGAGGGAACGCTTCCAGAGCGCGGGAACATTGAAAAGGAGATCGATTCCCATGAACATTCTTGTCATCAATGCCGGCAGCTCCTCTCTGAAGTATCAGCTGCTCAACCCCGACACTCAGGAGGTCCTGGCCAAGGGTCTGTGTGAGCGCATCGGCCTGGACGGCAAGTTCACCTATAAGCCCGCCGGCAAGGAGGCTGTCAAGGACGCCGACGTGTCCATGCCCACCCACTCTGAGGCCATCCAGACCGTTCTGAACGCCCTGGTAGATCCCAAGAACGGCGTGATCGGCTCCATGAAGGAGATCGACGCCGTTGGTCACCGCGTGGTCCACGGCGGCGAGAAGTTCGCCCAGTCCGTCCTCATCACCGACGAGGTCATGGCCGCCATCGAGGAGTGCAACCCCCTGGCCCCCCTGCACAACCCCGCCAACATCATCGGCATCCGCGCCTGCCAGGCCCTCATGCCCGGCACCCCCATGGTCGCCGTGTTCGACACCGCCTTCCATCAGACCATGCCCCCCGTGGCCTATACCTATGCCCTGCCCTATGAGTTCTACGAGCAGGACAAGGTCCGCCGCTACGGTTTCCACGGCACCAGCCATAAATATGTCTCCCAGCGGGCCGCCGCCATGCTGGGCAAGCCCGCTGAGGAGCTGAAGCTCATCTCCTGCCACCTGGGCAACGGCTCCTCCGTTACCGCCATCGACGGCGGCAAGAGCGTGGATACCTCCATGGGCTTCACCCCCCTGGCCGGTCTGCCCATGGGCACCCGCTGCGGCGACATCGACGCCGGCATTCTGGAGTATCTGATGAACAAGCACGGCTATGACATCAAGGAGATGCTGAACATTCTGAACAAGAAGTCCGGCGTGCTGGGCATCTCCGGCGTCTCCTCCGACTTCCGCGACCTGGAGGCCGCCGCTCCCAAGGGCAACCAGCGTGCTCAGCTGGCGCTGGACTCCTTCGAGTACGGCGTCACCAAGCTCATCGGCTCCTACGCCGCCGCCATGGGCGGGGTGGACGCCATCATCTTCACCGCCGGCGTGGGTGAGAACGGCGCGGAGAACCGCGTGAACATCACCAAGAAGCTGGCCTTCATGGGCGTGAAGCTGGACGAGGAGAAGAACAAGGTCCGCGGCCAGGAGATCGACGTCTCCGCTGACGACGCCAAGGTCCGGGTCCTGGTCATCCCCACCAATGAGGAACTGATGATCGCTATGGATACCGCCGCCATCGTTAAGGGCTGAGTATCCCGCTTCTCCCTCTGGGGATGACCAGAAAATCGGCGCGCAGCGCTGATTTTGCGCAGGGCGGATCCATTCCGCCCGAGCATTGTGGTTCCAAGGGCTCCCAAACAGATCCTGATCTGTTTGGGTCATCCCCACCAATGAGGAACTGATGATCGCCATGGATACCGCCGCCATCGTTAAGGGCTGAGTGTCCCGCTTCTCCCTCTGGGGATGACCAGAAAATCGGCGCGCAGCGCTGATTTTGCGCAGGGCGGATCCATTCCGCCCGAGCATTGTGGTTCCAAGGGCTCCCAAACAGATCCTGATCTGTTTGGGGCATCCCCACCAATGAGGAACTGATGATCGCTATGGATACCGCCGCCATCGTTAAGGGCTGAGTATCCCGCTTCTCCCTCTGGGGATGACCAGAAAATCGGCGCGCAGCGCTGATTTTGCGCAGGGCGGATCCATTCCGCCCGAGCATTGTGGTTCCAAGGGCTCCCAAACAGATTCTGATCTGTTTGGGGCATCCCCACCAATGAGGAACTGATGATCGCCATGGATACCGCCGCTATCGTTAAGGGCTGAGTGTCCCATTCTACATCCATAAACGTAAAAGATCCAGGCGCAGATGCGCCTGGATCTTTTATACCCTGTTTTCCTCCAGCTGCCGTTCCAGCAGCACCACATTTTCCCGCAATCTCCGGTCCTCCGGCGACAGGGCCAGCGCCCGGCGCGCCTCCTCCAGGGCCAGTATGGGCCGCCCCGTGTGGTAAAAGGCCTGACAGCGCAGATCATGGGGCAGGCTGCCCCACGCCTCCGGCTCACAGATGTAGGTACGCGGACGCTCCCGGACCGCCAGGGCCTGACCGGCGGCATACAGCACACCGTCCCACTCCTCCCGCTGGTACAGCAGGCGGGCCAGCTCCACCCAGGACTCCCGGAGATAAGGGGCCTCCGCCGCAGCCCGGAGATACCACTCCAGCGCCTCGTTCTGACGGCCCAGCGCAAGGCAGGCCCGGGCCAAAAACCGCATGGAGGCCGCCCGCTCATCCCGCCACACCGCCTGCGGCATGGCCAGGTGGCGCTTCAGGATGCGGATACTGTCCTCCCACCGTCCCCGAAACAGGTACTCCCGGCCCAGATAGTGCATATTCCGGTCGTCCTCCGGGTCCTCCTCCACAGACAGCTCCAGCAGGTTCAGGTACTGTCCCCGGGATTTTTCCGGATCCGGGTGATGGTCCAGCTGGATCCCTTCCGCCGCCGCCGTGGGCCCCGGAGCGCCCTCCCCCACCCACTGGAGCACCTCATGCACCGGATGGACCCACCGGTAGCCCCGGCGGGCGTGGATCTTATCGCTCCAGAACACCACACCCTCTGAGCCGTCCGGCTGAAAGCTCCAGGTATAGCGGTAGGAGACCCGTCCGCAGTCAGGCCTCCAGGCCTGCTCCAGCGCCTCCCGCCATCCCGGGCGGAACACTTCATCCAAGTCCGTACAGACACATAGGTCCACATCCTCCGGAACCAGCTCCAGAGACCGGTTGCGGGCCGCGTCGAACCGCCAGGGGAGGATCTGTTCCACCGTGACCTGCGCGCCCCGCGCCCTCAGCCGTTCCGCCGTACCATCCTCTGATCCGGTGTCCAGCACCACCACCAGGTCGGCCTCCCCCATGGAGTCCATCCATCGGTCTGCAAATTTCTCCTCATTCTTACAAATCGCATACACACATACCTTGTAAGTGCCCATTCTGTCCACCTCCTGCTCCGTATCTCTCCCACTTTCTTCCGCACACAGGGGCGGCGCCCAATGCGAGCGCCGCCCCTGTGCTGGGATCTTGCTCCGCTGTGTCCGTCAGGGGGCCAGCAGACGGGCCTCCCGCATATTCGCCAGCAGCTGGTTCAGCTTGGTGACCGCATCCTCCGTTCCGGTGGCATCTGCCACTGCGGCAACCACAGGCACTGCGGTCTCCGGACCGGCAGGGCCAGTGGGACCGATGGGGCCGGTGGGGCCGGTAGGACCCTGAGGCCCTGCTGTGCCATCCTGGCCCACAGGGCCGGTGGGACCCGTAGGACCAATGGGACCCTGTGCGCCCGTGGCTCCGACAGGACCGGCAGGGCCGGTGGGACCCTGTGCGCCAGCCGCGCCTGTGGCTCCGACAGGACCGGCAGGGCCGGTGGGGCCCTGTGCGCCAGCTGCGCCCGTGGCTCCAACAGGACCGGCAGGGCCGGTGGGACCCTGCGCGCCAGCCGCACCCGTGGCTCCAACAGGACCGGCGGGGCCGGTGGGACCCTGTGCGCCAGCCGCACCCGTGGCTCCGACAGGACCGGCGGGGCCGGTGGGACCCTGTGCGCCCGTCGCACCCGTGGCTCCGACAGGACCGGCGGGGCCGGTGGGGCCCTGTGCGCCCGTCGCGCCCGTGGCTCCGACAGGACCGGCAGGGCCGGTGGGACCCTGCGCGCCAGCCGCGCCCGTGGCTCCGACAGGACCGGCGGGGCCGGTGGGACCCTGCGCGCCCGTTGCGCCCGTGGCTCCGACGGGACCGGCAGGGCCGGTGGGACCCTGCGCACCCGTCGCACCCGTGGCTCCGACAGGACCGGCAGGGCCGGTGGGACCCTGCGCGCCAGCGGGGCCAGGGATCCCCTGGGGACCGGTGGGGCCGGTGGCGCCGTCAGGACCGGGGTAACCCTGCGGCCCAGTGGGGCCGATCGGTCCGGGAATAACCGGCCCCGGGGGGCAGGGCGGAGGACAGGGCGGAGGGCAGCAGGATGGTACGCAGGGCTGGGAGCAGGAGGTGGTGAGATAGGCAGTCACGCCTTCCCGCTGCCTCCAGTCCCGGTCTGCGGGCAGATAACGATTCATCATACGATACGCTCCTTATTCTGGGATCGTTCTGTGTGGCGTCCGCCACATCCCAGCCTATGCGCCCGGATCAGAAATGGTCCCGCTCCCCCTTGCCCGAAGCCCGGGATTGTGGTACAGTTTTCTTATCCGAATTTTTTGTCGCAGGAGGGTGTTGTCGATGCACGCATTTGAATTTTCCATTCCCACTCAAATCATCTTTGGCCCGGGGACAGAGGACCGGACCGGGGAGCTGGCCGCCGGGCTGGGCGCCCGCCGGGTCCTGCTGGTCTGCGGCGGTCAGAGCGCCCGTCGCAGCGGGCTGCTGGACCGTGTGGAGCAGTCCCTGACCCAGGCCGGGCTCACCTGCCGCGTCTTTGCCGGGATCCACCCCAACCCCCGCCTGTTTCAGGTCCGTGAGGGCGTCCAGGCGGCGCTGGAGTTCGGGGCAGACTTGATCCTTGCCGTCGGCGGGGGCAGCGTCATCGACGCCGCCAAGGCCATCGCCCTGGGCGCGGCGGAGCCGGAGGCTGACCTGTGGGACTTCTGGCTGGGCAAGCGCCCGGTGGAGCGCACCCTGCCGGTGGGCGCGGTGCTCACCATCTCCGCCGCCGGGAGCGAGACCAGCTCCTCCGCCGTACTCACCCGGGACGACACCCTGGAAAAGCGGGGCCTGACCTCGGAGCGGATCCGCCCCCGCTTTGCGGTGATGGATCCGGAGCTGACCTGCTCCCTCCCCCCCTACCAGATCGCCTGCGGCGTAGTGGACATTATGATGCACACCCTGGACCGCTACTTTACCTGTGTCACCGGCAACCTGCTCACCGATGAGATCGCCCAGGGGCTGCTGCGCACGGTGATCCGCTGCGGCGCCCGGGCCCTGGCTGATCCCCGGGACCTTCAGGCCATGAGCGAACTGATGTGGGCGGGCAGCCTCTCCCACAACGGGATCACCGGTCTGGGCGCACCCAAGGATTTTGCCGTCCACCAGCTGGGCCATGAGCTCAGCGCCCGCTTTGATTACGCCCACGGGGCCACCCTTTCCGCCATGTGGGGCAGCTGGGCTGAGTACTGCATGGAGACCGATCCCGCCCGCTTCGCCCAGTACGGGGTGAGCGTCTGGGGGCTGGACCCCTCCGGCGGCAGCCAGGAGGATCTGGCCCGGCAGGCCATTGCCCGCACTGTGGACTACTTCCGCTCCCTGGGGATGCCCACCTGCCTGACCGAGCTGGGCTGCGGGCTCCAGAGCGAGAAGGAGCTGGAGGAGCTGGCCCGCCGCTGCACCTTCTACGGAGCGCGGACCATCGGCGCTTTCCGGGTGCTGGGCGAGGCGGACATCCTGGCCATTTACCGGGCGGCCAACCGCTGAGTCCGCCGGCGTTCCCTTGATCTCCCGTCCATATCCCGGCGGCTCTGCCGCCAGAGAGGAGCGATCCCTGTGAAGCGATACATCGCCGCCCTGGATCAGGGCACCACCAGCAGCCGCTGCATCCTGTTTGATCAGAACCAGAATATCCTGGGCACCGCCCAGCGGGAGCTGACCCAGATCTATCCCCAGCCCGGCTGGGTGGAGCAGGACCCCATGGAGATCTGGTCCACCCAGTACTCCGTCCTCACCGAGGTGCTGGCCCAGACAGGCATCTCCCCCCACGAGCTGGCCGCCATCGGCATCACCAACCAGAGAGAGACCACCATTGTCTGGGACAAGGCCACCGGGCGGCCTGTTTACAACGCCATCGTGTGGCAGTGCCGCCGCACCGCGCCGCTGTGTGAGCAGCTCAAGGAGGACCGGACCTTGACCGGCTATATCCAGGAGCACACCGGTCTGCTCATCGACGCCTATTTCTCCGTCACCAAGCTCAGCTGGATCCTGGATCATGTAGAGGGGGCCCGGGCCCGGGCGGAGGCCGGAGAGCTCCTGTTCGGCACGGTGGACTCCTGGCTGGTTTGGAAGCTCACCGGCGGGAAGGTCCACATCACCGACTACACCAACGCCAGCCGCACCATGCTTTTTGACATCCAGGCGCTGTGCTGGGACCCCCATATCTGCGGCCGCCTGGGCATCCCCATGTCCATGCTGCCCCAGGTGCGGGACTCCAGCGGAATCTACGGCTCTGTGGAGCTCCAGGGGGCGCAGATCCCCATCGCCGGCATCGCCGGCGACCAGCAGGCGGCCCTGTTCGGCCAGGCCTGCTTCTCCCCCGGCGAGGCCAAAAACACCTACGGAACCGGCTGTTTCCTGCTGATGAACACCGGCGAACGGCTCTACCGCAGCAAAAACGGCCTGCTGTCCACCATCGCCATCGGCCTGGACGGAAACGTGCAGTACGCTCTGGAGGGCTCCGTCTTTGTGGGGGGCGCGGTGATCCAGTGGGTCCGGGACGAGCTGCGCTTCATCGGCGAGGCCCGGGACGCGGAGTATTACGCCTCCAAGGTGCCGGACACCGGCGGCGTCTATCTGGTCCCCGCCTTCACCGGCCTGGGGGCCCCCTACTGGGATATGTACGCCCGGGGCGCGCTGGTAGGACTGACCCGGGGCACCAGCCGGGACCACATCATCCGGGCCGCCCAGGAGTCCATCGCCTATCAAAGCTGGGATTTGGTCCACGCCATGGAGAAGGACACCGGGATCCCCCTCACTCAGCTGAAGGTGGACGGCGGGGCCAGCCGGGACCGCTTTCTGATGCAGTTCCAGGCGGACATTCTGGACAAGCCGGTCCGCCGCCCTGTGATCCGAGAGACCACTGCCCTGGGCGCAGCCTACCTGGCCGGTCTGGCGGTGGGGATGTGGAGCGGTCTGGACGAGATCCGCGCCCAGTGGCAGCTGGACCGCCTCTATGAGCCGGACATGGCTCCGGACGACCGCGCCCGCCTTCTGTCCGGCTGGCACAAGGCGGTGGGCCGCTCCCTCCGCTGGGCCGAGCCGGAGCCGTGACCGCCGCAGGAAAGGAGCCCGACAAAATGGAAGAAGATCAGATCTGCCGGGAGGTCTGGACCCGCTGGGTCCCGCAGCGGGGACAGTCCACCGTCCTCCAGGGGGAGCTGCTGCGGCAGATCGAGCGGCTCCGCCACGAGGCCCAGGCCAATGGGAACCGAAACTGGTGCCGGGATCACGCCTTTTTCTGCGCTTTCCTGGACCGCACCCTGCTGGACTCCGGTGTGCTCTCTCCGGAGGAGGGGGAGCGGCTTCACGGCGTCCTGGTCCACCTCCGCTCCTGCGGCGAGGTGGCCCACCGGTACCACCGGGGAGAGCTCACAGAGCGGGAGCTGGAGGAGGACTATCACGGGGAGACCGCCTGTACAGACGACGCCCCTTACGATCTGGTGCGCGGGGCCGTCGTCCGCTTCTGCCGGGCCCACCCGCCCCCCATCCCCTATCAGCCCCGGCCGGACATCCGGCACTGAGCCGCCCTTCGGCGGAAACATCACAACAGGAGTGACCCCTATGTTGAGTCCCATCGAGATCCCCACCATGCTGTTCTGGGAAAATGGAAACACCTGGTACGGCAGCAAGGGAGAAGCCCGCTTTTTTATCCACCCTTCCTCCCACGAGGACGGGGAGGCCCCCGCCCGCACCACGCTGGATGCAGAGCTGTGGAAGGGTCCCCTCAGCCGCGCCCTGAGCCAGGTCCTGGCGGAGGCCTCCTTCCCCCTCAGCGAGGAGGGCCTGGTCCAGCTGACTGCCTGGCTGGAGGAGCAGGCCGCCGACCTGAACGCTCCGGAAGCCTGAAACCTGCAAAAAGCCGCCCCTCCGCCGTTTTGGAAAACGGAGGAGGGACGGCTTTTTCTGTCTGGGGGACGGCGGGATCAGACGCGCCGCCGGTCCCGGCTCCGGTCTGCCAGCCACAGGGCGCACAGAGCGCACAGGCTGCCGATCAGAGCCCCGGCCAGGACATCACTGGGGTAGTGGACCCCCACATAGAGCCGGGACAGCCCCATGCACACCGCCTGGATCACCGCGGCAGTCCGGGCCCAGCGCCAGGGCAGCGCTCTGGCCCAGGCCACCCCCGCAGCAAAGGCGGCACAGGTGTGGCCCGACGGGAAGGAGTTTGGGTCGGCGGAGGTCAGCAGGGGGATCAGACCCTCCATCGTCACATAGGGGCGTGGGCGGAGCACCAGCTGCTTCAAGACGATATTGGTGCACAGCATCCCCAGCGCCATGGCCGCCAGGGCGATCCCTCCCGCCCGCCTGGTCGGCCTCCAGCACAGCATCGCCAGGGCGAGCGCGATCCACAGCACCCCCGCGTTGCCCAGTGAGGTAAACACCTCCACGATCGGATCCAGGCCCGGGACGCGCACAGCGTCCTGGATCCAGAGCAGTACCTTCTCATCCAGCATCTGTATCATTTCCGGCATTGTTTTCCTGCCTTTCCTCCCTTGACCGGTCCCTTTTTGGCCAGTATAATGGAAGCAGTAAGATGGACACGGGAGGGGCCGGCGCTCCGGCTGTCCCGCTGTCATATTGCCCTATTATACCTGCTTTCCCCGCCCCGCGCAAGAGCGCGCTGCGCCTGCCCCGGGCGGAGCCTTTGTCCGGAAGGGAGAGACCGACATGGAACACAATATCCCGGGCCGCACCGTACGCATCCGCACCGCACAGGCAGAGGACTACCCCTTCATCCTGCGGCTCAATGAAGAAAATGTAGCCGTCCTGTCTCCTATGGATGAGACGCGCCTCCGTGCACTCGCGGGGGCGGCGGAGCTGTTCCTCGTTGCGGAGGCAGACGGAAGGCCCGCCGCCTTTCTCATCGCCCTCCGGGAGGGCGTCACGTTTTATGACAGTGAAAATTATCGGTGGTTCAGCCGGAATTATCCCAGCTTTCTTTACATAGACCGGGTCGTGATCGCCGAGGGATCCCGGGGGCTCGGCTTGGGCCGCCTGCTCTATCAGCAGGTCTTTGACCACGCCCGGTCCTCCGGCGCCCCCTGTGTGACCGCCGAGATCGACACAGAGCCCTATAACGAGGCCAGCCTCAAATTCCACGCGGCCATGGGCTTCCACGAGGTGGGGGTCCAGCGGATCCGGGGCGGCTGTGTCCAGGTCTCCCTGCAAGAGGCCCCCGTCCCGCCGCGCTGACCGTCCGCGCCCCTCCCCGGTCCGTACAACCGCCCGCATCTCGTACATCCCATGGTCACAGGAGGCCCGTTTTGAAACAGATCGTCTGTCTGTCCAATGAGGCCTGGAGCCACTCTCCCGGACGCACCCAGCAGCTTATCGCCCGGCTGAAGCATACCCAGGTCCTCTTTTTTTCCCCCGCCGACAGCTGGCGGGATATGCGCTTCCGCTCCGGCGGGCGCGCCGTCAAGCCCAACATCACAGTGTATACGCTTCCCCCCCTCCTGCTCCCCGCAGATGAACGGTACGGGCCGCTGTTCCGCCTGGGACAGCGCCGGCTGGCCCGCTTCATCGCCGGGCGCATGGAGGAGCACCGCTTCCGCTCTCCCCTGCTCTGGAACACCAGCCCGGAGCAGGTCCATCTGCTGGACCGTCTGGACTACGACGGGCTGATCTACGACTGCGACCGGGAGTGGGATGACTTACCGCCGGCCTGGGAGGGCTCTCTGGCCTCCGCCGCCGACGTCGTGTTCGCCGCCTCGCCGGACCTGGCGGAGCGCCTCTCCCCGTGCAGCGGCAACATCGCCCTGCTGCCCAACGGTGTGACCTATCCCCTGTTCTCCCGGATCGCCGCCCCCAGCCGCCCCCGCCCGGAGGAGCCTGTACTGGGCTGGGCCGGCACCATCCACGGAGATCTGGACCTGTCTCCCCTGCTCTACGCCGCCCAGGCGCGGCCCCGCTGGACCTTTCTGCTGCTGGGACGCCGGGAGCACAACCCGCTCCTACGCCAGCTGACCCGGCTGCCCAATGTGCATTTTCTTCCCCCCTGCCCTCTGATGGAGGTGCCGGAGCACCTGTCCCGGTGCCGGGTGCTGCTGAACTTCCTGCGGGAGGACCAGCCGGACTGCGATGTGATCCCCACCCGGATCTATGAGTACCTCTCCACCGGGCGTCCCGTCGTCTCCATGCTCTGGCCCGACCAGGTGGAGCACTTCCCCGACGTGGTCTACGGGGCCCACTCCCACCAGGAGTTCCTGACCCTGTGTGAGCACGCCCTGGAGGAGCCCCCCGCCTGGGTCTCCCAGCGCCGGCTGGCCCACGGAGCGGCGGCGGCCTGGTCCCTCCGGGCCGGACAGGTCTCCCGGATCCTGGGCACCGCCGGCCTGCTGTGAACCCGTTCTGTCCCGCCCCCACAAGTTTCCACCGCTTTCACAGGCTTTCCATTGTACAAGCCTACGAATTTAAGTCCCCCCCTTGCAAAACCCGGCGGTTTTCGATAAAATGAAACCCTAAACTCCGTGTGTATTACGGGCAAGGAGGTTCTTCCCATGGGATATGCGTCTCTGTTCTGCCATTCCGCTCAGCGCCGCTTTCACCAGGGCCCCAATCTGCCCATTCTGACAACTTCATTCTAAATTTTCAGGCCCCCTGTCACCCGCAGGCGGCCTGAACTTTTTTAAGCTGGAAGGAGAAAAGAGCTATGAGTAAGAAAGTAGCGGTCATCATGGGCTCAGACAGCGACTGGCCCGTCGTCAAGGCGGCCTGCGCCCAGCTGGCTGAGTTCGGCATCCCCTATGAGGCCCATATCCTCAGCGCCCACCGCACCCCTGCCGCCGCCGCGGAGTTTGCCCGGGATGCCCGGAAGAACGGCTTCGGCGTGCTGATCTGCGCCGCCGGCATGGCGGCCCATCTGGCCGGCGCCTTTGCCGGGAACTCTACCCTGCCGGTCATCGGCATCCCCATGAAGGGTGGCGCCCTGGACGGGCTGGACGCCCTGCTGGCCACCGTACAGATGCCCAGCGGCATCCCCGTGGCCACCGTGGCGCTCAATGGAGCCAAGAACGCTGCCGTCCTGGCCGCCCAGATCCTGGCCGTTTCTGACGACGCCCTGGCCGCCAAGCTGGACGCAGCCCGGGAGAAGATGGCCGCCCAGATCGCCGAAAAGGAGCAGAAGCTCCAGGCCGAGCTGGCTCAGTGACCCGCTTCTGACGCAGCTGTATCTCTGTCAATTTTTCAACGTTATTTTATCATAAAACGGAGGAATCTCACCATGGAAAAGAAGCTTGTTTATACCGGTAAGACCAAAGACGTGTTCGCTCTGGACAATGGAAATTACCTGCTGAAGTTCAAGGATGACTGCACCGGCAAGGACGGTGTGTTCGATCCCGGTGAGAACTCCGTGGGTCTGACCATCGACGGCGTGGGCGATGTAAACCTGCGGATGTCCATCTACTTCTTTGAGAAGATCAACGCCGCCGGCATCAAGACCCACTTTGTCTCCGCCAACCTGGCCGACACCACCATGGAGGTCCTTCCCGCCAAGGTATTTGGACACGGCCTGGAGGTCATCTGCCGCCATAAGGCGGTGGGCAGCTTCATCCGCCGGTACGGCGAGTACATCGCCGAGGGCGCTGACCTGCCCGCCTATGTGGAGACCACCTTCAAGAACGATGAGAAGGGGGATCCCCTGGTGACCAAGGACGCCCTGGTCGCCCTGGGCGTGATGACCGACGCGCAGTACGACGACATCAAGGACATGACCCAGAAGATCACCCAGATCGTGGCCGACGACCTGAAGGAGAAGGGCATGGTCCTGTATGACATCAAGTTCGAGTTTGGCTATGACCCCGACGGCAAGGTCATGCTCATCGACGAGGTGGCCTCCGGCAATATGCGGGTATACAAGGACGGGCAGTATGTGGATCCCATGACTCTGTCCAAGCTGTTTTTCGCCCAGAAGTGACCGCACTGTCCCCCAACCCCGGAGGCGCTCCGGATGGCACACTTGCATAAATGAGATGGCCTGGAAAGGGGCGGAGCATTTTAGTCTCCGCCGCTTTTCCGCTCCATCTTTCACTTTACCATTTGTATCATTGAGGAGGACATCATGGGCGGCTTTTTTGGCGCAGTGTCCCACGAAGATGTGACACTGGATATTTTCTTCGGAGTGGACTACCACTCCCACCTGGGCACCCGCCGGGGCGGTATGCTCATCCACGATGAGAAGGACGGGTTCCAGCGGCAGATCCACTCCATCGAGAACACCCCGTTCCGCACAAAATTTGAAAAGGACCTCACCGATTTCCACGGGTGCAGCGGCATCGGCTGCATCAGCGACACCGATCCCCAGCCTCTGCTGGTCCGGTCCCACCTGGGGCTGTATGCCATCACCACGGTGGGCATCATCAATAACTCAGAGGAGCTGATCCAGCGGTACTTCTCCGACCACGGCCACCAGTTCATGGCCATGAGTTCCGGCAAGGTCAACGCCACTGAGCTGGCCGCCGCCCTCATCAACCAGAAGGACGACCTGGTCTCCGGCATCCTCCACGCACAGGAGGAGATCCGCGGCTCCCTCACCCTGCTGATCCTGACCAGCCAGGGGGAGATCATTGCCGCCCGGGACCGGGTGGGCCGGCTTCCGGTTCTGATCGGGAAAAAGGAGGGGGCCCACTGCGTCTCCTTCGAGTCCTTTGCCTACCACAAGCTGGGCTATACCGACGCCTATGAGCTGGGCCCCCGGGAGATCGTCCGCATCACTGCCGACGGCATCGAGACCCTCTCTCCCGCCGGCAAGGAGATGAAGATCTGCGCCTTCCTGTGGACCTACTACGGCTATCCCAACTCCAACTACGAGGGGATGAATGTAGAGGTCATGCGCTACCGCAACGGCGAGATCATGGCCCGGGACGAGGTGGCCCGGGGCCAGCTGCCCAAGGTGGACTATGTGGCCGGCGTCCCCGACTCCGGCGTCCCCCACGCCATCGGCTTTGCCAACCGCAGCGGAAAGCCCTTCGCCCGCCCCTTCGTCAAGTACACGCCCACCTGGCCCCGCTCCTTCATGCCCACCAACCAGGACGTTCGCAATCAGGTGGCTAAAATGAAGCAGATCCCCGTGCCTGAGCTCATCGAGGGCAAAAAGCTTCTCTTTGTGGACGACTCCATCGTCCGGGGCACCCAGCTGCGGGAGACTGTGGAATTCCTCTATGAATCCGGGGCCGAGGAGGTCCATATGCGTTCCGCCTGTCCCCCCATCATGTACAGCTGCAAGTATCTGAACTTCTCCCGGGGCAACTCCGATATGGACCTGCTGGCCCGCCGCATGGTCCAGGAGCTGGAGGGGGATGAGGGACAGCAGCACCTGGAGGAGTACGCCGACGCCAACTCCCAGCGGGGGCAGTGTATGCTGAAAACCATCTGCGAAAAATTCGGCTTTAATTCCCTGGGCTATCAGTCCCTGGACGGACTGCTGGAGGCCATCGGCCTGGACCGGGACAAGGTATGCACCTACTGCTGGAGCGGCAAAGAATAACAGCTGCACCGTTATTCTTTGCAATTAGGAACGAGGAATTATGGCTTCCGGCTCCGCCGGACTAAATTCCCATCGCGCGCCTGGGGCGCGCTCCACAACTCCTAATTCCTAACTCCTAATTCCTAATTTAAAAACGGAGGTTTTGGTATGAAGAACTCTCACTCTGAGTCCTACGCCGCCGCTGGCGTAGACGTCACCGCCGGATATGAGGCGGTCGAGCGCATCAAGCCCATGGTAGAGTCCACCTACATCCCCGGAGTCATGGGCACTCTGGGCGGCTTCGGCGGTATGTTTGCCCCCGATCTGACCGGCATGAAAAAGCCGGTGCTGGTCTCCGGAACCGACGGCGTGGGCACCAAGCTGAAGCTGGCCTTCCTGATGGACAAGCACGACACCGTGGGCATCGACTGTGTGGCCATGTGCGTCAACGACATTGTGTGCGGCGGCGCCGCCCCCATGTTCTTCCTGGACTATATCGCCTGCGGCAAGAACCACCCCGCCCGCATCGCTGACATCGTTTCCGGCATCACCGAGGGCTGCCGCCAGGCCGAGTGCGCCCTGGTGGGCGGCGAGACCGCCGAGATGCCCGGCTTCTATCCCGTGGACGAGTACGATCTGGCCGGCTTCTCTGTGGGCATCGTGGATGAGGAAAAGATCATTGACGGCAAAAAGCTGGCCGCCGGCGACGTACTGGTGGGACTGGCCTCCTCCGGCGTCCACTCCAACGGCTTCTCCCTGGTGCGCAAGGTGCTGGACGTGGAGCACGCCGACCTCAAGACTCCCCGGGAGGATCTGAACGGCAAGAGCCTGGGCGAGGCCCTGCTGGCCCCCACCCGCATCTATGTCAAGGCGGTGAAGGCCCTGCTGAAGGCCGGTGTGGACGTCCACGCCGTCAGCCACATCACCGGCGGCGGCTTCTATGAGAACGTCCCCCGCATGATGACCGAGGGGCTCACCGCCCGGATCGATCTGAGCACCTTCCCCCGCCTGCCCATTTTCGACCTGATCCAAAAGACCGGCGGCATCCCGGAGCGGGATATGTACAACACCTTCAACATGGGCATCGGCATGATCCTGGCCCTACCCGCCGCGCAGGCTGAGCAGGCTCTGTCCGTTCTGAAGGATGCCGGTGAGACCGCCTATCAGATCGGCTCTGTCATCCCCGGCGAGGCCGGCGTGGAGCTGGTCTGATCCCATTCGGAATGAGGCGTTCGGAATTGCGGCGTCCGGATCCGTCGGACCGCTCTCACATCGTGCGACCAGGCTTACTCCTAACTCCTAATTCCTAATTCCTAACTCCTAATTCCTAACTCCTAACTCCTAATTCCTAACTCCTAATTCCTAACTCCTAATTCCTAACTCACTTGGAGGTTCGCTATGTCCAAACATATCGCCGTGCTGGTCTCCGGCGGCGGCACCAATCTTCAGGCCCTGATCGACGCCCAGGCCCGGGGAGAGCTGATCAACGGTGAGATCACCGCCGTCATCTCCTCCAATCCCGGCGCCTACGCACTGGAGCGGGCCGCAAAGGCGGGAATCCCCGGCTATGTGGTGGCCCGGAAGGAATTTCCCTCCAGTCAGGCCATGACCGCCGCCCTGGTGGAGCAGCTGCGGGCGTTGGACATCGACCTGGTGGTCCTGGCCGGCTTCATGGTCATCCTCACCGGTGAGATGGTCCGCGCCTTCCCCAACGCCATCCTCAACGTCCACCCCGCCCTGATCCCCTCCTTTGCGGGACCGGGCTGCTATGGCCTTCACGTCCATGAGAAGGCCCTGGAGTACGGGGTCAAGCTGTCCGGCGCCACCGTCCACTTCGTCAGCGAGGAGTGCGACGGCGGCCCCATCGTCTTGCAAAAGGCGGTGGAGGTCCTTCCGGACGACACCCCGGAGGTCCTTCAGCGGCGGATCATGGAGCAGTGCGAGTGGAAGCTCCTGCCCCAAGCGGTCTCCCTGTTCTGTCAGGGCCGCCTGAAGGTGGAGGGGCGCCTGGTCCGGGTACTGGACCGCCCGGAATGAATTTGCTTTTGAACCCCAGCTATGATACAATGTGAAGTGTGCGATATGACTGACGGTAAGTGGAAATGACCACGGGGAGTATCGCCCTGAATATGCCGACCGTCTGGGCGCACCGTTTCAAAAAATCGGTGCGCCCTTTTTTCCTGACACAGCTGTGGAAAGGAGCGTTTTATGTCCATACCGACCATCCTGGCCGCTGGATTTTTGTTCCTGGGCGGCATCCTGCTGCAGATCTTCAATATGCTGCGTTACAGCGACTGGCGCGCGATCATCGGCCCGCTTTTGATGCTGATCGGGGCTTTTCCCCTGATCCTTCACTTGGCAAAGGTCTGGCTGTCCTGGTATCAAACGCTTCCTCCACCCCCCTCTTTTGATCATCCCGCGGAGGAGGACTCCCATGAATCCCAGAACTGAATTGCTGCTGTGCAGCGGCTTCTTCTTCCTGGGCGGCCTGCTGCTGTATCCGCTCGTCCGGTCAGATGAGGTCCTTGCGCCCATCAGTATCCTGCTCTGCCTTCTGGGAGGAACCGGTCTGCTCATTTCTTATTTCTCCGCTGTCAGGCGGCTGCTATTCAAAGAGTCCTATAAAAATTCCAATTCTGACCATCACAAGGAGGATTCCCATGAAAACACTTGATCTCAATGAACTCTTACGGAACCATCCCTACCCTGGACGGGGCATCGTCCTGGGCCGCTCCGCCGATGACAAAAAGGCCGTCATCGCCTATTTCATCATGGGGCGCAGCGAAAACAGCCGCAACCGGGTCTTTGAGACCACCGAGGACGGCATCCGCACCCGTGCCTATGATGAGAGCAAGATGGTGGACCCCTCCCTCATCATCTACCACCCCGTCCGCATCGTGGGGGACGACACCGTGGTCACCAACGGCGACCAGACTGACACCATCCGGGACGGGCTGCTGGAGGGCAAGGTCTTTGCCCAGTCCCTGCGCACCCGGGAGTTTGAGCCCGACCCCGACAACTACACCCCCCGCATCTCCGGCCTGCTCCACAAGGACGGCAGCTACGCCCTGTCCATCCTGAAGAGCAACGACGGCGACCCCTCCTGCTGCTGCCGCTATTTCTTCGGCTATGACCATCCAAAGGCCGGCGAGGGCCGTTTCATCCACACCTATCAGGAGAATCTGGACCCCCTCCCCTCCTTTGAGGGCGAGCCCCGGAAGGTGGCCGTCACCGCCCCCGACGCCAAGACCCTGGCCGGCGAGCTGTGGGCCAGCCTGAATGAGGACAACAAGGTCTCCCTGTTCGTCCAGTATGTGGACCTGGCCTCCGGCGAGCGGGACACCGTGATCATCAACAAGCACCAGTAAGCTGCATCCCCCTGTCAAAAGGAGTGTTCTCATGGCATTGACCGACCCGATCATCCAATTTCAAAAGGAGCGGGCCTCCGTTCCCTTCCAGCCCCCCACCCTGTGTACCGCCGAGACCTTTCCTCTTCTGCTGGCCGGGGTCCCCGCCCTGCGTAAGATCCCCGGCCTTGCCGCTCTGGAGGACGCGGGAGAGACCTATTTCACCTCCGTCCCCTTCTGCCTGAGCCGGGAGGACCGCCAGGCCGCCCGGGACCATCTGGAGCAGGTCTACGGCATCACCGACAAGGACAGCATGGTGGCCTTCTGCAAGGAGGCCCTGCTGACCAACCACGAATATCTGGACTTTGAATCCTTCTGGGATGGCCGCCCCAGCTTCTCCCTGGAGGACCTGTCTCCGGACGCCCGCCCCGTTTTTCAGCGGCTGTCCGACTTTGCCCGGCAGTTCCAGCCCCTGGTGGGCCGCCGGGGCTTCCTAGCCTGGGACATCAGCGAGACACTGGGACATCTGCGGACCGCCTGCGCCTGCGAGCTGATCTCCATGGAGGAGTACCGGGAGATGTCCCAATACTGGGTGGAACAGGCCGCCGCCTTCCACAGCTGGGAGGAGTACGCCGTGGGCCTGGTGTGCGGGGCCGCCTACTGGGCCTTCCGCATGGGAGGCGACCGCGGCCAGCAGGACGCCGCCGCCTATCTGGAGCTGAACCTGCGGCTGGTGCGCCAGCTGCTGGACAGCAAGCAGGCCTGGGCGGGCCGGATGTGGTACCGGATTCCCCAGGAAAAGCCCTTCCTGCTCTCCGCCCCGGAGCTGCGGATGCTCCTGCCCGGCTGGGAGGGCCCCAACGGCTGCCTGGCCACCGACCACATCACGGTTCTGGGCAAGCCGGTGGGCTGGTGCTATCGGGAGCGGCCCGATGGCCAGTACCCCGACAGCGGCTGGCGCTTCTTCTCCGGCGAGGAGGATGACGCCTATGTCAACGACGTCAGCCATGTGGGGGTCTATGACCTGAACACCATCTGCAACTACGACCCGGACATCATCCCCCTGCTCAGCGCCCCCTTCGGCACCGCCTATGCCCGGGGAGAGGACGGAAAATTCCACGCGGAGCCCTTTGAAGCGCCGGAGGGACCCTGAACATTCTGCACATACAAACGCAGGGCCGCACACTGTGCGCCCCTGCATCCCCCGCCCGACTACACCACCAAATACAGAAAGGATGACCTTCCATGACTGAACTGGAACTGAAATACGGCTGCAATCCCAACCAGAAGCCCGCCCGCATCTTTATGGAGGAGGGTGAGCTGCCCCTGAAGGTGCTCAACGGCAAGCCGGGGTACATCAACTTCATGGACGCGCTGAACTCCTGGCAGCTGGTAAAGGCCCTGAAAAAGGCCACCGGCCTGCCCGCCGCCGCCTCCTTCAAGCACGTCTCCCCCGCCGGTGCCGCCCTGGGCCTGCCCCTCACCGACGTGGAGCGGCACATCTACTTTGCCCCGGAGGGGGAGCTGTCCCCCATCGCCTGCGCCTATATCCGTGCCCGGGGCGCGGACCGGCTGTGCTCCTTCGGCGATTGGGCCGCCCTGTCCGACGTGTGTGACGGGGACACCGCCCGCTTCCTGGCCGCAGAGGTATCCGACGGCATCATCGCCCCCGGCTATACCGACGAGGCCCTGGAGATCCTGAAGGGCAAGCGCAAGGGGGGCTATAACGTGGTGGAGATCGACCCCGGCTACGCCCCCGCCCCCATCGAGCGCCGGAACATCTTCGGCATCACCTTTGAGCAGGGCTACAACGATCTGGACATCAGCGAGGAGATGCTCCAGAACGTGGTCACCGAGAACAAGGAGCTCTCCCAGCAGGCCAAGAACGATATGCTCCTCTCCCTCATCACCCTGAAATACACCCAGTCCAACTCCGTCTGCTATGTCAAAAACGGCATGACCATCGGCGTGGGCGCCGGCCAGCAGAGCCGCATCCACTGCACCCGCCTGGCGGGCAACAAGGCGGACATCTGGTGGCTGCGCCAGCATCCCAAGGTTCTGGGTCTCCAGTTTGTGGACAAGATCCGCCGCCCCGACCGGGACAACGCCATCGACATCTATATCTCCGACGAGCACGACGACGTGCTGGCCGAGGGCGTGTGGCAGAACACCTTCAAGGTGAAGCCCGAGGTGCTCACCGCTGAGGAGAAAGCCGCCTGGATCGCCCAGATGTCCGGCGTCACCGTGGGCTCCGACGCCTTCTTCCCCTTTGGCGACAACGTGGAGCGCGCCCGGAAGTCCGGCGTGCAGTACATCGCCCAGCCCGGCGGCTCTATCCGGGACGACCAGGTCATCGCCACCGCGGACAAGTACGGCATGGTCATGGCGTTTACCGGGATCCGGCTGTTCCACCACTGATTCAATTAGGAATTAGGAATGAGGAGTTAGGAATTTATGAGCAGCGAACGTATCCTGATGCCCAAAAGTCTTGCTTTTGCCAAGCGCATTGTCTTTGCTTACCGATTTTTAACGGAGAAGAAGGAATACGTCCTCTCCAAGCAGATGCTGCGCAGCGGCACCAGCATCGGGGCTAACATCGCAGAGGCTCAGTACGGAAGCAGCCGAAGGGACTTCTTAAATAAACTGTACATTGCCTTGAAGGAATGTGCGGAGACTCTCTATTGGCTGGAACTGCTCTATTCCTGTGGCTACATTTCCCACCTCGAATATGACTCCCTCCATTCGGACTGCGAAGAATTGAGAAAGCTGCTCTCCTCCATCACCAAATCTGTCCGTGACGGAACAATTCCTAATTCCTAACTCCTAATTCCTAACTTGCTGAAAGGTCGTGTTTTTATGAAGGTATTAGTCGTCGGCGGCGGCGGGCGGGAGCACGCCATCTGCTGGAAGCTGGCCCAGAGCCCCAAGGTCACTGAGCTGTACTGCGCCCCCGGCAACGGGGGCATCGCCCAGGTGGCCCAGTGCGTGCCCATCAAGGCCACCGATGTGGAAGGCATGGTGGCCTGGGCCAGGGAGCACGCCATGGACTTTGTCATGGTAGCCCCGGACGATCCCCTGGCCTTGGGCATGGTGGACGCCCTGGAGGCGGCGGGCATCCCCGCCTTCGGGCCCCGGGCCAATGCCGCCATTCTGGAGGCCAGCAAGGCGTTCTCCAAGGAACTGATGAAAAAGTACCACATCCCCACCGCCCAGTATGAGACCTTCACCGACATGGACCAGGCCCTGGCCTACATCCGCCGGAAGGGGGCCCCCATCGTGGTCAAGGCGGACGGTTTGGCTCTGGGCAAGGGCGTGGTGGTGGCCGCCACCGTGGAGGAGGCCGAGGAGGCCGTGCGCTCCATGATGCAGGACCACAAGTTCGGCAAGAGCGGCTCCACCGTGGTCATCGAGGAGTGCATGGTAGGCCCCGAGGTCACGGTTCTGGCCTTCTGCGACGGGGAGCACCTGGTCCCCATGCTGTCCTCCCAGGACCACAAGCGGGCCTATGACGGCAACCAGGGCCCCAACACCGGCGGCATGGGCGCCTTCTGCCCCTCCCCCAACTACACCCCCGCCATCGCCGCGGAGTGTATGGAAAAGATCTTCCTGCCCACGGTGAAGGCCATGCAGGCGGAGGGCCGTCCCTTCCAGGGTGTACTCTACTTCGGTCTGATGCTCACCCAGGACGGTCCCAAGGTGGTGGAGTACAACGCCCGCTTCGGCGACCCGGAGACCCAGCCCATCCTGTCCATGCTGGACACCGACCTGATGGATATTTTCCAGGCCTGCGTCAACGGCACCCTGGATCAGCTAGAGATCCGCTGGAAAGAGGGCGCGGCCTGCTGCATCGTCCTTGCCTCCGGCGGCTACCCTGTCCAGTATCAGAGCGGCTATCCCATCTCCGGCCTGGAGGAGGCCGGCAAGCTGGCCACCGTATTCCATGCGGGCACCAAGGGTGACGGGAACGGCCAGATCCTCACTGCGGGCGGCCGTGTGCTGGGCGTCACCGCCGTAGGGGACAGCCTGGAGAAGGCCATCGAGAAGGCTTACGCCGCCTGCAAGCCCATCTCTTTCCAGGATATGCACTTCCGCACGGACATCGGCAAGGTATGAGCCGCTTCGACCTGGAGGGCGTGGTCTTTGACGTGGACGGGGTCCTGTTTGACACGGAGCGCCTGTCCCAGGGCACCTGGAACGCCGTCAGCACAGAGCTGGGCTGGCCCCAGGTGGGGCGGGCCTACCTGGAGTTTGTGGGACAGAACCGGGCCGACATCCTCCAAAAGATGCTGGACCTGTTCGGCCCTGATTTTCCCCGGGAGACCTTTCTGCGCACCTGCTCCGCCCGCTCCCAGGAGCGGATGGAGCGGGAGGGCGTCCCGCTCAAGCCGGGCGTCCGGGAGATCCTGGAGTTTTTGACCGTCCGCGGGATCCCAGCCGCCCTGGCCACCTCCACCAATCAGGAGCGCACGCAGCGGCGCATGGAGATGACCGGTCTGGGGCCCTGCTTCTCCGCTGTGGTCACCGGCGACCAGGTGGAGCACAGCAAGCCGGCTCCGGAGATCTATCAGCTGGCCTGCCGCGCCCTGGGGACCGCTCCGGCCCGCACACTGGCCATCGAGGACTCCCGAAATGGGATCCTCTCCGCCCACGCCGCCGGGATGCCGGTGGTCATGGTCCCCGACCTGATCCCACCCACCCCGGAGCTGGAGCGTCTGCTGTTCCGGCGCTGTACCTCTCTGCTGGAGGTGCAGGAGCTGCTGGACCGTCTCCTCACGCCATAACTCAAAAACGGGCGTCCCAATTCTGATAGTTCCCATAGGTACATTTTCTGAACCTTGTAAATTGTCAGGCACATAGGCGGACAGCGGAAGCTGTCCGCCTGTTGTGTTTTATGCCAGCAATCGCTTGATTTCTTCAATATCTGTAATTTGCTTTGTGATATGCGGTGTGTGCTCTCCCTCCTGCATAGGGCTGTCCACTCTGCCGATGTCCCGGTACACGATCTTGACACTCTGTCCCGCAGAGCGGGAATACTTTTGGCTCCGTTCTCCCACCTCAATCCGCTGGATAAAAAGCCGCAGCAGTTCCGGTGTCAGTTCGTCGATGGTGGTGTACCGCTTGGCCTTCTCAATGAAGGCGTCCACATTGGCGGCTGAGGCTTTCAGTTTCTCCAACTGTTCCTCCTTGGCTGGAATGGCGGCAGACAGATTTTTTTGCTCGGCGTTGTAGTCTGCGGAGAGCATGCGGAACTGTTCATCGCTCACTCGTCCCAGGACATTGTCCTCATAGAGTCGCTTGAACAGTGCGGACAACTCATCGTACCTCCGATGCATGGAATCCAGATCTTTCTGCAGACGGTTGATTTCCCGGCGCAGTTCTGCGGTGTTCCTCTGGTTGATGTACTGGGCAAACTGCCGCTCTTTCATCCGTGCGAAGTGCGTGACCCTGCGCAGGTCATCCAGCACAATGGCTTTCAGGTCTGCCTCGCGGATCTGATGGGGCGAATAGGTAGTTTTCCCGCGCTTGCTATAGGTGGAGCACCGGAAATAATACTGATCCTCCCGCATTTTCTCAGTCCGGCAGAGCACCATGTATTTGCCGCAGTCAGCGCAGTAGACCAATCCAGAAAACAGATTGGGTTCCTCCATGTGCTTGGGCGGTCGCCGCTTGTGCTCCCGCACATCCTGCACGATCTCCCAGACCTCCATGGAGATGAGCGGCTCATGGGTGTTCTCCACAAGGATCTGCTCGCTCTCTGGCGTCTGGATTTGCTTTTTGTTTTTGTAGGAGAGCGTTGTTTTCTTCATGTTGAGCGTACACCGATGCGGTCAACTACACCGCCCGGAACAAGCAGGATACCACCTATCTGGGCCGCTTCACCTTCGACACCATTCTGAACTTTGAGGGACTCAACCGGGTGCTGACCATCCTGGCGAGAGGGTTTCTGTTTCATAACGAGAATGGCAAACCAATCGAAGTGCCCCGGGAGCGCATCGACTATGCCAAGCGGGGCCTGTGCGCCTGGTGCAGTGTGCCGGACAGTAAAAAAGCCACGCCTCGGGAGGTGTGGCAGTTTGGCAGTGATTTTAGGGAACTCCATTCAGAATTTCCCGGCCTTGTGGAGGAAAACGGCAGCGGATGGTTCCATAGGCATGTGCATCGGGTGACAGCCTTTGTACGGGAAAACCCGGAGAGGGTATCCAGCAGCGCTCAAAAGAAGTGCGCCGCCATTGAGAAAGGCTTTGATGGAGCCTGGCGGGACAAGGTGATCCAGATGCAGATCCCCCCTGTTTGCTCCCACCACCAAGGGGCAGTGGGGCCTGCGGTTTGACAGCTTTCTGGCCCAGGCTTTGGAGCTGGGGCCGCTTCGGACAGAGGAACCGGAACTTCCGCCTGCATTGGAGGAGCAACTTCATACCCTCTCGCCAAAGGGGGTCCCACTGGATATGGTCACCACGCTGGTATCCTACTATTATGCCAACAAAACGGAGGATTCCGACTGGGTGGTGCTGCCGGTGGCAAACTTCGACGCATACTTCGGCACCACCAGCTTTGGGCGGAAGTACCTCAAGCAGATCCCGGAGACCATTTTGGAGCGCTCCGAGACTGGCTTTGGACTGTGCCGGTATCGGCTGGGGAAAGCTATCGTGATTGAGTAGATAGAATCAGGCATCCATCTCCGCTTCTTTTACGGGAGATGGATGCCTGTTCGTTTCAAAATGTTTTCACTTATAATTTATAAGTGGAAATAGTTTGAAAAGAGATTATTTCATTTTGCTCTGAAAGCCACAAGCACGGACCAGATCCGGTAACTGAGACAGATCCCGAATCACAAACTGGGCACCTGCCTGACAGAAGCGCGCCTCCACCTTCTGGCAGGCCTCCTCTCGAGCCTGGGGAGACATTGCCTCGTACTCCTGCTGGCTCAGGCCCAGTTCGGAACTACCCTCGATGACGCCTACCGTCCAGACTCCGGCGTTGACGCCCTCTCGGATGTCGGAGATGGTGTCCCCCACCTTGACCACATTTTGAACCGAGGTGACACCCAGCTTCTGCATATTGGCAAAGATCATATAGGGATAGGGACGGCCCTTGCCACCTACTCCGTCGGGGCTAACCCAAATGTCGGGGGCGTAGCCCTGCTGGGCTGCCTTAGGCACCACAATATTCATCATTGCATCGGTATAACCGGTAGTGGAACCAATCTTCAATCCCATCTCCCGCAGCTTGGCTGCCGTCTCTACCGCAAAGGGCTTGGGGTCGGCGTACTGGTCCAGAATAGAGAACAGCTTGGGCTCAAACTGGGCGTACACAGCGTCCACATCCTCCTCGGTGGCTTCGTGGCCATGAACCCGTTTCCATTCCGCAGCGATGCGCTCCATATTCAGCATGGTTCGGATATGGTCCCTCTTGAGCATACCCATAGGCTTACGAGTTTCCTCCATGGTAACGGGCACTCCGTGGTGGGCAAAAGCCTCCATGAAGGCCTTCACCGGGGCAAAGCAGCCATAATCCACCGTAGTACCTGCCCAGTCAAAAATCACCGCTTCAATCATGCGATCTGTTCCTTTCTCTCCTTCAGGAAGGCTGCAATGATGCTGGTCAGCTTGTCAATATCCTCGGGGTAAATTTCCCCGATGTTGCCGATGCGGAAGGTATCCATCTCAGTGAGCTTACCCGGGTAGATGGCGTATCCCCGCTCCTTGATATAGCGGTAGAACTCCTCAAACCGGAAGGATACCCCGGCAGGATAGAAGAAAGTGGTGATAATGGGGCCCTGATGGCTGCCGTCAATATAGGTAGCAAAGCCCATGGCGCGCATTTTTTCAATGAGCATACGGTTGTTTTCCGTGTAGCGGCGGCTGCGAGCAGGGATGCCGCCCTCCTGATCCAGTTCATCCAGTGCCTTGGAGAAGGCCAGCACTACATGGGTGGGAGAGGTAAAGCGCCACTTGCCGTCCTTCTCCATCCCCTTCCACTGGTCCAGCAGGTCCAGAGACAGGGAGCGGGCCTTACCCTCGCTTTCCAGCAGTTTGTCCCGGCGACACAGAATGAAAGAGAAGCCGGGCACACCCTGAATGCACTTGTTGGCGCTGGACACCAGGAAATCAATGCCCCAGTCGGCCACAGGGATGTCCACGCCGCCGAAGGAGGACATAGCGTCCACAATGAATGTCTTGCCCGCGTCCCGAACCACCTTGCCCACCGACTGGATATCGTTAAGGATGCCGCTGGTGGTCTCGCTGTGAACCATGGCCACATGGGTGATAGAGGAGTCCTGGGCCAGCAATTGGGCCACATGGGCAGCGTCAGGCACCTTGTCGTAGTCCTGAGCATAGTGGACAAAGGGGATGCGGCTGTGGGTGCAGATGTCGGTCATACGCTTTCCGTAAGCGCCGTTGGAACAGATGAGCACCTTGTCTTGGTCGCCCACCACGCTGGTGAGCACGCTCTCCACGCCGAAGGTGCCGCTGCCCTGCATGAGCACGGCGGTGTAATCATCTTCAGAGACATGGGCCAACTCCAGCAGCTGGCGGCGGATTTTTTGGGTGACGGCCTTGTAATCGTCATCCCAGGTACAGCGGTCCACCAACATCTCCTGCTTTACGGTATCCGTGGTGGTCAGAGGGCCGGGAGTCAGCAATTTATAGGTATTCATGGTATGAAAACTCCTTTCGATCAGCCCTTAGCAGACTCGGACAGCTGCTGGTGGGCCTGGAACAGTTCAAAAGTCAGAGGCTCGTCAAAGATGGAGGGGTTGGCGGACTGGTTGGCAGGATCGGCGGTCTCACCCTCATAGAGGGGGTTAGGATAGGTCTGGAGCAGCTCCTCCCGGCCATTCTCAATGATACACTGGGCCATCTCCATGGCCAGGGGATTGGTACTTTCCCCCTTGTCCAACACGGCCACGGACTCGGTGAGGGAGAAGTTGCCCTCGGCGGGGTCCACATAGTCGATGGGCAGGCCCTCCGCCTTGTCGGCCACCGCCTGGTGGCGCAGGCCGAAGCCAATGGCTACCTCACCAGCCCGGCACAGTTTCAGGGGACCGGAACCGGAGGTTTCGATGTGAGCGCCGCAGTTGTCATAAATTCCGGACAGAACCTCCTCAGCTCCGTCGTCCCCGTAGGCATCCACCAGAGCCTGGATGAGCAACCATGCGGTGGAAGAGGACTGAATGTCTGTGACCGCCACCTGACCCGCATAGATCGGGTCAGCCAGGTCCTTCAGGCTGGTGGGAGTGGGCAGGCCCTCAGAGGCCATCAGCTCGGTGTTGAGGATGATGGCGCCTTCCTGGGAGGTGATGGGGGCGGTGTAGTCGGGAACCTCAGTGAGGGTATTCACTTCAAAGTCCAGAGGCAGGAACATGCTGTTCTGCTCCTGGGCGCTCTGGAGGTAAAACGTGCTCATGGTTACCAGATCGGCCTCCAGATTGGTGCCTTCGGCCAACAGCTTTCCACCCAGCTCGGAGGTGCCGTAGGTCTGGAAAATGTACTTGCCCTTGTATCCGTTATTA
This sequence comes from Lawsonibacter sp., assembly GCA_050943915.1. Lineage (GTDB taxonomy): Bacteria > Bacillota > Clostridia > Oscillospirales > Oscillospiraceae > Lawsonibacter. The sequence goes on from JBMNQB010000003.1 coordinate 129,981, forward strand.
TCCAGGGCGTTCTGCATCGCGGTGACCGCCTCTTCATCGGCGTTGGAGTAGATAACTACTTGCTCCTCACCGCCGTTTCCAGCGCTGTTGGTCCCTCCGCAGGCAGTCAGCAGGGACAGACTCAGGGCAGCAGACAGGCCAATGGCCATCATTTTTTTGTAATTCATCACTTGATTCCTTCCTTTTTTGTTATTTTAGGACTGTGTTTGGATCGGTACCCGGCCAGCCAGGAGAACAGCGCCTTGGCTACCAGGTTGGTGGCTAAAATCAACAGGGACAGTACAAACACCTCGTTGAAGCGGTTGACATACTGTAGCTGTTTGATCATGGTGGTGAGGACCATGGTTCTGGCCCCGGCTATGAAGATGAGGGCGCTGATGGTGACCATAGAGTTGATGAAGTAGTAGCTAAACACCTCGATGAGACTGGACCGGGCGTTTGGCGTTACCACCCGCAAAATGGTCTTCAGCCAACTGTCTCCCATGAGCATGGCGGTGGTCTCCCACCCGGCGTTCATTTTGGACAGGGCGTTCTTCATCATCAGGTAGGGGGTAGAGAAGTAGTGCACAATGTTGCACAAAACCATCAACAGCAGGGTGTTCTGCAAACTGGTGCCGGAGAAGAGGAACAGGTAGGCCACGCCCAGCACCATACCAGGGATGGCGTTGGTCACCAGGGCAATACTCTCAATTGTCCGCTTATATCCCCGACCCAGGTTGCTTCGGGCGGTGATGAGGGCCGCTCCGTAGGCAATCAGCGTACCGGCGGCAGCGGTCAGCAGTGCCATGAGCAAGGAATGCCCATAGGCGGCCAGCAGGCTGCTGTCTGAGAATACCGTCTGGAAGTGCTCCAAGGAGAATCCGGTCTGGTAGGGCCACTCCTCCACCATGGGAACCACAAAGATCACGGCAAAAATGGCCAGAATTCCCACGGAAATTACGGTACCAGACAGGCCCCATCCCACATCCCGCAGAGAATTTTTCCGCAGATCCGCGTTGGAAATCCGGCTATACCGGATGTTGAACCGCTCCAGAATCTGAAGAATGCAGATGCTGCCGATGGAGGGGATCAGCATTACCATGGCGATGACAGCGCCCCGGTTGAAGTCGGGGATACCCCCCAGCATCTGGTTATAGAGCAGGGTGGCGATGACCTCATAGCCTCCGCCCACCGAGGCGGGAATGCCAAAGTCGGTAAAGCACAGGAAGAAGGCCTGGATAAAGGCTCCGGCAAAGGTCCCCAGCAGGGGGCGCAGCACCGCGATCCAGAAAGTGGGCAGAGCCTTGTCACCCATTACCTTGGAGACGGTGAGGGTCTTTTTGTCCACAAATCCCATGGTATTGTGGATGAGCAAAAAGGCTACGGGAATGGTGTAGATCACATAGCCCACCATCAGGCCGAAAAAGCCGTAAATATCAAACAGCTGCCGTCCCAGAAGGCGGGTGATGAGGCCCTGCTTGCCAAAGGAATAGATGATGGCAAAGCCATAGGTAATGGTGGGCAAAAACATAGGCAGGGTAGCCACAGAGGTGATAAGCCGCTTGCTCCACTTGGGCAGGCCGGTGTAGTGCACCCCATAGGCCAGCAGAAAGGCCAGCAGCGTGGCCGCTGCCGCCGAGGCCCCGGCCACCGCGAAGCTGTTGCCCAGGGCCGGGAGAAATCCCTTCTGCGACAGTACCGAGGCATAAAATTCTCCGGTCAGTCCCCCGTCCCACAGGGACTTTCCCAACAAGATCAGGATTGGGCCGGCCAGGAACACAGCAAACAGGGCAACAATGACCGCGAAAATCAGTTTCAGTTCACGATTGGTCCGTGTCATGGCTTCCCCTTATCCTGCCTGGACGGCCCATGTGGGGCGGTCGCCAAACAGGGCATAGATGTTGTTGCGCTTGATCTCCAACTGGTTGAGGATGAACTTACGCACGAAGTCGTTTTTAGGCTGGTGAACAATTTCCTCCGGCTTGGCGTATTGGGAGATGGTGCCCTGCTCGATGATCAGTACCCGATCAGAGAGGGTCAGGGCCTCCTCCGGGTCGTGGGTGACGATGATGGTGGTCAGGTGATACTCCCGAGCAATGGTCTTGATCCGGTCCTTGATGGACTCCTTGATCACTCCATCCAGAGCGGACAGGGGCTCGTCCAGCAACAGGATGCGGGGCTTCATCACCATGGTGCGGGCCAGGGCCACCCGTTGCTTCTGACCGCCTGAGAGCTGGTCAATGCGCTTGCTCAAGTGTTCCCGCAGGCCCAGCAGGTCGATGAGCTCCTCCACCTCTTCTTTGGTAGAGATCCCCGGCTTGTTGCGCAGACCGTAAGTAATGTTTTGGCGGACGTTCAGATTGGGAAACAAGGCATAGTCCTGAAAGACAATGTTGAAACCCCGCTTTTCCATGGGGGTACGGGTCAGGTCCTGCCCGTCGTAACGAATCCGGCCACTGTCAGCATCCACAATGCCAAGGATCAAATTCAGCAGCGTGGTTTTGCCGCAGCCAGAAGGACCCAGAATGGAAACGATCTCTCCGTCTGCCACCTGCAGGGAAATATCCTTCAGCACCGGCACACCATCAAAGGATTTCTGGATGTGTTCCAGTTCCAGCATAATATATTGCTCCTCTCTCGGAAAAGTATTCTGTTCCTGTCGTTCTGTGTCGCCGTATCTTTCCGGCGACGGCATCATACTACCAGTTTTATTGAGGAACAAACAAGCACTTTAAATTTAAGTTCTTGTAATAAAAAAGTAAAAAACGCTCAAAAAAAATCTTCCTTTTGTGTAAGTTTCTTACACAAAAGGAAGATTGATCTGTTACTCGTCTCCATATCCTCGGTCCGCGATTACTGCACCGCTTTTGTCAAGGTTGCGGGAAAATCGCTCATAGTCACTTTGGATAATCCCCATATATAGAAGATCCACCACCGCCAGATCCGGGATACGCGAAAAGATGGCGTTGCCGTAGATGGACAAGGCACGCCCTCCGGTGCTCAAGCACACGTCAGCGTATTTTGCCAGCAGGGGCTCTTTGGGACTGGTGATGGCAATGGTGCCTGCCCCGGCCTTTCGCGCTTGCTTAAGCGCCTTAACAGTATCGATAGAGCATCCGGAGTGAGACACTGCAACCGCCACATCTGCTACTCCCAGATGGGCAGCGGATATCTGCTGGAGATAAGCGTCGGTGTGCATCCTGCAGTTCAGACCCAGGTAGGTAAGTTTTGTGAGCAGATCACTGGCGGGTGTGACGGAGTTTTCCACCCCATAGATGTCAATGGTCCTGGCTGTAGCAAGCATTCGAACTGCTCGGCTTAGATCTTCAGCAGAGAGAAATTTCAGTGCATCCTCCAACAGCCCTCCCGCGATACGCGTCTCCTTGAGGGGAAGGTCCTCCAGGCGGTCCCAGGGCTTGAGGTCAAAGTCGCCCAGGTGGTCAAAGTAGGGGCCCTTTGGAGATTTTCCACTCTGGTCCCGCAGCAGGCAGTATTTGAAACTACGGTAGCCGTCAAAGCCCAGAGCCTGAACGAACCGAACCACCGTGGGTTGGCTCACCTGCACCTGGTCTGCCAACTCCGCAATGGTACACCGAGTGCACTTCTCCGGATCAGCCAGTACTTGGTCCGCCACCCGCTGCTCCGAAGGGCGCAGAGTGGCATAAGCGCTTTTCACTCGGTCCAAAACCTGTATGTCATGTTCCATTTTCCGTCTCCTTGTCTTGTAATAAACTTACATAGCCCGAGCTTTTCTGGCGCGTGTCATTACAAAATAATATCTGTCTGTCTGTAATAAATACTGAACTTTTATGATGTTGATTGCCTCTGATTTTCACGGTCGACCATTCTGTTAATCATGACCATACATTAAAACCCGGCTTGGGGAAGACCGCTGAGATTTCACCCCGCCACAGTTTCATGGTGAGAGTCTCTCCATCATCCGCAAGCTGTTCCCACACAAGTTCAACTTGTTTTCTCCTTGATACTTCTCGCAGGGCTACGTCAGAAAATATAATTCAACCTATTTATCATACATCTGCAAAGTTTTTCAGCTATCACAACGCAGTAAATTCTTTGTTAAATTATAAATAGTGAAAGAAAGGCTTTCTAACATCCATTTTTGATTATATAGTTAAGAACGCTAAGACTCATCTTTTTCTATTTGGACGGATGAGTGAAAATGTGTGTTTCCTCCTATTTTGCAGCACTGGAGTGGCCCGTTTGTTCTTCGATCATCTTACTTTTCAAAACTTTTGGTGTCCCTCATACGAGAATCAGACATCTCTCTCCGCTTCTTGCGCTGGAAAGAGATGCCTGTCCGTTTCAAGGTGATTCAGTTCATATGCCAGTTCCCATGCTAATTTGAATCCGCAGAAGAAACTATCCATGGATCGCTCTTCCGCAATCAGGCTCTGGTTATCCATGATCCGCAGCACCAACTTTCTCTCTGGTTTCTCCAATCTCTCGATGAGCTGTGCGTGACAAGATTCAATTTCCTTCTCAGACCCCGTCATGGGCAGTGGCGCGTAACGTTTATTGTAGAGTAGTTTCAGAGTGTCGTTCATGTGTCGTACCTCCTTGCAGCAAGACACCATACCACAGGTCATCTAAAAAAGCCACTACAATATTTGCTTTTCTGTAATTATCCAAACTCGAAGTTTTGAACATTATTTGAAATGGATTGTGAGCAAAAAGCAGGGTATGTGGAACGCCACATACCCTGCTTCCCCCATACACAGACTTAAGCCCCATAGGTCCACATTGTGTACCTATGGGGCTTAACCCTTGGGACGCCCGTTTTTCTCGCTTTGACTTGCTTTTCTGTCACAGTCCCTCCGGCGTGGGATCCCCCGCCAGGGAAAAGAGGTACTCATAATAGGGCTTCAAAAAGCAGAAGCCCTGGATCACCTGCTCCGCCAGCTCCGGCTGAAAGAGAATCCCGCCGCAGTTCTCATCCCGGGAGATGGCGATGCTCCTCCGGTTGTACCAGGGGGCCAGCAGCCTGCCTGGGTCCCCCTTGGGGCGCTTGTACTCCGCGCCCTCCAGCTGAAACTCCGACTTCTCCAGACGGCGGGCCAGCCGCTCCAGTGGCTTTGGGTCCCGGTCGATCCGGGCCCGCAGCTTGGCCATGGTCAGGGGCGCGGCATCGTACCAGCCCATCCCCATGCTGTAATACTCCGGAGCCAGCTCAAAATAGAACGCCGGCTGGCTGACCCACTCCTCCTTCGGCCGCCGCAGGACAAACCACAGGTGGTCCTTATAGGGCCCCCGCCCGTGGAGCCGCCGGGCGTCCCGGTAGATCCGGGAGACATGGAGGTTCAGTCCGAGCTTTGGAAACTCCTCCTCCACCGCGGCGTGGACCTGTTCCCCAAGCTCCCGCATAGGCCCGGCCACCAGGGTCAGGTACTCTTCTTTATGGGCCTCGAACCAGCTGCGCTCATTGTTGAAGCGGATGCCCCACAAAAAGTCCACCGCCTCCTGGGAAAATCCCTGAAACATACCTTGTCACCTTCTCTGTGTGTCAAACGGTCTGAGCCGGATCAGCCGCCGCCAGGTCCTGGGCCGGGGGCTCCTCTGCGTGAGGGGGCTCCGCCGGGGCCGTCGTTCCGGGATCCTCCAGCGGCGTCTCTGTGCCCGCGTTTTCCGCAGGCGTCTCCGGTACGGTCTCCTCCGGAGGGACCTCCGGGACCGGCGGGACACCGTTGGGCCAGGTGGCGGGGTCTCCGTCGGCGGGGTGATACAGGATGGTCTTGGGGCGCATTTTGTACACGCTCTTTCCCATATCCTGCTTTTCCAGCAGGTTCCCGTCCCGGTCATAGACATACCGGTAGGTCTGAGCCGATTTTCCGGTGTAGGGATTCTGCTTGCTGTCCACCTTTGTGGTCCCCCGGGGGATGGACTCATCCGCCTTATACTGGGTGGTAGGGGCCACCGTCTCATAGACCGTGCTCTTGGGCTCGGCCCGGACGCCGTCCACATTGGTCCCATAGATCTGGACGTTCAGCTTCCGCCTGCCCCCCTGGTCATAGCTGGAGGTGACGATCTTGATGGGGTAGTCCGTGCTGTTCTCAAAGCGGAAGTCCGTCTGTCCGTAGTACACCGTGGCGTCCATGCCCTCCGGCACATAGCCGGTGTTGAAGCGGTGGGCCCGGCGCTCCACGACCTTCAGGTTTGTATGGAGCACCGCGTAGTAGATGGTGGAGGAGGTCTGGCAGATGCCGCCGCCCACCTCGTCCACCGAAGCGTCGCCGGAGTACACCGGCGCGGCCAGATAGCCCTTGGAGGCGGACCGGCTTCCGGTGGTGTTGTTATAGGAGAACACCTCTCCGGGCATCAGGATCACCCCGTTGCAGGCCTGGGCCGAGAGCTTCACATTGTGCTTCCGGGCAGAGGAACCGCTCACATTGGTGGTCCCCTCCCCCAGCAGATCCCGGAACAGCTTGGCCTCCAGGCTCTGCTTCGTCTCCTCCGGCTGGGTCAGGGTCACCGGGATGGAGAGGTTCTCCCCCTCCCCCGCCTGCTCATAGGCGGCCCTCAGCGCCTCCACATCAAAGTCCACGCCCACCACATGGTCGGTGACCGCCCCGCTCTCCCGGTCGTACCGGGCGCTCTGGGGCTCCACCGCCACCGCGTCGTGGATGGCCTGGAAGTCCGGCTCCTGGGGCGGGGTCTCCTGGGGGGCGAGCGGATATTCCACCTCCACGACCCCCTCTGCGCCGCCGAGCTTCTGCTCCATGGCATCCTCCACCGCAGACCAGAGGCTGTCCTGGACCTGGCTGCGGTCGATGGCCTGGCCGGTCCTGCCCTTGGTCATCACCAGGACATCGCCCTCCAGCTGATAGGCCGCCTCGGTCACGCTGCCCCCTGTCTCAGCCTCCACCAGATCCACCAGTTCATCCAGCACTGCACAGTCCCATCTGGGGGCGGAGATCTGGTGTTCCCGGCCCAGCAGCTGGGTCAGATAGACGCCGCCGCTGGTGAGGAAGCTTTCCCGGCCCACCGCGCCCGCGGCCTCGGCCGGGAAGGACCAGCCATATCCCATCTCCTCCGCCGCGATGGACCACAGCTGTCCATCATAGGATACCAGGCCAATGATCTGGCCGCCGTGCTCCTCCATGGCCCGGTCCAGGGCGGTCTCCGCCTCCGCTGCGGTCATGCCGGACACATCCAGGCCGGCCACCGACACGTTGGGAAGGATCCGGTCAGACCCGTTCACCCAGGCACACAGCCCCAGATAGCCTCCCAGCAGCACTGCCGCGGCAGTCCCCGAAATGATCCATATTTTTTTGTTCTTTCTTCCGCCCTGCTCGCCCGCAGGTTCTTTGGAAAGCTCTCTTTTTCCCATATTTCTGCTCCTCCACGCCGGCGGGCCCGGTCTAAGCAAGGCCCGCGCCGCCGGCAGTGATCTCCCGCTCCATAGCCGGCCGTTCCCGGCCTGAAGCTTCTCTATGTATCAGGTGCTGTTATCATGCGTACTGAACCAGGCCGCAGGCATTGACTGTCCAGGCTTGCTGCGTTTCAACAGGATCCGCATTGCAGCAGGGTCCAAGCTCCATAAAATGGATCCTTTTCGCCATTTTTACGGAATTATACCGCTGCCTCCGCAGGAATCAACTGTTTCGCGGTCGATTCAGCAGACATTATTATAGCATCGGCGTCCTCTCCTTACAATTACAGAACAGTTACAGTCCACCGAATTTTCCGGAAGAAGCGTTTACTTTTTCGCTTCAGTGCGGTATAATCGTCTCACTCCCCACCGGAGTTTCTTCATAGAATTTTAAGAGAAACTCAATCTCTTTTTTGCTTCTCTCTGATATGATATTCTTACATTGAGTTTTCATTCTGTTTGGCTGGAGGTCCATGACTATGGAGCATTATTCCTATCAAAACAGCGGGTCCGGCAGATCTCCTCACCGGGGCACCGGTGACCGCGGTTTCTGGCTCGCCGCAGTCCTTTTTTTGTTTCTCTTTCCCCCTGTGGGCATCCTGATGATCGTCGTGAAGGTGCTGGGCGGCGGCCGCAGAAAAACCAATGTCCGGGGACAGCATCCCTACTACACCCAACAAAACGGCTCTGTGGGGGCCCGCACAGTCCAGAACGGGAGCGCTCAGGCTCAGACGCCTTCGGCTCCTGTCTCCGTTCAGGTCCTCACCCGGCTGTCTGTCCAGGCCAAGCGCCTCACCGCGGTCGGCGTGATCCTGAGCCTGATCTTCGGCTTCACCTCTGTCTCCGCCCTGGCCGGCAGCCTGTGGATGCTCCCGGACGTGGCCTGGTATCTGGAAGCCACGCTCCCCGTCCTGTGCTTCTTCTTCGGCAGCCTGGGCTGTCTGTGGGTCGGACTGCGGAAGCGGAAAAAAGTGCGGCGCTGCCGGAAGTATCTGGCCATGCTGGGCTCCCGCACCGTCATTTCCATCAGCGCGCTCTCCTCTGCCCTGGGGACCTCCCCCGCCAAGGTACGGGATGAGCTGTCCGATATGCTGGATGACGGCCTCTTCCCCATGGGCTATCTGGACTATGGAAACGACCGTCTGGTGCTCTCCGGCGAGGGACTGTCCGATCCTCCCTCTGCCAGACCGGAGCCTCCCCAGGATGAGGCCCCCGGCGAGGATCCCCAGTCCGCCGTGCTCCAGGAGATCCGTATCATCAACGACCAGATCGACAATCCCAAGCTCAGCCAGCAGATCGACCGCATCGGCGTCATCACCGCCAAGGTATTCGAGTACCAGCGCAGCCATCCCCAGAAGTCGCCGCAGCTCCACAGCTTTTTGAGCTATTATCTCCCCACCACCCTGAAGATCCTCCGGTCCTATGCCCAGCTGGAGGATCAGGAAGTGAGCGGCGAAAATATCTCTGCCGCCATGGAGCGCATCGAAAACATGATGGACAAGGTGGTAGATGGCTTTGAGAAGCAGCTGGACCAGCTGTTCCAGGGGGACGCGCTGGACATCACCGCCGACGTGGAGGTGCTGGAACGGATGCTGGCCAAGGACGGCCTCTCCAGTCAGGAGGGCCTGCATCTGGGCAGCTGAGTTCCATCCCTTCATACCCGTCGAAAGTCAGCAGAGTGGAAGCACCAAATTGTTTCGGAGGATATTGCCATGGATGATCTGATCGCTTACTGCGGCCTGAACTGTACTGCGTGCGACGCATACCTTGCAACACTCCATAACGACCAGGCTCTGCGGGAAAGGACCGCAAAATTATGGGCCGAACTGAACAACGCCCCCATCCGGCCGGAGCATATCAACTGCCAGGGCTGCCGCACCGAGGGGATCAAAACCGTATTCTGTGACCATCTCTGCGGCATCCGCCAGTGTGCCTTAAAGCGGGGCGTTGCCACTTGCGGCAGCTGTCCGGAGCTGGAGACCTGTCCAACGGTGGGCGCGCTTCTGTCAAACCGCCCGGAAGCCCTGGAAAATCTCAAAGCACAGACCATATTTTGAAAGACCGTGCGTCCAACGCCTAAAAGCGCTGGACGCACGGTCTTTTCAAATCCAGTTCAGCCGCCCACATTCCAGATGGCGCTGATGCTTCCCCACTCAGTGGGGCCGCCGGCGGTAGCACGCATAGTGGAAGGACAGGCCGTCCTGCTCCAGGGGGGGCTCCTCCTCCGCCAGTTCCCAGTCGGGATCCCGGTCCAGATCCGGGAACACGACGTCCGCCGGAAAGGCGGCGTGGATCCTGGTGACGTACGCCGTATCGCACCAGGGAAGCAGCTGTTCGTATACCGACGCGCCGCCGATGACGAAGGCGTCCTCCGAGGCGGCAGACCGCAGCGCCTCCAGATCCCGGAATACCTCCGCACCCTCCGGGGCGAAAGCCGGATCCCGGGACAGGATCAGGTTTCTCCGCCCCTTCAGCGGGCGGCCGCCTGGAAAGGTAGCCAGCGTTTTTCGGCCCAGGATCACCGGATGCCCGGTGGTCAGCGCCTTGAACCGCTTCAGATCCTGGGACAGATACACCAGCTGGTCTCCGTCCTTTCCGATGCCCCAATTCTCGTCCACTGCTACGATCACATTCATGGTGTTCTCTCCTCGCTCCGTCTCCCGCATGGGGCGCAAATTCCTAATTCCTAATTCCTAACTCAAACAGCCACCGGGATCTTCGCCTCCAGCGGGTGGGCCTGATAGCCCTCCAGCCGGAAGCTGTCCCGGGTAAAGGCATAGAAGTCTGTGATGCTCCGGTCCATCCAGAACGACGGCGCGTCATAGGGCGTCCGGGCGATCAGTTCCTCCACAATGGGGACATGGCGGTCATAGATGTGGGCGTCCGCGATGACGTGGATCAGCTCCCCCGCCTCCAGACCGGACACCTGGGCCATCATGTGAAGCAGCACCGCGTACTGCATCACATTCCAGCCGTTGGCCGTGAGCATATCCTGGGATCTCTGGTTCAGGATCCCGTTCAGGGTGTTCCCGCTGACATTGAACGTCATGGAGTAGGCACAGGGGTACAGGGCCATCTCGCTCAGGTCGTGGTGGTTATACAGGCTGGTGAGGATGCGGCGGGAGGCCGGGTCATGCTTCAGATCCCACAGCACCTTGTCCACCTGGTCCATATCCCCCTGGGGATAGTGGTGCTTCACCCCCAGCTGATAGCCGTAGGCCTTTCCGATGGAGCCCGCTTCATCCGCCCAGGCGTCCCAGATGTGGCTGTTCAGGTCATGGACATTGTTGGACTTCTTCTGCCAGATCCACAGCAGTTCGTCCACCGCCGACCGCAGATACTGCTTCCGGACGGTGATGACAGGAAACTCCTCCCGCAGGTCATACCGGTTGACCACCCCAAAAAGCTTCACGGTGTGGGCGGGCGTCCCATCCTCCCAGCGGGGCCGGACCTCCCGGTCTGTGTCCCAGACGCCTGTGCTCAAAATTGCTTTGCAGTTCTCAATAAAAACCTGATCGGCATAACTCATCTGCGATCTTCCTCCATCCTTCATGCGCTCTGTTCCTGTTTTCAGAAATTTACTTCATTATACAACAGAGAAGGACGGGGCACAAGCCCCGCCCTCAGTCCGTCGCAAGAAGGATCGCCCGTTTTTTCCGCTTGCGCCCCAGCCTCTCACTCCCCTTTATACTTTTTCCGCGTCGCCAGCCCGCCCCGGATGTGCCGCTCCGCCTTGTTTTCCTCCAGGACCTGCTTGGCCTGGAGATACAAAGTCCGGTTGAACGCCGGGAGACGTTCTGACAGGTCCTTATGCACCGTACTCTTGCTGATCTTGAATTTCTGAGCCGCGGCGCGTACCGTCGCCTTGTTTTCTATGATGTAAAGGGCCAGCTGACAGGCCCGCTCTTCCATATTTCCTTTCACACAGCAACAACTCCCCCGCATTTTGGGTCTGCTGTGCTACTATATGCCGGGATATGCCGGGATAGAAGGCATACCCAACCGCATAGGACAGCCCCGGGACAGCATATCTATCCTCTGGGGGGCGAGTCAATGCAGACAAGGATCGCGGAACTGCGCTGGAAGGAAGTGGTGGATGTGCAGAACGGAAGCCGCTTCGGCTATGTGGAGGACCTGGAGGTAGACCTGGAGAGCGGTCAGGTCCGGGCTCTGGTGCTGCCCGGCCGCCGGCGGCTGTTCGGACTGCTGGGCCGGGAGGAGGACCGCTATATTCCCTGGGACCGGGTCCGCCGGTTCGGGGAGGACATCATCCTGGTGGAGCAGGAGCCCCGTCCGGCCCGCCGCAGGCGGACATGACAGCGCCCCGCCGGTCCAGCAGGACCGGCGGGGCGCTTCCGGACAGCCGGGCAAGGATCTTCTCAGAAGAACTTGTCCCAGTAGCCCATTACAAAGATGAACAATACGATCAGGGGCAGAACATAGGTCACATAGAACCGCACCCCTCTGGGGAATTTCAAACCGCTGCCAGTGTTGGCCTCTGCCAGGAAGTTCTCCCAGCCCCAGCCGCGGCGGGAGACACAGAACAGCAGATAGACCAGCGAGCCCAGGGGCAGGATATTGTTGCTGACCATAAAATCCTCCAGGTCCATGATGACAGATCCCTCGCCAAAGGGCTGGATCCCGGAGAGAAGGTTGAATCCCAGCACACAGGGCATGGACAGGATCAAAATGGCGATCAGGTTGACCAGCACCGCCTTCTTCCGGCTCCAGCCCCACTTCTCGATGGAGAAGGAGAGGATGTTCTCAAAGACCGCGATCACCGTGGTCAGGGCCGCGAAGGACATGAACACAAAGAACAGGGAACCCCACAGCTGGCCCATGGGCATCTCATTAAAGACGTTGGGCAGGGTGATGAAGATCAGGTTGGGACCCGCGTCAGGGGCCACATCAAAGGCGAAGCAGGCGGGGAAAATGATCAGGCCCGCAGTAAAGGCTACAAAGGTGTCCAGCACGCCTACCCGGACGGCCTCGCCGGCCAGAGAGTGGTCTTTTCCAATGTAGCTTCCAAAGATAGCCAGGGCGCCGATCCCCAGGGAGAGGGTGAAGAACGCCTGTCCCATAGCGGCGAAGATGGCTTCGCCCAGAATCATGTTCCCACTGGCATCATACATCAGATTGTGAAAGTCGGGCATGAGATAGAACTTCAGGCCCTCGGCAGCGCCGTCCAGCGTCACAGAACGGAAGGCCAGTACCACCATCACCATCAGCAGACAGAGCATCATGGTCTTGTTGACCTTTTCCACTCCGTTCTGAAGCCCCCGGGAGCAGACCAGCATACACAGCAGCACCACGATCACCATGAACGCGGTCATCAGTCCGGGCTGCTGCATCAGGGCAGAGTACTCGTTGGCCACACCCACAGAATCCAGTCCAACAAAGTCCCCCTTTGCCATCTTGACAAAGTAGAGGAGCAGCCAGCCGGCCACCGTGGTATAAAACATCATCAGCAGGTAGTTGCCTGCAATGCCGATCCAGCTGTAAAGGTGCCATTTGCTGCCCTTGGGCTCCAGCGCCTGGAAGGACAGGGCAAGGCTCCGCTGGCTGGCCCGGCCCACCGCAAACTCCATCACCATGACAGGCAGGCCCAGGATCACCAGAAACAGCAGGTAGACCAGCACAAAGGCCGCGCCGCCATATTTACCCGTGATATACGGAAATCTCCATACGTTTCCCAGCCCGATGGCGCAGCCTGCTGAAATCAGCAGAAATCCCAGCCGGGAGGAAAAGCTCTCTCGTTTCTCCACACACAAAACCTCCTTGTTGTCCCACGGTCTCTCCACAGGCCGAGCTCCGCCTGTGCCGGGACCGCGCGGCTTCTATTGTACCAGCCCTTCCCCCTCCGGTCAACGTCTTTTCACCTTCCCAAACAAAAAATACCCGTTTCTCCTTCTATCCTGCACAAAAAATCGACTGAACGTCCAGTTTTCCGCTCCATAAAAATTTTTTGGATTTTTTCAAAAAAAGGCTTGCCAAACCCTGCCTCCTGTGCTATACTAATCAAGTCGTCAGGGAGACGGGTTCAAAACTTCAAAATGCGGCTGTAGCTCAGTTGGATAGAGTGTTTGGCTACGAACCAAAAGGTCGGGGGTTCGAATCCCTTCAGCCGTACCATGGGTGAGTCCTTACAGGACTCACCCATTTTTAATAATTGGTGAATTATACTATCAAGTGCAACACTTTAAGAAAAAAGAAGAAGTTCATACAGAACTCTGGTAGAATGAAGTTACCACACACCAAACTACAGGAGGAGATCTGCATGAACTACCATCATCTTA